>JACWER010000002.1 GCA_014653385.1 Pelagibacterales bacterium SAG-MED50 | reverse complement strand
TTTAAGTAATCTTGAAACAAAATTTACTTTTTTTAACTTCTATCGAAGCTAGCAAATCGTACTCACCAACTATCTCATCATCATAAACAATTTTTAATTGTTTCCTTTCAGTAATTGGAGCAGTTGTACAGGATGGCAATATAATACCACAGCAACCACAACCCACATAAGATAAAAATTTTCTTCTATTCATTTAAGTATATAATTGATAATAACATTTTATAATGAATCTTAATAATAAAATTTTATTAATATTATTTATTGTTGCAATTGCTTTTGTAATTTATTCAAGTTTTAACTGATAATATGGAAAAGAAATCTAAAAGAAAATCTTTATCTTTAACACTTCGAAACTACTTCATTGCTGGAGTGGTCGTTTTAATACCAATTGGTTTTACTCTATATCTTAGTAAAGTTTTAATTGGAATATCTTCAAATTTAATCCCAAAAAATCTTAATCCTAACCATTATTTGCCATTTGATATCCCTGGAATAGAAATTTTAATTTCATTATTATTAATTACAATAGTAGGGGGCTTATCTTTATCATTTTTTGGTAGAAGAATTTTAAAACTAATTGATGATTTATTTAAAAGAATTCCTTTTTTAAGAACTGTTTACTCAGCAATTGTTCAAATGACCGAAACATTTTCAAAAAAAGATGACAATAAAAAAAGTGTTGTTTTAATTGAATATCCAAGAAAAGGTGTTTGGGCAGTTGGTTTTGCAACTAAAGAAAACACTGGAGAAATGGCAGAAAAAACTAATAAGAAACTTATCAACGTCTTTGTTCCTACCACTCCAAATCCAACAAGTGGTTTTTTGCTAATGTTTCCAATTGAAGACGTAATTTATTTAAATATGACTTTTGAGGAAGCTTCTAAGTTTATTGTTTCTGCAGGGACATCAAGCAAGCAACCTTAAGCAATATCATTTATTATATCAGCTCTATCATATAATTTGATCAGTGGTTTAAACTTTCTTATATCTTCGTCTTGTTCTTCAATTCTTCTAATTTCTTTTTCTGCTAGAAGAAAAAGGTCACTATTATGAACTGGATCAGCTAACTTAAAATTTTTAATACCACTCTGCTTAAATCCTAATATATCTCCAAAACCTCTAATTTTCATATCTTCTTCAGAAATATAAAAACCATCATTAGAATCTTTTAAAATATTTATTCTTTTTTTAGCATTTTCACTTAAATTTGATTTAAACATTAGTATACATGTTGACTCTTTGCTCCCTCTTCCAACTCGACCTCTTAGTTGATGTAATTGAGATAAACCAAATTTATTAGCATTTTCTATTATTATTACATTAGCATTAGGAAAATCTATACCTACTTCAATAATTGTCGTAGATACTAGAATTTGAAATTTATTCTTTAAGAAATTATCTAATATTATTTCTTTATCAATTAAATCAGTTTTACCATGCAGTAGAGAGACTTGATTGGGAAAAAGTTTATTCAAATAATCAAATTTTTTAACAGCAGATGAGTGATCTAATTTTTTAGACTCTTCTATTAAGGGACAAACCCAAAAAACTTGATTACCAAATTTTAATTCTTTTTTAATAAATTTTATAACGTCATCAATCTTACTTTCTAGCTTACTGTAAGTTTTAATAGGTTTTCTAGATTTAGGCTTTTCTCTTATGATAGAAAGATCCATATCTCCATATAATGTCATCGTTAAAGTTCTAGGAATAGGTGTTGCTGTCATTAATAATACATCACAATTATTTCCACCTTTATCAGACAAACGTTTTCTTTGATTAACACCAAATTTATGCTGTTCATCTATAATTATTAATCCCAAGTTATTAAAATTCACTTTTTTTTGAAAAATAGCATGTGTTCCAAAAATTATGTCTATTTGATTATTAGCTAATTTTTTTAAAATTTCTTTTTTAGTTTTGTATTCAGATTTACCAGAAATTAATTCAATATTTATTTGTTTAGGAAATAGTTTTTGTGCAAAATTATAGTGTTGCCTTGCTAGTATTTCGGTAGGAGCCATAACAGCTACTTGAAATCCTGAATTGATAGTATTATAAGCAGCAATTAAAGATACTATAGTTTTACCACTTCCGACATCTCCTTGAAGTAATCGAAACATCTTATTTGATGAAGAAAGATCATTATTAATTTCTTCTAATGTTTTTTTTTGATCTTTTGTTAAAGTAAATTCTAACATATCTATAATTTCATTTTGTTTAGTTTTATCTAAAAGTTTTCTTTTTTTTTTTATTTTTTTTATTTTTTTTCTAATTTCTGAATTCACCAAAAATGTAGAAAATATTTCATCAAATGCTAAACGCTGATAAAAATTTTTTTTGAATTTTCCTATATTTTCTGGTTTATGTAATTCAATAATTGCTTCATTCCATTTTATATTTTTAAATTTTTCTAAAATATTTTTTGAGTGCCATTCGTTTAAAATTGGTAAATTGGTTATTATTTGGTTGATAATTTTATTGTAAATTTTTTCAGTAATACCCTCCGTTAAAGAATACGTATTATGTTTTTGTTTTATAAGAGATGAATCTTCAGAAACATATTTTGGATTTGTTAGCTGGTATTTATTTCTAAAAAAACCAATTTTTCCACTAATTGTTATTTCTTTACCTAGAGGAAGAATTTTTCTTACATATCCCTCATAACTATTAAAAAAAATACAATCAATTAGACCTGTTTCATCAGAGCAAGAAACTTTATTTGGAAGATTTCTAATTCTTGGAAATTGATATTTTTGAGGTAAGATAGTAATTGTTTGACTTTCACCAATTTTTAAATCTTTTACTTTTGTTGAGTGACTTCTGTCTGTATACGATTTTGGTAATTTCCATAATAGGTCAAAAATATTATTAATTTTCTTTTTCTTTAACAAATTGGTTGTTTTAGTACCAACACCTTTAAGATTAGATAAATCTGACAATAAATATTCATAATTACTTTTATTAGCCATAAACTAATAATATATTATAATTATGTCTCTCAATATAGATCAATTAAAAAAAAAAATTATTTATCGATCGAATTATCGTGGCACAAAAGAAATGGATAAACTATTAGGTGCGTTCACAAAAAAGTACATTGAATCATTGAGCCTTAAGGATCTTAAACATTTGGAAGAATTATTAGATATTGATGATACTAACTTATATAATTTCTATAATGGTTTAGATTGTGACATTAAAATTAAAGATAATTACATATACACACTATTTAAAGATTTTAAATTTAATGCTGATTAAAATTAGTGGCGGAAGGACTGAGATTCGAACTCAGGAAAGAGTTGCCCCTTTGCCGGTTTTCAAGACCGGTGCATTCAACCACTCTGCCATCCTTCCGTGAGGAGTGTTTTATTATTATAATTATTTAATTCAACCATAAAATAGTCTAATAAAAGCTATAACTAATTAATCTGTTAACTCCTATGAATAATGAATTTAACAAAGGACTGTTCTTAGCTGGTTTTGGTTCTTTTTGGTGGGGTTTTTTTGGAGTTATTTATTTTAAGTATATAACGTTTATTGGTCACATAGAACTTGTTGTTCATAGATGTTTATGGACAACATTTACTTTAATAATTACAACCTTCATTTTTTCTAAATGGGATATTTTTTTCTCAATAATTAAAAGCAAAAAAAATTTATTTTATCTTTTTTTGTCTGGCTTTCTTATTTTTGTTAACTGGACGGTTTGGATTTATGCAATAGCAACGAATAAAATAATTGATGCAAGTTTTGGTTATTTTATGATGCCTATCCTAAGCGTAATGCTTGGCTATATGTTTTTTAAAGAAAAACTTAATAAGATGAGAATTTTATCAATTATATTGGTTATTATATCTATTTTGTATTTAGTTTTGATAAGCTTTAAGTCATTACCTTGGGTTGGTATTATAGTTGCTTTAAGTTGGGGTTTTTATAATTTAGTTAGAAAAAAAATAAATATTGATACTGATGTAGGTCTTTTAATAGAAAGTCTTTATATATTACCGTTTGCTTTAGCCGCTTTTTATTTAATAACCATTAATGGCCATAATGACTTTACGATATCAGATCCACCAATGATGTTATTTATTTTTTTAGCAGGACCTATGACTGTTATCCCATTATTTTTATACGTTAGAGGAGTTGAATTATGTGGTTTAGGTCCAACAGGAATGATTTTTTATATAACACCAACATTTCAATTTTTACTTGGTTATTTTTATTATGATGAAGTATTTTCAATGGCAAAATTAGTTAGTTTTATTTTAATATGGATTGCTGTAATTATATATTTAAAGGATCTGAATGAAACTAATTAACTATATACTCATATTTATAATTTTAAGTATTGCTCCATGTTTCGCTGATAATCATTCTGACTTTTTAGTTTGGAAAGAAAATTTTAAAAAAGTAGCTTTACAAAATGATATTTCCGAAAAAACTTTTGATAAAGTAATGGCTAATGTAAAGTTTTTACCTAATGTTATTAAGTACGATAGATATCAACCAGAATTTTATGAAGATACCAAAACATATATAACCAAAAGAACGTCGTCAAAAAAAGTTTCTAAAGGGTTAATGTTTTATAAAAAAAACTCTAATTTGATAAATACTGTAGAAGATCAATACAATATAAATAAAGAACTTCTTTTGGCTTTAATGGGAATAGAAACTAATTTTGGAACTTACGTTGGCAAAATGGATATATTATCCTCATTATCAACTTTAAGTTTTGATAAACGAAGATCTGAGTTTTTTTCAAATGAATTAATCATTTTGTTAAAACTAATAGAAAATAATCAAATTGATTACAAAACGTTATATGGTTCTTGGGCCGGGGCTTTTGGTTATTTTCAATTTATGCCCTCAACAATGAAAAACTTTGCAATAGATTATGATAAAAATAGTTATATCGATTTAAAAAATAACAATGATGCATATGCCTCAGCCGCAAACTATTTAAACAAAATAGGATGGAATAATGAGGAGCCCTGTTTTTATAAGATAAATTTATCAAATGAAGTTCCTAAAAAATACTTAAATGTTTCTGCAAAAAAATTACATGACAAAAAAAAATTAGAATATTTAAGAAAGTACATAACAAATGATGATATTTTAGATAAAAGGTTTAACAATTTAACTGCTGCATTAATAACTCCTGATAAAGATATTATACCAGAGGCAGAAAACCTAAGTCCAGCTTATGTAGTTTTTAATAATTATGAAATTATTTTAAAGTGGAATAGATCTCTGAGATTTTCACTTGCTGTGTGCACACTTAAAGATAAATTTAAAAATGAATTATAAAATTTTAATAATAATAATTTCAATTTTTTTTTTAATCAGTTGTGAACAAAATAATGTTGATAAAAAAATTTTTAATCAACAATTATTCGATAAGTATACAAACACAGGATTTGCTTTAATTTATACAGATAGCTTAAAAAAAGAAAAAAAAATTACAAAAAAAATTGATAATAGATCTCTGCTTATATTTCACAAAAATTTAAAAAAGAATTCATTTGTTAAAATAACTAATCCAATGAATCAAAAAACAATAATAGCAGAAGTTATTTCAAATAATGTTGATTTTTCTGATTTCTATAACTGCGTTATTACTTCAAGGATAGTTGAAGAATTATCACTAGATTTAAATGAGCCATATGTTGACTTAGTATTAATTTCTCATAATTCAACTTTTGTTGCTAAAAAAGCTAAGACCTTTGATGAAGAGAAAAAAGTTGCAGAAAAAGCACCTGTTGCTGGAATTAAAATCGACAACATAGGTGATGATGTAAAAAGTGAAGAAGTTTCAAAAGATAGAATTTTTGCATATTCAATAAAAATTGCAGATTTTTATTATAAAGACTCAGCCAAAAATATGTCTCGTAGAATTATAAGTGAAACTAATGTTAAGAACCCTATTATCCAAACATTATCTAAAACAAAATATAGGGTATTATTAGGACCTTTTAATGATATAAAAAAACTTGAAAAAATATTTAATGAAATTAAATCATTAAATTTTGAAAATATTGAAATTTTAAAAGATGTATAAAAAATTATTTTTAATAATATTTACTACTTTTTTTTTGGTAGAATTAGCTAGTGCTAATTTTGATTTAAAAGCTAGGACTGCAATTTTACAAGATTATTATTCAGGTGAAATATTATATGAAAAAGAAGCTGATACTTCAATCAATCCAGCTTCTATGACTAAAATAATGACATCAATAATTGCCTTTGATTTAATTAAATCTGGTGATTTAAAATTAGATGAAAAATTTATAATCTCTGAAAAGGCATGGAGATTATCAACATCTGGTTATTCCTCTATGTTTATAATGGTAGGGGACCAGGTATCTGTTGAAAATTTACTTAAAGGTATAGTAATTGCCTCAGGCAATGATGCATGTATAGCGTTAGCAGAGGGTATAGCAGGCACAGAAGAAGAGTTTGCAATTTTAATGACTACAAAAGCTAAGGAAATCGGAATGGAAAATACAAATTTTGCAAATTCATCTGGTATCAATGACACAGATAATTATTCAACAGTAAGAGATGTTTTAAAAATGTCTAAATATTTAATCAATAAACATCCTGAATTTTACAAAATGTTCGCAAAAAAAAAATTTACTTGGGATAGAACAGGTGGTGATCCGATAACCCAAGGTAATAGAAATCCTCTCTTATATAAAAATTTAGGTGCCGATGGAATTAAAACTGGTTATTTAGCTGCTGAAAAATATTCATTAGCTTCTTCAATAGTTAGAAATGGTAGAAGATTAATAGCTGTTGGCAGTGGATTTAATTCAAAAAATTCAAGATCAAAAGAAAGCACGAAATTACTTACATACGGTCTAACTAATTATGACCTTGTTAATATTTCTATAGCCAAAGAACCATTCCAAAAAGTTGATGTGTGGCAAGGTAAAGTTGATAAAATTGATGTTTATACAGATCAAGATATATATAAAACTATAAAAAAAGCTAAAAAAAAACTATTAAAAGTATCTGTCAAATACGAAGGCCCAGTAGAAGCTCCAATTCAAAAAGGTGAAAAAGTTGCTATTTTAAAAGTTGTTTATGATGATGAGATAGTTGGTGAGTACGATTTGCTAGCTTCGATAGAAGTTAAAAAAGTAAATTTTGTTTCAAGATTACTTAAATCACTTAATTATCTAATCTGGGGCGATGTCTAAAAAACCAATTATAGTTTTTGAGGGTATTGAGGGTAGTGGAAAAAGTCACCACATATCAAGAGTATCTAAATATCTTAAAGAAAAAAAAATAAGCCACATAAAGATAAGAGAGCCTGGTGGCAATGTAAATTCAGAAAAAATTAGAAAGTTAATCTTAAATAATAAATCTGATTTTAATAAAAATACAGATTTGCTTTTATATATGGCGGCAAGAAGTGAAAATATAGATTTGATAAAGAGTTCATATAAAAAAAAAGTTATACTTATCGATAGGTTTACAGATTCAACAATAGCATATCAGCATTATGGTATGGGTGTAAGTATTAATCTAATAAAATCTTTAAATAAGTATTTACTTAATAATATTAAAGTAGATTTTACTTTCCTAAATATAGTCAATAGAAACAATTTATACGAAAGATTAAAAAAAAGAAAATCACTTAACAGATATGATAGATTTAATATGACTTTTTATAACAAAGTTCAAAATGGATTTATAAAATTGTCAAAGCTAAAAAGAAATAAATATAAATTAATAAATTCAAATTTAGAAATTAAAAAAAATGAAAAATTAATTTTAAATATAATTGAAAAATTAATTTAATGAATTTAAACCCCTCAAATCAATTAAGTTTGTTTGGTCACCATAGTGATTTTCAAAATTTTCAAAATCTTTATTTAGATAAAAGATTACCAAATAAGATATTGTTATCTGGAGAAAAGGGTATTGGAAAATCCACATTGGCATACCATCTTGTTAACTTTATTTTATCTACGGATGAAGATCTTCCTTATGATGTAAAAAATTTTGTAATTAATCCTGAAAATAAATCTTTTAAATTGATCATAAATAAATCTAATCCAAATTTTATTTCAATTGATATTATTGATGAAAAAAAAAGTATAGATATAAATCAAATTAGAAATTTGATTTCAACTTTAAATAAATCATCTTTTAATAATAAACCTAGATTCGTACTGATTGATAATATTGAGCTATTAAATATTAATTCAGTTAACGCATTATTAAAAATTCTTGAAGAACCAAACGATAATATTTATTTTATATTAATCAATAATAATAAGAAAATCTTACCTACACTTAAATCTAGATGTCTAAACTTTAAAATTCAACTATCATCAAGTCAATCTTCTGACATAACAAATCAAATTTTAAATGATAATTTTATGAATTTAATTAATCCAGAGCTGATAAATAGTTATAGTACACCTGGTAAAATCTTAAATCTGTTAAATTTTGCGAAACAAAATGATGTTGATTTAAAAGAAATTAATTTAAAAGAATTAATTAAAGAAATTATAATGGACAAAAAATATAAAAAAGATCTTTCAATAAAACATTTATTATATTCTTTAATTGAGATTTATTTCAGAAAAAATATATCAATTAAAAATACAAAACTGATAGATATTCATAATTACTTTTTGAAAAAAATTAATAACACTAAAATTTATAATTTAGATGATGAAACTTTATTAATGGAATTCGATGAAAGAGTATTAAATGGATAAAAAATTTTATATAACTACGCCGATTTATTATCCTTCTGCAAAACCACATATGGGACATGCTTATTCAAGTATTATTGCTGATTTTTTTGCAAGATTTAAAAGAATTGATGGTTTTGATGTTCACTTTTTAACTGGTACAGACGAACATGGATTAAAGATTCAAAGATCTGCGGAAAAAGCAGGTAAGGATCCTCAAATGTTTTGTGATCAAATTAGTCAAACTTTTCGTGATCTTTCAGACACTTTAAATCTATCAAATACTGATTTTATAAGAACTACAGAAGCAAGACATAAAAAAACAGTCCAACATCTTTGGAGTGAACTTGAAAAAAATGACGATATATATTTATCCAATTATTCTGGATGGTATTCAGTATCAGATGAAGCCTTCTATAGCGAAGATGAAATAGAAGAAACAGATGGAAAAAAAATAGCTTTATCCTCAAAATCTTCTGTTGAATGGATTGAAGAAGAATCCTACTTTTTTAGACTTTCAAAGTGGGAAAAACCTTTATTAAATTATTATGAAGCCAATCCAGATTTCATTTCTCCGGTATCTAGAAAAAATGAAGTTATTAGTTTTGTAAAAAGTGGCCTAAAAGATCTTTCAATAAGCAGAAAAAGTTTTTCGTGGGGAATACCTGTCCCAAATAATCAACGTCATGTGATATATGTTTGGCTTGACGCACTTACAAATTATTTAAGTGCATTAAATTATCCTAATACAGATGATGATTTATTTAAAAAATTTTGGCCAGCCTCAATACATTTAATTGGTAAAGATATATTAAGATTTCATGCTGTATATTGGCCTGCTTTTTTGTTAGCAGCAAAAATTGATTTACCAAAGAAGGTTTATGGCCATGGATGGATATTATCAGGTGAAGAAAAGATGTCTAAATCTAAAGGAAATATACTTGATCCACTTGAAATAATTAAAGAGTATGGTTTAGATCCTTTAAGATACTATTTGATAAAAGAAGTTTCTTTTGGAAATGACGGTAATATTTCTCAAGAAAGATTGGAAGACTGTATTAATAGTGACTTAGCTAACAATTATGGGAATTTATGTCAACGTGTAACAGCTTTTGCAGCTAAAAATTGTGATGGAAAAATTCCATCAATAATTAAGTTCCAGGATGAAGACTTATTAATATTAAATAAATTTAAAGATAATTTAGACAATATAAGGGCTAAAATTGATGACCAAAATATTAATTTTTATATTGATTATATTATTAATTCTCTTTTTGAAGCTAACAAATATTTTAATGATCAAGAGCCATGGAAAAAGAAAGATGATCTACTTAGATTAAATACAATTGTTTATACTGCATTAGAAATTGTTAGAAAAATAAGTTTTTTATTATATCCAATTATTCCAGCATCTTCTTTAAAGGCACTAAAGATTTTTGATATTAAAGAAAATAAAGTTAAATTAAATGCTATCACTAATAATGAATTTTTAACTAAAGGTAACAACTTAAATAAAATAGATATACTTTTTAAAAAAATAGAGAAAAATAATGATTGATTCACACTGTCATCTAGATCACGAACCATTAATTAGCGACCTATCTAATGTACTGCAAAGATCTAAAGAAGTAGGTATAGAAAAATTATTAACTATATCAACATCTTTTGAAAGTTTTTCCAGAGTTAAAGAATTAATCAAACGAGACGAGATGATCTATGGAACTATTGGAATTCATCCTCACGAAAGCTCAACTAATATAATAACTTCAAAACAGATAATTGATAGTCTGAGTGAAAATTCAAAAATTATTGGAATTGGCGAAACAGGGTTGGATTTTTATTACAATAATAGTGAAAAAGACAAACAGATAACAAGTTTTCAAGAACATATAGAGGCATCCATTCAAACAAATATCCCATTAATTGTTCATTCAAGAAATGCTGAAAAAGAAACTTTTGAAATTTTAAATGAATATAAAAATGAGAAAATTAAGATTCTTATGCATTGCTTCACAGGGTCAAAAGAATTTTCTGAGAAATTGATAACTTTAAATTCATTCTTTTCAGCAAGTGGTATTATTACTTTTAAAAACTCATTGGATTTACAAGAAACTTTTAGAACTATTCCAATGGATAATATTTTAATTGAGACTGATAGTCCTTTTTTAGCACCTGTACCTAAAAGAGGTAAAAAAAATGAACCATCATTCATTGATTTTACTGCTGCAAAATTAGCAGAGATTAAAAATATATCCAAAGAAGATCTTATTAGAAAAACTACAGATAACTTTAATAAACTTTTTTTTAATTAAAATTATGAAATTTATAATTTTAGGTTGCGGTAGTTCAATGGGTGTACCAAGACCAGATGGTTTTTTTGGAAATTGCGACCCATATAATAAAAAAAATTATAGAACAAGATGCTCAGCATTAATTAAAACTACAGATGAAAATATTCTTATAGATACATCTCCTGATCTAAGACAACAACTTTTAAGACATAAAATAAAAAGAATTAATAAAGTACTTTATTCGCATATGCATGGTGATCAAACTCATGGAATAAATGATTTGAGATCTTTTTATATAAATAGCAGAAAACAACTTGATGTTTATGCTGATAAACATACTTCTAAATACCTTAAATCTACATTTTCTTATATATTTAAAAGTTATTCAAAAGAGTATCCTGCAACACTAAAGCTTAATAAGTTGCCGAAAAATATATTTACAAAAAATAATAATAAAAAAGTCGGTATCCAATCAATTATGGTTCAACACGGCAAAGTAAAATCAAATTGCTTTATTATTAATAAAAAATTAGCTTATATAAGTGATGTAAGTAAAATTTATAATAAAGATTATAAATATTTTAAAAATCTTGAATGTTTAATTATTGATTGCTTGTGGTACAATTTTCATCCATCACATTTTAATTTAGAAACTTCACTAGCTGTAATCAAAAAATTTAAACCTAAAAAGGCAATTCTAACAAATTTATCACCAGTATTAGATTATAAAGTGCTTAAAAAGATGATGCCAAAAAATGTTATTCCAGCATATGATGGATTAACTGTAAACTTATAAGATATTTTCTATAGCTTTAATCATTATTTTTGACATCGGTTTTGTAAAAGATGCAAATGTATCTTCAACTTTTCCTTCCTTATTAATTAAAATTTTATGAAAATTCCATTTAGGTTCAGCCGATTTACCATGATTTTCTTTTGCCCATTTAAAAACTTCATGAGCGTTTTTACCTTTAACCTCAGTTATAGTTGCTAGTGGAAAGTTAATGTTAAAATTTACTTCACAAAATTCTTTAACATCAGCATTGTTATTTTTTTCTTGATTAAATGAATTAGATGGAACACCAAGAACAATCAAACCTTTTTTTTTATACAAGTCCCATAATTCCTGTAATTCATCATATTGTTTGGTAAACCCACAATAACTTGCTGTATTCACAACTAAAATAACTTTATTTTTGTATTCTTTAAAATTAATTGTCTCACCAGTTATACTCTCTATATTGAAATCATAAATTTTTTTTTCGTAGTTTGCAGATCCTGAAGTTTTAAAAAATAACATAAATATAGATAATAGAAATATTACTTTTCTCATTTACCAGGTTTATTTGGGGTAAGTAATATTAAAAAATAACCAAATAAAGTGGATAACAATGATCCAGTTAATACTCCTATTTTTACACCATCCATATATTGCATATTTTCAGCAAATGCTAAGTTTCCAACAAATAAACTCATTGTAAAACCGATCCCAGTAAGAACTCCCACGCCATAAAAATTGTACCAACTTGTATCGCTTGGCATCTGAGCTACTTTAAGTTTTATAGATAGATAAGAAAATATAAATACACCAAGTTGTTTACCTAGGAATAGGCCTAGCACGATTCCTAGGGGAACCTTATCTAATAAAGATGCAAAAGATAAGCCCTCTAAAGACACGCCAGCATTTGCAAATGCAAATAGAGGCATTATTCCAAAAGCAACATATGGACTAATTGAATGCTCTATTTTGATTAACAAAGAAAAATCTTTTTCTTTTGTTCTATGAGGAATTGTCATAGCTAACAAAACACCTGCAATAGTAGCATGGATACCAGAATTATGTGTAAAATCCCAAAGGAAAAGTCCAACAACCAAATAAGGTAGAAACTTTTTAATATTAAATTTGTTAATTAACAATAAAGCAATAAAAGCTAATAACATTAAAGTTAAATACTTAATACTCAAATCTCCGGAGTAGAACAGGGCAATAATTACTATCGCTCCTAAATCATCAATTATAGCTAATGCAGTTAAAAATACTTTTAATGATAATGGAACTCTTTTACCCAACAAAGATAAAACTCCTAATGAAAAAGCAATATCAGTAGCTGATGGAATAGCCCATCCATTTAAGGTTTCACTATCACCTAAATTTACGAAAACGTAAAATAATGCAGGAACTAACATTCCTCCTACAGCAGCTATTATTGGCAATAAAGCTTGCTTTATATTTGAAAGCTCTCCTTGTAAAAATTCTCTTTTAATTTCTAAAGTAACGAAAAAAAAGAAAATTGCCATTAAGGCATCATTAATCCAATGTAACACAGATAATTTTAATCCAAAATTATTAATTCCTATGAATAAATATTTATTTAGAGTAGCAAAATATAAATCTGCTAGCTCAGAATTACTTATAAATAATGCAATTATTGCAGCAAAAAATAGTACAAGACCACTTGCAGCTTCTAATTTAAAGAACCATCTAAAAGGTTTAGAAATATAATTAATCATTAAAATTAAATTAGGTCTATAATAAATAGTTTTATATCTTGCAATGTTTCAAAAAGGTTAAATAGTATAATTTCTATTGCAGGAAACACATTAATTAGTGGAGTTTTTAGTGTATCAAGTAAAATAATTAATGCTACAAAAGTTATTATAAATACAATTAAATAAGAAAAAAATTTACCCCCAGTATTTTTAGACTTATCTTTAGATATTGTTTTTTTTTTTTCTAGAAATTTTTTTGTATTTTTTACCTCTTCTTTTTCAATTATTTTTTTTGATAAAGGTTGTTTTTTTTTAGCTTCATCATCACTTTCTATTTCAACTTCATTAGGTTTAATTTCATTATTATCATTATTTTCATTAAGTGTTAGAGGCTTTGAGTTCTCATCTTCGACTTTATAAAACCAAACGTGATCACACGATCCACATTTTAAATCTCTTCCATCTTCAGGTATTAGAGTAAGGTCAATATTAAATTTTTTCTTACAATTGGGACAAGTGATAATCATGCTTCGATATATATCAGATTTTTATTAAAATTCTTTTAATTTTGATATCTTTATACTTTGAAATTATCAATAACTACTGTATTAGTACACGGATCGGAGTGTAGCGCAGCCTGGTAGCGCATCTGGTTTGGGACCAGAGGGTCGCAGGTTCGAATCCTGCCACTCCGACCAGCTATTATGAGTAAAGCAATAATTTATATACCTAACAAGAACCCTATGCAGTCAGGTGCTGCAAAAAGCAATAAATGGATTCTAGAATTTATTGCTAAAGACCCAACAAGAAACCCATTAATGGGTTGGGAAAGCTCTTCTGATACTTTAACTGAATTAAAATTAGAATTTTCATCAAAAGAATTGGCAATAAATTATGCAAAGAAGAAAAAAATTGATTTTGATTTAATTGAACCAAAAAAAAGAAGGACTGTAAAAAAATCTTATGCAGATAATTTTTTAAAATAATAAATGTTTAGATTTTTTAAAATAAGAAAATGGTTTGTTTGGTCTTGGTTAGGATCTCTAATTATTTTGTTATCTTTATGGGTTCAAGTTAAAATTGATGTAAAAATTAACGAGTGGTTTGGTGTTTTTTATGACATGATACAAAAAGCTCTGGCTACACCTAATGCGATTACAATAGAAGAATATTGGTCAAGTTTAGCCTCATTTATTACTTTGGCTGGAATGTATATAGCTCTTTATGTTGCTATTAGTTTTTTTACAGCTCACTATCTTTTTAGATGGAGAACGGCTATGGTAGAATGGTATCATAGTGTTTATGATAAAGCTTCTAAAATAGAGGGTGCATCACAAAGGGTTCAAGAAGATACAATTAAATTTACACGAATTATGGAAGGTTTGGGTACTAGTTTTATTGAATCAGTGATGGTTCTTTTTCAGTTTGTTCCAATTTTGCTTGGATTATCCATTGGTATTCCGATTTTCTTTTTTGGAGATTGGCAATATGGATTAATAACAGGAGCTTTACTTTGGACACTTGGTGGAACAATATTTTTAATTGGACTGGGTTGGTTGTTGAGGTTAGTTGGAGTTGAGTATGATCTTCAAAAAAAAGAAGCAGCATATAGAAAAATATTAGTAATAGCTGAAGATGATGAAAATGTAAGGCCTAAAACAATTAATGAGTTGTTTTTAGATGTTCGTTCAATTCATTTTTTGAGTTATGTGCGTTATTTATACTTCAATATTGGTAGAATGGCATATTTGCAGGCAAATGTATTGTCGGCATATGTATTTTTAGCACCTGCTATTGTAGCAGGAGTAGTAACTTTAGGTGTTATGCAGCAAATTATTAGAGCTTTTGGTAGGGTAGAAGGTTCTATGCAATATCTTTTAAAATCTTGGCCAACGATAATTGAATTAGCTAGTGTTTATAAAAGATTAAGAGAATTTGAGTCTCAAATTAATGATAAAGAATTATTTGATGAAAAAATTTAATGGCAATAGATAAAAGATTCATTGATCTATTTATTAACGTAACATCAAAAGCAGCTTATGCATCCTCATTTTTTATTGGTAAAAAAGATAAAATAGCTACTGATCAAGCTGCTGTTAATTCAATGAGATCTGAATTAAATAAAATAAATATGACTGGCGAAGTTGTAATAGGGGAAGGTACTTTGGATGAGGCTCCTATGCTTTATACTGGAGAAATACTTGGTACTAAAAAAGGCCCAATTTTTGATATTGCAGTAGATCCAGTTGAAGGAACTAATTTCGTAGCAAATAATTTACCTGGTGGAATAGCAGTTTTAGCGATTGGAGAAAAAGGTAATTTATTTAATGCACCAGAAACTTATATGAATAAAATAGCTACTGGTAAAATTGATAAAGGCATGATTGACTTAGATTATCCACTAGAAAAAAATATTAAAAATTTATCAGAATTCAAAAATAAGGATATATCTTCATTAAATGTTTGTGTACTTGATAGACCTAGGCACAAACATATCATTGATAATCTTAAAGATTTAGAGGTAAATATTAAACTTATTACAGATGGTGATGTTCTAGGTGCATTATATGTTTCTGATCCAAAATATGATGTTGATATGTTTTTGGGTATTGGTGGTGGCCCAGAGGGTGTTATTGCTGCATGTGCTCTTGATTCTTTTGATTGTCATTTTCAAGGAAGATTTATTTTCGATAAAGAAAAAGATATATCTGAAGCTAAATCAATGGGTGTAACTGATTTAAACAAAAAATATGAATTAAAAGAAATTATTAAAGGAGATTCTCTATTTTGTGCAACAGGTATAACTAATAGTGAAGTTTTAAAAGGCATAGTAATTGAAGGGAACAAATTTATAAGTGAAACTTTAATTACACACAAAAATAGTAATTTTAAAAAAGTAGTTAAAAGTGTTAATTTAATAAATGAATGATATCTGTTTCTGGAAAAAGATGGGAGAAACAAATAGTTAATAAAAATTTAGTTGAAAAAATTAGACAAGATTATGGTTTTGGAGACATTTTATCACATTTAATAATTTCAAAAAATTATGATGCCTCAGAGATATACGGTATTGAAAATAATCAAAAATTAGTTAATAAATTTGAAAATGACTACGACTATCAAAAAGCATCATTAATTCTTTTAGACACAATAAAAAAAAATGAAAATATTTGTATTTTAGGTGATTATGATGTTGATGGTGTATGTGCAACATCTTTATTAGTAAGATATTTTAATCATATTAATCAAAAACATTTTTTTTATATTCCTGACAGAGTCAATGACGGCTATGGAGCTAGCAAAAAACTTTTTCAAAAATTAATTTTAAAAAAACCTAAATTGATAATAATGGTTGATTGTGGATCAACTTCAAATGAAGCAATCGACTATTTGAATCAACATAATATTCGATCAATAATTATAGATCATCATGAAATTAATAAACCTTATCCAAAATCTGACGCCATAATTAACCCAAAAAAACAATTAACATATAAAGAAAATTCATTTTTATGTGCCACTGCTTTAACTTATTTTTATATAGATATTATAATTAAAAAAAAAAAAACAAATTTCAAATTATCAAATTTTTTAATTTATGTATTACTTGCAACGATATGTGATGTAATGCCACTAAGGAAAATTAATAAAATTATAGCACGTAATACACTTGATGATTTTAATATAAAAAATAATGCAGCATTTAGTTATATATTTGATCAATATAATTTAAAAAAAAAAATAACTGTTGAAGATTTAGGTTTTTTAATTGGACCTATAATTAATGCCGGTGGAAGACTTAATTACTCTAAATATGGTGTTGAATTGCTTACTACAAACAATAAGGAAATTATAAAAGATAGATCTAAAAAGTTAATAAATCTTAATAATAAAAGAAAGAAAATAGAAGAGGATATTTTAAATGACATTGATTTTGAAAAGATTAAAAAAGAAAATAAAAATGTATTAATTTTTTATAAAAATAATTTGAATGAAGGATTAATAGGTATTATTGCGTCACGATTAAAAGATTATTTTGATAAACCTTCAATTGTAATCACAAACTCCAATAATCTTCTTAAAGCTTCAGCTAGATCTACGTCATCCTATAATATTGGAAATTTAATAAAATTATTAATTGATAAAAACATTATTGATAAAGGCGGTGGACATAATATGGCTGCTGGATTCACATTAAAAAAAAAAAATATTTTACTTTTAAATAACTTTATCCAAAATGATTTTTTAAAAAAAATACCTCATATCAAAAATTCAAACAAATATGATATGGAACTTTCTTCATTAGCAATTAAAAGCAAAATTATGAATGATATTAATAAATTAGGACCTTTTGGAAATTATAATTTAGCTCCAATTTTTCTTATTAGAAATCTTAGAATAATTAAATTTAAAATTATTAATAACAGACATGTATCAGTTATTATAAAAACTGATACAGGTAATTTTATTAATGCAATATGTTTTAATTGCATAAATTCTAAAATTGGTCATTATTTATTATTTTATAAAAATAAATTTAATATTATTGTACAGATACATGAAAATATTTGGAATAATAAAAAATCAATTCAATTAAAGATCAAAGATTTAATACTATAACTTAATAAGTCTTGAATTATATTAACTTTTAAAATAAAAGACCCATCAATGGTCCCTTCGTCTATCGGTTAGGACAGCTGGTTTTCATCCTGCAAAGGGGGGTTCGATTCCCCCAGGGACCGCCATTTATGCCTTATTTTGTTTACATGATTTTAGCAAAACATAAAAATAAGAATATTTCTTACGTTGGATACACTGGTAATTTAGAGAAACGACTAACTCTTCATAATAATTCAAAAGGTGCAAAATTTACAAAAGGTAAAATATGGAAAGTTATTTATAAAAAAAAATATTTAACTAAATCTTGTGCAATGAAAGATGAATATAAACTTAAAAAGGATTATAAGTTAAGAAAAAATATTAAAATAAATTTTTTAAAAAAATGAAAAAAGATATATTTATTATTCTTCCTTTTAAGGAAAGTTTAAATCCAAATTATGCAGGAGCTGTTTCATTATATGTTAAAGATACAACTAATTATTCAAAATTCAAAAAAAAGATTTCAATAATTTCATCTGATGATTTTAAAAGTAAAAGCCAGTTATTTAGAAACAAAAACTATATAATTAATTTTTGTGAAAAATATAAATCTTTAAATATTAAAATAATTGAAATACATAATAGACCTGAATATTATACTTATATAAAAAAATATTTTCCAAAAACAAAAATTAAATTAATTTTCCATAATGATCCATTATCACTAAGAGGTTCAATTTCTTTAAAGGAAAGAGAGGATATTGTTAGCGGATGCCATAAAGTTATTTTTATAAGTAGATGGATTCAGCAAAGATTTTTTTCATCTTTTAAAAATGCAAATTTATCACATACATTAATAATTCCTCATGGAATTGACAAAAATTATAAAATAAATTTATCTAAAAAAGAAAAAAATATTTTATTTGTAGGTAAATTAAATCATGCAAAAGGATACCATATTTTTTCTGAAGCAGCTTTAAAATTCAAAAAATTTGATCCAAGTTGGAATTTTATTGCCATTGGTAATGAAGCAAGAAAAGAAATATTCCCAGACAAAAGTATTGTTAGTGAAATTGGTTATAAAAAAAATAGTGAAGTTTTGAATTATTATAGTAAATCAGAAATTGCTGTTGGAAATTCAGTTTGGGATGAACCTTTAGGCAGAATAGCTATTGAAGCAAGTAGTAGAAAATGCTTGCCTATAATTTCTAATAAAGGTGGTTTAGCGGAGTCTAAAAATATTGCTTTAGTTTTAAAAGAAAATTCATCCTCTGAATTAGTTAATATCTTAAAAAAAATTACAAAAAATAAATATTTAAGAAGACAAAAACAAAAATTATTTCATAAAAATAATAATTTTAATATTAAAATTATTTCTAAAATGTTAGATGATGCAAGATCTGAAATATTAAATAATCAAAATAATATATACCTTTCTGATAAAAAAAGAATTTTACATATAGCAAATTTTAATGAAAATTCAGATGGTAGGCTTTATTACTCATTTGCAAATAAACTTAATAATGGATTTATTAAAAACAACCATATTGTTGAAACAATAAGTAATAGATCGTTTTTAAAATCTAATAGATCAATAATTCAACCCTTTAGTCCAATTAAAAAATTTAATGACAAAATTTTTAATACAATCAAAAATTTTTCACCACACATTATTGTTATTGGTCATGTATTTAATATCACAGATGAGATCTTTAAGTACTGCAATGATAATAGTATCAAAATATGTTCTTGGTTTATAGACTCCGTATCACCAGAATTTTTAAAAGATAATACTAAAACTAATTTTTTGAGAAACCTTGATTTTGTTGATTATTGTTTTTTAACGTCATCTCCAAGTATTTTTAGGAATCATAAACATTATAAAAAACTAAAATTTATTCCAAATCCAGTAGATGCTGCTATCGATCATTATAAAAATTATAAAAATAATTTTAACGAATATGATATTTTTGTAGCAGTAAGTCATGGTCAAAATAGAGGTATTCTTAAAAAAGGTAAATTTGATGAACGTGAAAAATTTATTAATGAAGTTATTTCAGATCTACCTCAGTTTAAGTTTGCTCAATTTGGATTAAATAATTTTGAACCTATTTGGGGTAGTAATTATTATCACTATTTGTCTAAAACAAAAATGGCTCTAAATATAAGTAGAGGTAAATACCAAAATAAATATTCTAGCGATAGAATTTCATCTCTTATTGGTAATGGTCTTTTAGTATTTATTAACCAAAACACTAATTTTCAAAAAATTTTATCTAATAAGGATGTTATTTATTACAAAAATAAAAAAGATTTGATAAAAAAATTAAAATTCTACAACAATAATGATAAACAAAGAATTAAAATTGCAAAATCTGGTTATGAAAAATATCACCGACATATGAGCAACATAGTTATTTCTAATTATATTTTATCTTGTGCAGAATTAGATCAATCAAAAAAACCTTTTTGGCATTCAGTTGTCTAAACTAAATGTTTTCAATTTTAATTCCTACTTTTAATAATATTGAATATTTAAAATTTTGTATCAATAGTATTAAAAAAAATTCTAAATTTGATCATCAAATAGTTTGTCATGTAAATGTTGGAAACGATGGAACTACTGAGTACTTAAAAAATAAAAAAATTAATTTTTCACACACTATTTATAATTCAGGTATATGTGAGGGTATTAACACGGCTGCAAAATTAGCTAGATTTGATTATTTTCTCTATGCGCATGATGATTTTTATTTTTGTCCAGAATGGGATTTAGTCTTATTAAATGAAATAAATAAAATTGGTCATAACAATTTTTACTTATCTGGAACAATGATGAATGAAGGTCAAATTAAATTTGATTGTGGTAAAAAACCTAATGAATTTAATGAAAAAAAGTTTTTAGAAAATTATAAAGATTTTAATTACTATGATTTTCAAGGTTCAACATGGGCACCTACATTAGTTCATAAATCAATTTGGAATAAAGTGGGTGGATTTAGTGAAGAATATTTTCCCGGTGTAGGATCAGATCCTGATTTTAATATAAAACTTTGGAATGAAGGTATACGTATTTTTAAAGGTTTAAATAATTTTAAAGTTTACCACTTTGGATCAGTTGTATTAAGAAAAAAAATTAATAAGTTAGAGAATAAACCAAATTATGGTAGTAGAAGTGGAAAAGTTTTTCTATTAAAGTGGGGGATAAGTATTAAGTTTTTTAAGAAATTTTATTTAAAATCTAACACAAAATATACAGGCCCGTTAATAAAACCTAAACATAGTTTTAATTTTTTAATAAACTTTATTAAATGTAAATTAAATTATTTTTATGTTAAATTTTTCTATAGAAAAATAAATCTAAAAAAAAATTAGATTATATCTAATAGATATTTTTTTTATCAAATATTGATCTTTTGAACGAGCTAGTTCCAATCATTGAACATAAAAAACCTTCAATTTTAAAATATTTATATTTAGCTTTGTTTAGATTAAAAAATAAAAAAGGAAGTAATTGAAATAAATTCAAAAAAATATTTGGCAAACATAAAAATGAAGCTTTTAAAAAACCTTTATACTTTTTTAAATAATAAAATTTTGACCATTGTCCATGCCAACCGCCAACACAATAGGTGCTATTTTTCTCATTCAAGTTCATAAAAGTTGTTGAATGTAAATTAAGAGTTTTTTTCATTTTTTTTACTTTTGGATGTCTTAGAAATGAGTTTGTTATTAAGTACAACTTTAAATTTAGATAATTACATTTTGCAAAATAATCATCATCTTCATAGTAAAGAAAAAAATTTTCATCATACCCCTTAATTTTTTTAAATATCTCAGTTTTAATTAGCATTGCTGCTGCAACAAGTTTTTTTTTTTCAATAAAATTTTTAATTGATTTTTTTTGATTTTGGTTTTTATAAACAGGGCCAATTGCACCAAATTCACCGATTTTATTAGCAGCATTTATTAAGTTTTTTAGAGTGCGATCATAAATTACAGTATCGGGATTTATCACAAAAAAATATTTTGTTTTTACTTTTTTTGCAGCAAAGTTAACGGCTCTACCATATCCAATATTTTTTTTTAAATATATTTTAACATTTTTATATTTATTATTAATTATTTTTTTTAATATCTTATCATATGAATTCTCAACAATAATAATCCTAAAGTTTTTGGAAAGATTTTTTATGTGTGATAGGATCAATTTTTTTGATCTATATGATGGGATTATAATAGTCAGTGATTTATTCATTTTTTTTTTAAATGTATATGTTTAATTAAATTGAAAAATAAAAATTTGATTGAATTTTTATGTCATATCTTATTTAGATAATCTTCAAATGAAATATTATTTCTATCTTTTGTGGATAGTATGGGTTTTTTAATTGACCAATTTATATTTAATTTTTTATCATTCCATAATATTCCCATTTCTGAATCTTTATCTCGATAATTAGTACAACTATAGACAATAATATTTTCTTTTTCTAAACCAAGAAACCCGTGAACAAAACCTGGTGGGATATAAACTGATTTACAATTTTTTTGGCTTAAGATAATTTTAAAATGTTTTCCAAATGTTTTAGAATTTTTGCGACAATCGACTACTACATCTAAGATTTTACCTTTAATAACAGATACATATTTTCCTTGTGGTTTTTTTACTTGCATATGTAAGCCTCTTAAAACATTTTTTTTTGATTTGGAAACAACAGTAAAAACTAATTTTTTTTTAATATATTTCTGATGAATTAACTCCCTGAAAAAACCACGTCTATCATAGAAATTCATTGATTCAAAAATTAAAAAATCTTTAAAATTTGTTTTTAAAATTTTCATTGGATAAATCTTTTATAACTATTTATTAACTTAAATATATTTTTTTGATTTTGACATAATCTATTTTAAATTTATATATTAAAATCATATCATTCTAGTCTTTAATTATCTTAATACTTATATATAGTTATTTCAAATAACTGCTAAATAATTTTTTCAATTAAGAATTTTTTTTAGTTTACTTAAATTCATAGTTTGTTTTAAAGGAATCTTTTTATTTATACATTTATCTTTAATAATTTTTGTATTATGTTGTTTAGCAAAATTGTATATAGACTGAAGTTTGCCGCCAACATTGATAATACCAAAACTATTTAATAATTTTGGTAATATATCGGCCATTTCGTCATGAAAAATGTAGTTTGAAAAAAGATTTGTAAATGCCTTTTTATGAAAAAATGGTTTTTCGGTCATTTGAATTCTCAAAACTAATGAATTTTTATACATTAATACTGAACTTTCACCCCCCAATTTTGATAAAGCATAATTATTAATTGGTTTGACTGGATCTGTTTCATTAAAATTACCTTTTATACCATCATAAACATAACAAGTTGAAAAATAAATTAATTTTATATTATGCTTTTCACATGCTTTAACAATATTTGCTGTACCAATAATATTTAAATCAATACTTTTTGAAATATTGATTTCATGTTCTTGCATAGGTCTTGATAAACCAGCCGTATGTATCAGTATTTTTGGTTTATGTTTAGTTATACATTTTTCAATCGATTTTATATTTAATATATTCATTTCTTTTTTTGATAGAAATTTTAAATTTAATAAATTATTTCTTTTTTTTAGAACTTTTGCAAATCTACCATTGCCACCTGTTACTAATATCTTATTTCTCATATAGTTTTGACTATCTCATTAAAAAATAATATTTTTATCATTTTTATTTATTAATAAATTTTTGAAAAGTCCTACAAATAAAATTAACATCAGCAATGGACATACCATGATGACATCCTATAAGAATTCCATTTTTCATAACATCATCTGCAACATCGTTACAACCTTTATAAAACTTATATTTTCTATTTTTCATAACTGGTTGCTTAAGGATATTTCCAGTAAAAATTGTCCTTGTTTGAATTTTATTTTTCTCAAGGTAAATTTGTAATGATTTTCTATCGAAATATTTGTTTTTTTTTATAACTATTGGAAAAGCAAGCCATGGTGTTTTGATACCAGGATACATCTCAGGTAAGTTAAACATCTTTTTATACTTACCAAAAAAGGAGTGCAATTTTGTAAAATTTCTATTTCTTATTTTAATATTATCACCTAATTTTTTTAATTGTTCTAATGCAAATGCTGCAGAAATTTCTGATGGTAAAAAATTGTATCCCATTTCAGAAAAGACATATTTTGCGTCATAATTAATACCAGATATTTTAATATTAAACCTTTTATCAATATTTTCTGACTCATTAAATATTGCAGAAGATCTTCCCCATCCTCTAAGTAATTTTGCTTTTTGATATAATTTATAATCATTAAAACATACAATGCCACCAGTGCCACCACCATTAATAATATGTGAAGCATAGAAACTATTAGTTACAATATCTGAGTATTTACCTGTATTTTTTTTATTTAATGAATACCCTACAGTATCAGCTGAGTCTTCAAAAACTTTTAGCTTATATTTCTTTGCTATTTTTGAAATTTTTACCCAATTAGCAATATTCCCTAGTAGATTAGGTATCATAATAGCCACAGTTTTTTTGTTAATACATTTTTCTATATGATTAACATCGGCAACGAATTTATTTTTTTCTACACCAATAAAGTGAGGGATTAAACCGAGCTGATAAATAGGAGCAATTGTTGTAGAAAATGTTAAATTTGGAGTAATTATCTCAGAACCTTTTTTAAAATTAAAAGATGCTAAACCCAATAAATTAGCTGAAGAACCTGAGTTAACCATCAAGCCATATTTCTTTCCAAACATTTTAGAAAATATTCTCTCTAATTCCTTAACATTTTTACCATCAGTCAAAGATAAACTATTATTTTTTAATACTTTTAAAACAGCATTAATCTCATTATGATCATATACAGCTCGACCATAATAAATTTTTTTCATAAAGAATTTTTAAATTAAAAGTTAATGAAATTATTCAATATATTAATTTTGATTACTTTCCAACTTAATAATAATTTATTCTCTTAAGTGTTTTATTTATCGAAAAATCCATTATAAATTATTTATGTCAACTAATAATATTGTTTGTTATCATTATACTTCTTTTGATAAAAAAAAATCACTTACAAATTTTGTTAAAAATTACAAAAAGTATAAATCGGGTTTAAATCACCAACTAGTTATTTGTTTTAAATTATTTAGCATTAATGAAGTGATTAAATTAAAAAAAAAATTAATTAGTATTAATTACGTTGAGTTTATTGATCCAGGAAAAGCTAATGATTGGGATTTTGGCAGCTATAAAAGAGTTTCTAATTTATTTTTTGATAAAGATATCTTATTCCTAAATAGTCATTCATATCCAACTTGTCATAACTGGTTAAAAAAATTATTTTTATTTAAAAAAAAAAATACTGTTATAGCTCCAACAGCATCTTATGAAAGTATGGTAGACTCTATTAAACTTAAAAATAAATTTCATAAAATATTTAGATTCTTGATAAGAAAATATTATTTTTTAAAAAATTTTGATAAATTTCCGAATCCACATATGCGTACTTCAAGTTTTTTAATTAATTCAAAAATTTTTTTAAATTTTATTAAGAATAAAAAATTAAGAAATAAAGAAGATACATTAAAAATAGAAAGTGGAAAAAATAGTTTAACAAAGTATTTAAAAAAGAAAAAAATAAAAATTTTTGTAGTAAATTCAGATGGTGATAAATTCGATGAATATAACTGGAAGTTTAGCGAAACTTATTGCTATAAAAAAAATAATAAATCAATAATATCTGACCAACATACACGTAAGTATTTAAAATTAAATAATAATATGAAATACTTAATTCGTTTAAAAGTTTGGGGTTTGAAATCATGATTAAGCCTTTTTTAAACTTAGGTCTTCAACCTTTGGCAAATGAATATCAAAAAAGTCCAAAAAAATTATCTATCAAAAAAGGTCAATTATACAATTTAAAAGTTTGTTTTAACACTAACACTAAACTTGTCTCAATATCAAAACGAATACCGTCAGAAAAAATGTTTAATTCCAAATACCCTTACAGATCTTCTATGTCACTTACGATGAAAGCTTCTTTTAAAAATTTATCACAAATAATAAAAAAAAGATTCAATCCAAATTTACTTTTAGAAATTGGAAGTAATGATGGTGCTTTGATAAAAAATTTTAACAAAGATAATGTAATAGGGGTGGAACCATGTAAAAACTTGGCCCAAATAACAAAAAAAAATAATTTTCTAACATATGATGATTATTGGAATTTGAATTTAGCCTCAAAAATCAAAAAAAAATTTAAATTTGTTGATGTAATATATTCTGCTAATACATTAACTCATATTAGTGATTTAAATGATGTCTTTAAATCAATTTGTCTCTTATTGTCTGATGACGGGGTTTTGATAATTGAAGATCCTTCATTACTTGAATGTGTTAAAAAAAATTCCTATGATCAATTTTATAATGAACATATTTATCTTTTTTCAGCTATAGCGGTTAATTATTTACTAAATAAATTTAATCTTGAAATTTTTGATTTGGAAAATTTACCAACTCATGGTGGTTCTCTACGATACTATATTAAAAGAAAAAAAAATAAAAATTTTAAGGTTACAAATAGAGTTAATATTCAAATTAAAAAAGAAATCTTTTATGAATTACATAAATTTAAAACTTATAAAAAATTCTCAAATAACGTCTCTAAATCTAAAAAAAAACTTATACAAATTCTCAATAAAATTAAAAAAAATAATAAAAGTATAATTGGTTATGGTGCAACTGCAAAAGCTGTAACTGTATTAAATTATTGTAATATTAATAAAGATCTAATTTCAAATTTTACTGATACAACACCAGAAAAAATTAACAATTATATACCTGGACGAAATATTAAAATTTTGAAATATAATAAAAATATTCTGAAAAATTATGATTATGTTTTTTTAGGTGCATGGAATTTTAGTAAGGAAATTATTAAAAAAGAAAAAAAATTTATTAAAAAAGGACTTAAATTTATTTCACATGTTCCATTTCCTAAGTTTATAAATTAATTTTATTTAATGCGTTATTTTTAAAAAGATTGGCTTCTTTAATATATCTTCTCACCATCTCAGTTGACTTATGTCCTGTCATCGCCATTATATTCCTTTCTTCGGCTCCAGACTCGGCTGCAGAAGTTGCAAATCCTGATCTTAAACTATGTCCAGAATAGTTTTTGTTATTTATACCTGCTAATTTAAGATATTTTTTTATGAGCAAAGCAACTGTTTGATCTGTCAATCTATTCTCAGATAATTTTAACCCTTTTGTAAATCTTCTAAATAATGGTCCTGAATTAATTTTTGCTATTTTAATCCATTTTTCTATTGAAACTACAGGGCAAAATTCTTGATTGTTAAAGTAGGGCAGTCCTTTTACAAACCCTTCTCCAAATTGATCTGTTTTTGATCTCTTAAGATTTATTTTTAGACCTTCTTCTACAAAATCAATATCTTCCAAGTCTAGTGATACCAACTCATTCCTCCTAAACCCTCCTGAAAAACCAATTAAGATTATTGTTCTATCCCTAATTTTTTTTATTTCCTCATTTATTTCATTATCTATAACATTAATAATTTGTTTTAAATTATTGATTAATAATGGTTTTTTACCTTTTTGAGTACTACCTTTCCTTCTCTTAATACCCATTATATTTTCAATAATTGTGGGATGTTTTGTATCTAGGTAGTGTCCTTTTATTTTATGTATGAGGCCTATTGATACTAATCTTCTCTTTAAAGTACTCATTTTAATACCTTTAGTTGATAAATAAGTTAAATAGAGTGAAACTATTTTTGGTTCAGATGGAAGTGATTTAAAACCATTTTGCACACAAAATAAACCAAAGTCGTTAAAGTCTGATTTGTAAGCCCTTATAGTATTATCTGCCTTTGAGCTTTGAAGGTTTAATAATGTTTCTTCCTGTAATGCTTTTATATTTTTTATTATATCATTCATATTACTATTGATAACCATTAATTATCGTTAGTAATATAACAAGTGATTTTTAATGTCAATAGTATAAATTTAAATAATTATGGCAGGTTTAGATGGCATTATTGAGCCGATAAATTTTTTAATAACATCAATAGCTTTTATATTTTTAAGTGTAGTCCATTATAAGAAATCGGGAAAAACAAAAGAAACGATATATTTATCAATTTTATCAATTATTTTCTTATTTAGTTATTTGGCAATAATTTCAGTGGGTTAAATTTCTTATTTAATAATTATGATTAGATCTTTGAGGCAAAAAGATAAAGTGAAATGGAAGAAATTATATAAGGGAACTAAGTTTCAGCTAAAAGTTTGGAATTACATAAAAAAAATACCCAAAGGTAAGGTTAAAACCTACTTAGAAATTGCTAAAGCAATTGGAAAACCTAAAGCTTTCAGGGCAGTTGCTAATGCTGTAGGTAAAAACCCCTATCCTCCCAAAATACCGTGCCATAGAGTGATAAGATCTGATGGCAGCCTTGGTGGCTACTCAGGAAAAGGCGGTATTCAGCAAAAAAGGCGATTACTGATGTTAGAAAAGGTCTTAATTAAATAGCGTTTTATAAACACCAAATCCTTAAATTAACCCTTAAAATAAACACTTTTAAGCTATTTTAATCTTTTTTCCCATAAATGGTATTATGCACCCTTCAGTTGTACTATATATCGATCTTTGCTTAAAATAAGGTACTCTATGGCCGTTTAAACCATATATTCTGATAGTGCATTGCTCCAGTTTTCAATAATACCAACAATTATAGAGGACGATAAAAATCCCATTTTTTTTTACTTATTTTCCCTCTCCTTTCGTCATGTAATATTAATTGGTGACATAAATATTTTCTGATGCTAAAAAAATGTTGATAATAAAGACTTTTAACAATAATTAGATATTTGAATTATTAATCCAATTTTAATAATTAAATAATTCAATATTTAATAAATCATTAATTTAATTTTTTCTAATTATTGATAAATTTTTAGAAACATAGTATTATTTATTTTGTAGATTATCAAAAATATAAATATTTAATAAAATTAAATAATGTAATAATTACAAAAATTTATATATATTAATTAATGTAATACATTAATATATAGTAAATAAATAATTACTATTAATTAAATTTATTTAAATAGTATTCTCTCCTAGAAATATATAACCCACTTAAAACAATGATGAATAAACCTAAATAAGTCCAGTTATCAGGTAATTCATGAAAGAAATAGTAGCTGATAAGTATATTTGTAATAATTTCTGTATAGCCCAAAGGAGCTAATTTAGATGCATCAGCATATTTGAGGGATAAAATTATGAAAAGATGCGCTACGGAAGCTACAAGGCCGATTAAAGCCATTAAAATCCATTGATTTGAGGTCGGATTAACCCAAACAGAAGGTATAAATAGGCTAATTATGATAGTTCCTATCAAACCCGATAACAAAAGCGTTAAAAGTGGATTATCTGAAGTACTGAGCTTCCTTGTAATTATAAGATAAAATCCGTAACAAATTCCATTACCTAACGCAGCCATTGTAGGTAAGTTTAACTCAATAAAACCAGGTCTTATTACTATCAATGTTCCAATAAACCCTAAGGATACGGCCGTCCACCTTTTCACCCCTACTTTCTCATTTAGGAAAAAAGGTGACAAAGCTGTTACGCATATAGGGGCAACGAAAGCTAAAGTTAAAGCTTTGGGAAGGGAAATTTCTGATATTGCATAAAAGAATAAATACGTAGAAAAAACAAAAATTAATCCTCTTATTAACTGAAGGGCGGGTTTTTTTGTCCATACCAATGTGTGTCTGTAGAAAATTAGCATTAAAAATAAAGTAAAAACCACAGTGAAGAAATATCTAGCCCATGTAATTTGGAGAACATCCATAGATGAACTTAAGTATTTTGCAAAAGCATCCATAACAGGAACAATCATCCATGCAGAAGCATTTAAAATTATTGCCTTCATAATAGAAGGATACCTTTTAATAGAAGTATTTTAAAGCAAAGAATAAAGTAATTGGAATTGTGACTAATGACATAATAGTAGAAACGACAATTGTACTAGAAATATTATCAACAATGACTTTAGGTGAATACATTGAAGCAACTAAATAACATAATATAGCACTAGGCATTGATGATTGAATTAAAATTACACCAGCCGAAACACCAGAAAGATCAAATAATTTTATAACTGCCAATCCAATTAAAGGACCAATTATAACTCGACCCGTTGAAGTTATAACAGCATCTTTAAAAGAAAAGACTTTCATTTGAGTAAGTGCAACACCTAAAGACATTAATATCATGACAATCATTCCATATGCTAGCAGCATTACAGTATTCATTACAAATTGAGGAACAGGTTGTTCAAAATATAAAAATAAAACTGTAACGATAATTGCATAAAAAGCTGGACTTTTAAAAATTGTTTGAAAATCAAAAGCTCTTTTAGCTAAAAAAATATTAAGGGTAAAGTGTAATAATACAACTAAGGAAGAAATAGCAGCTGCTATACCCATACCTAGTTCTCCATATGCAAATAAACAAATTGGAATACCCATATTTCCCGTATTAGGCAAAAAAAATGGTGGTAGTTCTCTTATATAATCTTTTTTCATTAAAACTAAAAAAATTAGTCCAACTATCCCAAATGCACTAAGTAGAATTAAAGCATAAAAAAAGATCTCTTTGAAAACTTCAAAAGATACACCACCAGCAGTAAGTGCGAATATTACCAATGCGGGAGTTCCAAAGTTACCTGCATATGTTGTGATAAAAGAAGTATCAAAATTTGGGTTCTTTTTTCCTAATAAAAAGCCAATACCAACTATAAAAAATACTGGAAATAAAACTTCAAAGAGTTTTAAATAAATATCCATTAATTATACAGTCTTATTAATACGGGTGTTTTAAGAATATCTTTGTTTTTTTTAAATATAGACAAACAATTATTACAATTAAGTTCGGATGTTTTGTGAGTTATTATAACAATAGTAGCCTTACTATCTTTTTTATTAGGTGTTTGAATAAGTCTTTTTACAGATATTTTGTATTTAGCTAAACGGTTAGTAATTTTAGATAAAACACCTGGCTTATCTTTAACTTCAAATCTTAAATACAAAGAATTAACATAGTTGTTAACATTATATGGTTTTAAAGATTTAAGTTTATTAACAGAAACGCCTAAAGGTTTTTTAATACCACCTCTCAAAATAGATAATAAATCAGAAAGCAATGCTGAGGATGTGGGTCCTGGCCCAGCGCCCTCACCTTGTAAAATACTTTCACCAACAGGTTTTCCTTCAAGGATAACAGCATTCATTACACCAGAAACATTACCAATATAAGAATTTTTACTAACCAGGCATGGATGCACAGTTTCAAACAAATGACCATTTTTTAATTCAGATATTCCTAGAAGTTTAATTCTTAAATCCAATTGGTTGGCAATCTTGATATCTTTAAGGTCAATTTTTTCAATTCCTTCCATCAAGCATTTGTGTTTAGAAATTTTACTATTAAAAGATAGTGCTGATAAAATTCTAACTTTTGCAAATGCATCAAATCCATTTAAATCTAATTTTGAGTTTCCTGGTTCAGCATAACCAAGTTTTTGGGCATTTTTCAAAACATTAGAAAAGCTTTGGTTAGAATTTTCCATTTCTGAAAGAATATAATTAGATGTGCCGTTTAATATTCCATAAACTTTTAAGATTTTGTTAGTAGCTAAACCTTCTTTAATTGATCTTAATATGGGAATACCTCCGGCAACAGAAGCTTCGAATTCCAGATTAACATTATTATTTTCTGCAATTTTTGCTAATTCATTTCCATGTTTTGAAATTAATGCTTTGTTAGGTGTAATAACATGAATTTTTTTTTTTAATGCAGTTTCAACAACTTTTTTTGATACACTATCTGATTGACCTATAGCTTCGAATAAAATATCAACTTTTGATTTATTGAAAATTTCTAAAGGATTTTTAAAAAAAATTTTTTTATTAATTTTAAATTGTCTTTTTTTATTAATATTTCTTGCTGATATAGCTACAATATTAATTTTTTTTCCAGTTTTAAGTTCAATATCTTTTTTTTTAGTATTTAATTCATTCAGCAAATAAATACCTACCTGACCTAAGCCCACTACTGCAATATTTATTGTATTATTCATTGATTGATATCAGGATATTTACTTGTTTTTGTAAAGTCATCTATATAAATTTTATATTCTTCATAGGTCATAGTTGTTATATCTGCTGACTTTTTTAATATGCTAGATAGTTTTTTTTGATCTTCAACTTTTTTAACACCATCTTCTGTCCAGTATTTAGAATCTTTATTTAATGAACAGTTATTTAAAAATAATATTATAGATAAAATTAAAACTAGTTTCATGATAAAGCAGTTTTCAAAGGAAATCTAAATTTCATATTAAGGTTCTGAACAGCTTGACCTGCACCTCCTTTAATCAAATTATCAATGGCAGATAAGATTATGATTTTATTTTTGTATTTAGATTTGCAAACAGATATATGGCAATTATTTGAATTAATCACATCATTTGTACTTATTAAACTATCTGCTTTCAAAATATTTACAAAGATATCATTTTTATAAAAATCTTTAAGAATTTTAATAACTTTTGATTGAGTTACATTAGTTTCTAAATCAATATAAATTGTACTTAAAATTCCACGAAACATAGGAGTTAAATGTGGTGTAAAATTAAAACCCAGCTTTTTTTTGGTAAATTTTTTTAGCATTTGATCAATCTCTGAATTGTGACGGTGAAAACCAACGCCATAAGCACTTAAAGACTCATATAAATTTTTATTTCTATACTTTTTGTGGACACCTCTTCCAGCACCTGAATAACCAGATTTAGAGTCAATTATAATATTATTTACTTTTACTAATTTATTTTTGAAAAGTGGAATTAAAGGAAGTAATATTGACGTTGGATAACAACCTGGACAAGATATAATTTGATATTTCTTAAGATTGTGCCCGTTAATTTCTGGAAGAGTATATAAACTCTTTTTAATTAAACTTAATGCTCTATGTTTTTTTTTATACCATTTTAGATATTCAGATCCTTTTTCTAATCTGAAATCTGCTGCTAAATCTATTAAAGTAATATTTTTTGTTAAATGGTTTGATATATCTTGAGCCTCACCATTAGGTAAAGCGGTAAAAACTATATCCACATCTTTTAAAAGTTTTTTATCAAATTTGATAATTGTTGGTAATTTTTTTTTAGATAGAGATATGTCATAATTAGAAATTTTTTTTCCAACAGAACTATTTCCGCACAGATATTTAATGTTAATATATTTGTGTTTAACCAATAATTTAATTAATTGAACTCCAATATATCCAGTTGATCCAGCAACTAATGCATTAAGCTTAGGCATAATTTATTATAACAGTTTAAATTTAAAAAAAAATTATCTTTTAGAGAATTGAAAGCTTCTTCTAGCTTTTCTTCTACCGGGTTTTTTTCTCTCAACTGCTCTTGAGTCTCTGGTTGTAAGTTTTTCAGTTTTTAATGTAGATTTTAAATTTTCATCAAACATAACTAGAGCTTTAGAAATACCATGTACTAGTGCCCCCGCTTGACCTGTGGGTCCCCCACCACTAACACTACATCTTACATCGTAATCTGTAGACTGATTAATTATATCAAAAGGTCTTGTTATTTGAAGATGATGAAATTCACTAGAAAAATATTCATTAAATAATTTTCCATTAACATAAATTTTACCAGACCCTTTTTTTAACCAGACTTTTGCTATTGAAGTTTTTCTTCTACCAGTTGCATATTTACTATCTTTAAAATCCAATTTTAGCTTAGGTGTTTTTGTTGAAGTTTGAATATTTTCCATATTAATTTCTAACTAAGTTTTTACTGTTTAATTTAGCTAGCTCAATAACTTGAGGATTTTGAGCTGAATGTGGGTGATCACTTCCAGAATAAATCTTTAATTTAGTTAATTGTTTTCTACCTAAAACTCCACCAGGAAGCATTCTTTTTACAGCAAGTTTTAAGGTTTCACCTGGTTTTTTTTCATGTAATTTTTCAGGAGTTGTCTCTTTAATTCCACCTGGGTGTCCAGTATGTCTATAATAGATTTTATCTTGAAATTTTTTTCCTGTAAATTTAGCCTGTTCAATATTTTTAACCACAACAAAATCACCATGATCCATATGAGGTGTGTAAGTAGTTTTATTTTTTCCTCTAATAATTTTAGATATTACAGTAGCTAATCTTCCAACTACAGCATTAGTAGCATCTATTTCATACCATGATGAAGTTACTTGGTCTTTTTTTACAAATTTTGTCATTGTGCGAGGATTAATACTATTATTAATTACAAAGTCAATTTGATATTTGACTTGTAATATAGGACTTATCTGATAAGTTTAAGTTGCCGATTTGATCCTATTGCGGGCATATAACTGCTAAACAGGAATTTTTCATTACATTATCGGTAGGCATTTGAACTGTATTGTGCGCCTTACATTAAGTTAAAGCACTAAAAAGGAGAAAAATGAGTACAAAAAGAAATAATCCAGAAACAATAGCAATTCATGGTGGAGATTATAGAAGCGACCCATCAACTAACGCAGTAGCTGTTCCAATATATAGAACTACATCGTATCAATTTGATAGCACTGAACATGCTGCAAACTTGTTTGCGCTAAAGGAATTTGGAAACATTTACACAAGAATAATGAATCCAACCAATGATGTTTTAGAAAAAAGAGTTGCCGCACTTGATGGTGGTTTAGCTTGTTTGACGGTTTCATCAGGACAGACAGCATCTACTTTCGCAATTCTAAATGTAGCTCAAGCAGGTGATAATGTTGTAAGTTCAACAGATCTGTATGGGGGAACAGTATCATTATTTACGCATACATTAAGTAAACTTGGTATTGAAGTTAGATACGCAGACCCTTCTGATCCAAAAAACTTTGAAAAAGCAATTGATGAAAAGACAAGAGCTTTTTATGGGGAAACTTTACCAAATCCTTATTTGAGGGTTTTTCCAATTAAAGAAGTTGCAGATATTGGTAAGAAATACAATATACCTCTAATTGTTGATAACACAGCAGCACCTGTTATTTGTAAACCACTTGAACATGGAGCAGCTGTAGTTGTTTATTCGCTTACAAAATATATAGCTGGTCATGGAACAGTTGTTGGTGGAGCATTAGTTGATGGAGGAAATTTTGATTGGACAGCGGATCCAAAAAGACAACCGCTATTTAATGAACCAGACGCAAGTTATGGAGGTGTAGTTTGGGGTAAAGCAGTGCCTGAATTAACAGGTGCAAATGTTTCTTTTGCTGTAAGAGCTAGAGTAACTTTGTTAAGAGATCTAGGATCAGCTTTATCGCCTGATAACGCTTTTGGTGTAATTCAAGGCTTAGAAACTGTTGCTTTAAGAATGAAACAACACTGTGAAAATGCAGCAAAAGTTGTTGATTATCTAAAAAAACATAAGGCTATATCTAAAGTGATTTATGCAACTGAACATAATGAAGAAATTTCTAGTAGAGCGAAGAAATATCTTAAAAATGGAAATGGTGCATTAGTTGGTATTGAATTAGCAGGTGGCATAGAGGCTGGTAAAAAATTTATAGAATCTTTAAAAATGTTTTACCATGTAGCTAACATTGGTGATGCTAGAAGTTTAGCTATTCACCCAGCAACTACTACTCATAGTCAATTAACAGAGGATGAGTTAACTGCAGCGGGTGTAACACCTGGATATGTACGATTATGTATAGGTTTAGAACATATAGATGATATTATTGATGACTTAGATCAAGCTTTAGACAAATCTTCTAAAGGTAATCTAAAAGCTGTAAGCTAAGTATAGGATTTATATGTCAACATGCAGAGATTAATTAACTTTTCTATAATTTGATAAATATAGAAAATACAAAGTTGATAAAATAATTAAAATAGAATTTATCTGGTGTAGAGATGCATAAAAAATCTTTACTCCAGATAACAGAGTTAATATCCCTAAAACAACTTGTAGAAATAAACTAATTCCAATTATCAACATAGGTTTTCTGAATATTTTATTGCTGTCTTTGACAACATAAAAAAGAAAGTAGATATAAATACCTAAAATTAAATAAGCTAAATTTCTGTGAATAAATTGAACTATAGAGGGATTGTCAAAAACGTTTACATTTAAAAATTCAATAAATTGACTATCGTCAGGAAAATAGGATGAGCCCATTAAAGGCCAAGTATTGTAAATTTTCCCAGCATCCATTCCCGATACAAAGGCACCTATTATTAATTGTAAAAATAATAAAAAAAGAAAAACCTTTATTAAATTAGTATTAATTGAAATATATTGTGCTTGAATTTTAGTTAATTTAAGAAATTTCCAAAATATTACAGACAAAATTATAAAGGCTGTTACTAAATGTAATGAAAGTCTGTAATGACTAACATCAATCCTATCAAATAAACCGCTAGATACCATGTACCAACCAATAAAACCTTGAAAACAAACTAATAAAAAGATCAATCCATAGTCTTTTAAAATTCTTAGATCATATTTGATTGAAAAAAATATAAGTGGTAACAATACAGATAAACCAATTAATCTACCCAATAGACGGTGACCCCATTCCCACCAAAAAATTACCTTAAATTCATTAAGCGTCATATTAAAATTTTGTTCACTAAATTCAGGAATAGTTTTATAGAGTTCAAAATAATCAATCCATTTATCATTTGTAAGAGGTGGAATAATTCCCAAAAATAATTCCCATGTTGTTATAGATAGTCCAGAGTCAGTTAATCTTGTTAAACCACCAACTAAAATTATAAGAATTATAAGTACAATAAGTGTAAGTAACCAAACTTTTAATTGATTATTTAAATGACTATTCTGACTGTACATATATAGATAAATATAATATTTGTTAATAAATCCAATAAATTAAATGTCGCCAAAAAATAAAAAAAAATTAGAAGGAATACGTACGAAACTAGATAAATTAGATAATAAACTTCTAGCTTTAATTAAGTATCGGACTTCTCTAGTTGAAGAAGTACTTAAATTAAAAGAATTTAAAAAAGAAATAGTTGATCAAAAAAGAATTAATTCTATTTTAAAAAAAATTAGAGGAAAATCTAAAAAACTTAAAATAGACCCAAAAATTACTAATCGTGTATGGAAGAATATGATCTGGTCTTATATTGATTACGAAAGAAGGAATTTTAAAAAAAAGTAATTACTTACTGTGAGGTGGAAGTTTTTTTTCCACAAATGTTTCGTGTTTTCTTGTAGCAGGATTATATTTTTTGGCTGAGAGCTTTACTTTAGCTTTTTCACCACCCGCAGGTTTTTTTACATAGTAAAAGAATGGGCTATCTGGCTTTGACTCTGGAACCAATCTTACTTTTACGTGTGTTTTTTTTGCCATTTTATTTTAAATTTTTTAAGTTTTTAACAATTTTAGAAATTTTAACTAATTTATTTCTTAAATTATCTGCTTTTATAGAATTATTTGCCATTTCGTCAAGTTCTAAAGATTGATCTCCATTAAGTACTTTTTTCACACCATTAATAGTCATACCTTGTTCCTTAAGAAGAAATTTAACTTTTTTAAGAAGATTAATGCAATTTTCATCATAATACCTTCTATTTGAATTTAAGATTTTTGGTTTTATTTGCTTAAATTGTTTTTCCCAAAATCTAATTATATGAGTTGAAAGTTCACCTTTCTTATTAGATTTTAAGTTTAATATTTTAGCAACCTCTCCTATCGTTTTATAGGCGCTATCAGACTTATCCATTATCTTTCAAATTTACAAATTCTTTAAATTCTTTTGAAGGTTTAAATAACACAACTTCTCTACTTGAAATCATTTTAGTTTCTTTTGTTTTAGGGTTTCTTCCTATTCGAGATTTCTTTTGTCTAATACTAAATGTTCCAAATTTTGATAATTTTAATTTTTTTTCTTCTTTAATATTTGAAACAATTGTTGATAAAAAATCTTCTATTAAGTTTTCTGAAATTTGTTTAGAAAAACCTAGTTGCATATAAACTAAATTAACTAAGTCTTTTTTAGTTAAATTTATTCTCATTAATTAAATATTTTGTTTAATCTTTTCTATCAAATTACCTTTTACTATTCTATGGCAAACATCTAAAGAATTTGAAAATCCAATATAATCAGTGCCTCCGTGGCTTTTAACAACAGGTGAGTCAAGTCCAATGAATATTGCTCCATTATATAGTCTTGGATCTAGACGTTTTTTGAATCTTTTTAAATTTGAAATATTTAACAAAGATGAGATTTTTCCAATTAGTGATCCCGTCATAGCTTTTTTGAGCTCACTTGTAATAAAATTAGCAGTACCTTCAGCAGTTTTTAAAGCAACATTTCCAGTAAATCCATCTGACACAATCACATTAATTTCACCATCCATTAAATGATTACCCTCAATGTATCCAGCAAAATCATAATTATGAGACTTCTTTTCGTTTAAGATTTGATAAGTTTCTTTTATAATTTCATTTCCTTTGAGTTCTTCAGAACCTATATTTAGTAAACCTACATTTGGTTTAACCCCAGGATATAAAGAAGTGTAAAGAGAAGCACCCATTATAGAAAAATCTAATAAATTTTTAGAACTACATTCAATATTTGCTCCCAAATCTAAAACAACACTCATTGATTTTTTGTTTGGCCATAAAGCAGACAATGCAGGCTTATCAATATTTTCTATCATTTTAAGATTGAGTTTTGAAATAACTAATAATGCACCTGTATTGCCTGCTGAAACTACAATATCCGCTTCTTTGCTCTTAACACTTTCGATTGCAAGCCACATACTAGTATTTTTACCTCTTTTTGCTCCCTCAAGAGGACTATCAGTACTCTTAACAATGTCTGTGGTGTTTATGATTTCAAAAAAATCATTACTAATTTTATTACCAATAAGATTGTTTATTTTATTTTCGTCACCAAAAATTTTGTAAAATACATTCTTATTTGATTTATGATTGAGTATTATTCCATTAATAACTTTATTCGGTGAATTATCACCACCCATTGCATCAACTGCAATTTTAATCAGATCAGTCATTTTAGATTTTATATTATTCTTTTGGGTCTAAAACTTGTCTGCCCTTATACATTCCAGTTTTTAAATCTAAATGATGGGACAATCTATACTCACCTGATTTTTTATCTTCAACAATGTTTTTTGTTGAATATTTCATCGTTTGAGCCCTTCTCATTCCAGTTCTGGATGGGGTTTGTTTACGTTTTGGTACGGCCATAATTATTGGTTACTTACACTTTTTAAATAAGAATTCAAAGTTTTTTTTGATAAATTGTCATCAAATAACTCAAAATAATCAAGCAAATAATCAATTTCTTGAAAATCAGTTAAAAAAATTGAAAACTTTTCAATCTTTTGGGTTTTTGATAGTTTGTCCCAAAAATGAATTTCCGAAACCATTGAATGAAATAGATTTATATAATCTTTCATTTTTTTATTAATCGATTGATCACCATATCCAATTTCCCTTATACTAAGCTCAAGCTGTCTAAAATTAAAATCATAAATTTCTTGCAAAATAATCTTATTTTTCTCATTTTTATAATTTTTCAAAAAAAATGCAAAATGTAGTAAAAACAAGGTTAAACGATCTGAAAAATTATCAACACGATTTAGAGATTTATATAAATCTTTATTCCTAGTGAAATTAATCAATTTGTTATAAGTATAAAGATATTTTTCATTCATGCTTAAAATATTATATATAATTTTTATCTTATTGATAGTTTCAAATTGTTCATTCAAGAAAGTTTCAAAACATCATGGGGTACCATTTTTAGAGAAAAAACAAATATCATTAATAGTTAACAAAACTAATAAAAATGAGATAAGAACTATTTTAGGATATCCATCAACAACTAGTAAATTTGATAATGATGTTTGGATTTATATTGAGCGCAAACAAACACAATCAGATTTAAAAGAGTTAGGTAAAATGAAAATTTATAAAAATCATGTTTTGGTTTTGGAAATTGATAATTATGGAATTCTTAAAAAAAAAGAATTCTACAATAAAGAAAATATGAGAAAATTAAAATTAGTAAAATCTACTACAGAAACTGGATTTAAAAAAAATAATTTTATATACAGTTTTATGTCAAGTATGAGACAGAAGATTAATGACCCTCTTGGACAGAGGGCCAAAAAACGAAATAAAATTAGCCAGCGATAACAGCTAACAAAAGTAAAGCCACAATATTAGTAATCTTAATCATTGGATTTATAGCTGGACCAGCTGTATCTTTGTATGGATCTCCAACTGTATCACCAGTTACAGCGGCTTTATGAGCTTCAGAACCTTTTCCACCATGATTTCCATCTTCAATATATTTTTTAGCATTATCCCAAGCACCACCTCCTGCAGTCATTGAAAGTGCAACAAATAATCCTGTGATAATAACTCCTAACAACATTGCTCCAACGGCTGCTAAAGCTGCTACCTGACCACCAATTGATAGAATTATAAAATACAGAACTACAGGAGATAAAACAGGTAATAAAGATGGTATTATCATCTCTTTAATTGCTGCTACAGTTAGTAGATCAACTAATTTAGCGTAGTCTGGTTTTTGTTTTCTCTTCATAATACCAGGGAACTTTTTAAATTGTCTTCTTACCTCTATAACAACAGCTCCACCTGCTCTTCCAACTGCTTGCATACCCATAGAACCAAATAAGTAAGGTAACATTCCACCAATTAATAACCCAACAACTACGTATGGATTAGATAAGTCAAAAGTTACAACAATACCTTCTAGTTTTGAACCAGCTACATTGGAGAAATGCTTGATATCCTCAACATAAGCTGCAAATAAAACTAAAGCTCCTAAACCAGCAGAACCAATAGCATAACCTTTGGTTACTGCTTTTGTTGTATTTCCAACTGCATCTAGTGCATCAGTAGTTTTTCTAACTTTTTTATCTAGATTAGACATTTCAGCAATACCACCAGCATTATCTGTAACAGGACCATAAGCATCTAGAGCAACAACCATACCAGCTAGAGCTAGCATAGTAGTTACTGCAATTGCTATACCAAAAAGTCCAGCGATTGCATTAGTAGCTAATATTCCAGAAACAATAATTAATGCAGGCACGGCAGTTGCTTCCATAGAAACAGCTAAACCTTGAATAACATTAGTACCATGACCTGTCGTTGAAGAAGCAGCAACAGATTTTACAGGTCTATAATTTGTACCTGTATAATATTCTGTGATCCAAATTAATAAACCTGTAATTACAAGACCAATTATTCCACAGTAATATAAACTCATTCCATTAAAGTTTTTACCATTAACTTTATATTCAGTAGCAAAACCAATTACATGATCTGTTACTGGATATAAAATAATTATTGAAGCAATAGCAGACACTACAAATCCTTTATATAAAGCATTCATTACATTTTTATCTTTACCAAGCTTAACAAAAAAAGTTCCTAAAATTGAAGTTAGGATACAAGCACCACCAATTGAAAGAGGATAAATCATCATGTCCATGTCACCTTGAAAAAAAATAGATGACAAAACCATAGTTGCAACAATTGTAACAGCATATGTTTCAAATAAATCTGCAGCCATACCAGCACAATCACCCACATTATCACCAACATTATCTGCGATAACAGCTGGGTTTCTAGGATCATCTTCTGGAATACCAGCTTCAACTTTACCAACTAAATCAGCACCAACATCAGCACCTTTTGTAAATATGCCACCACCAAGTCGTGCAAAAATTGAAATAAGAGAAGCACCAAAACCTAAGGCAACAAGTGCATTAACTATTTCTCTTTCATCAATATTAAATTTTAATAAATAATAATAATAAACAGCTATAGCCAATAATGCCAAACCAGCAACCAACATTCCAGTTACAGCACCTGATTTAAATGCAACAGATAAACCTTGTGCTAGTCCTTTTCTAGAAGCTTCTGCAGTTCTAACATTAGCTTCAACAGAAACTAGCATACCAACATAACCAGCAATACCAGATAATGCTGCGCCAACTAAATAACCCAAACCAACTAAAGGACTAAATGCAATACTTACAATTACTAAAACAACTACACCAACAATAGCTATTGTTTTGTATTGTCTTGCTAGATAAGCTTTAGCACCAATTTGAATTGCAGATGCTATATCTTGCATCTTTGCATTACCTGCACTTTGACTTAAAATATTTTTTCCAGTAAAAAATCCATAAACTATGGATAATAATCCAGCTCCGATTGTGTATAATAAAATAGTCTCTACTGTTTCGCTCATATAAACCTTAAGTTTGTTGATTGTTAAATTTTAAGCCCGGACAATACAAAAAAAGCTAAAAAAGACAATAATTAACTTTTAGAATTGGTGCTTATAACCAGGGCTTTTGATCAGTAAATGCTCACCTTTTTGGTTAATGAAGAATGATTTTTCATTATTTCGACTAATTTTACCAATTTTGGATATTTTAACACCTAGCCTCCTTGATGTGCTTTCAATGATTCTCGATTTATCAACACTGGCAGTAAATAATATCTGATAGTCATCTCCATTAGATACGAAATTTGATTTTTTAAGATTATTTTTTTTTAAATAATTATGTAAATTTTTAGATACAGGAATTTTTTCTTCTAAAATTTTATATGATAATTTTTGTCTATTAATCATTTTTTCAAGATCACCAACTAAGCCATCAGATATATCTATAGATGAGTTTGCAAACTTTAATAGTTCTGTTGTTAGTTTAATTTGAATTTCAGGTTCAAAATATTTTTTTACGAAGTAGTTTTTAAGTTTTTTATTTGTTTTAACCTTGTTTTGCAAGATTTTTAAACCAACAAAACTATCACCAAGATTTCCCGAAACATATATATCATCATTATATTTAGCTTTATTTCTATAAATAATATTTTTTGAAAAACCCACAGATGTAATCGAGAAACTTACTTTGTTTGAAAAAGTTGTATCACCTCCACATAAAAAAATTCCATATTTCTTTTGCTCTTTTTTTAATGAGGTAGAAATTTTAGATAAATTTTTATGTGTAAATGTTTTTTTATTGCCACTACCTGATATGAAATAATATTTTGGTAAAACACCTTTACAAATTAAATCAGATATAGACGATCTTAAGATTTTTTTAATTACTAAATCTGGTTTTTTAAAATCAAGAAAGTGAACTCCTTCATTGTATGTGTCAATTGAAATCACTAATGATTTTCTTTTATCAAAAAAAACATCATCATTTAAATCTAATGAAGACTTATTAAGTTTGGATAATTTTGAAAAATATTTTTTAATTAGATCAAATTCATGCATTTGAAATTCTTAATTTTTTCCCAACATTATCTAGTAAGGCGTTTAAATATTTAGTTTGAGAGTCTTCCAAGAAAAAATTAGATGAATTTAAATATTCTTTGATTATTATGTTGATAGATATATTGGGCTTATATAGAAATTCGTATGTTGCTGCTTTTAATATGGTTTGAAATACTTTATCTAAATTATCTAAAACGAAATCATCCCCAAGTTTATTATTTAATTCATCAAGAATTAGATCGTTACGTTCTATAGTGCCAGAAACGATATCTTTAATAAATTTTTTAAATCTATGTTTTGGAAATTCTATATCATTATCTTCATTATAAAATTTGCCATATAATTTTTGAATTATAATAACTCTTGGATTATTCTTTGGATTAAAATGAGTTTTCATTTTTGTAATAAAACTGAATTTACAGCATCAGCAGCTTCTGCACCTTTTTTTCTTCGAACTTTAGCTTGATTCATATTCAAGCAAGTTATGATCCCATTACCAATGGGTTTTTTATTGTGAATAGACAAATCCATTATGGCGTTTGTTGAAGCTTGTGATATGAAATCAAAATGAGGTGTTTGACCTTTAATAACACATCCAAGAGCTAAAAAAGCATCATATTTTTTAATATTTTTAGATATAGTAACGGGAATTTCAAAAACACCTGGAACTCTAATAATTTTGATTTCGTTAGATTTTGGGATTAGTTTTAAAGAACTATCAAGAAGGCCTTTTGCAATATCTTTATAGTAATCTGCTACAACTATTAAGTATTTTTTTTTCATTAAATAATTTCTTGTTTGGTAATTCTTATACCATAACCATCTAAACCTATAACTTTTTTAGGAGATTTTGTGATTAAAGTCATATTCTTAATTTTTAAATCCTTTATTATTTGAGCGCCAATACCATAATTTCTAATTAGTTTATCTTTTCCTTTTTTATAAAAGTCTTTATTTTTATAATCTTTAAGAGTTTGGGTAACTGATTTAAGATTTGTATCTTTTATAAAAACTAAAGCACAATTATTAAATCTTTTAAAATAGTTAAGTGTTTTATTGAAAGAATTAGGTAATTGCTGATTTATTAAATAATTTTGCACTACATTTGAAGAAATTACTCTAACTCTAGGAGTAATCCCTCTTTTTATTGTTCCTTTAATTAAAGCAAAATGCTCAGATCCATCAAGAAGGTTTTCATAAATTCTAATTTTATACTTTTGATTTTTTACTTCAATGTGACTTTGTTTCTTTAATTTAATTAATTTTTCTTTTTTTAATCGATAAGCTATCAAGTCTTCAATCTTACCAATTTTAAGTTTATGTTTTTTTGCAAAATTAAATAATTCTTGACCTTTAGCCATTGTCCCATTTTCATTCATAATTTCACAAATTACTGCTGAATTATTTTTTTTAGCCAATTTAGATATATCTACTGACGCCTCTGTGTGACCAGCCCTTACCAAAACACCACCATCTTTTGCAATTATTGGAAATATATGACCAGGTGAAACAATATCATTTTTTTTAACATTTTTTTTTGATGCGATACTGATAGTTTTTGCTCTATCTTTAGCAGAAATTCCAGTGGTGATCCCCTTTTTAGCTTCAATAGACACTGTAAAAGCAGTTTTATTTCGTGATTGATTATTTGCTGACATCAAAGTTAAATTTAAACGTTTTGCTTGAACAGTATCAAGAGCCAAACAAATTAAACCACGGCCATACTTTGCCATAAAATTTATATTTTTTGCATTAGAATTTGATGTTGAGATAATTAGATCTCCTTCATTTTCTCTTTTTTCATCATCAACAAGAATAAACATTCCACCTTTCTTGGCTACATTAATGATACTTTCGATTGATGCAAAATTATTTTTTGGCATTAAAATAATTTCTAACGTATTTCGATAAGATATCTATCTCTATATTAACAAGATCTTTTTTTTTAATAGTTGATAGATTTGTTTCATTATAAGTGTGAGGGATAACCCATATTTGAAAACTTTTTTTTGAAACTTTTGATATCGTAAGAGAAATACCATTTACACATATTGAGGCTTTTTCTATTAAATTTTTTCGCTCTTTAATTGGAACTTCAAATTCAAATAGATAAGATTTATCAATTTTCTTTATGTTAATTGCTTTAGCAATTGTATCAACATGACCTTGACATATATGTCCTGAAATTTTTGTTCCGTATTTTAAAGGTAGCTCAAGATTTAAGACATCTTTGGTTTTTAAATATTGAAATTTTGATCTAACCAAAGTTTCTTTAGAAAGATAAAATTCCATTAGTTTTGATTTAAATGAAATTAAAGTAAGACATACGCCATCACAAGCTACTGACAAACCCATATCTTTTTTTGACACTTTAAGATTGCTCTTTACAAATATATTTAGCCCTTTTGGTCTTTTAATAATCTTTGTAACAATGCCCTGATTATATATAATTCCATTAAACATATTAGTTTTTATACAATGTTATTTTATCTTTGCCTAAATATAGGTTCAAATTAAACTTATTTTTATAATTTTTCTTTAATACATCTAAACTATTAAATTTCAAATACTCTGTTTCTTTAGAAATATTTTTAGGGCATTTATATAAATAAAATCTATTAAAAATTTTATTTTTTAAAAGATGACTAGTTAAACTATCCCCTCCTTCAATTAGTAAATTTCTGCAATTATGTGTATATAATTTTTTTAATATAGCTTTAATATCAAACTTACCTTGTTGATTTACCTTAGATTTAATTAATTGAATCTTTTTATTCTTAAATTCTAAAATCTTAGATTTTTTAGCTTGGTTATAAAAAATTAAAGTATTATTTTTGTTTGCAGTATTAATTACGTAGGTATTAATTTTAGTTTGAAGTTTGTTATCTAAAATAATTCTTTTAGGTGAGAAATTACTAAAACCTTTAATTCTACAGTTTAACTTTGAGTTATCATTATTTAAAGTTTTGTATGTAACCATTAATGCATCATTCTTATATCGTAACAAATGTGTAAATTTATCAGAGTGTCTATTTGTAATCTTTTTATTTAATTTACTGTAAATAAGATTATTTTTTGAAACAGCAATTTTTCCAGTTACATAAGGTAGTTGATTTTTCCTATTAAAAAAATAATTTGAATAAAAATTATTAATCTTATCATCAAGAAGACCTTTCTTAACTTTGATTTTGTTTGATTTTAAAATCTTTAAACTTTTATTTCTTACTCTTTTGTCAATATCCGAAACAGAATATATTACTTCTGAGATTTTAGATTTAATTATTATATTTGTACATGGTGGTGTCAAACCATGATGACAACATGGCTCTAAAGTAACATACATTTTTGAACCATTTAAATCATCTATACAATTTTCTATTGCATTAAATTCTGCATGCGGTCTTCCATTGTATGATGTTTGGCCAATAGAAACTATTTTATCATTTTTAACTATTACACAACCTACGGATGGATTTGTTCCTGTAAGTCCTTGACGTGAGTTAGCCAGCTTTAGGGCTATCTCCATATAAAATTTATCTTTTAATGAAAATTTATCTTTTTTTGTAGACATCAAGTTTGTCCACGAATTGCACAAAATCTTTTTCTTCTCTAAAGTTTCTGTAAACAGATGCAAATCGAACATATGCAACTGGATCTAATCCTTTTAGACCCTCCATTACCATTGTTCCAATCGTATTTGTTGAAATTTCATTTTGCCCTAATTCCTCAAGTGCTCTTGAGATTTTACTTATAAACTTTTCACCAGTCTCTGTATCAATAGGCCTTTTCTTTAAAGCAATATAAATTGATTTAGCTAATTTATCCCTATCGAAGGATGATTTTCGGCCATTTTTTTTGATAACCATTAATTCTCTTATTTGGATTCTTTCAAAAGTAGTAAATCTTTCACCACAAACACACAATCGTCTTCTTCTTATTGCGGTACCATCTTCCGTAGGTCGAGAGTCTACTACAGAAGTTTCACCTTTTTTTTCACAAGGACAAATCATATTTCTATAAATTCTTATATATAGGAAATGATGAAGTTAAAGAAATAACTTCATTTCTGACTTCGCTTTCAATTTTACTATTATCATCTGGATTTTCTGAAAGACCTTTTATTACTTTAGTTATTAGTTCACCCACCTTTTGACATTCATTAAGACCAAAACCTCTTGTCGTTATAGCTTGTGTTCCAAGTCTAATCCCTGAAGTTATCATCGGTTTTTCAGTATCAAAAGGAATACCATTTTTATTACATGTTATATTTGCTCTGGATAAACTTTCTGCTGCTAAATTACCTTTAACTTTGTAAGGTCTTAGATCTACTAACATTAAGTGTGTATCGGTACCATCTGAATAAATCTTAAAACCATTATTCTTTAGAGTCTCAGCTAGCATTTTTGCATTAGCTAAAACAGATTTAATATATTCTTTGAACTCAGGTTGAAGTGCTTCTAAGAAACCAGCAGCTTTAGCTGCAATCACATGCATTAATGGACCACCTTGATAACCTGGGAAAACTGCTGTATTAAATTTTTTAGCTAAATCTTCATGATTAGTTAAAATAATTCCACCTCTTGCACTTCTAAAAACTTTATGGGTTGTAGAAGTCACAACATGAGCGTGATCACATGGGTTTGGATATCCTTTTCCAGCAACTAAACCAGAAAAATGTGCCATATCAACCATTAGATATGCTCCAACTTTGTCAGCTATTTCTCTAAATCTTTTAAAATCAATTACCCTTGAATAAGCACTACCGCCACAAATTATTAATTTTGGTTTATGTTCTAGAGCAAGTTTTTCAACATTATCGTAGTCAATAAGTTCTGAGTCTTTATCAACATCGTAACCTATTGGATTAAACCATTTACCTGACATAGAAATTTTAAGACCATGAGTAATATGACCACCAGAATTTAAACTCATACCCATAAAAGTATCACCAGGATTTAATAATGCTAAAAATACAGCACCATTAGCTTGTGCACCAGAATGTGGTTGGGCGTTAGCAAATTTACAATTAAATAATTCTTTTAATCTTTCAATTGCTAAATTTTCAGCAACATCAACGTGTTCACATCCGTTATAATATCTTTTACCAGGATAACCTTCTGCATATTTGTTAGTTAAAACTGAACCTTGAGCCTCTAGAACGGCTTGTGAAACAATATTTTCAGAAGCTATTAGCTCTATATGCTGTTGTTGTCTTAATAGCTCATCTTGAATTGCTTTATAAAGTTCAGGGTCTTTTTTAGACAGATTGTCCTCAAAAAAACTTTTATAACTATCGTTTAAATAATTTTTTTCACTGGACATAATTAAATTTTCTTAATTCTTTTTGAATGTCTTCCACCTTCAAATTTAGTATTCAAAAAAACACCCACACAACTGAGGGCATTCTTTTTTGTTAACAGTCTAGACCCTAATGTAATGATGTTTGCATCGTTATGCAATCTTGATAATTTGGTAGATTTTAAGTTAAAACATTGTGCAGCACGTATATTTTTATGCTTATTTGCCACAATATTCATTCCCATACCTGAGCCACAAATTAAAATACCAACATTATTTTTATTTAGCTTAACTCTTTTAGCAACTTTATGAGCAAAGTCTGGATAATCTACTCTACTTTTCTTGAAAGGACCCATATCAGTAAATGATAATTTTTTATTAGATAAATAAGATTTTATAGCTTCTTTAAGTTTAAAACCAGCGTGGTCAGATGAAATAAATATCTTTTTCAAATTAATTAAATTTGTAATCAAGTACACATGCTACTAAATGAATTCTATTTTCTTCTCCACCATTAAATGCGTTATGATATTTAGTATTATTAGTTACCCAAACAGAACCATCAGCAGGCATATGCTTTGCAACATTATCTATAACCATCAAACACCCAGGATTACTAATTATTGGTATATGCAATCTTGGTTCAGGATCTCTATGCCAACTCAATGTCGATCTAGGTTCTTTCAGTAAAATTCTTACTCTGCCTAATTTATATTTAGAAGAGATGATATCATAAACTTCTTTAAAATAAGTATTTTCGTAGTCTTTAATAAATTCTGAATAAGCAGATTCATCAATTTCAACATCTCTTGAAACTTCTTTTCCAGATTTATCAGGCTTAGTCCAATATACACCTCTTGCTTTGTTCCCTTTTACAGAGTCTGGATCCCCGGGTATTTGTGTTAATGAAATTGCTCCAAAATGAGCAATACCCCCACCATCGTCAAACTTTTTTGTCTGAACTATTTGGTTATATGCTTCTTGTAATTTAGAAATATCAAACTTTATATTCTGTTTTTGAAAATCACTAAAATCTAAAATCTTTTCTTCTTTTTTAAGATTAAGACTTACAACGTTTTTATTATCAGCATTCATTTGATTTGTTTTCTACCCTTTTTTTTAAATTTTTGTATACTACATTTGTCGCATTATTATAATAAATTTAAACATGATTACAGGTAAATATCCAAACTTAAGATTGAGAAGAAACAGAAAGGAATTTTGGTCTAGAAGACTAATTCAAGAGAACACATTATCTCCAAACGACTTTATATTACCTATATTTTTAATAGATGGCTCAAATAAAAAAGAGTCAATATCAACAATGCCAGGAGTATATAGATACACAATAAATAGGATATCTCAAGTTGTGGATGGAGCCATTAAAATTGGGATACCAATGGTAGCTCTTTTTCCTAAAACTAAAAATAGTCTTAAAAATGAAATTGGTTCAGAATCACTCAATGAAAATAACTTGGTATGTAAAGCAATCATTGAAATTAAAAAAAGATATAAAAATAAAATAGGTATCATGTGTGATGTTGCATTAGATCCCTATACATCACATGGTCACGATGGACTAATTAGATCAAATCAGATTGTAAATGATGAAACAATAGAAATTTTAGTTAATCAATCTTTATTACAAGCAGAAATGGGATGTGATGTATTGGCTCCTTCCGATATGATGGATGGAAGAATTGGAAAGATAAGAAAAGCTTTAGATAAATCAGGTTATCAAAATGTCCAAATTTTATCCTATGCTGCCAAATATGCTTCAAGTTTCTATGGACCTTTTAGAGATGCAGTAGGATCAAAAGGATCTTTAAAAGGTGACAAAAAAACTTATCAAATGGATTTTAGAAATAGTGATGAGGCTATGAGGGAAGTTGCACTAGATATTAAAGAAGGTGCAGATATGGTAATGGTAAAACCTGGTATGCCTTATTTAGATATTATTAAATCAGTAAAAGAAAAATTTAAAATACCAGTTTTTGCTTATCAAGTTTCAGGTGAATACAGTTTAATTTCAAATGCAATACAAAAAAAAATTGTTAATAAAGATGTTGTTGTTGAAAGCTTAATGGCTTTTAAAAGAGCTGGAGCTAATGCTATTGTTAGTTACTATGCAGATAGAATTGACAAAATCTTGAAATAATTATTTTAAAGAATTGATAAATAGTAACCGACTATTAGGATAGTTTAAATTATTTGGTTTTAAAATTGTCTTATCCAGATAATCACCGACTAACTTTAGGCCGGTTAACAAAGTTTTTACATCATCAACCTCTAATTCTTTTTCTATTAAAAAATTAGGAACATATTTTTTTTCATTTGATGAGCTTGCATAATAAATAGTTTTATTTTCAACTATGTCTTTTTTAACAAAATTTTCTAATTCAAGATCGTACCCAAGAATTTTTAAGAGATCTAATTCCCAAAAAATATATTTTTTTAACCACTCTTTGTCTTTTAAAATTATAAAAAGATCATCTATTAAGTTATAAACTTTAATATTTACTTGGGACTCCACAGTTAGAATCTTAATCAAATTTATTGCAGAAGTAATACAAGATAATTTTTGCTTATGATCAAAATATAAAGGGGTGTACGCATTTAAAATCTCTACTTTAAAATAACCAATTCTATTCTCACTTTTAGAATTGTAATTAATATGTAGTCTATTTCCTAATTGAAGATAATTCTTAATTTTTTTAGAAGTTCCTCCAAAAATTATACCTGATATTTTACCACGATCTTTTGTATATATTTCTACAATTAATGAATTTTCACTATATCTATTTTTGTTAATTATAAACCCTTCATCAATCCAATTCATTAAGTAATTACCTTATACTTTTTAAACATTCTATAGCAGCATTTTGTTCAGCATCTTTTTTTGATTTACCTAACCCAAAATAATATTTTGTATCTGGAAGTTTTACACCAACTTTAAATGATGGCTTATGACGTGGTCCAGTATTAGAGATGAGTTTATAAGTTGGAAGTTTTTTGAAACTTTTTAAAGCTAATTCTTGTAATTTTGTTTTTGCATCAATTTGAGTAATAACACTCTCTCTTATTTGATTTTTCCATAAATCTAAAATTATTTTTTCAGCTATTGTTAAGCCTTTATCAAGATGTATAGCACCAATTAAAGCCTCACAACTATCTGATATTATTTTATCTTCAATTTTAATCTTCTTATTATTTGGATTAAAAGTTAAAATAAATTTTTCTAGATTAATTTTTTTGGCAACTTGTAAACAAGTTTTTTTATTTACAAGAGCAGCAAATTTTTTATCAAGAATTCCTTCTTTTTCATCTGGATATATTTCTAAAAGTTTTTTTGCAATCACTAAACCTAGAACTCTATCACCAAGAAACTCCATTTTTTCATTATTTTTTTTTGTATCAAAACTTTTATGTGTAAGCGACTGTATTAACAAATCTAAATTCTTGAATCTAATATTGATTTTTTTTTGTAAATCTTGATAGTTAATTTTCATTAATTAATTCGATCAAATGTTCTATTAAATCTAATTGATTTGTGCCAATTCCAGAAAGCAAACATATTTCCTATTTTTTTATCAGATGAAAAGAAAATAAATTGAGCTTTTCCAACAAGATTATCTTTATGAACATAACCAACACTTGACAAAAATCTACTATCTTTAGAGCAATCTCTATTATCTCCTAAAAAAAAATAATGATCATTAGGTACTGTGAAAACATCTGAGTTTTGATAAGTGTAATCTTTTAAGTAAACTGTATGAAATTTTTTTCCATTAGTTAATTTTTCTTCAAATCTATAGACATCGATTAGTCTACTTCCACAGTTTATTTTTGTTTTATTTTTAACTTTTGATTTCATTATCTCGCTATTATTTAAATATAAATTAGCATTAATAAACTGAACTCTATCACCGGGTAGTCCTATCAATCTTTTAATATAATCAGTTCTATTATCTGCTGGTGTTTTAAAAACTATCACATCACCTCTCTCTGGATTATTGAAAAAAATTCTTTTATTTAAAACTGGTGGACTAAATGGAAAAGAATGTTTGCTATAACCATAGGAATACTTTGTTACAAATAACCTATCGCCCACAAGTAAAGTAGGTTCCATTGATGAAGAAGGAATATAAAATGGCTGTATAAAAAGAGATCTTATTATAACAGCAATTATTAAAGCATAAAAAAGCGTCTTTATATTATCTAAAAAAAAATCTTTATCTAATTTCATATTGATTGAATTATTGTAAATGCAGTTGAATATTCCTTTTCATCAGATATTGATAAAAAACAATTAAAACTTTTAACTTTAAACTCTTTTTTTACTATTTTAGTTATTTTTTTGGTCTTTGAGTAATGAGGTTTGCCAAGTTTATCATTAATTATTTCAATATCTTTAAAGTTTAAGTTATTTCGAAAACCAGTACCTAAAGCTTTAGCAAAAGCCTCTTTAGCTGCAAATCGTTTAGAAAAATATCCAATCTTATCTTTGGATAAGGTTGATTGTTTAAGTTCTTTTGAGCTATAAACTCTTTTTTTAAATCTACTATTTTTGATTGATTTTTTTATCCTTTTATTTTCAATTATATCAACCCCAATACCAAGAATTTTCATAAATTAATTTTTTATAATCTTTTTAAATTTTTTAATTACACTTGATAGACCAATAAATATTGACTCTCCAATTATAAAATGACCAATATTAAATTCTTCAATTTCCTTAACTTTGCTTAATATTTTTGTTGTTTTATAATCAAGCCCATGACCAGCATGAACTTCAATATTAAGTTTTTTTGCAAAAATAGAACATTTTTTTATTCTATCTAATTCATTATGAAATTTTTTCTTTAACTTTACTAAATTTGATATTTTACCTGTATGAATTTCAACACAATCAACATTCAACTCTTTTGATAATTTAATATCTTTTAAAGTTGGATTAATAAACAAACTAGTACGAATTTTTACTTTTTTAAATCTTTCAATTATTTTACTTAATTTCTTTTTATTTTTAACTAAATTCAGTCCACCTTCTGTAGTAACCTCTTTTCGATTTTCAGGTACAATACAAATATAATTAGGCTTTATTTTAAGAGCATTTTTAATAATCTTATCATTCATTGAAATTTCAAGATTAACTAAGACTTTTTTTAATTTACAAATTTTTTTAGCATCTAAGTCATTGATATGTCTTCGATCTTCTCTAAGATGAATAGTGACTGAATCAGCTCCCATTTTAACCACTTGTAAAGCTGCATGATATGGATCAGGATGATTTTCACCTCTGGCATTTCTAACAGTTGCAATATGATCTATATTTACACCAAGTCTTTTCACTTAATAAATCTACTTCCTGGTATTGTAATAGGAATTGATTTAAGGCTTTGTGGCAATTGTTTTTCACTAAAAGTTGGAACGTTAATTTTAAGATGTGATATAATACCTGTTTTAATTTTGAGTGATTGTTTTGTAGATCTATCAATTATAGAGGCAAAACCTAAAAGCTTAGCGTTAGCTTTTTTAATTAATTTGACACATTCTAAGCTTGATTTTCCTGTTGTTATAACATCTTCGATAATTAAGACTTTTGCACCCTTTTTAATATTAAATCCTCTTCTTAACTTGAATTTTCCATTAACACGTTCACAAAATATTGTTTCTTTTTTTAAGAGTTTACCAATTTCATATCCAATAATTACACCACCCATAGCTGGCGCTAAGATCAAATCAATATTTTTGTATTTCTTTTTAATTTTACCAGCTAATGATTTGCAAATTTGATCAGCAAAAAACGGAAAACTTAATAGTTTTGCACATTGAATGTATTTTGATGAGTGTAGACCAGAAGATAATACAAAATGTCCTTCTAAAAGAGCATCAGTCTTTTTTAAAATATTTAAGGATTTTTTGAGTGAAAGCATTTCTTTTATCTTCGTGTCTAATTATCTTAAATTTTATACCTTTTTGTTTAAGCTCTGCAATAAAATTTGTGAAGTTTTTAAGGTTCGTTATGATTAGTTTGAATTTAAAGTTAATATATTTTGTACTTTTACCTGCCATTTCAACATTTGAAATATTAAGTTTGTGACTACCAATCAATGAACTTATATCCCCCAACTGACCTGGCTGATCAGGTAATGAAATCCATAAAGTAGTGTTATATTTCTTTATTTTTTCCTCTTTTTGCTCTCCTTTATCGTGCCAATATCTTCTAATAGCAGCTCTCGCTTTTCCTGTTTTTGTTGTTGGTATCCAGTGCAATGAAGGTGATTGATTTTTAGATGTAATTATATTTACCCTATCTCCATTTCTTAATAATTCCTGTAATTCAGATTTATTTCCATTAACTTCACATCCTATTGCAGTGTTACCTATCTTTGTGTGTACCGCGTATGCAAAATCAATTGGTGTTGCGTCTTTTGGTAATTTTATAACAGAGCCTTTTGGTGTAAAACAAAATACATTTTCCTGGAACATTTGAAGTTTTGTGTACTCATAGGAATGTTCAGGATTTTCATTTTTTTCGATAATTTCAACAAGATCCTTTAACCAATCATATTCTTTCCAACTTAAAGAATTAAATTTTTCTGAAGATTTATATTTCCAATGAGAGGCAACTCCTCTTTCAGCAAATTCATGCATTTCATTTGTTCTAATTTGAATTTCAATTGGTTTTTGATTGGAGCCAATAACAGATGTATGTAGAGATTTATAGCCATTAATTTTAGGTGATGATATGTAATCCTTAAACTTACCTGGAATGCAGTTCCATTTTTTATGAAATATACCAAGTGTTTTATAACATTCATCTACTGACGAAAGTGTAATTCTAAATCCAATTATGTCCGTGATTTGTTCAAGTGAAATTCTTTTTTTTTGAACTTTACGCCAAATTGAAAAAGGAGTTTTTTCACGACCATGTATTTCAGCATCGATATGATTTTCATTTAAAATCGAACTTAATTCAAAAGAAAGAGACTCGAAGAGATCTTTTTTATCTAATTTAATTTCATCTAGTCTATTTTTAATTAATTTTCTTGCTTCGTTATTTAAAATCTCAAAAGATAAATCTTCAAGTTCATCTCTAATTCTGTGCATACCCATTCTGTCAGCTAAGGGTGCATAAATTTCCATGGTCTCTTGTGCTATACGCTGTCTTTTTTCCTCTTTAGGAATTGCTTTAATCGTTCTCATATTGTGAAGACGATCAGCGATTTTTACCAACAAAACTCTTATATCTTTAGATGTAGCTAAAATTAATTTTCTAAAATTTTCTACTTTTGAATTTAAGCCAGCAGTATTTTCAAATACAGATATTTTTGTTACACCATCAACTAACTCAGCAACCTCATCACCAAATTCGCTTTTAATAGTTTCATAAGTGGCGAAGGTGTCTTCTATTGTGTCATGAAGTAAACCTGTGGTAATTGTTGCACTATCTAGTTTTAGTTCAGTTAAAATATTAGCAACCTCTATAGGATGCACAGAGTAAGGATCACCTGAAGCTCTTTTTTGATTTTGATGAGCTTTAACAGCAAAATTAAAAGCTTTATCTAATCTTTCAGGATTTAAAAACTTATTATAGATTTTAACTTTATTTATTAATTCACTAGAATTAAGCATTATTTATTATAACATTAATTCAAATTTGTTTAATAGATCTAATATCTTTATTTGGTAGGGAAAAAATTAACTTTTTTATGTTAACATTTTTAATTGGGTGAACCCACTCTTTTTCGATCTCAAATAAAGGCAATAAAACAAAATTTCTTTCATGCATTCTTGCATGAGGAAGACATAGTTCATCTCTCAAAACCAAACCGTCAAAGTCAATGATATCTATATCGCAAATTCTTGGTGAATTTTTAGGAGATTTCCTTCTGCCTAATTTAACTTCTATAAGTTTACATAAATTAATCATTTCTTGAGGTTTTTGCTCGCAGGTAACTTTTAATACAATATTTATAAATTTTGGTTTTTTTGGATCTGGCCATGAAGGAGTTTCGTAATAATTTGATACAGATATAAAATCTATACGATTTTCCAATAAAAGTGATTTTGCTTTTTCAATATTTATAATTCTATTTCCTAAATTAGAGCCAATTCCTAAGAAAACATTTTTAGCTTGATTTTCTGATATATCTTGCTTTTTCACGGTTCCAGTCTCTATTCTTTTTTGTGGCTCTTTTATCAAATTGCTTTTTTCCTTTTGCAACGGCTAATTCAACTTTAGCTTTTCCCTTTTTAAAATACATTTTTGTGGGAACAATAGTAAGTCCATCCCTTTGCATTTTACCAATTAATTTATTAATTTCTTTTTTATTTAACAAAAGTTTTCTTTCGTCTGTTGGATTATGATTTGAGTAACTTGCCTGCTTATAAGCTGATATATGAGAGTTAATTAAAATTAATTCACCATTTTTTTCAACAGCATAAGAATCTGCAATATTAATCTTGCCATCTCTAATTGATTTAATTTCAGATCCTTTAAGTACAATTCCTGCTTCTAAAAGATCTTCAAAAAAATAATTAAAGCTAGCCTTTCTGTTCAAACAAATAATTTTTAAACCAGGATTGGTTTTTTTATTCATTAAATCAATTTTGCTGTCTCTAAAGCTTTTTTAATAGTAGGTTTAGCATTCTCAGATGTTTTAACTAATGGCAATCTTACAACATCATCACATAAGTTCATCAATTTAGCAGCATACTTTACTGGACTTGGATTGCTTTCAATAAACATTGCACTATGCACTGGTTGTAAAATTTTATCTAATTTATCAGCCTCACTAATTTCGTTTTGATCATTAGAAACCGAAAGTTTTTGAAAATCAGAACATAATTTAGGAGCAATATTAGCAGTTACACTAATAGTTCCAACACCTCCTCTTTTATTGAATTCAAAGGCATTATCATCATTACCCGTTAATTGAATAAATTCTTTTCCCATTTTTGATAGTTGTTGATCAACTCTATCAAGATCACCCGTAGCATCTTTCACACCAACAATATTTTTTAATTCAAAAAGTTTTGCCATTGTGTCAACGGACATATCAATTACTGACCTACCAGGTATATTGTAAATTATAATTGGAATCCCACATTTATCATTAATTGCTTTATAGTGTTGATACAAACCTTCTTGAGTCGGCTTGTTATAATAAGGCGTAACAATTAAAGCACCGTTTGCGCCGACTTTTTCAGCATGAGAAGTTAAGGAAATAGCTTCTTCTGTTGAATTGGAGCCAGTTCCAGCAATGACAGGTATTTTTCCATTACTTTCTTTTATGCACAAATCAATAACTCTTTGGTGTTCTTCATGACTAAGAGTTGGGGACTCACCTGTAGTTCCAGCAGGTACTAGGCCGCTAGTACCATTATCCATATGAAAATGAATTAATTTTATATACGCCTCCTCATCAAGACCATTATTTTTAAATGGTGTAATTAAAGCAACATTTGATCCTTTGAACATAAATACTTATAACATAGTTTATAGATTCATATACTAAAACATTATGCTTAAAAAATTATTATTTCTTTGCTTGTTAATATTAATCTCAGTAAATGTTAATTATGTTTCAGCTGAAACAGGTTTAGTAATTCCTCTTAAAAAACCATCTCTTTCTGATGATGAATTTAAAGACAAAATATCTAAAAACATTTTAAAACCACTAAAGAAGCCAAAAAAAACTGAAAGTATAAAAATTGTAGAAAAGAAAATTAAAGAAGTAAAAAAGGATAAAAAATTATCATTTAAAATTCCTAAAAAAAAACCCTCTATAGTTGGCTTAACTGAGTCGAGAAGTGTCAAAATATCAAAATACTACAGTAAGAAAGATTTTAATATAGCAAGAAAAGCAATTTCAGAGATGCAAAAAAGTAGGTGGTCATCTTCATTAAAAATAGCCAAAAAAGCTAAAGATAAATCAATATATAATTTTATTCAATGGCGACACTTATCAACCCCTGGAAATCAAGCCTCTTTTTATGATTACAAAGTTTTTATAGATCGTAATAGTCAATATCCTCGTATTGATAAACTGAGATTTCTTGCTGAACATAAATTATCTACATCTCAAGTATCACCAAAAAAAATAATCAACTGGTTTAATCAAAAAGATCCATTAAGTGGATATGGCAAAATGATACTTGGTGAAAGCTATATTTTAAGTGGTGACAAAGCAAAAGGAACAAATTTAATAAAAGATGGATGGATTACCGCTAAACTGTCTAAGAATGATTTAAAATTTTTTAGAAAAAAATTTAAAAAATACCTTAATGCTGAGGATTATATTAAAAGAGCTGATTATTTAGCCTGGAATGGTAAATATTGGGATCTTAAAAGACTAACTAGATATCTACCTAAAGATTATGAGCTTTTATACACAGCAAGACAAGTATTAATCAGCAAAGGTTACGGTGTAGATCAAGCAATCAAAAATGTTCCACAAAAATTTAAAAATGATGCTGGGTTAAATTATGACCGTTTAAAATGGAGAAGAAAAAAAGGTCGTGTAGATTCATCTGTAGAAATTTTACTAAAAATTAGAAATGATAAAGATTATTTAGTAATGCCTGATAAATGGTGGAAAGAGCGAGAAATAATTTCAAGAGCACTTATTTATAAAAAGAAATATGAGACTGCTTATAAAATATCAAGTAATCATGGAATGACTGAAGGGTCTAATTTTGCGGCAGCTGAATGGATGAGTGGGTGGATTTCTCTAAGTTTTTTAAATGATCCCTTAATTGCAAAAGATCATTTTCAAAATTTTTATAATAACGTAAGCTATCCTATCAGCACATCTAGAGGTGCTTATTGGGTTGCTAGATCTTATGAAAAATTAGGTGACAGAGAACAATCTAATAAATGGTATCAAGAAGCATCAAAATATTTAACTACCTATTATGGTCAATTAGCTTTTTTAAAATTAAATCCTAATGGAAAATTTGAACTTAAAGATGATATGGAAGTTGATAACAAATACCGTTATCTATTTTTTAACAAAGAACTAGTAAAAATTGTCTACCTTTTGGATGAATTAAAAAAAGACAAATATACCAAATTTATTTTAAGACATCTTGCAAATGACAATATAACCAAAGGTAGTGAAGTTTTAGCTGCTGAACTTGCAACAAATATTGAAAGATATGATTTTGCAATACAAGTATCTAAGATAGCTTCTTACCAAAAAAGATTTCATAATAAATTTAATTATCCAATAATTAGTACACCTAAAACTATTAATGGTAGAAAAATTCCAGAAAGTGCTTTTATTCTTTCTATTATACGGCAAGAAAGTGAATTTGATTTAAGTGCAAATAGTCATGCTGGAGCAAAAGGTTTAATGCAACTAATGCCTTACACTGCAAAACTAGTTTCAAAACAAGCTAAACTACCTTACGTAAAATCAAGATTAACAACTGATCCAGAATATAATATTAATTTAGGATCTCACTACATTGCTGGTTTGATACTCCAATATGATGGTGCCTACCCTTTTGCTACTGCCGCTTATAATGCTGGCCCCAATAGAGTTAAGTATTGGAAGAAAATTAATAAAAATCCTCAAAAAAAACAAATTAATTATGTTGATTGGGTGGAGTTAATTAAATTTCGAGAAACTAGGAATTATGTGCAGCGGGTTTTAGAGAATTATAATGTGTATAGATATATATTGGAAAAAAAACCAATCCCTATGAAAGATTTTTTTAAGGACCATCCATTATTTTAATGGCGGAAGAGGAGGGATTCGAACCCTCGGTACAAGTTTCCTCGCACGGTCATTTAGCAACTCCATGCATCAGCATTAATATATCAATAAATACAGTTAGTTATAATAAAAAATTCAGGAAAACACGTTTTTCGATCGAGAATAGTACAGACATTATCTTATAAGAAAAAATTTAACGATAACTCATTAAAACTTTATCAGGATCACCTGCAAGCGATGGATTTTGTTCTCTACCCTGTTCTGCTGCCTTCTGAGATACATTTTCATCCATGTAAGCAAGAACGATGAACAGATATGCTAGTAAGCGTTTCATAGGATTACCTTATCAAATACTGTAGTTTTTTCATTAATTCGATTATTGAATTTATTAATTACTGAATTAAGATGAATTATGACTGATCTTTTTAAAAGATATTTAACCTTGTTTTTAAGCTTAATTATACTACTTAACTTTCACCCTGTTAGTGCTGCTAGTTTTAACGAAGATTTAAGAGAAATTAGAGCTGAGATTAATAGAGATAACTTACAAGAAGCCATTAAAAAGATTAAGAAAATAAAAATCTCTAATGAAAATGAGCAAGAAAAAATTGATATATTGTTTGGAGATATTTATTTAAAAATTAATCAAATAGATAAAGCTGAAGAGTTTTATCAAAAAACCTTTTTTACCTCTAATGAAGAAATTGAAGCTAGAACATTCATTGGTTTAGCAGAAGTTAGACTAGCCCAAGGTAAATTAAATGATGCTATTAATTATGCGAAAAAATCTATCAAAATTAATTCTAATAAAATTAGACCTAAAATAATATTGGCAATTGCCAAAACTAGAATTGGTGAGGGTGAAGAAAGTATCAAAATATTAAATGAACTCTATGAGAATAGAAAAGATGCAGAGGTTGCTCTTGCCATAGCGGATTATTATTCCTCTTTTGATGATAGCGCTCAATCAATAAAAGTTTTAGAAGAATTTATTAAAAGAGACCCTAATAATATTAAAGTTTTAAACCAGCTTGCTAGCCTCTACTTATTCGATGGAAACAAAGAAAAAGCTATTGAGTATAAATTAAAGGTTTATCAATATTACCAGTTTAACCGAAATAGAAATAAACAAAAACAAGCTAAAGCTTGGATATTATCTATTGATCCAAACTACTTTGACAAACCCGTTAAAGTTAAAAAAGAAGATAAAAAAGAACAAGAAGAATATCAAGAAGAAGAAATAACAGAATATAACGATAATATAATTGTTCCTAATTATGAGGAATGGAATTTTGCTCATAGTGGCTGGGGAAGTGGAATTATTATTGGTGAGGGATATTATGTAATAACAAATAACCATGTAATTAAACCAGAAGGTATTTTAGTTAAAAAAATTGCAGTAAGAAATGGTCTTGGAAAAGTTTCATATGCAAAAGTAGTGGCAACATCAAAAGATTATGATTTAGCAATTTTAGAACTTGAAAAACCATATGATAAAAAATATTCGTTTGAACCAAAAAATTTTGATAAACCTCGAACTGGAGAGGATGTTATTGTAATGGGTTACCCTGCCGTTGGTGAAGGATTATATATACCAATGTTAACACAAGGTGTAATCAGCAAAACATTTAATGATGAGTTTTTTATAACAACAGCTGCAATTAATAGTGGTAATAGTGGTGGTCCAATTTTTAATTTAAAAGGTAATTTAGTTGGCATTGCATTTGCATCAATTGATAAATCTTTAGAAAAAAAATATGGAAAAAGTCCAACAGATTTAGGCTATGCTATTTCAAGTTCTATGCTTGATAAAGTTCACAAATATGAAAAAGTTACACCTGCAAATTCAAAGAAATATAGTAAAGCGTCACTCTATGAAAAAATGCTTCCAAGTGTAGTTGTAGTTGCAACTTTATCAGAAGCTAAATAATGGATACCTTAATTGCTATTGAAATAGTTGTTTTAATTTTGACTTTAATAATAAGTAACTAATGAAAAGATTATTAATTTTAATTCTATTATTTATTTTTCCAGCAAATGCAGAATGGGTTGAAGTATCTGAAAAGCATAAACACTTAGGGAATTTTTCAGTTAATGAAAGCTGCAATATAGCAATCGAAAAGGCCCAAAAAAAAGCCCTTAGAGAAACTTTAGGGATTGAAATATCCTCCGATGTTGTCTCTAAATGTTCTGAAGTTGATGGTGAATATGATTGTGAGCGAAATCAACTATCTTTATTTCAATTAAATGGAAATATAGTTGGTCTAAATATAATCGAAAAAGATGATGGAAAAGATGAAAACGGAATAAGATTTTGTGAAGTTACAGTTAAGGCGAATGTGGTTCCAATTAAAAAAAATAATGACTCAAGTTTCTTTTTTGACGTAAAGCTTAATGAAGAAATATTTAGAACTAATGAAGAAGTAAAGATTGAAATAAATACTTCGAAAGAAATGTATATGGCTATTTTTCAATGGTTACCTTATGGAGGAAAAAAATATAATGTAATTACAAAAATTTTTCCAAATGAAAACTTCAATAAAAATACCAATGATTTAGTAAATGGAAAATTAGAACTAGCCTACAGTGCTTATTTTCCTGAAGAAATTAAAAAGAATAAAGTTGATGAGTATTTTATTTTTGTTGCTTCTGAAAAGCCTATTAATTGGCTTGATGAATATGCTCAAATTGAAGGATTAAAAAGACAATTCTCAAAAACAAATATCTTGATGGAAAAACATTATTCTGGTTATATGCTTATTAGATGATCTTAAATAAATTTCTTAAATCAATAAGTATTATTGTGTGCACTATATTAATCAGTGTATCATCTGTGTCAATTTCCTATGCTAATGATCATTCGCCTAGATGGGAAAAAATTAATGAATTAAAAAAAGAAATTATTGATCTTGGTGGCAAACCTGAAAAAAGAAAACATATTTTATCTTCTTTAAGCAAATGGATTGAAAAATTAGAAGTTCAGTTAGAAAAATTGAAAAAAATTGATGCTATTAAAGGTGAAATAAAAAAAGAATTAGAAGCATTAGGTGAAAAACCATTATCAGAAGAAGCAAAAGAATTGGAAGCAGACGAAGAGATCATAGCTCTTAGAAAATTGTTAGAAGATGTAAAAGCTAAAAAAAAGGAAGCAGAGGAAAAAAAGAAAAAAGATGCAAAAATAGCAGTTGCTATTGAAATGCTAAAAGATGAGATAGCTTCACTAGGCGAAGAACCAATAATAGATACTAGCGATATAGACTCAGATGAAACCATAAAAGCTCTAAAAAAACAAATAGCAGATATCAAAAAACAAAAAAAAGAAAAAAAAGCTGAGGCAAAAAAGAAACAAGAAGAAAAAGCCAAAGCTGAAGAAAAGAAACAAACTAGATTAAAAGCTATTGAAGGTGTTAAAAAAGAAATTTTATTTATGGGTGAAACTCCTATGTCAGAATATGAATTTACATCTGAAGATGAGTATATTGCAGCACTTAGAAAACAAGTTGAAGAATTAAAAAAATTAAAAGAAGAAGAAGAATTTAAGATTAATGCTGAAATACCAGATTGGTATCAATCTCCTCCAGCTAGTTCAGAAACAGTTCTTTATTCTAGAGGTAATGGAATATCTGCTGATTTAGATAATTCAGAGCAAAGAGCTATAGAAAATGCATTAATTAAATTAGCTCAGCAATTGAATAATAGAATTAATAGAAAAGTAAATATTATGGCTAAGGAAGCTGGTGTAGATGGTGATCTTGTACTTAAAAGAGAAACTGAAAGAATTACTTCAATTGTGATTAAAGATGCATCAATTAAAGGATATAAAGTTTATAAAACAAAAATGGCACTGTTAGCTAATGGAAAATACACAACTTTTATTATGATTGAATATCCAGTAAGTCTTGCTTACAAAAACTTTATTACTGAAATCGATACTAATGTAACTGTAAAAGCTCAAGTTAATAAGTTAAAAAATACCGAAGCCTTCAAAGAGTTAGAGCAATATGTTGCTGAATTTAGTGGCGCTTAAATCTTAATAACTAACCTTTAAAATCTTGTTAAAACTAAATCACTATTTCCTTTAAAAAAAGGATCTTGATCTCTATTATGTAAAGATCTTGCGATTTTAGGAACATTTATTGAAAGATACTCATATAATTCACCATTAGTAATTTTTCTATCATTATTTATATCAGCACTGCCTTCTAATCCTTTCATCAAATAATAGCTGAAAATACCATTCTTAACACCAGTTTCCTTTTTAGTAGAAGACGAAGCTTGCGAAATTTGTGATGCAGAAAACATATTAAAATTATCTGGTAATTGACTATCATCTTCTAGTTTTCTCACTGGTCTTGCTGATGCTATTAAAAGCTCATCATCATTAGAATCTCTAGTTTCACCACTATAACAAGCATCAATAAACATGGTTACTGTTTTTGGTTCAAATGAAGCTACTCTTTCTATAATTGATGTTCTAGATAGAGCTGAATCTTCAATAAAATCTCCATCACTATCATTGGTCAGCAAAAATAATTCTTCATCATTTAAACTAGCTAGTCCATGTCCTGAATAAAATATAAAAACTTCAGTTTGATTTTTATTAATTTTTTGTCTTAACCATTTAAACAAAGCTTTTTTTGATGAGAGTAAATCTGCTTTATCATCTATTAAAGTTTTAATATTTTTGCCCTCAATACCAAAAGCTCTTTTTGCATATTCTGTAAAATATTCTGCATCACTTTTTGCATAAGCTGCATTTTGTATAGTTACATATTTTTCAATACCAATAATTACAGCTAGACGATCTTTTTTTAATTTAGATTTAATTTTTTCAGGATTTAATTTTTGAAGTTTTTCTACAGTTTGAATTTGTTTTTCTACAAAAATTTTGACAACAACTTCTTTTTGTATTCCTCTTTTATCAACAGCAAGCACTGTTACTTCAGTATCATTTAATGTAAACATAGAAAAATCAAAAGAACCGTCATTATTTACATTAACCTTTTCATCATCGATAAAAAGATAAGGAGGATCCTTTTGTTCGTTATCTTTAACTTTACCAGCAATTTTATAAGAACCTCCTTTTATTGTTTGTTCTAGATCAAGCTCTATAGTTGGTTCTTTATTAATTACACCCTCTTTAGGAGTAAATTCATTTTCAATTGTTGAAGGTTCTTTTTTTGCAAAATCCGTGTAAGGATTTTTTATTTTTAAAGCCTCAGCTTTGTTACTCACAAAATAGAATTTTAATTGATTGCCATCATCATCAATACCTATACCCTCACCTTTTCTTTTTTGCTGAACCCATCCACCAAAATATTTACCTTTAACATCGCAATCTAATACTGCACTTCCTCTGTATATATTTTTTCCAACTGTACCTTCAACTTCAGAAACTACGTCACATGATGTTTTTTTATCATTTAAAAAAGCAAATCCAATACTAGTTTTATCAATTTTAAAATTACCTGATTTTATTTTTTTAGATTTTGGATCAGGATTAACATAACCAATTAACTTTAAATCATTCTCTCCATAAGCAACAAAATAGTATTGTTGATTATTGGGTAGATCTCTGATTTTTTCATAATGGTTAATTATTTTCTCTTTTTTAGAAATTATTTTTTTAGACAAATCTTTTTCTTTTTTTTGATCATCTTTTGATTTTTTTGTTATATATGATGATTTTTTTTCATTATTATTTGTTGATATTAAAATACAGTTTTCAGAAGGCCAATCTCCTTCTTTATGTCGCCAGTCAAACCAACATTTAGAAATTGCATCATTGATTGCTAATTGTTTTGATGATTTTAAATTTGATTCATATAATATTTTTTTTGGTTTATGTTCGACAACTGCTCTCCATGACCCTAATTCACCATCATCAGATTTAACAATCTTATATGTTTCTTCTTTGTCATCTTTAACATTAAGTGTTTTTGAAACATAACAATCGTTGTATCCTTTTTTATTCAAATTTGATGAAACAAAATTATAACATTTTTTTATTGCTAAATTTATAGCTTTTTCTTTTGTCGACAATCTAGTAGCCTTAAAAATCTTATTTGTTTTGGGATGTCTAACTTCTGCCATCCAGTCAAAAGATTTTGGGCTAGTATCCTCGTTATTAACAACAGTTACAACATCGTCACACATACCAGTAGCATTAGGTATTTTAAGTAACTTAGCTTTCATTTTGGTACATTCACTTTTAGTCAAGTAACCTTTTGAATACATATCATCAACTTTAAGTAATTCTTTAGACGTGTCAGACTTTTTAGTTATCCATGCTGCATATGTGGGATTAATAAAAGTTAAAATTAAAAAAATTGAAATTATAAATCTTACTTTGTTATTTTTGTTAATTATCATTTTATAATCTCAGATTTTTTATTATTAAATTCCTCTTCTGTAATTTTTCCAGACTCGAAGTCTTTGATAAGAGTTTGTAATTTATCTATATCTGCTGTTTCTACTTCATTTGTTTGACCATTATTCTCAATACTAACAGTAGTTTTTGGTTCTACTTTAATGGTCTCTTGTCCTTTGACAAATTTTCTTGCCTCACTATAACTAAAAAAAGTTTTTTCTAATATACCATCGCCAGTATCACATAATAAAATACCACATTTTACAGGTGTATTTACATTTTTGAATACATAATAAACTTTACCTTTGTCATCTCCTAAAATTTCTTTCTTTTCACTGCTAAAATATTCTCTATATGATTGAGGAATAGTGATTTGGTCCATCATTGCATTAACGTATAACACAAGATTAACTTTATCTTTTGACATGCCTGGTTTAATTTTATTTGAATTAACAACTTTTGTTCCACTTGAACACGCTGATAAAAAAAAGGTAATTGAAAAAATTAATATAATTTTGGAAAACTGAAGCATTTTCTTATATTCTCATTATAGATATTATTTGTCAATAATGATCAAAATTATTCGTATGCCTCATTAGACAAAAAATACGAAAAATCTTCAGATAGTATTGATACAACTAACTGATCATCTAAATCATTTTTATTAAACATTTTTTTTGACCAATCATAACATTCAACTCTTACAACTGAGCCATCTTCCATATCAAATAAAGATGAATGTATTGTACTTTTGCCAGATTTATCATACGCATGTTTTGTTGTTTTATTAACAATTGATGCAGCAGGAAATAAATCTTTTAATTCATTGTAAATTAAATTTTTTTGTTTTTTACAATCATCAATCTTATTTTTAAAATAATTAATCCCTGAAATTGAATAAATTATATAATTTTTATCATTAGTTTTTACATTAGCTTGAACACTGTCATAAATTTTAAATTTAGAGTATTCAATGAATGTAATCGCAGTAAATTTATTACTGTTTGGATATTTAATTCTATATTTTTTTTCTTTATTAATTTCCTTCTTAGTAAAATAATCAATCAAACTATCACCAATACTTATACCTTCTATTTGAAAATCTCTAATATCATCAGCCTTAGCTAGTGATTGGCAGTTAAACGTTAGGATTAAAACTAAATAAATAAGTATTTTATTAATTACCATGCTTCATTTTTTAACCATTTTGAAAAATCATGTGGTTCAATACTAAGAGCTAAATTATCAACACTACCTGATTTTTCAGCTTTTTTAAAGAAATCTACACACCAAATTCTCAATCTGTCATTAGATAGGTGAAATTCTATGATGTACCCTTTACCTCTATCATCAGGATAATTTTTTTCTTCATATAATTCTTTTTTAATATTTAAAAAATTAGAAACATCTTTTTCTATTTGTTTCATTTTTTTTTTACATTTTTTTAATTTTTTTTCAAAAAAAATAACACCTTTTATTGAGGTAATTTTAAAGTCATTGTCATTTTCTTTAACATGAATTCCTATAGAATCATATTTGACTAAATTATCAGTAAATTCTATTAAATAATGTTTCTTACTTTTGGGATAAAATAGTTTTTTTTTACTTTTAATATTTTTTAAAGTGTAATAATCAAGTAAACTATCTCCGATACTCATCCCTTCTATTTGAAAGTCCATGATATCATCAGCTTTAATCTGGTGTTGAAAAACAAACGTTAAGATAAAAATAAAAAGTGGTATCTTCATTTACTGTAAATTCTTTTAATATAAAATGTTAAAAAAATTAGTGGCAATAATGTTATAAATACTAAATCTTCATCTTTACTTTTTTTTGTTATCCATTGAATTTTTTTAGTTTCATTTTTTGTTATCCATTTATTTTTTTCTTTTTTTTTTATCCATCCTTGTTCAGCGTTAACAAATGATTGAAAACAAAAAGTTAATATCAAAATTAGCAGCAATCTCTTCATAATAAACACTTTCTCACTGTGATGTATGTGTGTCAAGATTTAGTGAAGGTTTGAATAATGGTCGATAGAAGAGGTATTTGAAAAGTGACCGCGGGCTTATGAGTCTTGCGCTCTTTTACTTCTTTGCTGCTTTTGTTTTTATTATTTTACTCATCTCTTTAGTATACAACACAACTCTCAAATGTGATGAATCATATTTCTTATAAAAATAACAACCAATCTGTGCTTTAGAGCCAACTGCAAACTTATAGATTATTGGGTAATAACTATCTTCATCTGGTCTAGGGGGTAATTTTAAAAGTCCCCAATCTTTTCTATCTAAATTTTTAAAAATATTTGAAAATTCTTTATCGATTTCTCTTAATTTATTTAAACAAGCAGGATTATTTATCTTTTTATATCTTATTACACCCTGTACTCCGTGTATAATTTTATTAGTATCATTCTTAAAATCTATACATAGCTTCTCATAGATTGAATTAGATTTTATAAAACATGATCTACTATAATTTGTACCTTTTAAAATTCTGCTTTTAGAATAGTTGTTATTAATTTCATTTTCATTGTAATAATTTAAAAGACTATCCCCAATACTCATCCCTTCTATCTGAAAGTCTCTGATATCATCAGCTTTAGTCGAAGAATTAAAATATAAAATTAAAAATAAAACTGATATGAATATTTTCATTATTAAATTATTCTGACTAATTTAATTAGCTCCATAATTGCTATTCATCCAATCGATTACTTCATTTGTATTTAATGAAACAGATACATTATCATCCCACTGCATATTTTTTGACCAATCCATATGTTCAATTTCAATTGTTCCTCCATTTACTTCAAGATGATAACCAGTTGAAATACTTTTACCTGACTTATCATCAAAAAGTTTATAAGTACCTTTTTTAAATTTACCGTCTTTTAAAAAACTTGACATATCTGACTTAATTTGTTCTAAAATTTTATTGCATTTCTTTTTAGAGGAACAATAAACGTGTCCAGCAATACTATAAATTAAAAATTTTTTATCTTTAGGTTTATAAAAAAATTGTAATCCATCATATTGACCTATCTTTTTTTCATCATCAGCAATTCTAAATTTCATATCAGAAGGTAAATCATCATAGTTATAAAATTTATTTATTTTTTTTTTACTATAAAAATCTAATAGACTATCCCCAATACTCATCCCCTCTATCTGAAAATCCCTAATATCATCTGCTTTGATCCATGACTGGAAGCTGATCGTTAATATAAGAATAAGCAATAATCTTTTCATAATAAACACTTTCTCACTGCGTCGTATGTGTGTCAATATTTCTAGTAAGTTGAAATCAAGTAAACAGGTAGTTGATTGTGATTAGTGACCGCGGACTTATGAGTCCTGCGGTAATTATTTTTTTTCCAACCACCAATCAGCAATTTCTTTTTTTTGAATTGCCACTGAGAGTCCCTCTGTCCAATTATTCTTTAATCTGATTTTTTCATTCCAATCGTTGCATGATATCAAAATTTCATCACCACTAACAAATGTATAGACAATTTGTTTATAATAACTTTTTCCAGATTTATCTAAACTACTTTTAAAATCTTCATTTCTTTTTTTAAATTTTGGAAATATCATTTCAATATTTTTTGAGATTTCAGATCTTGTTTTTAAACAAGTGTTAATGTCATTAATAAAATCTTTCATACCTCTAATAAATAAAATTTTGTATTTAGGATCCTTTGGATTAACCATAAAAGATACATTTTTATAAGTCTGAAATTTTGAATTTCTTCCATATAAATAAGCTTCTCTGAATTTTAATGGTTCTTTTAGCCAGGTATAATGATTTTTTGTTCCATTAAACGAATTTTGTATCTCACTTTTGCTAAGATAATTTAACAAACTATCACCAATACTCATACCTTCAATCTCGAAGTCTCTGATATCATCAGCCATGGTCCAGGATTTAAGACTAAAGATTATTAAAAATATTAATATAGTTAATCTATTTAAGTTCATTCCGATACCAATTCACAAATTTTTCCATCCCAAGACCATTCACCATCCCTAGAGGTTAAACCAAATTCTCCATTAAATTCAGTAAAATCTGATGAAAAATTAGCATTTAGATAACCATCACCAAAGTCATCTATCCACAAAATTTTTAAAAATTTATTCTTATTTTTTAAATCAAATTTTCCTTTATAAAAATTACCATCATAGACTTCTCCGTCACCAAAAGTTTCTTTAGACTCGTCCCTATCATAATTCTCTAATAAGTAATTGCCCCAAACAAGATTTTCCTCATTTATTCTAAAGGTTGTTTGAATTCTGAAAACAGCACCTGAATCATATTTAAGAAATCCACAATAAGTTTTATTGTTTATAACTTTTATATCATCTGCCTTAGATAATGGTAGAATGCTAAACGTTAAAATAAGAATTAATAATAATTTCTTCATAATAAATTTTTATTTAATATTTATTCTATTTTTTTAATATCATTTTAAAGATTAATTATAAGCTATTCATAAATTTGATGAATCCAGGTGTTAATAAAGTAAATCTAAGATTATCGTAAAGGTTTTCTTTTTTTTTAGTTATCTTCCCCCACGTTACACATTGAATCCAGACTTCACCAAAATCTAATATATAATACGTTTCTGATCTTAATGCTTTTTGTCCATATCCATCATCACTATTTACATCATCAAAACTTTGAACGTCAGCATTTGGAAAAAGGCTGCTAACAGAATTCATTATTAATTTTTTTTTATTTTTACATTCAAATTGGGATTTTGAGTCATAAATACCTAATTTTCCAAAAATTAAAGTCCCACTAAGACCTTGTATAATATATTTTTTATCATTTTTTTTTAAATGAAATTGAATAGCTGAATATTGATTAAATTTATTACTCCATATATCTATGCTATAAAAATTATCATTTTTATATTTGTACTTCCGTGCAGATTTAATTGTTTTAACTTTAAAATGATCTAACAAACTATCCCCAATACTCATCCCTTCAATCTCAAAGTCTCTAATATCATCAGCCATGGTCCAGGATTGAAGACTAAAGATTAAAAGAAGTACTGATAAAAATACCCTCATAACTAACACTTTCTCACTGTGACGTATGTGTGTCAAGATTTGAAATTTTTTTCAACTAGTGTTGATAATATTTGTTTATTTGAGCTTAAGCAATTTTTTGATCTTATGTGTGGTCAGATTTGTAGATTAATCTAAATGTTATTTAGTTATCCTTCCAACATTTCTCTTGCATCAAAATTTAATATTAATTCTTTCCAGCTTTCATATCCAGTACTTGGAACTTTTAATGGTTGACATAATTTAACTGCTCTTAAGGCACTTTCAGCTAATACTTTGTAATAACCTTGGCCAGGTATATTTAATCTTTCATGATCTAGTATTTCAGCTTTTATAATTGTTCCATCTTTTCTTAAATTTAATCTTACTCTTACCAATAAGTTTTCATTATATGGTAAGCCCAACGGAATACTCCAACATCCAAAAATTTGTGCTTTTAGAGCATCCTCCTCGCCCAAAGTAAGACCTGGAGTGATAATATTTTCTTCTTTTTCTTCAACTTTATCTTCTGAATTTGTTAATATTTCATTTATTTCAGTTTTTAATAAAATTGATTTAGATTTGGAAAATTCTTCTTTTGTAATTAAACCTGCTTTATATAAATCAGTCAACTTAGTTAACTCTTCTACAATGCTGCCTGCATTAGCATTATTTATCAATAAAAAACCTAGAACCACAATCTCTAAAAGTTTTTTCATTTTTTAATTACTTATAAGCTGGTCCTTTTAACCAATCAGCATAACCTTTGGTATCTAGAAATACTTGCATATGATCTTCTGAGTTATTTTGTTTCGTATATTTTTTACCCCAGTCTAAGCATGCAATTCCTGCTTCACTACCGTCATCAAAAATAAAAATAATATCTTTTTCTGTACTCTGTCCATGTGGATCATGTTTGTTGTTATATTCGAAAATTTCTTTTTTTGTATTTGGAAAAACTGTTTCGAAGTCTTTAGATAATGTTAATTGAACATCATAACATTTGTCTATTTTGTTTGGATAATAAGCAAAAGCAGTAATTGATTGTATTTTATATTTTTTATCTTTACGCAGTGTATAGATAATTATATTTCTTTCATATAATCCTCTATCTTTAATTTCAAATGCAAATTTGAAATATTTCTTGCTTTTAAATCCATAACCATTTTTTTCGTGTTTCCAATTAGCTTTAAGATCTTCTTTAGAATAATAATTCAATAAACTTTCATTAAGTGAATAACCATCAATTTGAAAGTCTTTGATATCATCAGCCTTAGTGAATGAATGACAGCTGAACGTTAAAATAAGAAAAAGTAATAATCTCATCATATTAAACACTTTCTCACTGTGTCTTAAGTGCGTCAAGATTATAAGTGATTTTACCAAGCGGATGTTTTTAAAAATTTTGCATATTTTTTTGAGTCAACAAATACTTGCAAATGATCTTGTCTACCTTCATCGTTTGTCCATTCTATTCCATAGTCTATTACTGCTGTCCCAACTTCTGCTTTAGATTTTAATAAATAAACTATATCTTTCTCTTTAGTATTTCCAGTTTTGTCTCCTGAATGTTTATATTCATAAACATCTCTTTTTGCACTTTGAAAAAGTTTTTTAATACTTTTATCTATTTCTTTTTGTTTTTTATAACAAAAACTTATGTCATTTTTACAATCAATAAATCCAGCAATAGACTCTATTTTAAATTTTTTATCTTTTTTTAAAGTAAATATACAAATATGAAAATAGTTATTACTTTTTGTGTCATCACAATATTTATTATGTATTTTTTTTTTAAAATCATTAGTCTTTTTGATTTTATCTAATTTTTGTATATCATAAAATTTTAACAAACTATCTCCAATACTCATCCCCTCTATCTGAAAGTCTCTGATATCATCAGCCACGGTCCATGACTGGAAATTTAACGTTAAGATAAGAATTAGTATAAATCTATTCATGATTAATTGTATGCGGTTTCTAAAAATTTAGCATATTCTTTTGTAAAAATACTTATTCTGAGTTGATCTAAAAAACTATACTTTTTTGCCCAATCAACACAATTAACTCTTACTTCATCACCATTCTTTAATGTCAGATGTATTGCTGTTACTAAAGTTTTGCCAGACTTATCGTATGAATGTTTATAAGTTTGTTTGCCACTACTATTAATTTTGGTAAATAATTTCTTAATATCATTAGATATACTATCTAATTGTGAAAGACATTTATCAAAATCATTATTTCTATAAAAAATGAAACCTTCTATTCCTTGTATTTTATAATTTTTATCACCAGTTTTGATTACAATCTGATAACTTTCATAAATTTTAGAGTTAGTTAACATGATGTCTCTTATTGGTGTAAATATTTTTGTATCATACCATGATAATTCTTTTCCCTTATCCAAGGTAGATTTACTAAAATAGTCCAAAGCACTATCCCCAATACTCATCCCTTCAATCTCAAAGTCTCTAATATCATCAGCCTTAGTCAAGGATTGAAAATTTAACGTTAAAATCAAAATTATTATCAATCTCTTCATAAAAAACACTTTCTCACTGTGTCGTATGTCTGTCAAGATTTCGTAATAGTTGAAATTATCGTTTATAGCTCAGGTGATCAGACCACTAGGCGCGGGATTATGAGTCCTGCAGTAATTATTAGTAAGCTTCTTTTCTTAAAAATTTTATATAATTTTTATGACGGACACTTATCATAAGCTTGTCTACTAAAAGAATATTATTATTTGATTTAATACCCTCTCTCCAATCAACACAAACTATTCTAATACCTCCACTTTTATCTTTTAGGTTAAAATAAGTAGTATAATTTATACTTTGTCCTGTTTTATCATATCTGTGACTAGACTCTTTGTCATAGCTTTCAGCACTGGGAAGAAGAGTGCTTATTTCCTTTACTACATCTTTTTTTTTATTAAGGCATGAATTTATATCATTTGGAAAATTTATTTTTCCAGAAATTGAATATATTTTGTAAGTCTTAGGATCAAATGTAAATTGAGTATTTTCATATCGTTTTAATGATTTTTTTTTTATTGAAATTCCAGCATATTTTTTACTTTTAGGGTAATAAAATAAATTTTTTTTTTGTATTTTTTTTTTATCAAAATGTTCTAACATACTGTCACCAATACTCATCCCTTCTATCTGAAAGTCTCTAATATCATCAGCTTTAACTAAAGTTTGAAAACTCAACGTTAAGATAAGAATAAGTAATAATCTTCTCATAATAAACACTTTCTCACTGTGTCGTTTGTATGTCAAGATTTTGTGGAAGTTGTAATAAGCTTCAAGGAAAGTTGATTATGGAAAGTGACTGTGGGCTTATGAGCCCCACGTTTAATTATCTGCTAATATGTTTATCGTATTCTTTTGTTCTTATGCTAATTCTAAGATTATCCCAATATTCAGTTTTCTTACTCCAATCATAACAAGCAACAATAATTAAATCTTTATTCTTTTTTAATTTAAATACAATATCTGTTACCTTGCTTTTACCAGATTTATCACCTGGATGTTTAGACGTTTTTTTTTTTCTAATTGTAATTTTTTTAGAAAAAATACTCTTTATTTCACTTGTAACACTATCAATTTTTTCTAAACAATATTTAGGGTCAGTAAATTTTAAAGCTGAAATTCCCACTATGGTATATTTCTTATCTTTCGTCTTATAAATTAGTTGTATTTCATCATATATACCCCTTTGCTCTTCGAAAACTGCAACTGAGTATTTTGGCAAGAACCAATCTTCAAGATTATTGTTAATTTTTTTTTCAGAATAAAAATCTAAGAGACTGTCCCCAAGACTAATTCCCTCTATCTGAAAGTCTTTAATATCATCAGCCTTAACTAAAGTTTGAAAACTCAACGTTAAGATAAGAATTAGTAACAATCTCTTCATAACAAATACTTTCTCACTGTGTCCTATGTGTGTCAAGATTTAGTAAAAGTTGTAATAAGTTAATCAGGAAGTGGATTATAGATAGTGACTGTGGGCTTATAAGTCCTGCAGTGATCATTTGTATGCTTTATTAACAAGCCACAAATCATAATCTTTAACACGCAATGATACTCTCATATGATCTTTATAACTTTTATCTTTCTTGGAATAATAACAAGCGAAAACACCCATATCACCTGAATTATAAATATAAGCATAACCTTCCCATTTAGAATTTTTAGTATGTTTTTTTGTTTTAGGACCATGTAATTTTGCACTTTTAAAAATTGTTTTTAAATTATCAATTGTTGATGTTCGTTCTTTTTTGCAATCATTAAAGTTATTATCAAAATCTTTTATAGCTGATATACCATAAATAATTTTATTTTTATCTTTTGTAAGATACATTAATTGTATTTCATTAAATTTCTTGTAGTCAATAATTTTAATACCAGAATATTTTTTATCTTTAAAATCTTTAATTCTATCAAAGTTTTTAATTTCTATTTTAGTAAAATGATCCAATAAACTGTCACCTATACTTAGATCTCCTATTTGAAAATCACTAATATCATCAGCCTTAGTCAAGGATTGAAAATTTAACGTTAAAATCAAAATTATTATCAATCTCTTCATAAAAAACATTTTCTCACTGTGTCTTATGTGTGTCAAGATTTACAGTAAGTTGAAATAAAGGTCGCGGGAAGTGGATTATGAAATGTGAACGGGGCTTATGAGTCCTGTGGTGTATTTTTAGTAAGCTTCGTACATCAAAAAATCTGCATATTCTTTAGAATTTAAGACCACAGATAAATCATCCCAGTAATTTTTTTCATTTTCTAATTTTTTAGACCAATCTGTGCAAATAACTCTTGCCAAATCTCCATTATCAAACCAAAATTCAACTACTGTACTTTTTGAATTTCCAGATTTATCTGCTTCATGTTTTTTAGTTCCAGCATCATGTTTTTTTGCAGAATCTTTTAGTACTTCTGAAATATCTTTTACTATTTCATCTTTTTTTTTATAACACTCTTTAATATTCTTTTTATAATAAATTTTTCCGTCTAAGGCATGTAACAAATATTGTTTGTCAATTTTTTTATAAGTAACCTGAACTTTGTCATAAATCTTAAAACTTGAATATTTATAAAAACCATTGATTATAAATTTTGTTTTCCATACATATGCTTTCTTTTCTTCTGTTTTAATTTCTTCTTCACTAAAATAATCTAGCAAACTATCCCCGATGCTCATTCCTTCTATTTGGAAGTCTCTAATATCATCAGCTTTAGCGAAAGATTGAAAACTAAACGTTATGGAAAAAATAATTATTGCAAAAAAAATTTTTTTCAAAAGAAGTTAATTTAATATTTTTTTCTTGGCTTTTTTAAATTCTTCTTTAGTAATCAGACCATCTTGAAACATTTGAGTTAGAGTTTCTAATTGTTCTAATAAACTTTTATCTTTAGAAATTATTGTATCATTAGACTCGTTTATCTCTTCATTTATAGTTAGATTATTATAAAAACCTAATTTAGTTAATTTATTTTTAATTTCATTTTCAGTCATTTTACTATTAAATTTAGCAGCCTTACCTTTTGGGTTTATTCCATTATCCCATCTGACATATCTACCTCTAGCAAATCTAGAACAGCTTTGATTAGATTTGTTTTCACAAAATTTTTTTTCCTGAACACCATTACCAGGCGTACATCTTTCAAAAGGACAATACCACCAATAAGCTAAATTTCCATCATTTGAAATCCATAATGTGAGCGGTTTGTTAAATGCAGATTTTCCTTTGCTAGTATCTCCTTTAATATAATTTATGAAAGAATTTACTGCTTGATCTGTTAATTGAAGCTCACCTCTTCCATCTTGACCTGCATAAGATTTGGTAGAAAATATAAAGAGTAAAAAGTAAAAAATAATAAACTTTTTCATAAATCTATGTTAACCAAAAATATTATATTTGTAAATTCAATCAAATTGCATTGTTAAGTTAATTTTTTAATTTTAAAATAAGAGAGTTATCCTGGCGGAGAGGGAGGGATTCGAACCCTCGTACCATGTTTCCACGATAGGTCATTTAGCAAACGACTGGTTTCAGCCTCTCACCCACCTCTCCACTTTAGGATCGTGTTATCTGGTAATGTAGGGAAATTCCTGTCGCTACCAGGTGTGATGTTTATAGCATTCAGCTTTAATTTTACCACTCTTTAATTTAACAAATCTCTCAATAGTCGAGACTCTTAATCGAGATATACCAGTCGAGAATTAATCGAGTTTTTTTTTAATTTTTTATGTTGATAGATAATAACTCTAGAATTGTTGGCTATGATTAGTCAGGTAATAGGTACTAAAAGAACTGTGAGAGATTTAAGGTAACTTAAAGAACTGTAAATCAGGCTAGTTAGCAAACGACTGGTTTCAGCCTCTCACCCACTCTTCCACTGCGACATTGATATATCCGATTGTATTGAATATTCAATATTTATAAAGTAATTATTGGCTAATAATGAAAAACAAATACTCAATATTTTCGCTTATAAAAAATGCGTTTAGCCACCACGAGAATTGGCAAAAAGCTTGGAAAGACCCACAGCCCAAGAAAGAATATGATGCAGTTATTGTTGGTGGTGGTGGTCATGGTCTTGCAACTGCTTACTATTTAGCAAAAAAACATAATTTAAAAAATATTGCAGTTGTTGAAAAAGGCTGGATTGGTGGCGGAAACACAGGAAGAAACACTACAATTATAAGATCTAATTATTTATGGGATGCAAGTGCAGGCTTATATGATCATGCTTTAAAAATTTGGGAAGGTTTATCTCAAGAATTAAATTATAATGTTATGTTTAGTCAAAGAGGTGTAATGAATCTTGCACACAATTTACAAGATGTAAGAGACTTAAAGAGAAGAACTCATGCCAACAGATTAAATGGTATTGATGCAGTTTACCTTAGCACTGAAGAAGTTAAAAAATTTTGTCCAATCATTAATACTTCGCCTGATATTAGATACCCAGTCTTAGGTGGCACTTTACAAAGAAGAGCCGGTACAGCAAGACATGATGCTGTTGCTTGGGGTTACGCTAGAGGCGCTGATGAAATGGGCGTAGATATTATTCAAAATTGTGAAGTAAAAGCAATTAAAAGAAACGGTGATACTGTTGAAGGTTTAGAAACTACAAAAGGTTTCATTAAAACAAAAAAAATTGGAGTTGTTGCTGCTGGTCATTCAAGTGTAATTGCAAACATGGCTGGTCTGAGACTTCCCTTAGAAAGCAAACCATTGCAAGCTTTAGTTTCAGAACCTGTAAAACCGATTATAGATACTGTAGTTATGTCAAACGCAGTTCACGCTTACGTAAGTCAATCCGACAAAGGAGAATTAGTTATTGGTGCTGGAACAGACGATTATGTTTCTTATTCTCAAAAAGGAAGTCATCAAATTGTTGAGGGAACATTAAATGCTATATTAGAGCTTTATCCAATTTTTAGTCGGATGAGAATGTTAAGGCAATGGGGAGGAATAGTTGATATTTGTCCTGATGCCAGTCCTATTTTAAGCAAAACAACAATTAAAGGATTGTATTTTAATTGTGGTTGGGGCACAGGTGGATTTAAAGCTACTCCTGGTTCTGGAGATTTGTTTGCACACACAATAGCAAATGATGAGCCACATAGACTTAATGCTGCATTTAATTTAAATAGATTTGTAAGTGGTGACCTTGTAGATGAGCATGGTGCTGCAGCGGTTGCACACTAATGTTTTTAATTAATTGTCCTTATTGTGGTGAACGAGACCAACAAGAGTTTAAAGCTGGTGGTGAAGCACACATAGAAAGACCAAAACAACCGACAGAATTGAGTGATGATGAGTGGGCAGAATATCTTTTTATGAGAAAAAATATAAAAGGTGTTCAATTTGAAAGATGGAACCATGCTCATGGATGTAGAAAGTGGTTTAATATGATCAGAGATACATCAAATGATGAAATAAAATTAGTTTATAAAATGGGCGAAAAACCCCCATCAGAATAATAAATATGCAAAAAACCTTAAGAGTTAAAACTAGTGAATACATTGATGAAACTAACAGTGTTTCATTTAAGTTTAATGGTAAATCTTATTATGGATTTAAGGGTGATACTTTAGCGTCTGCCCTATTAGCTAATGATGTACATTTAGTTGGAAGAAGTTTTAAATACCATAGACCAAGAGGAATTATGACAGCTGGATCGGAAGAACCAAATGCAATAGTTCAGGTAAACGATAATACTGATAGAACTGAACCTAACGTAAGAGCTACAGAAGTTGAAATTTACGATGGTTTAGAAGCCTCAAGTCAAAACTGTTGGCCAAATGTTAATTTTGATATTGGGGGAATAAATAATGTTATCTCTCCTTTTTTGCCCGCAGGCTTTTATTATAAAACTTTTATGTGGCCAGCTAGTTTTTGGAAAAAATATGAATATTTCATAAGACATTCGGCAGGACTTGGTAAATCTCCAAAAGAAAAGGATCCAGATTTTTATGATCACAAATATATCCACTGTGATGTTTTAGTGGTTGGAGCTGGTATAGCTGGAATACTTGCAGCAAAAAATGCTGCTAAAAATAATTTAAAAACTTTATTGGTTGATGAGAAAAATGAGCTAGGTGGAGCAACTATTTTTCAAAATAGAGAATTCAACAAAATTGAAAACCAAAGTTCATCTGATTGGTTAAAAAAAGAAATTCAAGAGCTTAAAAATATAAAGAACCTTGAAATTAAAACTCGAACAAGTGTAGCAGCTTACCATGGATATAATTATTTATTAGCAAGAGAAAATTTAACTGATCATTTAGAAAAAAAAGATAAGCAAGGTAAAATTAGACAAAGGCTTTTAAAGATAAGAGCTAAAAAAGTTATTTTAGCTACTGGAGCTCTAGAGAGACCTCTTATTTTTAATAACAATGACAGACCTGCAATTATGCTTTCTTCTGCAGTTAAAAAGTATGCAGATTTTTATGGTGTAATTTGTGGTCAAAAAACAGTTTTCTTTACTAACAATGATAGCGCTTATGAGAGTGCATTATGCCTTCACTATAAAGGAATAAAAGTTGAGGCCATAATTGATATTAGAGATAATTCAGATTCAAAAATTGTTAAAGCTGTAAAAGATGCAGGAATTAAGATTCACTGGTCACACACTGTTGTCAACACTAGTGGATATAAAAGATTAAAAAACATATCAGTAATGAAATTATCCAATGATGGTATGTCAGTCACTGGAAATAAAGTTGAAATTTCATGTGATTGTTTAGGTGTGTCAGGCGGATGGACCCCTGCTGTTCATCTATTTACACAATCTGGTGGAAAACTATCTTTTGATGAAGAAAATAAAGTATTTTTACCTAATAAATACCCATCTGAACAAATAAGTATTGGTTCATGCAATGGTGATTTTAAGATTAATGAAATTATAAAAAATTTATCTAAAGATTTAAAAGATTTTTTAAAAATTGAACAAGCTGATTTTGATAATATCAGTGTTGATAGCTACGAGGAAAAATCAAAAAGAAATATCTGGTTACTACCTTCTGATAAACCAATTGGAAAAACAAATCCTTTTGTCGACTATCAAAACGATGCAACAGCTAAAGATATCAGGTTGGCATTAAGAGAAGGCTTTAGATCAATTGAACACGTTAAAAGATACACAACAACAGGAATGGGAACTGATCAAGGTAAATTAGGTAATATGCATGCACTGGGTATAATTGCAGATACAGCTGGTGTTAAAATGGGAGAACTTGGAACAACGACATTTAGACCTCCTTATACACCTTTAACTTTTGGAACAATTGTTGGTCGAAACGTTGGTGAATATTTTGATATATTTAGAAGAACACCAATGAATGATTGGCATATTCAAAATAAAGCAGAATTTGAAAATGTTGGTCAATGGAAAAGAGGTTGGTACTATCCTGTTAACGGTGAAACGATGCATCAAGCTGTGCAAAGAGAAAGTAAAGCTGCAAGAGAAAGTGCTGGAATATTAGATGCTTCTACTCTTGGAAAGATTGATATTCAAGGTAGTGATGCATTAGAATTCTTAAATAGAGTTTATACGAACGCTTGGTCAAAACTCGCTATAGGAAAATGTAGATATGGATTAATGCTTAATGAAGACGGAATGGTTTACGATGATGGTGTAACTACAAGATTAGGAGAAAATCATTATTTAATGACAACAACAACCGGCGGAGCAGCTAATGTTTTAGGTAAACTTGAGGATTATCTTCAAACAGAATGGCCAGAACTAGATGTATACCTTACTTCAGTAACCGATCATTATGCAACAGCTAGTGTCTGTGGTCCAAATAGTAAAAAAATATTAAATAAAATAATTCCAGATCTAGATTTGTCAGATGATAGTTTTCCCCACATGTCTTTTAAAGAAGCAAAAGTAGATAATATCAAATGTAGAGTTATGAGAATTAGTTTTACAGGTGAGCATAGTTATGAAATTAATATACAGGCAAGTTATGGTAAGTCTCTTTGGGAAAAATGTATAGATGCCGGTAAAGAATTTAACATTACTCCATATGGAACTGAAACAATGCACTTACTAAGAGCTGAAAAAGGTTTTATAATTGTTGGTCAAGATACTGATGGAACAATGACACCTATTGATCTCCAAATGGATTGGATAGTTAGTAAAAAGAAATATGATTTTATTGGAAAAAGATCTCTTTATAGATCCGATACCATGAGAGAAGACCGTAAACAATTAGTAGGTTTAATAACTGATGATCCAAAAATAGTGTTAGAAGAAGGCGCTCAAATTGTATCAGAATTAAATCAAAATCCAGTGCAAATGCTTGGGCACGTTACATCTAGTTACTACAGCCCAAACCTTAAAAAATCTATAGCTCTTGCAGTTGTAAGAAATGGAAAAAACATGATGGGTAAAAAACTATTTATCCCAATGGAAGACAAAACGATTAATGTTTCAGTTGCAAATCCAGTTTTTTTTGATGAAGAAAATAAGAGGTTAAATGCTTAATTATAATATTTTGTCAAAAGATGAGCTAAATCATAATGGATTATCTATTAGAGAAATTTCACCAATAATGAAACTTAATTTAAGAGGAAAAAAAAGAGAATTTTTTACCACGGTTGGTAAAAATCTTAATATGATCTTACCTACAGAGGCAAACACTTCAACAACGAGTGATAAATTAACAGCAATATGGCTTAGCCCAGATGAATGGATGATAGTTTCAAATGAACTTGTAAACAAAGATACCAACAAATACGAACTATATGAAATTTTATTTAATAGCATTTCAAAAACGAATTTAGGCGCTGTTATAGATGTAACTGATCAATTTGTTCAATTAGAACTTAAAGGCAAAAATATCTATGAAACTTTTTCAGCTGGATGTCCTTTTAATTTTAATGAATTTAAAGAAAAAATAGGAGCAACAACTCAGACAGTTTTAAATCATATAGATGTAATTCTACACCATAAAGAAGAAAATGTTGTAAACCTATTTGCCAGAAGATCTTTTGCTGAACATCTTTGGTCTTGGATTGAAGACAGTGCATCAAGATTATAAACCTATTTTTTTCTTCTATACTCCCATGGCATTTCAAATTTACCTTGCCATATACCTATTTTTTCATTTTTAGCATTAATTTCATCAGATACATACTTTTTTGAATATTTTCTATATGCCACAGCATGACCATTTGAAACTAACCAAGAATTTAAATTTAAATTTCTTTTATAACATTCACCAATATATCTTTTATATCTATCAATATCCAAAATTTTACAAGTTATTACCTTGTTATTGATTTTTTTTTTTAATTTTTCAGTTGAAATTTTTCCACATGGATAATCTTTTGTAAAAGTAAAAAAAATTATTGTTAAATAAGTTTTTTTACACATTTGTTTAAATTCTGGCGCATCAATTCCATTCAATCTTATTTTTTTTGAATTTATTTTTATTGTGTCACCATCAATAATTTGAGCATTTCCAGAAATTTCTTTTATCTCTTCAGAACTCACATCGTTATATGTGAGGATAAAAAAAATTGAACATATTATAATTAGAACGATTGCTTTCTTTTTTGTAAAAAACATATTTAAAAGATACTAAACATTAGCTAATTTATGTTTAATATAATATTTAACATAAAATAGTAATATCAATGATATCAACCATTGAAAGATAGCCCAAATATAAAAAAAAGTTTTAAAATCCGCATTAATAAATCTGGCTATATAAAATGATAATATTGGTACAACAACATTTCTTACAATATTATTTAACATAGCCTTCTCAGATTTTTTTAAAGCCATAAAAAATCCATTTGATAAGAAAAATATTGGATAAGCAGGTAAAATAAATGCGGAAATCTTAAGATACATGGAGCCATACATAATGACTTCAGGATTAGATGAAAAGAATTTTGGAACAATATCTGCACTTATAAAAATTACAACGCCTGCAATTAACATTATAAATAGTCCATATTTTATTGATGTAAAATATGATTGCTCAACTCTATCGTAATATTTTGCTCCAATATTTTGAGCTATTATGGATATTATTGCTGTGTTTATACCTAAAATTGGCAACAAAAGAACTTGCTCAATTCTTGTAGCAGATCCATATCCAGCTACAGCGTATTCACCAAATAACCCAACATAAGTAAATACAATAGTAGCAGCTACTGAATAACCCAATATAGCAATAGTGATTGGCATTGATTGAAAAAAAATATTTTTTAAGAAAAAAAATTTAGCATTGAAATGATCTAAGGTTATTTGCTTAATTCTCTGATTATTTAATATTTTTATAAGAATAATTAACAAAGATGCAAATTGTGCAATTAAAGTTGCTATTCCAATACCAGTTATTCCTAATGGTGGAATAAATAAAAATCCAAAAATTAAAATTGGATTTAAAATTATATTTAAGAAAAAAGAAAATATTAAAGCATTTCTGTATGTTTTGGTATCCCCTTCAGCATGTAAAAACGAATTTAAAGCTACTACTAAAATAAATAAGAATGTACCTAAAAAAATTATATTAATATATTCGAGTCCAAGGGTAGTTACCGTATTAGAAGAATTCATTAATTGGAATATATTTTTGCCAAAAGAAAAACCTAAAATTGATACAGCTACTGAAATTATAATTGCATAAATGATGACATTTCCAAAATAACTTAAAACGTTTTTTTCGTTTTTTTCTCCAATACTACTTCCTATTAACGATGTTCCAGCAACTGTAACCCCAATTGATGTTGCAATAATAATAAAATATATTGGAAAAGATTTACTCAAAGCAGATAATGCTTCAGGAGATATTTTTCCTGCATAAAAAGTGTCTACTATTGTATAAAGCGTTTGAAATAAGGTTCCTATACTTGCTGGCACAGCAAGTCTTCTTACTAACAAAGAAACTTCATCTTTTAATAAATTCATTAATTTTAGATTTGTTAATATTCTTTTTGAAAGATATGTCTTTTTCCAGCTTCTTTAGCAAGATTAATTTGTTTTTGCCTCATCCTAAATCTTGATTTTTGATGATCTGTAAGATTATCGTGACAATTTAGACATGAAACACCCTCTTCATATTTTTTTGATTTTTTATCCTTAGGAGATATAGGTTTCCTACAACCGCTGCACATTGAATAAGAGCCAACTTTTAGACCGTGTTTTAAACTAATCCTGTTATCAAATACAAAACATTCACCTTTCCATAAACTATCTTTTTTTTTAGTTTTTTTAAGATAATTTAAAATACCACCATTCAATTGGTAGATATTTTTAAATCCTTTCTTTTTCAAATAAACAGAAGTTTTTTCACATCTAATTCCCCCAGTACAAAACATAGCAACAGGCTTGTCTTTTTTAAGTTTGTTTAGGTATTTAGGAAAATCTCTAAAATTATCAATATCAGGGTTAACTGATTTTTTGAACGTTCCAACATCAAATTCAAAAGGTTTTCTTGTATCTATTATATGTGTATCTTTTTTTTTAATTAATTCATTCCATTTTTTTGGATCTAAATGTGTGTCTAAATTTCTTTCTTTAGAATTTAAAGTTAAACTCATAGGAACGACTTCTTTTTTAATTTTTACTTTTGGCTTGTGGAATGGTTGAAAACTAGATTTAGATTTATTGCTATTATCAAATTCTTTGAAAGAAAATATTTTTTTTAATTTATTAATAGTACTTTTTATATCTTTGCTATCACCAGAAATTGTTCCATTTAAACCTTCATTTGCAATAATAATAGTTCCCCTAATTTTCTTTCTAATTAAAAATTCTTGAAGTAAAAATTTATTTTTTTTTAAAGATCTTATCTTTTTAAATTTATAGAAACCTAAAACTTCAAACATTATAAAACTCTACAAACAGTCATCCCATCACCCAATGGTACTATAATTTGTTCAACTCTTTTGTCATTTGAAACATATGAATTAAATTCTCTGATGTTAACTGTGAATTTATCTTCATTATTTTCGTCAACAACTTCTCCATGCCACAAAACATTATCGATAATTATCAATCCACCTTTATCAATTAGCTTTAATGATCTTTCATAATATTCTTTATAATTCATTTTATCTGCATCAATAAAAACCATATCAAATTTATTATTTTTTAATTCATCTAAGCTTTCAAGGGCAGGTTTTATTTTCGTTTCAATCTTGTGATCTTGATTTGCTTTTTTAAAGAAATTTATAGCAACCTTATTAGTTTCTTCATTCTTATCAAGTGCTATAAGCTTACCATCATTTGGTAAAGCTAATGAAATTGAAAGTGCACTTAGACCAGTAAAAGTTCCAATTTCAAGCACATTTTTAATGTTCGAGATTTTTATAATTAAATGAAGAAAATAACATTGAGATGGATCAACTTGCATTCTTTTAATGTCACCTAAAGTATTATTATAATTAATTATTTCTTGCTGAACTGGATTTAATGATAAACCATAATCATTTATATAATTTTGTAATTTTTCTGTTATTTCTAGGTTTGCACCCATCTATTAAAGTTTTTTCTTTAATATTTCATTGATCAATTTAGGATTAGCCTTGCCACCAGAAACTTTCATTGCTTGACCCACAAAGAAACCAAATAGTTTTTCTTTTCCATTTTTGTATTCTATGGCCTTTTCCCTATTATCGTTGATAATTTTATCTATTAAAGCTTCTAATGCTTTAGGATCACTTTCTTGCTTTAAACCTTTTTCTTCAACAATTACTTGGGGATCCTTGTCATCATCCATCATTAATTCAAATATTGTTTTGGCTATTTTTCCAGAAATTGTGCCATTTTTAATCAGATTAATTAACTTGGCTAAATTTTTTGCACATATTGGACTATCAGATATTTCTAAATTTTTATTATTTAAGACAGCAAATAATTCACTTGTAATCCAATTAACTGCTAATTTCATATCACGGTTCTTGCCCATTTTTGCAACAACTTCTTCAAAATATTTTGCAGTTTCAATATCTGATACCAAAATTGTAGCCTCATAAGCAGATACTTTAAACTCATCTATAAATCTTTTCTTTTTATCATCTGGTAATTCAGGAATATCAGATTTTAATTGTTCAATAAATTCCTCAGTAACTTCTAGCGGTAATAAATCTGGATCCGGAAAATATCTATAATCATGTGCATCTTCTTTAGATCTCATTGATCTTGTTTCATTTTTCTTTGTATCAAATAATCTTGTTTCTTGATCAATTGATTTACCCTCTTCTAATAAATCAACTTGTCTATTAGCCTCATAATCAATTGCCATTTGCATAAATTTTATAGAGTTAACATTTTTAATTTCACAACGTGTACCTAGTTCTTTAGAATCTTTTAATCTTACGGAAACGTTTACATCGGCTCTTAATGAACCTTCCTGCATATTACCATCACATGTACCTAAATATCTCATTATAGATCTTAGTTTTTTAATATAAGCACTTACCTCATCGGGTGTTCTTAAATCAGGTTTGCTCACTATTTCCATTAAAGCTACACCTGATCTATTTAAATCAACTAATGTGTTTTGTGGATCCATATCATGAATACTTTTTCCAGCATCTTGTTCTAAATGAAGTCTTTCAATACCAACTTCTTTTTGTCCATTAGGCATATCAAGAATAACTATTCCCTCACCTACTATTGGGTATTTAAATTGAGAAATTTGATATCCTTGAGGAAGGTCAGCATAAAAATAATTTTTTCTATCAAAAACTGATCTCTTGTTAATTTCAGCTTTTAAACCAATTCCTGTTTTTATTGCTTGTTTAACACAATATTCATTAATTACAGGTAGCATTCCTGGAAATGCAGCATCAACTAAACTTACTTGGGTGTTAGGTTCTGCGCCAAATTTTGTTGAAGAAGACGAAAATAATTTTGAATTAGATGTTACTTGCGCATGTACTTCAAGTCCAATAACAACCTCATAAACATTATCATATCTTTCGATTAAATATTCTGAATTTTCTTTAGACACTATTTAATCCACCAATCAGTAATTTTGTTTTTAAAATTAATCTTATCTTCCATAGCGTATGCTAAATTTAATATTTCTTGTTCTTGAAATGCCTTACCAATAATCTGTAATCCCAAAGGATATCCAGCTGAATCAAGTCCCGCTGGTATGGATATAGCGGGTAAACCTGCTAAATTTACAGGTACGGTGAAAATATCATTCAAATACATTGAAACTGGATCATTTTTCTTTTCACCTATTTTAAATGCTGAGCTAGGTGTCGATGGTGTTAAAATAGCGTCTACTTTTTTATATACTTCATCGAAATCATTTTTAATCAACTTTCTAACTTTTTGCGCCTTCAAATAATAAGCATCGTAATATCCTGATGATAAGACATAAGTACCAATCATTATTCTTCGTTGAACTTCAGAACCAAAACCTTCTGATCTTGTTTTTTCATACATATCTATTAAGTTTTCACCTTTAGCTCTAAAACCATACTTAACACCATCATATCTAGCTAAATTCGAAGAAGCTTCTGCAGGAGCAACTATATAATATGTTGGTAAAGCATAACTAGTGTTAGGTAGTGAAATATCTATTATTTCAGCACCACAATCTTTTGCGTATTCAATTCCTTTTTTCCATAACTCTTCAATTTCTTTTGGCATCCCCTCCACCCTATACTCCTTGGGTATTCCTATTTTTTTTCCTTTAATATCTTTTGTTAACTCTTTGCTATATTGGCCTCTTTTAAAATCAATTGAAGTAGAGTCTTTATTATCATAAGTGCTAATTACTTCTTGTAGTAAAGCACAATCCTCTACATTTTGTGACATTGGTCCTGCCTGATCTAGTGAAGATGCAAATGCAACTATTCCATATCTTGAACAGCTTCCATAAGTAGGCTTTAAACCGACCGTACCAGTAAAAGATGCTGGTTGCCTTATTGATCCACCAGTGTCAGTTCCAATTGTAATTGGAGTCAATTGGCCACTAACAGCTGCAGCTGAACCACCAGATGATCCTCCTGGTACCAATCCTTTATCTATTGGATTTTGGACATTTCCGTAAAAGCTAGTTTCATTTGAGGACCCCATGGCAAACTCATCACAGTTTAATTTGCCAAGTAAAATAGCTCCTTCATTCCATATATTTTGAGTAACGGTAGACTCATATGTGGGGACAAAATTTTCAAGAATTTTACTACCTGCCGTAGTTCTAATATCTTTAGTACAAAAAAGATCTTTAACAGCAATTGGTATTCCTGGAAGTTTTAAATCTAGATTAGGTTTTTCATCAAATTTTTTTGATTTATCAATTGCATTTGAAAAATCTTCTGTAATGTAAGAATTTAATTCTTTTGATTTTTCAGAGCGATCAACGAAAGCTTTGGTAACCTCTTCAGAGGATAATTTTTTTTCTTTAATATTTTTAACTAATGAAGTTAATGTTTGTGAAGTTATATCTGACATTATTCAACAACTTTTGGAACCACAAAAAAATCCTCATTATCTTCAGGTGAATTTTTTATAATTTGTTCTCTTATATTTTGATTTTTAACTTCATCAGATCTAAATTTTAAAGTTGTTTCAGCAACAGATGTAAGTGGCTCAACATTGTCAGTATTTAATTCATTCATTTTTTCAATAAATTTGAAAATTGAGTTTAAATCACCTGCAAGTTTTTCAGCTTTTTGTTCATCTACTGAAATCCTTGATAGTTTTGAAATATGCTTTATTGTTTTAAGATCAATGCTCATATGGTATTTAAATATGTCGCAAAGTATCACTTAAGTTAAAAATATACAATATGATCACTATTGAAGATTTGAAAAAAAAACAGGCTGAACCCTCTAGATTAATTGGATTAGATCTTGGTTCTAAAAGAATTGGTGTATCAATATGTGATGAGAGACAATCAATAGCCACTCCCTTTAAGACAATTGCTAAAACAAATACAAATGAGTTAATTGCTCAATTAAAAGAGATAATTAATGAATATAATATTAAAGGAGTGATAATTGGCAACCCTCTCAATATGGATGGTTCATCTGGTAGATCAGCGCAATCTGTTAATGATGTGTCAAATAATGTAGATAAAGCAATTGATATAGACGTTTGCCTTTGGGATGAGAGACTTTCTACTGTTGGAGCTTTTAATCTATCTAGTCAACTAGAAGTTAATGTAAGTAAAAGAGAAAAAAATATAGATCAAAATGCTGCAGCTTTTATACTTCAAGGAGCAATAGATTTTTTAAATAATTAATACTTGCAATGACATTACTTTATAGCTATAGAGTTAATTTTAATGGCATCTAAAACTCAAAAAGCTATTAAAATTTCTCAAAAACATTTGTTAGGTATTCAAGATTTATCAATCAATGATGTAAATTTGATTTTAGATGAGTCTCAGTCATTTATTAAGCTTAACCAAAGTAAAAATAAACGATTAAATGTTCTAAACGGAAAAACACAAATTAACTTATTTTTTGAACCTTCTACTAGAACACAAAGTTCGTTTGAATTGGCAGGTAAACGTTTAGGTGCAGATGTTATGTCGATGAATATGGGAAACTCAGCAATCAAAAAAGGTGAAACTTTGATTGATACAGCAATGACTTTAAATGCAATGCACCCTGACATAATTGTAATTAGGCATCAAGACTCTGGTGCTTGTAACTTATTATCTCAAAAAGTAAATTGTGCGGTACTAAATGCTGGGGATGGCAGAAGAGAACACCCTACGCAGGCTTTATTAGATGCATTAACAATAATTAATAGAAAGAAAAAAATTCAAGGATTAAAAATTGCAATTTGTGGAGACATTCTCCATTCGAGAGTTGCAAGATCAAATATTTATTTACTAACAATGCTGGGTGCAGAAGTAAATATAGTTGCACCAACAAATTTAATGCCAAAAGAAATTGAAAAGTTTGGTGTAAATACTTTTACTGATATGAAAAAAGGACTTAAAGATTGTGATATAGTGATGATGCTAAGACTTCAAAATGAAAGAATGACAAGTTCGTTTCTTTCATCAAATAGAGAGTACTATGAATACTATGGCCTAACCCCAGATAAACTTGATCATGCAAAAACTGATGCAATTATTATGCATCCTGGCCCTATGAACAGAGGAATAGAAATCGATACAAGACTGGCTGATGATATTAATAAAAGTGTAATAAAAGAACAAGTTGAACTTGGTGTAGCGGTAAGAATGGCTTGTTTAAAAATATTTTGTGAATAAATGAAAAAACAATATTTTATAAATGCAAATATTATTGATCCACACAACTCAATAAATGAAAATGGAGGATTGATAATTGGAGAAGATGGAAAAATCGAAGCAATTGGTAAAAAGGTAAATTCTAACAATTTACCTACAAGAGAAAAACCTCTTGATTTAAAAGGTAAACATATCTTTCCAGGACTTGTAGATATGAGAGTCTTTGTGGGTGAGCCAGGATATGAATATAAAGAAAATTTTAGAACTCTAAGTAACGCTGCATTATCTGGTGGAGTAACCTCTGTAGTTACAATGCCTAATACTGATCCAATAATTGATAATGTTTCAATTGTAGATTTCTTAAAAAGAAGAGGAAGAGACAAATCTAAAATAAATATATTTCCTTGCGCCTCTTTAACACAGAATATTAAAGGAACTAACATGACCGAATTTGGTTTGTTAGCTAAAAAAGGAATAATTGCATTTACAGATGGAATTAAGACTATTCAAAATACTAGTTTAATGAATAGAATAATGAATTCAGCTAAAGACTTGGATTGTTTAATTATGCAACATGCTGAAGACTATCATCTTTCTAAAAATGGAATGATAAACTCTGGTATAATTGCCACTAAACTAGGTTTATCAGGAATACCTGATATTGCTGAAAGAATTATAATTGAAAGAGACTTAGCTCTTCTTGAGAAAAATAAGTGCCGATATCACATATCGCAACTCTCAGCAGCAAAATCAGTCGAAGTAATTAAGGAAAGGAAAGATAATATAAAATTTACCTGTGGTGTCTCAATAAATAATTTATCCCTTAATGAAAATGATATCGGTGATTTTAAAACATTTTTAAAATTATCTCCTCCTCTAAGAAAAGAAGAAGATAGAGAAGCACTAGTTCAAGGATTAAAAGATCAAACTATTGATGTAATCGTTTCAGATCATAAACCTGAAGATGAAGAATCTAAACGATTAACTTTTTCACAAGCAGCTACAGGTGCTTCGGGTATAGAAACATTGCTATCTTTATCCTTAGAATTATATCACAACGGATCAGTAAAACTTGAAACAATTATTCAAGCACTAACATCTAATCCTGCAAAAATTTTAAGAATTAGCAAAGGTAATCTCTCAATAGGAAATGATGCTGATTTTTGTATAGTAGATCTAGATAAACCATGGATTGTAAAAAAAGAAAATTTAATTTCAAAATCTAAAAATACTTCGATTGAAGACAAAAAACTTCAAGGTAAAGTCACTAATACCTTTGTAAAAGGTAAAGAATTATTTAAAATATAAAAATGGATTATTTAGTTGCTGGTATTGCCTCATATCTAATGGGTTCTATTCCATTTGGTCTAATTTTAACCAAAATCTTCTTAAACAAAGATATTAGAGAAATAGGCTCTGGCAATATAGGTGCTACTAACGCCTTAAGAACTGGAAATAAGGCGATTGGTTATTCAACTTTAATGTTTGATATAGCAAAAGCAGTAATTCCAGTTATTTATGTTAAGATAAATTATCCTGATTTAATTTATGTAGCGTCTTTATGTGCTTTTTTGGGACATGTGTTTCCTATTTGGCTTAAATTTAAAGGTGGTAAAGGTGTAGCTACTTATGTTGGAATTTTGTTCTCTATAAATATCTTGTTAGGACTTATCTTTGTTGCAAGTTGGGGGATTATATTTTTGCTGTTTAGATACTCCTCTCTTTCATCGATAGTAGGCTCAATGTCAGTGCCTATTTATATTTTAATAACAGGTCAGATAAATAATACTATTTTTTTTGCTATAATGTTTATTTTGATTTTCTTTACCCATAGAGAAAATATTAAACGACTGAAAAATAAAGAAGAAAGTAAGACTAAAATTTATTAATTTGACTATCAAAGACTTTTGGGTAGTTTGTTAAATTATGAATCTAGTCATAGTTGAAAGTCCAGCAAAAGCTAAAACAATTAACAAATATTTAGGTGATAATTATACTGTTTTAGCCAGTTATGGTCATATTAGAGACTTGCCATCAAAAAATGGTTCTGTGGATCCAGAACAAAATTTTAAAATGGAATGGGAAGTTGATAGTTTTTCAAAAAAATATTTAAAAGAAATTACTGATGCTGCAAAAAACTCAAATAAAATTATTTTGGCAACAGACCCTGATCGTGAAGGTGAAGCAATAGCATGGCATGTTAAAGAATATTTAAATGAAAAAAAACTTTTAAAAGATAAAGCTGTTGAAAGAGTTGTTTTTAATGAAATCACAAAAAAAGCAGTAACTTATGGTATAGATAACCCAAGACAAATTGAGCCCTTACTAGTAGATGCATATATGGCTAGAAGAGCTTTAGATTACTTAGTTGGTTTTAATATATCCCCTATTCTTTGGACTAAATTACCAGGATCAAAATCTGCTGGTAGAGTACAGTCTGTAGCTTTAAAACTTATAACTGAAAGAGAGCATGAAATAGAGTCTTTTGATCCAGAAGAATTTTGGACCTTAAGTATCAATTTTCAAGATGATAATAAAAATTTAATTACTTCAAGTATTTATCAATTAAATGGAAAGAAAATAGAAAAATTCTCTTTTAGAAATAAAATTGAAATTAACAAAGCATTAGAAAATATTAAACATAAGAAATTTAGTATAAGCGATATTTCATCAAAAATTGTCAGTAGAAACCCATCTGGTCCATTCACAACATCAACATTACAACAGGTGGCCTCAAGTAGATTGGGGTTTGGTGCTTCTAGAACAATGCAAATTGCTCAAAGATTATATCAAGGTATTGAAATAGATGGAGAAACCATAGGATTAATTACTTATATGAGAACCGATGGAACAAATCTCTCAGCTGATACAATTTCAGATTTTAGAGATTTTATTAAAAATCAATATGGAGCAGAATATTTACCTGAAAAACCTATCAATTATTCTGGAAAAAAAGCAAAAAATGCTCAAGAAGCTCACGAAGCTATTAGACCAACAGATATAACTAGATCACCAGATACCGTTAAAAAATATTTAAGCACAGATCAACAAAAGTTATATAATTTAATTTGGGGTAGAGCTTTATCATCTCAAATGGAGACAGCAAAATTTGACAGAAATACAATAACAATAACTTCAGATGATAATGGAACAATATGTAAATCTAGTGGATCTGTATTAAAATTTGATGGTTTTTTGAGAGTATTCCCTAGTCCAAGTAAAGATGAAGATGAAGCGATCCTTCCAGAAATGACTAAAGGACCAATTAACATTGAGTCACTATTAGATGAACAGCATTTTACTCAACCTCCTCCAAGGTACTCCGAAGCAAGTCTGGTAAAAAAATTAGAAGAACTTGGAATTGGTCGACCATCTACCTATGCAAGCATCATATCAACAATTGCAAACCGCGGATATGCAGAAATACTTAACAAAAGATTTTTTCCTACTGATCGTGGAAAACTAATATCTGCATTTTTAGAAAAATTATTTTCTAAATATGTCGATTACAATTTTACAGCAGGATTAGAGGATCAATTAGATGATATAACAACTGGTAAAGAAAGCTGGATAAAAGTTTTAGAAATGTTTTGGAAAGATTTTAATAACAATGTTTCAGAAGTAAAAGAGAAAAGAACTAGAGAGGTTTTAGATTTATTAAATGAAAGTTTAGGTACATTAATTTTTGATAAAGATAACAATGGTAATGTTGTCAGAAAATGTCAATTATGTGAAACTGGCTCATTAAGTCTAAAAAATAGTTTTAGAGGAGGTGCTTTTATTGGATGTTCTAATTATCCGGAATGTAAATTTACTAGACCTTTATCCAAAGCAAAAGCAGCTGCACAAGCTCAATTAGCTGAACCAAAATTCATAGGCAAACATGATAATGGAAATGATATTTATTTAAAGAATGGGAGATTTGGCCCATATCTTCAATATGAAAAAATAGCAGAGGAAACTTCAGAAGAAAAAGTTCCAAAGAAAAAGAAGAAAACAAAAAAACTTAAGCCAGAAGTAAACGAGCTTTTGAAAAATGTTTCAATTCCTAAAGGTCTTGAATTAGAAAATATTGATTTAGAAAAAGCTCAATTTTTATGCTCTTTACCTAAGTCTTTAGGATTAAATCCAGAAAACCAAAAGGAAATTACTCTTAATACAGGTAGATTTGGCCCATACCTAAAGTGTGAAAACAAATCTGCAAGAATTGAAAACATTGAAGAAATATTCTCAATTGGTCTTAACAGGGCAATTACTCTAATCGCAGAAGCTAAACCTGGTAGAATGTCTTCCTCAATAATTAAAGATCTAGGTGAGCATCCGGAGGATAAAAAACCTGTAAGAGTCATGAAAGGTCAATATGGGCCATATATTAAATATAGGTCTTTAAATGCAACAATTCCTGAGGAAAAGGATCCTACGGAATTAACTATGGAAGAAGCTTTAATCCTTATTGAGAAAAGAAAAGAATACGATAAAAATAAGAAAACTAAAAAAAAGAAAAAAGGTAAATAATGAATTTTGACGATAAAATTAAAGAATTAAAAATTGAACTACCAGAGGCTAAAGCACCAGTTGGCTCTTACGTAGCAACTAAAATTTCAGGAAAATTACTTTATGTTTCGGGTCAAATATCAATAAATTCAAATGGAGAGATGATCAAAGGCAAAGTTGGTAAAGACTTAACGACAGATGATGCTTATAAAGCAGCTGAAAGATGTGGATTAAGTATCGTTGCTCAAGTTAAAAATGCATGTAATGGAGATTTATCAAAAGTAAAATCTTGTATTAAATTAACTGGATTTGTTAATTCAACTGAAGATTTCACTGAACAACCAAAAGTTATAAATGGTGCCTCAGATTTAATAGCTTCAATTTTTGGTGATGCGGGTATGCATACGAGAGCCGCAGTAAGTACTAATAGCCTTCCATTAGGAGTATCAGTTGAAGTTGATGCTATTTTTGAATTAAATTAATTTATTATCTTCCAATAGAAAAATAATTAATTTTCTGATTTTTCATTTTTGCTGGTGAATAAATATTTCTCAAATCAAAAATTATAAAGTTATCTTGTTTTATAAGTTTTTTAAAATTTAAAAATCTAAAATCATTCCATTCTGTATGTAAAACAATTAAATCACTTTTTAGACATGCAGATGAAATATTTTGACAATATCTAACATTTTTTAATTTTCTAAATTCATTTTTTTCTCCTGATGGATCGTAATATCTAATTTTAGCGTTTTTTTTATTTAGATATTTAATCATTGGAATACTGGAAGCCTCACGCATGTCATCTGTATTTGGTTTAAAAGTTACACCTAAAAAAGTGACAACTTTATTTTTAAATTTATTTTTAAGAATTTTTCCAAGTCTTTTTGTAAGAAGTACTTTTCTTTTTTCATTAGATGATACAACACTGTTAAGAATAGATAGTTCAGTTTTAAATTTTTTAGCGGTATCAATTAATGCTCGTGTATCTTTCGGGAAACAAGATCCACCATAAGCTGGACCAGCTCTTAAAAATCTTTCTCCGATACGCTGATCAGAACCCATCCCCGAAGAAATATCTTTAACATTAACACCAGCCTTTTCCGACAAATTAGCTAATTCATTAATAAATGAAATTTTTGTAGCTAAAAAGGCATTTGAGGCATATTTGATTAACTCAGCACCTCTTCTAGAAGTATTAAAATATCTGCTATTTTTTTTTGTTATAGGTGAATAAAGAGACTTTAAAATTCTATTAGCTTTTTTACTTTCTGTACCAATTATTACTCTATCAGGATAAGAAAAGTCTCTTATAGCTTCACCCTCTCTTAAAAACTCTGGATTAGATACAACATCAACTAATTTTTTATTTTTTAATCTAACTAAAATTTTTTCAATCTTATCTCCTGTAGTAACAGGCACTGTAGATTTTGTAATTATAATTTTATAGTTTGTTATTACTTTTTTTAAATCTCTAGCTACTTTAAATACAAATTTTAAATCTGCAGAATTACTATTTTTCTTTGTAGGAGTACCAACACAAATAAAAATAATATCAGAATTTTTTACAGCCTTTTTTAAATCAGATGTGAAAATTAACCTTTTTTGCTTAAAATTTTTTTTTAAAATTTCCTCTAAACCAGGTTCATAAATAGGAACTATACCACTATTTAATAAATCTATTTTTTTCTTATCATTGTCTACACAATAGACCGTATTTCCTAAATCGGAAAAACATACACCACTCACCAACCCTACATAGCCTGTACCAATCATGCATAGTTTCATAATTTTGCAATCTCCTTCGATGAATTAATGTATCCATCCATTGTTCCACAATCTAAATATTTTCCAGTAAAATTATGAGCTATAAATTTTTCATTATCATTAATTAATAGCTGAATTGCATCTGTAATGTGTATTTCACCCCCTTTGCCAGGTTTCAAATTTTTCAACTTTGAAAAGATTTTTTTAGGTAGTATATACCTTCCTATAACTGCCTTATTAGAAGGTGCTTCTTTTATTTTGGGTTTTTCAATAACACCTTTAATCGAATAATCGGTTATATTTAATTTTTTATTGAGTTTATAAATTCCCCATCTTGCAACAGTATTTTTATTAACGCTCATACTTGCCATTACAGAGGATTTAAATTTTTTATGAGATTGAATCATTGACTTAGAGCAGTTTTTTTTAATTATAAGATCATCTGGTAACAACATTAAGAAATATTTATCTTTAATATATTTTTTAGTTTTAAGAACCGCATCGCCTGTTCCTTTTGGTTTATTTTGGTATACAAACTTTATCATTTTTCTGTATTTCAAAATCTTTTGATATTCTTGTATTATCCTTGGGTCTTTCTTCTTTTTAATTAAATCTTTATAAAATTTATCTTTATAAAAATATTTTTTAATCATCATCTTTCTTTTTGATATTATGAATATTATTTGTTTAATACCTGCATCGATGCATTCATTTATTATATATTCTAAACCAGGTTTTCCATTAATAGGCAAAAGTTCTTTTGCAAAAACGCTAGTTAAAGGCAGCAATCGAGTACCAAGTCCAGCTAGAGGAATAATAGCTTGTTTAATCATTTAAATGTTTTACTTATTAAATATTTTAATACAAATGAAAATTTTATTAAACAATCAAACATTAACCAAAACATTGGGGCCTTTTAGTGATATTGGGTTTGTTCCTACTATGGGAGGAATTCATAAGGGTCATATTTCACTAATTAATAGATCAATTAAATCAAACAAAAAAACTATAGTAAGTATATTTGTTAATCCAAAACAATTTAATAACCTAAAAGATTTTAAATCTTATCCTTCAGGTATTAAGAGTGATTTATCTATTTTAAAGAGAATTAAAAAATTAGATTATGTTTATATTCCAAAATTTAAGGATATTTATCAAAATAATAAAAAATCAAATATAAAGATTGAAAAAAAATACAAAATTCTTTGTGCAAAGTTTAGAAAAGGACATTTTGAAGGTGTCTTAGATGTTATGAATAGATTAACGAAACTAATTAAACCTAAAAATATATTTATGGGTGAAAAAGATTTTCAACAATTTTTTTTAGTAAAAAATTTTATTGAGAAAAAATTTAATACAAACGTTATTGGATGCAAAACAATAAGAAATAGAAATAAACTAGTCTTATCATCGAGAAATTTTTTACTTACAAAAAAAGAATTAAATGAAGTTGAAAAAATTTCAAAGGAATTTTTAAAACTAAAAAAAAAGATCAAAAATATTAGAAAAATAAACAATTTTTTACAAATTTCGAAAAAAAAAATTGAAGATTTTTTTAATATCAAAATTGAATATTTAGAGAATATAAATATTAAAAATCTATCTAAATCAAACAAATACAAAGGTTCTAGAATATTTTTAGCTTATTTTTTTAAAGATATTAGATTAATTGATAATTTTTAAATTTATAAAAAATAAGCACCTACTCCTAAAAAAGATACAAAACCTATCACATCAGTAATTGTTGTTACAAAAACACTTGATGCAATTGCAGGATCAATATTCATTTTTTTTAGTGTTACAGGAACTAAAATACCAAAGAGACCAGCTACAATCATAGTTAATATCATTGAAATTGAAATTACTATTGAAAGAGTATTGTCTTGAAACCAAATTTGTACAATAAAAGCACTTATCGATGCAAAAATAATTCCATTTAAAATTCCAATAAAGAATTCTTTCAGAACATTTGATGTAAAATTATTTTCTGTTAAATCGTTAGTTGCTATTGTTCTAACTGTAACGGCTAGAGTTTGCATTCCAGCATTACCTCCCATTGATGCAACTATAGGCATTAAAAATGCCAACACTACCATTTGTTCAATTGTTGCACCAAATAAACTAATGCACCATGTGGCTAAAAACGCTGTAAATAAATTTAATAGGAGCCAATTAAATCTTCTTTTAGTTTTAGTTATTACACCATCAGTTATTTCTTCATCACCTACCCCAGCTAATCTCAATGCATCTTCTTCAGCTTCTTCTTGTAATACAGTTAAAACGTCATCACTCATAATCATTCCAACTAGTTTATTATTTTTATCTATAACTGCAGCTGAATTTAAGTTGTAGTTTTCAAATAAGTTAGCTACTTCCTCTTTGTCCATATCAACAGGTATTAGTAACTGAGACTCAGACATAATCGAAAGCATTTTTGTGTCTCTAGAAGTAGTTAGCACACGTGATGAAGGTACTGTTCCAATTGGTTTAAACTCTTCATTTACAATGAATATTTCTAAGAATTCTTCAGGAAGATCTTTATTTTCTCTTAAATAATCTATTGTTTGACCTACAGACCAATTACTTGGTATGGCTGTAAATTCACGTTGCATTATTCTTGCAGCAGTGTCTTCTGGATAGCTTAAACTTTCTAATAGAGCAAAACGGTCTTTAGGTGGTAATGAGCTAAGAATATTATTTTTCTCTTCTTCGGGTACATTCTCTAAAATTGATATTGCATCATCTGATTCAAGATTAGTTAAAATAGAGACGATTGAATCTGATGAAAGATATGTAATAATTTCTGACTGAATTGACTCATTAAGTTCAACAAAAACTTCAGGATCAATATTAAAATTATTAAGTTTTATTAAACTCTCTCGATCTGATTGATTAAGATGTTCAATAATATCAGCTGCATCAGCTGGGTGCATTTCTTTAAAAGAATTAGTAATAAAAGCTGCATCATTGTTAGCAATTTTAGATGTTACAACTTTTATATATTCTTTATTAAATTCAAAATTTACTTTTTTATCTTTTATTTTTTTAAGTAAAGACATAAATCTACCTATAATTTAGATTGGACTATTAATAGATAATTAAGATAATACAATTTATAAATGAATATAGAGATCAAAAAGTCAATAAAACCAATAAATTATTCTGACGCTATAAACTTTTTGGAGAAAAGATTAGAAGATTTACACAAAAATAATGATAAGGAACTTATTTGGACATTAGAACATAATGAAATATTTACAGCAGGTACAAGCTATAAGGAAAATGAGATTTTAGATAATTCTATAAATCTAATAAAAAGTAATCGTGGTGGTAAAATAACTTGTCATGCACCAGGTCAATTAATCTGTTATTTTGTTCTAGATTTAAGAAAAAAAAGAGACATTAGAAAGTTTATTTCTTGTATTGAAAAATCAATTATTGAAACTTTAAATGATTATAAAATTGAAACTTTTTCAGATAAAGATAATGTTGGAATTTGGCATAAAAACAATCACACAATAAATAAAGTTGCAGCAATTGGAATAAGAATAAAAAAATGGATTGCCTATCATGGGTTTGCAATAAATATAAATAATGATCTAGACCAATATAAAAAAATTATACCGTGTGGAATTGAGGATAAAGGGGTTACAAATTTAATTAGTATTGCTGATAATGACTATTCAAACTTAGATAATTTATTAATCGAAAAATTTACTTCAAACCTGAAAATCTAAGTCTTTTTGTCTTTAATAATTTTTTAAAGTAATCTGGCAGCAAAGCTGTGTATGTATGTTTAACATCATCAATAATAAATTTAATCTGGAATGAATGCAGCATTAAATTTTTATTTAAACCCCTTGCTGAATTTGACAATTTATATTTAATATCTCCAAATATTGGTTGTCCTAAAGCGTATAATTGTTTTCTAAGTTGATGTTTACGTCCAGTAATGGGTTTTAATTCTACTAAACTTGCTTCTGAATTCTTATCTAAAACTTTATAAATTGTTTTTGCTTTTTCTATAATTTTTTTTTCTCCATCGTATCTTATAAGATCATCATTCCACTCTCCAGAGTCTTTATTTAGCTCTCCATGACAAATAGCTAAGTATGTTTTGTGAACTTTTCTTAATCTAAATAAAGAGGTTAATAATTGAGCAGACTCTCTTGTCTTAGCCATTATAAAAACACCCGATGTATCTTTATCCAATCTATGAACCGAATATGGTTTAGTGCCTTGAAAAATTTCACTTTTAGAAAAAATATCTACTAAATTTTTTTTTGATTTAGTTCCACCTTGGACTGAGATACCTGCACTTTTATTTAATACTATAAAATTTTCGTTGTTATCAATAATTTGATCCTCATTAGATTTTATAATTTCTTTCGAAGGTTCAAATTTAATTTTCTTTTGAATTATTGTTTCTTTAAAATCAAAATTAAAAAAGCTTATAATATCGTTAGTTTTAACTTTAATTGAACTTTTGATTTTTTTTTTATTTATTTTTATTTTTCCAGATCTTAAAAGTTTTTCAATTAATCCTTGTGGAATTTTACCAACTTTAAATCTTATCCAACGATCTATACGCATATCATTACACGTTGAATCAACGGTATATGACTTTTTCATGGTTTAAAATTTATGCTGTTGCTAGTTTCTTTTCTTCAGCTTTAGGTGTTTCTTTTGTAACGTCTTTTTTAGGCTTATCTACTCTTTTTGCTTCAACATCTCTATCCACAAATTCTATAATAGCCATAGGTGCGTTATCACCGTATCTAAATCCAGCTTTTATAATCCTAGTATATCCACCATTTCTTTTTTTATATCTCTTTGAGAGTGTCTTTTTTACTTTATTGGCTGATTTAATATCTTGCAGTTGAGAAACTAACATTTTTGTCGTTTGTAATGTCTCTTTTTTTCCAAGTGTAATAATTTTATCAGCTTGTGGTTTTAAAAATTTAGCTTTTGGCAAAGTAGTTTTGATTTGCTCATATTTAATTAAAGAATTTAACATATTCTTTAAAAGAGCTTTTCTATGTTCAGAAGTTCTGTTTAACTTCTTATTTGCCATTCCATGTCTCATTAGATAGCTTCCTCTAATTTTTTAGACATTTCTGCAATATTATCTGGTGGCCAATTTGGAATTTCCATCCCTAAATATAGAGACATTCCAGTTAAAACCTCTTTAATTTCATTTAAAGATTTTCTACCAAAGTTTGGGGTTCTTAGCATTTCTCCCTCAGATTTTTGAACTAAATCGCCTATGTAAATTATATTATCGTTTTTAAGACAATTCATCGATCTAACTGAAAGTTCAAGTTCATCAACTTTTCTTAATAAATTTTTATTAAATTCAGGTTCTGTAGATACTTCCTTCACAGGAGCTTCAACTGGCTCATCAAAATTAACAAACATTTTTAGTTGATCTTGAAAAATTCTTGCTGAATAAGCAACGGCGTCTTCTGCTGAAATAGAGCCATTAGTTTCAACTTCCATAATAAGTTTATCGTAATCTAATGCCTTACCTTCTCTTGCTGTACTTATTGAATAAGAAACTTTTTTAACTGGGCTATATAGTGAATCTATTGCTATTAGACCAAGTGGTGGCTCTTCGGGTTTGTTTAAATCAGCTGGCACATATCCTTTTCCAGTACTTACATTCATCTCCATATGAAAATTCGTATTTTCATCAAGATTACATATTACTAATTCAGGATTTAATATTTCAACATCTGCAACTTGTGCAATATCAGAAGCTTTAATTTCACCAGGTCCTTTTGCATCAAGTATAAGTTTTTTTGTTCCTTCTGAATTACATTTTAAAGCTAAAGATTTAACATTTAAAACTATATCAGTAACATCTTCTCTTACACCTTTTATAGATGTGAATTCATGTAAAACTCCATCAATTTGAATTGAAGTTACTGCCGCACCTCTTATTGATGAAAGTAAAATTCTTCTTAAAGAATTACCCAACGTTAAACCATAACCCTTTTCTAGGGGTTCTGCGATAATTTTTGCATGAGTTAAATCATCACTAATTTGAACATCTAATTTAGACGGTTTAATTAATGATTTCCAATTTTTCACATTTACATTTTCGACTTCCATTAAACTCTCCTTTTCTTTGGTGGTCTAGTTCCATTATGAGGCATGGGTGTTGTATCTTTAATTGATAAAATTTTAAAACCTCTTGCCTGTAATGCTCTTAAAGCTGTTTCACGTCCAGAGCCAGGGCCCTTCACTTCAACATATAAAGTTTTCATTCCATATTCTAATGCTTTAGAAGCAGCAGCATCAGCAGCAATTTGCGCAGCGTAAGGAGTTGACTTTCTTGATCCCTTAAAACCTTTTTGCCCAGCAGATGCCCATGATATTACATTTCCATTAGTATCTGCAATTGAAATTATTGTATTATTAAAAGTAGATTGTACATAAGCAATACCATTTAAAATATTTTTTTTAATTTTTTTCTTTTTTGAATAAGAACTTTTATTACTTTTTTTTAAAGATTTTTCTACCTTCTGATCTTTATTTTCAACTTTATCAGCTTTAGACATAATTATTTTTTAGTTGGAGTTAATTTTTTTCCTGCAATAGCGATAGCTTTACCTTTTCTTGTTCTAGCATTGCATCTTGTTCTTTGACCTCTAACAGGTAATTTTTTTCTATGCCTTGTTCCTCTGTAACAAGCTAGATCTATTAATCTTTTAATTGTAAGAGAGTAGTCTCTTCTAAGATCTCCCTCTACTTTAAAATTAGCATCAATAAATTCTCTAATTTTCAAAATTTCATCGTCTGTTAATTCATTAATTCTTTTTGCTCTTGGAATTTCAAGTGAAGTACAAATTTGATTAGAAAATTTATCACCTATTCCATAAATATAAGTAAGACCTATGTGAACAAGCTTATTTTGTGGAATGTTTATACCTGCGATACGAGCCATAGTTTTTGTGATAATTTTGAGCCTTTTATATAATAAGATTACCTAAAGTCAATGTCTTAAACATTGATAAAAGCGTCTATTTCCTTTGTTATTTGATCAATTTCTTGTGTTCCATTTATCTCTTGGAAATTAGGATTCTTAGAATAGTAATCTAACACAGGTCTAGTAGTTTCCATGTAAGTATCATATCTTTTAAGAATAGTATCTGTATTATCATCGGATCGATTTTCTATTATTTTTCTTTTTTCAATTCTTTCTATAATTATATCTTTATTTACATTTAGGAAGAAAATATGGTCAACTTTTTGATTAGATTTGTCTAATAATAAATCTAAATATTGTGCCTGACTTAATGATCTAGGGTATCCATCAAATATTAATTTATTTTTTTTCAGAGGATCATCTATTAATTTTTTAATCAATGCGTTAACAATTTCATCACTAACAAATTTACCTTCATTCATATTAGTTCTTATTTGTTGACCAATATCTGAATTTTTTTTAATTTCTTCTCTTAGAATATCGCCTGTAGAAACTTGAAAATTGTTTAGTTTATCAACTAAATACTTTGATTGGGTGCCTTTACCTGCGCCTGGTGGCCCAAATAAAATAATATTCACTTACTTACCAAATTTTGTTTTCTTGATTAATTGTTCATATTGAGAACTCATTAATCTTGTTTGAATTTGTGTCACTGTGTCTATAGCAACAACTACAACAATTAAAATTGAAGCACCACCTAAATAAAAAGGTATTGGATAATTTGCAATTAAAAATTCAGGCATTAAACAAACTAGAGTTAAATATAATGCACCTATTGTTGTTAATTTAGTTGATATATTTTGGATATATAGCGCTGTACTTTCACCAGGTCTTATTCCGGGAACAAAGCCTCCGTATTTTCTTAAATTATCTGCAGTCTCTGTTGGGTTAAAAGTTATAGATGTATAGAAAAAAGTAAAAAAAATTATTCCAGATGCATACAACAGCATATAAAGAGGTTGTCCTTGAGTGAAATAAGAACTTAAATTTAAAAAAGTATCATTATTTGAAAAGGAAAAATTTGAAAAAGTTACTGGTAATAATAGTAATGCTGAAGCAAAAATTGCAGGAATTACTCCAGCTTGGTTAATTTTTAGAGGTAAATGAGATGACTCTCCCCCATACATTTTATTTCCCATCTGTCTTTTTGGATAATTAATCAAAATTTTTCTCAAAGCTCTTTCCATGAAAACTACAAATAAAATTGTTGCAATTAGAAGAACAAATATAGCTAAAATCATAAATGTTGATACAGCTCCAGTTCGACCAAGTTCAAAAGTTGTAACCAATGCTCTTGGAATTTCAGCAACTATTCCAGCAAAAATTATTAAAGAAATACCATTACCTATTCCTCTTTGGGTAATTTGTTCACCAAGCCACATTAAAAACATTGTCCCTGCTACAATAGTTGTAACAGTTGTAATTTTAAAAAAAGCTCCTGGATTAATTACTAGATCAGCTGAAGACTCTAAACCTACTGATAAGCCGTATCCTTGCACTGTAGCTAACAACACTGTTCCATATCTTGTAATTTGTGTAATTTTTGCTCTTCCAGTTTCACCTTGAGCTTTAAGATTTTTAAAATATTCAGAAACTCCTGTTAATAACTGAACTATAATTGCAGATGAAATATAAGGCATTATACCTAATGCAAATATTGCCATTCTACTAACTGCTCCACCAGCAAAAACATTAAACATTCCAAGCAACCCTTTTTGGTTACCATCCATCATTACTTTAAGTTGTTCTGGATCTATACCTGGTAATGGCACAAAAGTACCAAATCTATAAACAGCTAGAATGAATATTGTAAAAAGTATTCTATTTCTTAAGTCGTTTGATGATGACGATGCACTCATTGAAATTTATTATTTTTTCAATTTAATAGATCCACTAATTTTCTCTAGTTTTTCTATTGCTGATTTAGATGCTAAATCTGCCTCTATGTTAATTTTATCCTTAATGTCTCCAGTTCCAAGTATCTTTAGCTTTTGAGAATTTTTATTAATTAACTTTAATTTTTTAAGCAGTTCCATGTTTATAGTATCGCTAGGATTAATCGTTTTTTCATTAATAAAAGATTGGATTTTTTCAAGATTCATAATTGCTATGTTTGTTCTTGAAATTGGATTAAACCCTCTTTTAGGTAATCTTCTGTATAAAGGCATTTGGCCACCCTCAAAGGCTTTAATTGCTACACCTGATCTAGATTTTTGACCTTTCACACCTCTGCCTGAAGTTTTACCTTTTCCTGAGCCAATACCTCTACCAACACGCATTTTAGTTTTATTAATTTTATCTTTAGTGTTTAAAGTTATCATTATCCTCTTTTCTCAACAATTTCGGAAATCTTTTTATTTCTAATTGCTGAAATTTGTTTTGGTGAATTTTGTTTTAATAATGCTTTCATAGTTGCTCTAATAACATTATGCGCATTCGAAGTGCCCATTGATTTTGCAACTATATCTTTAACACCCAATACTTCGCATACTGCTCTTACAGGTCCACCTGCAATAATTCCAGTTCCTTTTGATGCAGCTCTAAGCACAATTCTTCCTGATCCATCTTTTGCTTTAACATCATGATGAATTGTTCTTCCTTCTCTTAATGGAATATGTATTAATTTTCTTCTAGCAACTTCATTTGCTTTTTTAATTGCGTCTGGTACTTGTTTTGCTTTTGCATGAGCAATACCAATTTTACCGGCTTGATTTCCTACAACTACTAGAGCAGAAAAACCAAATCTACGTCCACCTTTAACTACTTTTGTAATTCGGTTTATATGAACTAACTTTTCTAAAATATCATCAGCTTTTTTATCTTTAAAATTTTCCATAATTAAAATTCCATTCCATTTTCACGTAAGGTTTCAGCAAATACTTTCACTCTGCCATGGTATCTATAAACACCTCTATCAAAGTAAATCTTGGTAATTTTCTTCTCTTGGGCTTTTTTCGCAAGTTTAGTTGCAACTATTTTAGAAAGTTCAGTTTTATTAACTTTATCTCCTGATTTAATATCTTTCTCAACAGATGAAGCAGATAATAATGTAACTTTATTTATGTCATCAATTATTTGTGCAGATATATTTTTTGACGATCTAGAAATACATAGTCTGAACCTATCTTTAGAAGCAACTTTTTTAACTTTATTGCTTACTCTGAATCTTTTTCTAGTGCTTGTATTTAGTTTCATTATTTTTTCTTTCCTTCTTTTTTAAGAACATATTGTCCTTTTTCACGTATTCCTTTACCTTTGTAAGGTTCAATTTTTCTGTATGTTTTAATTTTTGAAGCAACTGATCCAACCTGTTGTTTGTCTGAACCTGAAATCTTTAAAGTTGTTTGTTTTTCAACTTCAATTTTAATACCATCAGGAATATCATAGTTAATGTCATGACTATAACCAAGTTGAAGATTTAGCTGTTTTCCTTTTAAAGCTGCTCTGTAACCAACGCCAACTAGCTCAAGGATTTTTTCATATCCTGTACTTGATCCAATTACTGCATTATTGATCAAACTTCTATTCATTCCCCAAAGTCTTTTAGAATTTTGATCTATTTTTTTTGGTTTAATTGATATTTCTTTACCATCTTTAATATCAAGATTGAACATCTCTAAATCAATGTCTAATGATTTTTTTCCTAAAGGTCCTTCAATATTTATTATATTTCCAGCTAAAACAACTTTAACTTTTTCAGGGATTGAAATACTTATTTTACCAATTTTAGACATTAAAATACCTTACAAATTATTTCGCCACCAACACGTTGTTTTCTTGCATCTATATCTGTCATTACACCTTTGGGTGTAGAGATAATTGCAATACCTAATCCATTGTTTACTTTTGGTAAGCTTTCTGCACTTGAAAAAATTCTTCTTCCAGGTTTTGATACACGTTCAAAAGCACTGATAACAGGGTTACCTGAATGATACTTAAGTTCTAAAGATAAAGTAGGTTTTTTATCCTCAGCATCAATTTTAAAATCTTTAATAAATCCTTCGTTCTTAAGAATATCTGCTATTTTAGTTTTGAAATTTGAAGATGGTAATGCTACTTTTTTATGATTTCTAGCTTGAGCATTTTTCACTCTAGCTATCATATCTCCAATTGGATCACTTAAACTCATAATTTTCCTTTCTACCAGCTTGACTTAGTCATTCCTGGAATTAATCCAGCCAAACCTAAGTCCCTTAAAGCTATTCTTGATATTTTTAACTTTCTATAAACCCCATGAGGTCTACCTGTAATTTTGCATCTGTTCATTACTCTTGTTTTTGCTGAATTTCTTGGCATTTGAGATAATTTTTGCTGTGCCTTAAATCTTTCTTCTAAAGGTAATTTTTTATCCATAATTATCTTCTTTAAACTTTGTCTTTTTTTATAAAGTCTGTCAGAAAGTTTAATTCTTTTATCATTCTTATTTACAGCGCTTACTTTAGCCATGATTAATTGTCTCCTTTTTTAATAAATGGAAAATTCATTTTTTCCAACAAAGCAAATGCATGATCTTTATTTAAGGCTTTGATTACAACCACTATATCTAGACCACGTACTTTATCTGCTCTATCAAAACTTACCTCTGGAAAAATAATGTGCTCTTTTACTCCAAATGTATAATTACCAAATTTATCAAATCCTTTTGGAGATAATCCTCTGAAATCTTTAATTCGAGGTAATGCAATATTTACCAATCTATCAATAAATTCATACATTTTATTTTTTCTCAGTGTTACTTTTAAACCAGCATTTGAACCTTTTCTTGTTTTAAAATTTGCAACTGATTTTTTAAATTTAGTGATTACAGGTTTTTGTCCAGTAATCTTTCCCATATCTTCTTCTGCAGCTTTTAGAATTTTTGAATCAGCACCATCTAGTCCAAGACCCATATTTAAAACTATTTTTTCAATTCTAGGTACCATAAAAATATTTTTTAGACCTAAGCTATCTTTTAAAGCTGATTGAATTTCTTTACTGTAAATTTCTTTTAATCTTGGTGTCATTATTTTTTAGCCTCTGTTTTTTTTGCAGCTTTTTCATCAATTAGCTTAAGGTTTGATAAATGAATAAAGCTCTCTTTTGATACAATTCCACCTTTTTTTTCTTTGGTCGTTTTTACGTGTTTTTTAACCATGTTAATTTCTTTAACTTTTGCTCTATTATTGGGTCTATCAATTTCAATAACTTCACCTTCTTTTTTTTTATCTTTACCTGTTAAAACTCTAACTTTTAGACCTTTTTTAATCATATTATATAACCTCCGGTGCTAATGAAATTATTTTCATTTGCCCTCTACTTCTTAATTCTCTAGTTACAGGTCCAAAAATTCTTGTTCCTACCGGTTCACCTTTATCATCAACTAAAACGGCAGCATTATTATCAAATTTAACCTTTGAACCGTCATTTCTATGAATTCCTTTTTTAACTCTTACTACAACAGCTTTATGGACTGTACCTTTTTTTACCTTACCTTTGGGTATTGCTTCTTTCACAGCAATAACAATAGTATCACCAATACTTGCATATCTTCTCTTTGATCCACCGAGAACTTTTATACATTCTATTCTTTTAGCGCCTGTATTGTCTGCTACTTGCAATTCTGTTTGTACACCAATCATTATTTTGTATTCTCCATTACTTGGAATTTTTTATTTTTTGAAAACGGCTTACTTTCTATAATTGAAACCTTATCACCTGTTTTACAGGTGTTATTTTCATCATGAGCATTGTAATTTTTTCTTACTTTAATTACTTTTTTAAGCACAGGGTGAGAATATTTTCTCTCAACCATTACAGTTATGGTTTTGTTTGGCTTGTCACTTATAACAACTCCAGTTAATATTTTTTTAGGCATTAATTTTTCCTTTTAATATAGTTTTTAATCTTGCAATTGTTTTCTTTGTTTCTCCAATTTTTGCAGGGTTTGTTACTTGAGAATTCATTTTTTGGAATCTAAAATTAAAAAGATCTTTTTTTAATTTATCAATATTCTTAATCATTTCGTCTTTTGATAATTTTTTGATCTCTTGTTTTTTCATATTAAGCAAACCTCTTAATAGTTTTAGTTTTAATGGGTAATTTAGCTGATGCTTTATAAAGAGCTTCTTTTGCTATTTGTTCTGACACACCATCAACTTCAAATAAAATTCTTCCTGGTTTAACTCTGCAAGCAAAAAATTCTGGATTTCCTTTACCTTTACCCATTCTAACTTCGATAGGTTTTTTTGATACAGGTATGTTTGGGAAAACTCTAGTCCATACTCTTCCTTGTCTTTTCATATGTCTAGTTAATGCTACTCTAGCAGCTTCAATTTGTTTTCCAGTAATTCTTTCTGGTTGTAAAGCTTTCAAAGCAAATGCACCATAATTGATAGAACTTGCTCTTGTAGCAGTTCCATGGATTCTTCCTTTGTGAGCTTTTCTCCATCTAGTTCTGACTGGTTGAAGCATTATTCTTTACCCTCTTTCGCTATTACTTTATTAGTTTCTTGACTAAATTCTCTTGCAAATACTTCACCTTTATAGATCCAAACTTTAATTCCAATTATTCCGTATGTAGTTAATGCCTCCGCTTCTGCATAATCTATATCTGCTCTTAATGTGTGTGCAGGAATACTTCCTTCTCTTAACCATTCAGTTCTTGCAATTTCGTTTCCACCAAGTCTTCCACTAATAGAAACTTTAATTCCTCTTGCCCCTAATCTAATACATGATTGCATAGATCTCTTCATGGCTCTTCTGTATGAAATCCTTTTTACTAGTTGTTGGGCAATATTTTCTGCAACTAAATATGCGTTAGTTTCTGGTTTTTTTACTTCTTTTATATTTAAAGCAACTTCATTAGCTGTAAATTTTGATAAATTATTCTTAATTTTATCAATATCACTCCCTTTTTTTCCAATTACAAAACCTGGTCTTGAAGTATAAATAGTAACATAGCATTTATTTGAAGTTCTCTCAATCATGACCTTTGATACACCAGAATTAACTACATTTTTCTTAATATAATTTCGGATTTTAAAGTCTTCAATTAAGTAATTTCCAAAATCTTTTTTCTTAGCATACCAAACAGAGTCCCAGCCTCTATTGATACCCAATCTAAAACCTACAGGATTAACTTTTTGTCCCATGACTCTCCATTTGTTTAACTTCTGATAAAATTATAGTTACAGTTGACCAAGGTTTTAAAATTGGTGCAGCTCTACCTTTTGCTCTTGGTCTAAATCTTTTCATTACTATTTTCTTTCCACAATAAGCTTCTTTAACAACTAAATTATCAATATCATATTGAAAGTTGTTTTCTGCATTTGCAACTGCAGAACTTATCGTTTTTCTTATATCTTTGCTTATTCTTTTAGCTGAGAATTGTAAGTCTCTAATTGCTACATCAACCTTTTTTCCAACAATGCTTTTTAAAATAGGATTAAGTTTTCTAACACTAGTTCTTATACTGTTGTTAACAGATTTAACTGTGTCTACTTTTTTTCTATTTTTTTTCTTTGTTTTATTCATATTTATTTTTTAGCCGCTGTTGCAGGTTTAGCTTTTTTGTCTGCTGGTGTATGACCATAAAAAGTTCTTGTAGGTGAAAATTCACCCAGCTTATGTCCAACCATGTCTTCTGAAATAGTAATTGGTATAAATTTTTTACCATTATAAATTTGAAAACTAACACCAACAAAGTCAGGTAATATTGTTGACTTTCTTGACCATGTTTTAATTGGAATTTTTTTTGGATCATCTTTGTATTTATCAACTTTTTTCATTAAGCTTTCTTCAACAAAAGGTCCTTTCCATACTGATCTAGCCATTACTTAGTATCCTTCCTTTTATTTCTTCTCTTAACAATATATTTATCTGTTCTCTTATTATCTCTTGTTTTTAATCCTTTAGCAGATTGACCTGTAGGTGAAACTGGATGTCTTCCTCCAGCTGATTTACCTTCACCACCACCATGAGGGTGATCAACAGGGTTTTTAACTACACCTCTTGTATGTGGCTTTCTACCAAGCCATCTTGATCTTCCTGCTTTACCAATTTTAATATTTTTTTGATCTGGGTTAGTTAATGTTCCAATAGTAGCTAATGATCTAGAGTCTATTTTTCTTACTTCACCTGATGCTAGTTTGATTAAACTGTAATTACCATCTAAACCACTAATTGTAACAGATGATCCTGCAGATCTAGCAATTTTTCCGCCTGCACCTGGTTGAATTTCTACATTATGTATATTTATACCCACAGGAATGTCCTGTAGCGGCATACAATTACCAACTTTAATTTCTTTTTTAGATCCATTTTCAATTTTATCACCAGCTTTGATTTTTTGCGGGGCTAAATAGTAAGCATGAGTGGCATCTTCAAATTTTACTAGCATGATGTAACATGATCTATTTGGATCATATTCAATTCTTTCTACAGTAGCTTCAATATCGAATTTTTTACGGTAAAAATCTACATGTCTGTACATTTTTTTATGTCCACCAGATCTATTTATATTTGTTATGTGTCCGTTATTGTTTCTTCCTTTCATTGCATTTTTTGGAGATACAAGTGATTTAAAAGGTTTACCTTTCCATAGACCAGTTCTATCAACTAATATAGTTCCTCTAGTAGATTTTGTGTAAGGTTTAAAAGTTTTTAATGCCATTTATTAAATTCCTGTAGTTAGATCAATACTTTGACCTTTTTTAAGTGTTATTATTGCTTTTTTAAATCCAGAAACTCTTACTTTTTTTCCTCTGGTAACTTTAGTTCTATTCTGTTTGTTGATTATATTAATCTTAGTCACGTTTACTTTAAAAATTTTTTCAATATTTTTTTTCAAGTTTATTTTATTTGCACCTGCGGGAACTTTAAAAACAATTTTATTTTGTTCAGATAAATTTGTTGATTTCTCAGTGACCATTGGAGAAACAATTTTATCGTATAAATGAATTTTATCCATTTTAAGAATATCTCTTTTCTAATTCTTTCACTGAGCTTTCAGTAAAAACAACTTTTTTAAATTTTATAATATCGTAAGAACTAAAATGATTAACATCAGTTACTTTAACATTTGGAATATTTCTAGCTGATTTTTCAACTTTTTCTTTAGAAGCTTTGTCTAAAATAATTAATGAATGAGTTATTTCAAGTTTCTGAATAATTGCATTCATTTCTTTTGTTTTTTTAATCTCAGAGTCAAAGTCATTTAAAATTAATAAATTTTTATTATTATTTTTTTCTGTAATTAATGAGGCTACACTTAATTTTTTTTCATTTTTATTTAGTTTTCTTTTTTTATAAGCAAGTTCACCTTTAGGACCGTGTGCAATACCACCTCCAACAAATATTGGGGCTTTTCTACTAGCGTGCCTAGCTCCACCTGTGCCTTTTTGAGCGTAAATTTTTGATGTAGGTCCCCTTACTTCGTTCTGTTGCTTCGTTTTAGCATGTCTACCTTTGTAATTAGCATTAGTTTTATACAAAACACTACTTACTAATTTGCTATTAATTTTTGCAGAAAAAATTTTGTCTAACACTTCAATAGTGTCTTTTTTTCCATCAATGCTTATTTTTTCAATTTTCATTATTTTTTCTTTTTATCTGGTGTTTTTTTTGCTTCTTCTACTGCTGCAATTTTTTCAGATATTGTTAATTTATTTATATTTTTAACTGATTTTCTTACTACAACTTCTGTATTTTTTGATCCTGGAATTGAACCTTTTAAATATAGCAGCTCATTTTCTAAGTCAGTTTTAATAATCTCAATATTAAGCATAGTTCTAAGTCTGTCACCCATATGACCAGCCATTTTTTTTCCTTTAAATACTTTTCCTGGGTCCTGGCTATGACCCGTTGATCCATGAGCTCTGTGCGATACTGATACACCGTGACTGGCTCTTAGACCTCCAAAGTTCCATCTTTTCATTGCTCCAGCAAATCCTTTACCTATAGTTTTTGATCTTGTATCAACAAATTTGGTATCTTTAAATATTTCTAAGCCAAATTCATTACCTTCTTTATAAGTTTCGGTATCTTTAACTCTAAATTCCTTTAGTTTCTTTTTTGCTTCAGTATTTTTTTTAGCATAAAAACCCTTCATAGCTTTTGTAAGTTTAGAATTTTTAATTTTTCCATAACCAAGCTGTACAGCCTTGTAGCCTCTTTTTTCTTCATCTATAACTTGGATAACTCTTGCTTTTTCAACTTTTAGAACTGTTACAGGTACTAACTGTCCAGTTTTATAAAACTCTCTAGTCATACCTATTTTTTTTCCAATTAAAGCAATTTCTGTCATAACTAAATTTTAATCTCCACATCTACACCTGAAGCTAGGTCAAGTTTCATTAATGCTTCTACTGTCTGTGGTGTTGGCTCTATAATATCAATTAATCTTTTGTGAGTTCTTGACTCAAATTGTTCTCTACTTTTTTTATCAATATGAGGTCCTTTTAAAACTGTATATCTTTCTATTTTAGTCGGTAATGGAATAGGACCTTTAATAGTAGCACCTGTTCTTTTTACAGTATTTACTATTTCTTCAGTAGATGCATCTAAGATTTTATTGTCATAAGCTCTAAGTTTAATTCTAATATTTTGTTTTTCCATAATTACCCTGCAATCTTTTTAGTTACTTCATCTTGAACATTCTGAGGTACTTTTGAATAATGATCAAAAAACATAGAGTATTGTGCTCTACCTTGAGACATTGATCTTAAATTATTTATATATCCAAACATGTTTGCTAGGGGCACCATAGCTGTAATTACTGTTGCATTTCCTCTTTGTTCTTGAGTACTGATTTGGCCTCTTCGACTATTTAAATCACCAATAACATCACCCATATAATCTTCTGGTGTAACAACCTCAACTCTCATTACTGGCTCAAGGAGTTTTAAGGTTCCTTTGGTACAAGCTTCTTTAAAACAAGCTCTACCAGCAAGTTCAAAAGCAAGAACACTTGAGTCCACATCGTGGTGCAAACCATCAATAATTGTAACCTTATAATCAATCATTGGAAATCCACAAAGAATGCCATTATCTGAGACTGTTTCTATTCCTTTTTCTACACCTGGTATAAATTCTTTAGGAATTGCGCCACCCTTAATTTTACTCTCAACAGATCTTCCAGCACCTGGCTCCTGAGGTTCAACAAGAAGTTTAACTTTAGCGAACTGACCAGCACCACCACTTTGTTTTTTATGTGTATATTCAACTTCAGAGGCATTTTCTAAAGTTTCTCTATAAGCAACTTGTGGAGCACCTACATTTGCCTCAACCTTAAATTCTCTTTTCATTCTATCAACAATTATATCTAAATGAAGTTCACCCATACCTTTGATAATTGTTTGACCTGACTCCTCATCAGATGTAACTCTAAACGATGGGTCTTCCTTAGCAAGTCTACCCAAAGCTTCACCCATTTTTTCTTGGTCAGCTTTTGTTTTTGGTTCAACAGCAATTTCTATAACAGGATCTGGAAACTCCATAGGTTCTAATAAAACAGGTTTTTCTTCATCACATAAAGTGTGACCTGTGATAGTATATTTCAAACCAGCTAATGCTACTATGTCGCCAGCATTTGCTTCTTTAATATCTTCTCTAGAGTTCGCGTGCATCAACAACATTCTTCCAACTCTCTCTTCTTTTTCTTTTGATGAATTATAAATTCCTGTACCAGTTTTTATAGTACCTGAATAAATTCTTATAAATGTCAATGAACCAACAAATGGGTCATTCGCAACTTTAAAAGCTAAAGCAGAAAATGGTTGGCTATCTTCAAATTTCATTTCTATCTCATCCTCAGAACCAGGTTTGGTTCCTTTAATTGATCCAATATCAATTGGACTAGGTAAGTAATTTATTGTAGCATCAAGTAATGGTTGAACACCTTTATTTTTAAAAGCAGAACCAGTAGTAATTGGTACAAAGCTAAAATTTAAAGTCCCTTTTCTTATACATCTAACTAAATCTTCTTCTTTAATCTCATCACCATTCAAATAAGCTTCCATTAATTTTTCGTCCTGCTCTACGGCAGTTTCAACTAGTTCAGTTCTATATTTTTGAGAAATTTCTTTTAAATCATCTGGAATATCTTTGTATTCCCATTCAGCTCCTAGGGCTTCATTTTTCCAAACCTGTGCTTTCATTTTAACAAGATCAACAACACCAGATAATGAAGCTTCAATACCAATTGGTATTTGAATTGGTAATGGCTTACATCCTAATCTATCTCTAATCATATCAACACATCTAAAGAAATCAGCACCAGTTCTATCCAGTTTATTAACAAAACAAATTCTTGGAACTTTGTATTTATCTGCTTGTCTCCAAACAGTTTCTGACTGAGGTTCAACACCTGCAACACCATCAAAGACGCATACTGCGCCATCTAAAACCTTAAGAGATCTTTCAACTTCAATTGTAAAATCTACGTGACCTGGTGTGTCAATAATATTAATTCTATGATCATTCCAAAAACAAGTAGTTGCAGCAGAAGTAATTGTAATTCCTCTTTCTTGCTCTTGCTCCATCCAATCCATAGTTGCAGCACCATCATGTACTTCACCTATTTTGTGGCTTTTACCTGTATAGTATAAAATTCTTTCAGTAGTAGTAGTTTTTCCTGCATCAATATGGGCCATGATCCCAATATTTCTATATTTATCTAAAGTATGAGTCCTAGCCATAATTTATTACCATCTAAAATGTGCAAAGGCTTTATTAGACTCAGCCATTTTATGCACATCCTCTCTTTTTTTAACTGCAGCACCTTTTTTTTCATAAGCATCAAAAAGTTCATTGAAAATTTTATCTGACATATGTTTGTCTTTTCTTTTTCTTGCAGAATCTACTAACCATCTAATAGCTAAAGCCTGAGCTCTCTTACTCTTTACTTCAACAGGAACTTGATATGTGGCACCACCAACTCTTCTAGATCTAACTTCAACGGTTGGTTTAATATTATTAATAGCTTCATTAAATATATTTATTGGTTCATCTTTTGATTTAGTTTTAATTTTATCTATTGCATCGTAAACAATCTTAGCAGCAACACCTCTTTTACCATCGTACATTATATTGTTTATTAATTTAGGTATAATAGTTGAATTAAACTTTGGATCAGGAACTACGTTTTTTTTAGGTTGAGTTTTTTTTCTAGACATTATTTACCTTTTTTGGTTCCGTATAAAGATCGTCTTTTTTTTCTATTAGCAACACCTTGCGTATCAAGATTACCTCTTAAAATATGATAACGAACACCTGGCAAATCTTTTACCCTACCACCTCTTATTAATACTACTGAGTGTTCTTGAAGATTATGACCTTCACCTGGTATATAAGCAGTAACTTCGAAACCGTTTGACAATCTTACTCTTGCAACTTTTCTTAAAGCAGAGTTAGGCTTCTTAGGAGTTGTTGTATAAACTTTTACACACACACCTCTTTTTAAAGGTTGTTTTTGTAACGCAGGAACTTTATTCCTTGTTAACTGTTTAACTCTTTTTTTTCTTAACAACTGATTAATAGTTGGCATAAATTTTTTAAAATTAATTAATTTATTTTTAGAAGAAAATAACTGACAGGTTATTTTGTGGCAGCGTTTAGTACTATTAACAGGTACTACATTCCAACCAAAAACATGGCCAAACTACTTATTAATTTGACTTTGTCAAACTAAAACTTCGAGTATTAATTGATATTTTTATTGATTTGTAGATGTTTCTGAAGCTTCAGATGGTACAATTTTATCTTGCTCAGCAATAAAATTATTATCATCCTCAAGTGCTTTTTTGTTCCAATTATTCTTGATACTACCAGTACCTGCTGGAACTAATCTTCCAACAATAACGTTCTCTTTTAAGCCATTTAATGGGTCAATCTTACCTTTAATTGCAGCATCAGTTAATACTCTTGTTGTTTCTTGGAATGAAGCTGCTGAGATGAAAGACTCAGTTTGTAATGAAGCTTTAGTAATACCCATCAAAACACGTTCTCCAACAGCAGGTGCTTTACCTTCTGCAACAAGTTTTTCATTTGTATTATCAAATTTTATTCTATCAATAACTTCACCTGGTAAATAACTAGAATCACCTGTAACTTTTACTTCAACTTTTTTAAGCATTTGTCTTAAAATTGTTTCAATGTGTTTGTCATTAATGATTACACCTTGTAATCTGTAAACTTCTTGAACTTGATTTACAAAATACTCAGTTAATTCTTTAATTCCTAACACTCTTAAAATATCATGAGGTAAAGGTTGTCCATCAAGTAGGTATTCCCCTTTTTGAATTTTTTCACCTGGATTAAAGTTGATATGTTTTCCTTTTGGAATTAAATAGTTTGAAGGCTCTGCACCATCTTCAGGTACAATAGATACTCTTTGTTTTCCTCTAACTTCTTTACCAAATACAACTTGTCCATCATTTTCAGCAATAATTGCACTATCCTTTGCTTTTCTTGCTTCAAATAATTCAGCTACTCTTGGTAGACCACCAGTAATATCTTTTGTCTTAGTTGTTTCTTTAGGAAGTCTTGCTATTACATCTCCTGCAAAAACTTTTTGACCATCTTTGATTGAAAGAATTGAATCTGGTACAAGATAATATCTTGCTTCATTATCATCAGCCTTTTTAATAACATTTCCTTTTTCATCCCTTAAAGTAATTCTAGGTTTTAAATCTGTACTTTTTGATTGAGCTCTCCAATCAATAACTGATTTAGAAGATATACCAGTTGCATCATCTGTAGTTTCTTGAATTGAAACTCCATCAATTAAATCAACAAAACTTGCTGTACCACTTTTTTCAGCTATTACAGGTGTTGTATAAGGATCCCATTCACAAATTTTTGTATTAGCTTTAACTTTATCTCCATTGTTAAAAAATAATTTTGATCCATAAGCAACTTTATAAACTGCTACTTGAACACCATTATCATCTTCTATAGATAATTGAGTATTTCTACCCATAACTATTAGATTTCTTTTAGAATCTTCCAGTATATTAGAATTAATAATTTTTAAAGTTCCCTCACTTTTACTTACAATTTGAGAATCTTGTTTTACAGATGCTGTTCCACCGACGTGGAAAGTTCTCATAGTCAACTGTGTTCCAGGTTCACCAATTGATTGAGCAGAAATCATACCAATAGCTTCACCAACGTGTACCATTTTACCTCTAGATAGATCTCTTCCATAACAAGTCGCACATACACCCTCTTTTGAACTACAAGTCATCACAGAATAAACTTTAATGGATTTTACACCAGCTGCATCAATTAAATCACATCCTGCTTCATCAATCATTTTAGTTTTTTTAATTACTATTTCACCTGTTAGAGGGTTTTTTACTTCAGCAGCTGTTACTCTTCCCAAAGCTCTTTCAGATAAGCTAACTACTACATTTCCACCTTCTAAAATTTCTGATAGCTCTATAAAACCTGGATCATCACACTGAATTTTTGTTATTGTCAAATCTTGAGCAACATCACATAATCTTCTTGTTAAATAACCTGAACTAGCTGTTTTAAGTGCAGTATCAGCTAGACCTTTTCTGGCCCCGTGAGTTGAATTGAAGTACTCCAGTGCAGTTAAACCTTCTTTAAAGTTTGATATAATTGGGCTTTCGATAATCTCTCCTGAGGGTTTTGCAATTAAACCCCTCATTCCTGCAAGCTGCTTCATCTGAGCAGCAGATCCTCTAGCCCCGCTATCAGCCATCATATAAACTGAATTAATTTTTAGTCCCTCTGGTGTTTTTTCTGTAGCTGAAATTCCTTTCATCATTTCACCAGCAACTTTATCGGTACATTTAGACCAGGCATCAACAACTTTATTGTATTTTTCACCTCTTGTAATCAATCCTTCAGAATATTGAGTTTCGTAATCAGCAATTAAACCTTTTGTATCTTCAATTAATTGAGTTTTACTCTCTGGAATTACTAGGTCATCTTTACCAAAAGAAATTCCTGCTTTAAAAGCATGTTTGAAACCTAAGTCTTTTAATTTATCACAAAATATAACTGTTGTTTTTTGCCCACAAAACCTAAATACAACATCAATAATTTCAGATACCGTTTTCTTAGGTAATAATCTGTCGATTAAAGAAAATTTAATATTACTGTTTTTTGGAAGTAAGTTCGCTAATAAAAATCTTCCGGCTGTTGAGGTGTATTTTTCAAGTTTTTTGTTTCCATTTTCATCAACAGTTTCAATTCTTGATATGATAGTGCTATGAACTTTAATTTGATCAGAAGCTAATGCAAATTCTATCGCATCAACATCAACAAAATAACCTGAAGGTTTATCCGTTAAAGGTTCTTGAGAAAGGTAATAAATACCTAAAATCATATCCTGACTTGGTACTATGATTGGTTTTCCATTTGATGGGGATAAAATATTGTTTGTAGAAAGCATTAATATTCTTGCTTCTAGTTGAGCTTCAAGACTTAATGGAACGTGCACAGCCATTTGATCACCATCAAAGTCAGCATTAAAAGCAGCACAAGTTAAAGGATGTAATTCAATTGCATCACCTTCTATAAGTTTCGGTTCAAATGCTTGAACACCTAATCTATGAAGTGTTGGTGCTCTATTTAAGATTACAGGATGCTCTCTAACAATTAATTCTAATGCATCCCAAACAGCATTTGTCTCTTTTTCAACTAATTTTTTAGCTTGTTTAATTGTAGATGCCAATCCAAGTTTGTTCAATCTTGCGTACAAAAATGGCTTGAATAGTTCTAAAGCCATTTTTTTTGGTAAACCACATTCATGAAGTTTTAAATCTGGGCCTACAACAATTACTGATCTTCCAGAGTAATCCACCCTTTTTCCAAGTAAGTTTTGTCTGAATCTTCCTTGTTTACCTTTTAACATTTCCGCTAAAGATTTTAGTGGTCTCTTTCCTGTTCCTGTTATAACTCTTCCTCTTCTACCATTATCAAATAATGCATCTACAGATTCTTGAAGCATTCTTTTTTCATTTCTAACAATGATGTCTGGAGCTTTAAGGTCCATTAATCTTTTTAATCTGTTATTTCTATTGATAACTCTTCTATAAAGATCATTTAAATCTGATGTTGCAAATCTTCCACCATCCAATGGTACTAAAGGTCTTAATTCAGGTGGTATCACTGGCACAACAGTTAAAATCATCCATTCAGGTTTTTGTCCTGTTGCAATAAATGATTCTACTAATTTTAACCTTTTGATTGCTCTTTCTTCATTAACTTTAGATTTTGTTTCTTTAATAAAGCTAACAAGATTTTTTCTCTCTAGTTCTAGATCTAAATTTTTTAGCATTTCAAGTACAGCTTCAGCACCTATTCCAGCTTCAAATGACTCTTCACCGAATTCATCTTGATATCTAGCAAGTTCTTCTTCATTTAAAAGTTGGTTTTTTTGTAATCCAGTTAAACCAGGCTCAATTACGATAAAGTTTTCAAAATATAAAACTCTTTCAATTTCTTTAAGTTTCATATCAACAGCTAAAGCTATTCTACTTGGCAAAGACTTTAAAAACCAAATATGAGCAACAGGTGTTGCTAAGTTAATATGACCCATTCGTTCTCTTCGAACATTAGATTTTGTAACTTCTACACCACATTTTTCACAGATAATTCCTCTAAATTTCATTCGTTTATATTTTCCACACAAACATTCGTAGTCTTTAATTGGACCAAAGATTCTAGCACAAAATAGCCCGTCTTTTTCAGGTCTAAAAGTTCTGTAATTTATTGTTTCTGGTTTCTTGATTTCACCAAATGTCCATGATTTAATCTTTTCAGGACTTGCTAAAGAAATTTTGATGCTATTAAAATTTTGAGCTTCAGAAATTTCTGTATTTTTAAATAGATCTGTTAATTCTTTTTTCATTTTTAATTAAGTTCCACGTTTAATGCTAATGATTTAATTTCTTTAACTAGTACGTTAAATGACTCTGGTATTCCTGATTCAAAATTTTCTTCGCCTTTAACTATGGTTTCGTAAACTTTAACCCTACCTGCTACATCATCTGATTTCACAGTTAATATTTCTTGAAGCGTGTATGATGCTCCATAAGCTTCTAAAGCCCATACCTCCATTTCACCAAATCTTTGACCACCTAATTGAGCCTTACCACCCAAAGGTTGTTGTGTGACTAAACTATAAGGACCAGTAGATCTTGCATGTATTTTATCTTCAACTAAATGATGGAGTTTAAGCATATAAATGATACCTACTGTTACTGGTCTATCAAATTTTTCACCTGTTCTCCCATCCCATAAATATGTTTGTCCTGACCTTGGTAATTTCGCAAGTTCAAGCATTTCCGTAACATTTTTTTCTTTAGCACCATCAAATACTGGTGTTGAAATAGCTATTCCATCTTTTAATGTTTCAACCAAATCTTTAAATTCATGTTTACTTAGTTTTTCAACTTTATCATCAAAAATATCTTCCCCATAAACGGATTTAAGAAACTTTGATATTTTTTCTGTTTTTTCATTTTTTTTATTATTTTCATTTACTAATTTTTTAACCTCTTCACCAAATTCTTTACAAGCCCATCCAAGGTGAGTTTCTAAAATTTGTCCAACATTCATACGACTTGGAACACCAAGTGGGTTTAAAACTATATCTACTGGTCTTCCATCTTCTCTGTAAGGCATGTCCTCAACAGGTACTATTTTACTAACAACACCTTTGTTACCATGTCTTCCAGACATTTTATCACCTGGTCTTAGTCTTCTTTTTATTGCAACAAAAACTTTAACCATTTTCATTACACTTGGTAATAAATCATCACCACTTCTAATTTTTAAAACTTTATCTTCAAATCTCTCTGTAATATCTTGTTTAGCTTTATTATACTGATCTTTAAGTTGAGCTAAAGTTGCTTCATCATTAATATTACCCACTGTTATTTTAAACAAGTCGTTAACAGATAGATCATCAATTGTTTCAAAGTCTAATTTAGTTCCCTCTGCTATATCTTTAACTTTTTTGGTTAAAGAAGACCCTGATAAAAATTGAGATGCTCTTTGTTTAATACTTCTCTCTAAAATCTCTTCTTCAACAATTTTGTCTTGTTGCACTTCTTCAATTTCAGCTCTTTCAATTGTAATGGATCTTTCATCTTTCTCTATACCATGTCTATTAAATACTCTCACATCAACAACAGTTCCACTGCTACCTCTTGACATTCTTAAAGATGTATCTGTAACATCAATAGCTTTTTCTCCAAAAATTGATCTTAATAATTTTTCTTCTGGTCCTGAAGCAGAGTCACCTTTAGGGGTTACTTTTCCAACTAAAATATCCCCCGCATTAACTTCTGCTCCAATGTAAACAACACCAGATTCATCAAGGTTTTTTAAAGCTTCTTCGTTAACATTTGGAATATCTCTAGTAATATCTTCTTCACCTAATTTAGTATCTCTTGCCATAATTTCATATTCAACAATATGAACAGAAGTAAAAACATCATCAGTTACACATCTTTCAGAAATCAAAATTGAGTCTTCAAAATTGTAACCTTGCCAAGGCATGAAAGCCACAGTTACGTTTTTACCTAAGGCTAACTCACCTAATTTAGTAGATGGGCCATCAGCTATAATGTCTCCAGATCTAACTTTATCACCAACTCTTACTAATGGTTTTTGGTTAATACACGTGTTTTGGTTCGATCTTTTAAATTTTTGTAAATTGTAAATATCAACACCCGATTTAGAAAAATCAGTTTCTTCAGTTGCTTTTATTACAATTCTTTTACCATCAATTTTATCCACTGTACCCTCACGTTTAGCAACAATAGTAACACCAGAATCTAAAGCAACATCACTTTCTATACCTGTGCCAACTAATGGAGACTCAGGCTTTAATAATGGAACCGCTTGTCTCATCATATTCGATCCCATTAGTGCTCTGTTAGCATCGTCGTTTTCTAAGAATGGTATTAATGATGCAGCAACTGATACTAGCTGCTTAGGAGATACATCGATATAATCTATAGTATCTGGTTTAGCTAAAAGAAAATTTAAGTTTTGCCTGCAAGAAACTAGTTCTTCTATTATTTTTGCATTTTTATCTAACTTTGTATTTGCTTGGGCAATGGTAAATTTAGTTTCTTCCATTGCAGATAAATACTCAACATTTTTCTGAACAACTCCATCCTTAACTTTTTTATATGGACTTTCTATAAAACCATATTTGTTAATCTTTGCATAAGTTGATAAACTATTTATTAATCCAATATTTGGACCTTCAGGAGTTTCAATTGGACAAATTCTTCCATAATGCGTTGGGTGTACGTCACGAACTTCAAATCCAGCTCTTTCTCTTGTTAAGCCACCAGGTCCAAGTGCCGAAACTCTTCTTTTGTGTGTAATCTCGGACAAAGGATTAGTTTGATCCATAAATTGTGAAAGCTGGGAACTTGCAAAAAATTCCTTTAAAGAGACTGTTAACGGTTTTGCATTAATTAAATCCTGAGGCATTGCTGACTCAACATCTAAAGTTGTCATTTTTTCTTTAATAGCTCTTTCCATTCTGTAAACACCAATACGAGCTTGATTTTCAACTAACTCACCAACAGATCGTACCCTTCTATTTCCTAAATGGTCAATGTCATCAACTTCATCTTTTCCATCTCTTAAATCTAACATTTTGTGGACAATAGCTATAATGTCATCATTTCTTAAAATTGTAATTTTATCTGAACATTCTAACTCTAATCTTGAATTCATTTTTACTCGACCTACATCTGAAAGATCGTACCTGTCTGAACTAAAGAATAAATTGTTGAAAATTTGAGTAGCTATTTCAATTGTTGGTGGTTCACCAGGTCTAAGCATTTTGTAAATTTCTGTAATAGCCTCATCTTTTGAATTATTTTTGTCGTTTAAAATAGTAGTTAATAAATAGGGACCCTTATTAATTGAGTTCGTTACAGATATTTGTAAAGAATGTATATTTGCATCTAATATTTGTTGAATTATAGTATCA
>JACWER010000019.1 GCA_014653385.1 Pelagibacterales bacterium SAG-MED50 | reverse complement strand
TTCAGCTGCATTTTTAGATATTAATCTCCCAGCACGTGTAGAGCCTGTAAATGAAACTAAATCAATATCAGGATGACGAGAAATTTCTGTTCCAACACCAGCTCCATCGCCATTTACTAAATTAAAAACTCCTGATGGAAATCCAGCTTCATCAATCATTTCAGCAAATAGCATTGCTGATAATGGAGCTATCTCCGAAGGCTTATGTATCATTGTACATCCAGCTGCAAAAGCGGGGATAACCTTTAATGCAATTTGGTTAATTGGCCAGTTCCACGGCGTTATAAGACCACAAACTCCTATTGGCTCATAGCATATTCGATTATTAGACTCAGAATTAAACTTTCTGTCAAAATTAAATTCTTTTAATCTTAAAATAAAATCTTCTAAATGGGATTGACCACTTGAAGTTTGAGCATCAGTCGCCCAATCCATTGGTGCACCCATTTCCATAGAAATTGCATCTGCCATCTCTCCATATCTTTTTTTATAAATAGTTAATAATTTTTCAAGTAGACTAATTCTTTCATCTTTAGAACTTTCTCTCCAATTTTCTAAAGCTTGCTTAGCTGCAGCAACAGCAATATCTGAATCCACTTTGGAGCCCAAAGATATTACAGCACAAGCTTCTTCAGTTGAGGGGTTTATAACCTCCAAGTCATTAGGATTAGTTGGCTTAACCCACTTACCATTGATATAAAAATTTCTTTTATCTAACATGAAAGAACTATTAACATATAAAGTAAATTTTCTAAGCTTTTTTCTTAATCCGACGTACAATAAAGTTGATTATCTATATAGTTAAAGGATTTTTTATGTGTGGTAAATTTAACATTTATGTAACGGTTATTTGTGATAATCATTAGCGATGTTTAATTTCAAGCAAATCATTTCTTCAATAGCTGATGCTGGAGAAAAACTTTTTAAAAGAAAAGTTATCAAGAAAAATGATTTAGAAACAATTTTAACATTGTGTGATGATCTAATTTCAAATAAAGGTGCAGCCTTTGGCATTGCCGTTGCTAGAGATATTACTGAACTATATCTTACACTTACTGACGAGAATAAGCTTTTATTTTTTAAAAAAATAAATCAAAAATATAAACCTAGTTTTACGATGGTTAATGATGCAATAGAAGTTTATCAAAAAGATCAAAACGAAAAGAATTTATATAACTTATTTAAAATTTCTGAGGGGAAAAGGGGGGTGCTTTTCAGAAGAATGAATATGGCACCTAATGGAACTTCAATCATAGTAAATCTTAGAGAGGATTTATTAAAAATATTAAGGGATAATACTGATCTCAAAGGTTTAGATGATGATTTAAGGTTTTTATTTAGAGATTGGTTTAATCCAGGTTTTCTAAAACTTGAAAAAATTACATGGGATACAAAGGCTGCAGTTTTAGAAAAAATAATACAGTATGAAAGAGTTCATCAAATTAAAGATATGAATGAATTAAAAAGAAGACTAGGTGAAGATAGAAGGTTTTTTTCTTATTTTCATCCAGCCCTTGAAGATGAGCCAATCATATTTGTTCAAGTAGCTTTAACAAAAGGATTGGGTAAATCAATTCAAGAATTGATGAAGCCATCTAGTAAAGATGCAAAAGATTTTGATAGTGCTACTTTTTATTCTATTAGCAATTGCCAAGAAGGTTTGTCCAGAGTAACGCTTGGAAATTTTCTAATTAAAAGGGTAGTTTATGAGTTACAGGAGGAACTTCCACATATTAAAAATTTTGGTACATTGTCACCAATACCAGGCTTTGCAGATTGGTTTTCATATCAAGATGATAAAAAAATAGAAAAAATTTTAGGTAACATAAAAAATAAAGATGCTTCATTTCTCAAATCTAAAGATTTAAAAATAGGAGATAAAAGATTTGATGATAATAATGATCTTTTAGTAAAATTAGCTACTCATTATATTGTTCATGAGAAAAACAATAAGGGTCTTCCAGTAAATGATGTTAGTAGATTTCATTTAGGAAATGGTGCAATTGTTGATGATATTATAGTTAATGCAAATATCTCAGAGGTTGGTTTTAAAAGATCTTTTGGTGTTATGGTAAATTATCTCTATGAACTAAATAGTATAGAAAAAAATCACGAAGATTTTATTAATCATAAAAAAGTAAATATTTCAAATAAACTTAAAAAATATTTATAATTATTAAAGAATAATTTAATTAACACCCCATTTAACTTTATTCCAAATTCTTTCATGGAAATAATAGAAAAAGAGAGGAATAATTGATCCTACACCCAATATACCTGCGCCCGTAAAGGTTCCTGTATATATATAACCAAAAATCATCCAATAAATAAAAATAAAAAATCTCCAAGAAAATGTTTTTGCAATAGATCTAATTTTTTTATCTGCCATTATTTAACTATACTTGAAATAGTAATTGCAACAAATCTTTAAATGAATAGCTTTATTTAATGAATAAAATAAATAAAAATTTTTTAAAATCCTCTTACCACGTAAAAAATCTTAAGTTATGTAGCATTAGATTTCATGATAATTTAAAATTTCCCTGGTTGATATTAATTCCTAGAAGAAAAAATATCACTGATATGAGTGAACTTAACTCTAAAGATCAAATACTACTTATGAAAGAAATTATCTATGTAAGTAAAATTGTAAAAAAATTATTTAAAACTTCAAAGCTGAATGTAGAAAAAATAGGAAATGTAGTTCCTCAATTGCATATTCATATTATTGCTAGAAACAAAAATGATAGTTCTTGGCCTCTATCTGTGTGGGTTGTTAAAGGAAAATCTTATTCAAAAGCAGCTTTAGAAAAAAATTTAAGCAAATTAAAAAAAGCTTTTAAATAAAAAAGGTGACTTCAGTCTCCCTCCATCACCTCATATACTTTTTTAGATGATTCTTTACAGTTTTATGAACACTTATTAGTTGAAAATTAACTTTATTCAGTACTAAATTTTTTGATCGTATTCGCCTATTTTTCCAGTTTTTTGAAGTAAATCATCAATAAAATCAAAGATTTTCTTCTTTCTAATATCTGATGATGGGCTTTCTGTTACAATTACTAATGATGGTTTATTTGAAGATGCTCTAATTAATCCCCATGATCCATCTTCAAAGGAAAATCTTACACCATTTACTGTTAAAACTTCTGTGATTATTTGTTCATCAATCTTAGTTTGATTTTTTTTTATTTCTTCAACTTGCTTAACTAATTCATTAACCACTTGGTATTTTTCTTCATCTTTACAAAAAGGAGCCATAGTAGGTGTTTGATATGTGTTTGGTAATTCATTAATAATTTCACTCATCATTTTAGTTTGATTATCTAATAGATGACATACGTGAATAGCTGAATTAATACCATCATCATAACCATATCCTAAAGGTTGATTAAAAAAGAAATGACCACTTTTTTCAAATCCAGCTAATGCTTTTTCAGTATTAACTTTTCTTTTAATATGAGAGTGACCTGTCTTCCAATAAATAGTTTGACAATTATTTTCCAACAAAACCTTATCTTTTGAGTACAATCCTGTTGATTTAACGTCTACTACAAACTTAGAATTTTTATGTTTTGTTGATAAGTTTCTTGCAATTAATAAACCAATTTTATCGGAAAATATTTCATTTCCTTCATTATCAATTACGCCTACTCTATCTCCATCACCATCAAATCCAAAACCTATATCTGCTTTATTATCCTTAACAGCTTTTGCTATAGCATGAAGCATTTCAAGATCTTCTGGATTTGGATTGTATTTTGGAAAAGTCCAATCTAAATTACAATCAAGTTCAATAACTTCACAGCCAATTCCTCTTAAAATATCAGGAGCAAATACACCAGCAGTACCATTTCCACAAGCAACAACTGCTTTTAGTTTTTTATTAATTTTATTACTGTTTATTAAATCATCTTTGTAAACTTGTTGAAAATTTTCTATTTGTTTTTCAGTTCCTTCACCACTTGAAAAGCTTTCACTTAAAGTAATTTCTTTTAATTCTTTCATTTCTTCAGGCGCATGAGTTAAACCTTTTTTGATACCCATTTTTACACCAGTCCAACCATTCTCATTATGACTAGCTGTAACCATGGCAACTGCATCTCCATCTAAATTAAATTGTGCAAAATAAACCATTGGTGATAATGATAAACCTACATCTTCAATATGACATCCAGTTGAGATTAAACCTTTTTTAAGCGCATTTTTAATTTCTTCACTGTAAGATCTATAATCGTGTCCAACGATTACTCTTGGATTCTCTTTTTGGGTATGTTTTTTTATTTGTGTACCTAGTCCTTTACCAAGATTCGTGATTCCCTCTATATTGATATCCTTTTCGTACAACCAACGAGCGTCATATTCTCTAAAACCATAGGGATCTATTTTTATATTTTGACTCATCTGTTAATTACTTAACCTTTTTTAAATTTTTTTATTGAAATATATTTTGTCGCGTTCTATAAATGTTCTGTTGAATAGTTGTTTATATAGTATATTAACAATAAACGCATACAACATATAGTTGTTTTCGTCACAATAACAAATTATAGTACTTAATTATGAATAAAATTCTATCACAAGCCCTAAAGAAAGCTGTCTCCGAATATAGCCCAGAAGTTAAAGAAGTTTCAAAAGGAAATAGACCAGATCTTTTTTCATTAAGTACTGAAACTGAACTTTTTCAAAATGATAAAGGAATTATAATTAAGATCGATAGATCTAAAGATGTAAACTTAACTGACTTTGGTAAAGCAACTTTGAAAGATAGATACCTTGGTCATAACGAGTCTTATCAAGATTTATTTGCACGTGTTGCAAGTTCATATGCTGATGACAATTTACATGCACAAAGAATTTATAACTATATAAGCAATCTTTGGTTCATGCCAGCAACACCCGTTTTATCAAACGGTGGAACTAAAAGAGGTTTACCTATTTCATGTTTTTTAAATGAAGCTTCAGATAGTTTGGGAGGAATTTTAGATCTTTGGAGCGAAAATGTTTGGTTAGCTGCTAAAGGTGGTGGTATAGGAAGTTACTGGGGTAACCTTAGATCTATTGGTGAAAAAATTGGTAAAGTTGGAAAAACATCTGGAATAATTCCTTTTATTAAAGTTATGGATTCTTTAACAATGGCAATTAGCCAAGGTTCTTTAAGAAGAGGATCTGCCGCTTGTTATTTACCAGTCGACCATCCTGAAATTGAAGAGTTCATTGAAATGAGAAGACCTACAGGGGGAGACCCAAATAGAAAAGCTTTAAATTTACACCATGGTGTTTTACTTTCAGATGCATTTATGAGAGCAGTAGAAAATGATGAGCAGTGGGGACTAAAAAGTCCTGCAGATGGCACTGTTCAACAAACAATATCCGCAAGAAATTTATGGATAAGATTATTAACTGCAAGAATTGAAACAGGCGAACCTTATATAATTTATATTGATACAGTTAATAGATTAATTCCACAGCATCACAAACTTGCTAATTTAACTGTTAAAACATCAAATCTATGTAGTGAAATAACTTTACCTACAGGAATTGATAAAGATGGAAGAGATAGAACAGCTGTTTGTTGTTTGTCTTCACTTAATTTAGAAAAATATGATGAATGGAAAGATGATCCAGACATGATTAGTGACGTGATGAGATTTTTAGATAATGTTCTAACTGATTTTATAAAAAAAGCTCCTGACCAATTTAAAGATGCAAAATACTCTGCAGAAAGAGAAAGAAGTGTTGGATTAGGTGTAATGGGTTTTCATTCTTTTTTACAAAAAAATAGAATTCCATTTGACTCAGTAATGGCTAAATCATGGAATAAAAAAATATTTAAACAAATTGATCAGCAGGTTAACAAAGCTTCAAAAGATTTAGCCGAAGAAAGAGGTGCTTGCCCAGATGCCGCTGAATATGGATATCAAGAGAGATTTTCAAATAAAACAGCAATTGCACCAACTGCTTCAATATCAATTATATGTGGTGGAGCATCACCAGGAGTAGAACCAATTGCAGCTAATAGCTATACCCATAAAACCTTGTCAGGTTCTTTTAATGTTAGAAATAGATATTTAGAAGAAATCTTAGAGGGTCATGGAAAAAATGATGATGAAACCTGGTCTACAATCACAACAAATCAAGGTTCTGTATCTCATTTGGATTTTTTAACTGATTTAGAAAAAGACGTTTTTAAAACTGCATTTGAACTAAACCAACAGTGGATTATTGAATTAAGTGGAGATAGAACTCCATTTATATCTCAGGCTCAATCAGTAAATTTATTTTTACCAGCCGATGTTCATAAAAAAGAGTTACACAAAATTCATTTTGATGCTTGGAAGAAAGGCTTAAAGAGTCTTTATTACTGTAGATCAAAATCAATTCAAAGAGCTGAAAATATCAATGATGCTAAATCAACAGATGTTTTAGCCAACGTTTATAAAAACAAACAAACTAAATCTGAAGAACCAGAATACGAGGAGTGCCTATCATGTCAGTAGCAGAAAAAATTAAGACACCAAATAATGAAATAATCCAACCAAAAAAAATGGGTCTATTAGTTGAAAATCCAGTTTACAAACCTTTTAGATATCCATGGTGTTATGATGCATGGTTAACACAACAAAGAATTCATTGGTTACCAGAAGAGGTACCTCTAGGTGATGATGTTAGAGATTGGCAAAAAAATTTAACTCAATCTGAAAAAAACTTATTAACTCAAATATTTAGATTTTTTACTCAAGCTGATGTTGAGGTTAGTAATTGTTATCTAAGACATTATACAACTGTATTTAAACCAACAGAAGTTTTAATGATGATGACAGCTTTTGCTTCAATGGAAACTGTCCATGTAGCAGCTTACTCTCATTTGTTAGATACTATTGGAATGCCAGAATCTGAATACTCTGCTTTCATGAAATATAAAGAGATGAAAGATAAATATGATTACATGCAAGGTTTCAATGTGAACTCTAAAGAGGATATTGCAAAAACAGTTGCAGTGTTTAGTGCGTTTACTGAAGGACTTCAGTTGTTTGCAAGTTTTGCAATTCTTTTAAATTTTCCAAGACATAATAAAATGAAGGGTATGGGGCAGATTGTTACTTGGTCTGTTAGAGACGAAACTCTTCATTGTAATTCTATGATTAGAGTTTTTAAAGAATTCATAAATGAGAACCCAGAAATATGGACTCCAAAACTTAAAAAGGAACTTTATGAAGCTTGTAGAACTATCATTGAGCATGAAGACGCTTTCATAGATCTTGCTTTTGAAATGGGTCCAATGGAAGGTTTAACTGCTCAAGAAGTTAAGGATTACATCAGATTTATAGCTAACAGAAGACTTACTCAGTTAGGTTTAGAGCCAATTTATGATGTGCAAAAAAACCCTTTAACTTGGTTAGATACGATGCTTAACGCTGTTGAGCACATGAACTTCTTTGAAGGTCGTGCAACAGAATATTCTAAAGCATCAACACAAGGTACTTGGGTAGAGGCTTTTAGTTAATTTTTTAAAACTATCTTTGATTTAACTGCATTACTTTTCGGTGCTTGCTACCTTTATAGCTAGCAAGTGGTCGAATAAGTTTATTTGCAGCATGTTGTTCCATTATATGAGCGGACCAACCGGTAATTCTTGAAATTACAAATATTGGTGTAAAGAAATCAGTGTCAAATCCCATTAAATGATAAGTAGGACCAGTCGGGTAATCTACATTAGGGTGGATATTCTTTTTTTTGATCATCACTTTTTCAACAATATCGTAGATCTTTTCAAAAGTTTTATCTTTTTTAATTTTAGCAACTTTTCCAAAGTATTCTCGCATCGTTGGAACTCTAGAATCTCCAGATTTATAAACTCTGTGACCAAACCCCATTACAACATCTTTATTTTTTAGAGCATTATTGATCCATTTTAATGCATTTTCAGGTTTCTTTATTTTTCTCATCATGTGCATTACTTCTTCATTTGCACCGCCGTGAAGAGGACCTTTTAAACTTGCTATAGCTCCTGTGATAGCTCCATGAATGTCAGATAAACTACTAGTAATAGTTCTTGCTGTAAAAGTTGAAACATTGAAACTATGTTCAGCATATAAAATTAAAGATACATCAAATGCTTTAACAATTTCTTTTTGAGGAACTTTACCAAAACACATGTAGAAAAAGTTTTCAGCAAAAGTTAATTTTTTTTTAGGTTTGATAATTTTTTTACCACTTCTAATTCTATAAAAAGCAGCTAATGCAGTAGGTGTTTTTGCAAAAATTCTCAAAGCTTTTCTCATATTAGCATCTGGTGAAGAGTCAGATGTCTCTTTATCTTCTAAACCCATCACACTCACAGCTGTTCTTGCAACATCCATTGGGTGAGATTTTTTTGGCATATGTTTAATTATTTCATACAAATTTTTTGATAACTCTCTGTTGTTTTTTTCTTCTTTTTCAAATTGTTTTAATTGGATTGAGTTTGGAAGATCTTTATTCAAAATTAAATAAGCTACTTCTTCAAATCTGCAGTACTCACATAAATCTTGAGCAGCATAACCTCTATAAGTTAAAGAATTTATTTCAGGCATTACTTTTGAAACTTCTGTTTCATCAACCACTATTCCCAATAAACCTTTTTTGATTTCTTCACTCATTACTCATGTCCTTCCGTACTAAAGTTATAAATCTTTTCATCTAGAGAGTTGTATTTTTCATACTCAACTAACTCATAAAGTCGTTTTCTAGTTTGCATTTTATCAATAATATTGTTTTGATGTCCATTCGCATAAATGTCTCTTAATCCATCTTCTACATTTTTCATTGCTAATCTTTGTGTGGTAACCGGATAAATCACAATATTGTATCCAAAATTCTCTAACTCTTTGTAATTAAAAAGTTTTGATTTACCAAATTCAGTCATATTGGCTAATAAATAACAAGAAAGTTCTTTTCTTACTTTTTCAAAATCTTTTTCATCTTGTAAAGCTTCTGGAAAAATGATCTCAGCTCCAGCATCAATGTATGCTTTGCATCTATCAATCATTTTATCAATTCCCTCCACACCCTTAGCATCTGATCGTGCAATTATTTTAAAATTACTATCTTTTCTGGTAGCAACACATTCTTTAATTTTATCAACCATAGCTGATGTTGAAATTAATTCTTTGTTATCAAGATGACCACATCTCTTTCTTTCGATTTGGTCTTCTAAATGAACTGCTGTAATTCCAAATTCTTCAAATGTTTCAATAGTTTCTTTGCAAGATTTGAATCCTGTATCTATATCT
>JACWER010000018.1 GCA_014653385.1 Pelagibacterales bacterium SAG-MED50 | reverse complement strand
AAAAGTAAGGACCCATTTTTTTTCTTTAAAGTCAATTTTTTTAGCCATTATATTTGCTGTGGGGGGTAAAATTTTACTTACATTACCTTTAACTCTTTTGGGTCTGGCTTTAGTAAAGCTTAAAGGATTATCAATTTTTCAATTATTATCATTATTTAGACTCATTCAAACTCTTAGACAATCAGGAAGATTTTCCTTTAATCAATCTAGAAATAATAATTCAAATACCCTTTCAATTTCAGAGGCTTATAAAATATTAAATTTAGATATTAATAAAAAACCAACAATAGAATTAGTAAACCAGGCTTATATAAAAATTCAAAAAAAAATACATCCAGATATTTCTCCTGAAACTTCAAGGCTATCTGCAATTGTAAATGAGGCAAAAGAAATAGTAATTAAAGATATTTCTTAATTTATAATTGATTTAAATTTATCAAAAATTTTATCTGGATTTATTTTATCTTTCCCAAAAGTATTATGGCTTACTGCACTTTCACCATCAGGTATTATGGGATACATATTTGAGCTATAAGAACCATAAATTAATGGAGTATTAGCCATAAGAGTTATTGTTTTTATCCCAAGGGCTGATGATAAGTGGCTAAAACTTGAGTCGTTACAAATTGCAATATTACAATTTTTTATAATAGGTAAAGTATCTTCAATTGATAAATCATCTAAAGGTATACACATTTCTTTAAATTTTGAATTTAATATTTCATCTAAAATTTTTTGTTCATCATTTTTTTTTCCTGTTGCTAAAAAAAATTTACTTTTTTTTAAATTATGTATTTTTTCCATAACAGTTAAAAAAGTTTTTGAGGGGATTCTTTTAGATGGCCCTGAACCTCCAATTCCTAAAAGTATGTTTTGTTCATTTTTATCTATATTAAATTCTGAGATTACCTTTTTGACTAAATCAATATCAATTTGAATTTGAGGGTTTTCTATAACATCAATCCCTAAATTTTTTTTAATTAAATCTTTTGCAGGTTGAATAATATGTTGATTATCTTTTTTAAAAAGAGAGTACTGATAAATTTCTTTAATATTAGCTAATCTTGAAACCAAATTAAATCTTAGAGATGAATTAAATATAAAGATTTTATCAAATTTATACTTTTTTAAATCTTTAGCCAACCTAAAGCTTCCAATAATTCCATTGTGTCTTTCATCTTTTTTTTTATCTCTCTCCAAAAATATTATTTTATCTAAGTAATTTGTTTGATTAAGATACTGATCTGCTTTTGAACTTTTTTTTACAAGTAAACTTACTGGAGTATTAAATTCTCTAGAAATTGCCTCTATAAAAGGTAAGAAAATAACAGTATCTCCAATTCCCATTCTATTTTGAACTGCTAAAATTTTCATAAGTTATTTATAATCTTTACTAATTGATATTTTTATATAAATTTTAGTCATGAGTAAAATCAATGGTGTTTATGCAGCTGCTATGTCGGTTTTAAATGATGATTTAACATTAAATATTAACAGATCTATTAATCATGCCGAAATGATTATAGATCAAGGATGTCATGGAGTTGCTATATTTGGTAGCACAGGTCAAGCCCAGTTAATATCAATTAGCGAAAAGATCAATTTATTTAATCAATTATCTACAAGCAAATATAAAGAGAAGTATATTATTGGAACTGGTTTAAATTCTTTAAGTGAAACTATTAATCTAATGAGCGTAGCTAGATCTTTGAATTTCAAAAAATTTTTAATTATGCCACCTGCATTTTATAAATATGATGATAATAATGTTATTAACTTTTATACAAAAATAATTGAAGCACATCCTGAGTGTGAAATAGTACTTTATAATTTTGAAAAATTATGTGGGTATAAGTTTAGTGTAGAGTGCGTTCAAGAATTAGTAAAACGATTTCCTGACCAAATTATTGGTGTTAAAGATAGTTCTTACAATCTTTTTGAAAATCTAGAAATAGATAATTTTTCAGTTTTACCTGGATCTGAGTCTAAATTATTAAAAGGTTTAGAACTTGGCTGCACTGGAATAATTACAGCTACTTGCAATGTTACATCTGCTCTAGCAAGAAAAGTTTATGATGATTTTTTACAAAAAAAAGAACAAACAGTTAATCAAAAACTTTGTGATGTTAGAAATATATTTGAAAAATATAATTTAATATCTGGACTTCATACTTATTACTCGAAAAATGATATTATTTATAAAAATGTTTTACCACCTTTATCGATCTTAAATTCTAAAGAAGAAAAGGAGTTAATGGGTAATTTGGAAAAATTAAATTTTTCTAGAAAATCAGCTATGGTGGCTTAATGCAATTAGCTAGATTTCTTAATGGGGTATTTAAGAAAGATGGATTTATCTTGGAAAATGCCGACTCCCAAAATTATATTATTGGAACACCTAAAAGTGATAAGCCAATCAAATTAAAAATTTTAGATAAAAAACTTCATTATAAATTATTGTTTCAGCCAGATTTATATTTTGGTGAAGCTTATACTGATGGAGATATAGTAATTGAAAATGGAAGTTTGAGTGATTTTTTAGATTTAGCTTTAATGAATTTTGGAAGAAATGACCTTAATTTATTTAGCTATCTTATAAATAGACTAAGAGGATCGTATAGATACCTAACTAACTTTAATTTTATCAAAAAATCTAAAATGAATGTATCTCATCATTATGATATTTCAGATGATCTTTATGACTTATTCTTAGACCCCAAGAGACAATACTCGTGTGCATATTTTAAGAATGAAAATGATAAACTTGAAGATGCTCAAAATAATAAAATTCAACATATAATAAAAAAATTAAACATAAAACCTAATCAGAAAGTTCTAGATATTGGCTGTGGCTGGGGGTCTTTAGCTATTGATATAGCTCAAGCTGCTAATTGTGAGGTTACAGGAATAACATTGTCTGAAAATCAACTTAGTTACTGCAAAAAAAAAGTAAAAGAACTTAATTTAGAAAATCAAGTTACATTTAAATTGATAGATTACAGACAGCTTGATGAAAAATTTGATAGAATTGTAAGTGTTGGAATGTTTGAGCATGTTGGTAGGAAATTTTATAAGAGATTTTTTAAGCAAATTGATAAATTATTAAATAATGATGGGATATCTTTAATTCACACTATAGGCTCGGTAAATCCTCCAAGAGACCCACACCCCTGGATAACAAAATATATTTTTCCTGGTGGTTATACGCCAAGTTTAAGTGAGGTAACTAACCCAATTGAGAAAGCGGGCTTAATTGTTGCTGATATTGAAGTATTAAGGCTTCATTATTCTCATACTCTTAGACATTGGAAAGAAAATTGTATCAACAATAGAGAAAAAATTATTGAAATGTTTGATGAGAGATTTTTTAGAATGTGGGAATTTTATTTAGCTGGATGTGAAATGGCTTTCAAATGGGGTGACCAGGTTGTATATCAATTTCAATTAACTAAAAATTATACATCGACACCAGTTACAAGAGACTATATTTATCAATAAATTATTGATAGAAAAGACTCTCTTGAAAATGAAAAAAAAGAAAAAAAAATCAAAAAAAATAATTAAAAAGAAAACTGATAAAAAATTAAAACCTAGTAAAAAAAAAGTAAAAAAAATTAAATCAAAATTAAAATCTAATCATAAAAGAGCAAAAAAAGATAAACCAAAATCAAAAAAAATCAAAAACATCTTTAAGTCCAATGAGCCTAAAAAAGAAAATTTTATTCTTAAAATAGTTAATTTTCAAAATTCTTTAAAACCTAAAATAAATTTCAATATAAATTTTAATTTTGAAAAATATATACAGGCATTTTTTGACAAAATTGCGAATACAATTGCTCAATATAAAACTGTCAAAAAAGATGAAACGAGAAGGTTAAAATTAGAGAGACAAGAGAAAGAAAGACTAGAAAAAATTGAACTTGAAAATGAAAAACAAAGGGAAGAAGAATTAAAAGTTAAGTTAAAAGAGCAAGCTCTAAAAGAAGAAATAAAGATAGAAAAACAAAGAGCAAGAGACATAAAACTATTCTTAAGAAAAGAGCAGGCATTATTAAGAATTGAGCAGGCAGAAAAACAAAAACAGTTCTTAAAACAATTAAGATTAGAAAAACAAATTGAAAAATTTAGAATTAGAGAAGTTAAAGAATTAGAAAAACTCGAAAAAATATCACTTAGAGAAAAAAGAGATGATTACGCTGGTCTTCAACAAAGAATAGAAAAATTAAAAGAAAAATACCGAATAATTAGGGACCAGAAAATAAAGGAAAGAGTAGAGGCCCTTGGAGTAAAATTACAAGGAGATGAAGATAGAGAAACACTGCTACAAAAAGAAAAAGAATACACTATAGCAAGACAAAAAATCGAATTTGCACTCGAAAGTTTTTATCGTAGCGCAAGTAGTTTGGTGTTTCAGTTAAATAAAAGACATATAACAAGACATATGTCTATTTTCAGATGTATTGATAAAAGATTTGAGACAGGTGAGATTTTTATAAAATGGGATGAGTCCTCTGATGAAGAATGGTTATTATTAATTTATATTAAAAATAATTCTCCAGATGAAGGAATAGTTATTGAAGATAAGACAAATCTTGAAAAAAATATCTCTCATGAGTTTAAAAACAATGAAATATTTAAAGCATCTGACACAATGGTAGACTCTCTCACTCAGCTTATTGCTAGAAAAAGGTCTAAAAATAATAATTAAATTATCTAAATTAATTAAGTATTATCTGGTATGTTTTTTGGAACAATTACAATGTTAATTCTGTATCTAATCTTAAGATACATTCTTGCTTGGATAACTTATTTTAATAATTTGGATCCGAGACTTGGAGATTCTACATGGCGTTGGAGTTATGATTATCATGTAGTTGGCGAAAGAGACATTTCAGATTTAGATGATAAAGCTTTTGTTAGACTAAGAAGAAGAAAAAATAAGATTATTACCTTAATGTATTCTGTTGTAATGATTATGTTTATTGCCTCAATGTCTTTATTAAGTAAAATTTTATTATTTTTTACAAGCTAACTATTTAGTTGCTTTTTATTTTTTAAATATAAAAAATAAGCAATAACTTCATAAGTAAATTTAAAAATTTGAAAAATTATTGGAAGTTTAAAAAAGTTGTATAAAAATTTATATTTTGGAATTTTTTTCCAAACAAAAAGAAAAGCTTCTGCTCCCTCAATTACTCTATTTCCATCTTTAACGTGTAATCTTCTTAAAAGTTCTTTATCTTTTTTAGATGTTTCTTTTTCAGCATTTAAATTATTGGTAATATCAATCCAGTCAATTTCTTCAATTTTCTCTTTTTTGTATAGATTAATTTCAGATCGACAAATTTTGCATGAATTATTAAAATAAACTTTCATTATTAAAGACTAACTACATGTGAGATTAAATATTGTACATGTGTAAAATGATCCATTGAAAATCACATACAAACAACTATGTAGTATTTATGAGTAATTTTTTTGATAAATCAGACTTAACCAGAAAAGATGTAGATAAAATTGTATCCGAAACTTTAAAAGATTGTGATGATGGAGAGATATATTTTGAAAACTCAAAATCAGAGTCAATTTTATTAGATGATAATAAAATTAAAAGTTCAAATTATAGCTCTGATCTTGGTTTTGGATTTAGAGCAATTTCTAATGAGGTAGTTGCTTATTCTCATTCAAATGAAATATCGAAAAATGCTTTAAAAAATTCTGCAGAAAATCTTAAATCAACACTTAAATCAATTAAAGGAACTTATAATCATGAAATTCCAAAAACTAATAATAAATTTTATGATGATATTAATCCTATTGAGCAAAAAACATTAGACGCAAAATTAAAAGTTCTTAATAAAGTGAACGATTATTTGCGTAAAAAAGACTCAACAGTAAAACAAGTGACAGCAAGTTTTAGTGGAGAACAAAAATCTATTGAAATAATTCGTTCTGGCGGTGAAGCTTTAACAGACGTTCGTCCTTTAATTAGATTTAACGTCTCTGTAATGCTTGAAAAAAATGGAAGAAAAGAAACAGGTGTTTATGGAATAGGTGGCAGACAGTCTTATGATGAGTATTTAAAAAATGATAATTGGAAAAATGTATGTGAAGAGGCATTAAGAATTGCTTCAGTTAATTTAGATAGTAAACCAGCTCCAGCAGGAGAGATGAAAGTTGTTTTAGGCCCAGGTTGGCCTGCCATATTAATTCATGAAGCTATTGGTCATGGATTAGAGGGTGATTTTAATAGAAAAAAAACATCTGCATTTCATGATTTAATGGGTCAAAAAGTTGCTAGCGAGGGAGTAACAATTGTTGACGATGGAACTATAGATAAAAGAAGAGGCAGTTTAACTATCGATGACGAGGGCACTCCAACAGAAAGAACAGTTTTAATTGAAAATGGAATTTTAAAAAATTTTATGCAAGACAGATTAAATGCAAGATTGATGAATACTAGATCTACAGGCAGTGGGAGAAGAGAAAATTATAAACATATTGTGCTACCAAGAATGAGAAACACAATGATGTTGAGTGGAAATCAAACTCAAGATGAAATGATTAAATCGGTTGATAAAGGAATATTTGCTGTGAGTTTTGGAGGAGGACAGGTAGATATTACATCTGGAAAATTTGTTTTTAATTGTACCGAAGCTTATGAAATAATTAATGGAAAAATTGGTTCACCAATTAAGGGCGCAACCTTAATAGGAGATGGTCCTTCCATTTTAAAAGAAGTGTCAATGGTTGGAAACGATATGATGATGGATCCAGGTATTGGAACCTGTGGTAAAGCGGGTCAAGGCGTGCCTGTTGGAGTTGCACAACCTTCAATATTAATTGATAAAATGACTGTAGGTGGAACAAAACTGTAAATCATGATTAAAGATGAAGAGTATTTAAAGTCAAAGGCTTCCTATTGCTTAGATCTAGCGAAAAAACTTGGGGCGACAGATGTAAGTGTAACTGTTGGGAATTCAATTTCTGAGACAGTAAGTTTTAGAAATAAAGTTTTAGATGAGTCTAATAGATCTGATAGCTTAGCAATAAAAATTGAGACTTATTTAGGTAAAAAAAAATCATCAATATCTTCTTCGAATTTATTAGATGAAAATTTAAAAACATTAATTGAAAAATGTTTTGAAACTACAAAAATTACTCCTAACGATGAATTTAATTCTCTTCCAGATAAAGAGTTATTAGCAAACAATATTAAGGATCTAAACTTGTATGATCAGTCTCATATAGAAAATGATAAAAAAATAGACTATTTGAAAGAGTTGGAAGAAACAGCTTCAATTGATAAAAAAATCATAAATACAGAGTCAGGTTTTACAGAAAATAAATCAAACTTTATTCTAGCTAATAGTGATGGTTTTTGTAATGGGTACAAATCGTCTTCATTTACGGCTTCTTGTGTCACTGTCGCAAAAAACGAAAATAGTATGGAAAGAGACTATGAATTTACAAGCAAATGTCACTTAAATGATATTACTAATCCTTCTGAGCTTGGAGAAACTGCAGCTAAGCATACTATAAAAAAACTTAACCCTAAAAAAATTGGGAGTGATAAACTAAGTATTATTTTTGATAAAAGAATTTCAAAAGGATTCCTTAGCTCTTTTGCAGGTTCAATTTCAGCATCATCTATTGCAAGAGGAACATCTTTCCTTAAAGATAAATTAAACCAACCAATTTTTTCCAATTCTATTAATGTTATTGATAAACCTGATCTAATTAAAGGTATGGGTTCAAAGTGTTTTGACTCTGAAGGAGTTAAAACAGATACATTAAAATTAGTGAGCGATGGAATTTTAAATAATTACTTGGTGGATACCTATAATGGAAAAAAATTAAACTTAAAATCAAATGGAAGAAGTGGGGGAAGCACCAATCTTTATTTTGAAAATGGAAATATAAATTATGATGATTTACTAAAAAGTCATTCTAAGATTTTATATGTTACAGAAACTATAGGTCATGGAACAAATCTTGTAACAGGTGATTATTCAGTGGGTGCTACTGGTTTTTTAGTTGAAGATGGTGAATTTAAATATCCAGTAAACGAAATAACAATAGCTGGAAATTTTAATGAAATGTTTAAAAACATTACACTAGCAAATGATCTAGAATTCAAATACTCAGTTAATTCACCTACAATGATGATTGATGACATGACCGTCGCTGGTAAATGAGTAGATACTGCGTAATTGGCTCAGGAATTTCGGGCGCAACTATTGCAAATCTTTTAAGCGAAAAAAATTCAGTTGATTTATTTGATAAAGCAAAGGGTCCAGGTGGAAGGTCTTCTTTTAAAAGAATAGATAAAGCCAAAGGATTTGATCATGGAACACAATATATTTCACCTAAAAGTCTAGCTTTTAAGAGGTTTGTTAATACTTTAATTAAAAAAAAAATACTTAAAAAATGGAGTGGTAACCATTTATTTCTAAATAAAGCTAAAAAGGAAAATAAAAATCATTTAAAGATCATAGGTAGAAAAGGGAATAATGATATTAGCAAATATCTTTTAAAAAATATCAAATGTTATTTTCAAACAGAATTAAAAAAAATTGACTTTAAAGAAAAAAAATGGGTCCTTACTTTTTCTGATGGAAATAAAAAGATTTACGAAAAATTAATTCTAACTTGTCCATTTCCTCAATTATCAAAGTTATCACAAAAAATTATAAAAGCTCCATTCATAAAGAAAAAAGTAAAGATGGATGCCAATATTACAGTTATGTTTTCAATAAACAAAACAAACAATAATGTAAGTAGCTATTTATTTGATGACAAAATTTTGGGTTGGGCTGCAAAAGAAAACAGTAAAAAAAGGTTTAAAAGCAACCAAGATTTATGGACTCTGCAAAGTACCTATAATTGGGCAAATAAGATGATTAATAAAAATAGAGAAAATAAAGATATAAATTCTAAAACTCTTATTGATCATTTCTTTAAACTTACAGGAATTAAAAAAACCAAAATATTATTTTCTCTTAATCATGGCTGGAAATATTCATCAAATTCAAATCCATTAAAGATAAAAAGTTATTGGAACTCTTCATTAAGTTTAGGAGCATGCGCAGATTGGTTTGTAGGACCAAGGCTTGAAGCTGGCTGGATAAGTGCCAATGATCTTTACCAAAAAATTATTAAATAAATTTATTCAAATTTTTTAACTCTATACTCCCAGTTTCCCATTCGGGAATAGGCAACTTTGAGAATTAAAGCATTTTTTTTATCAAACCAAACATCAAAGTTTAATCTTTTATCTTTAGGAAGAGACATATCTTTTGAAGTTAATTTAAAGTGCTCTACTTCATAGGTTTTCCCATATAATTCGATTTTTTCTTTTCCAATAAAAGTAACTACTTGTTCCTTAATACTTCCGGAAATTGGACTTATTTGAGAGTTTGTTTGAAGAATTTTATGGCTCCACCAATTTCCAATTATATTCTCTTTTGATGCACTACCTGTATAAGATGATCCTTTAATATCATATTGATTTTTTTCTTCATTTAACTTTAGCTGAACGTATTTATCTTTTTTATTTTGTTGAGTCTTTGAATTGAAAGAAATTAATTTATCTTTGATATATTTTTCCTCACCATAACTCTCAACTTCAAAAATAGTTGCTCCAAATAATTTAACAGTAAATTTTAATTGATTTGTGACAGTTGTATTGTCTGAGTCTTTCTTAAAAAAATAGTAATTATAACCAATGACTTCACCATCTCTCAAAATTTCCATCTCTATTTTGTTAAATTTATTATAGTGAGCCATATGTGCTGTACTATTGAATGAATAGATTAAAAAAAATAAGAATAATAAAAATTTTTTCATAAATAATTACTTTAATAGACTTTAATTTTAAAAGAAGTAATTTATTAAAAAATGTTTCTAAAAATTAAAAATATACCGATAGTATCTTGGAGCTCAGTTAACTCTTTTAATTTTAAGCCAAAATTATCTACATCTTTTTTTTTAATTTTTGGTTTAGCAATTTTTGGATTAGGAGAGGGTCTCTTAATTTTATCAACAACAGGAAATTCTCCATGGTCTGTGCTTGCTGAAGGAATATCTAATACTACAAGTTTATCTATTGGAACTGCAACTTTTTTTATAAGTGTGTCTGTACTTTTTTTATGGATATTTATTAAACAAAAACCTGGTTTAGGAACAATTTTTAATATTATTATTATAGCTGGGATGATTGATATTACTCTAAATTTTTTTGATGCTCCTTCATCGGTATGGATGAAATATTTCTTAGCTATTTTTTCAGTTTTATTAGTTGGTTTGGGTAGTGGAATTTATCTTGTAGCAAACCTTGGCCCAGGTCCTAGAGATGGATTAATGACTGGACTAACAAAACTTACAAATCTCCCAATTGCTTTAGTAAGAGCTTTTTTAGAAATTTCTGCAGTATTAGCTGGTTGGTATCTTGGTGGAACTGTTGGAGCAGGAACCTTAATTTTTGCTTTTGGGATAGGACCTTCTGTAGCTCTAGGATTATTTTTAGTTAATAGATTATTTAATTAGGCTGCAGCACCTGACTTTTCACTTTTTTTTCTTTCATGAGGATTAAGAATAGCTTTTCTTAATCTAAGTGACTTAGGGGTAATCTCTAAAGCTTCATCAGTATTTAACATACTCAATTGTTCAGCAATTGACATTTGTCTTACTGGTGTAAGTACAACATTTTCATCTGTACCTTGTGTTCTCATATTAGTTAATTGCTTACCCTTCATGACATTTATAATCATATCACCAGGTTTTGGAGTTAATCCCACAATCATACCCTCATATACTGGATCGTTATGAGTTACGAACATTTCACCTCTAGCTTGCAGGTTAAATATTGCAAATGCTACTGCTTTTCCTGTCGACATTGAAATTAGAGCACCATTTTTTCTACCATCCATTTCACCTTCAAACTTCCCATATCCATGAAAAATTCTATTAATTACACCAGTTCCTTTTGTTAGAGTTAAGAATCTACTTGTGTAACCCATTAATCCTCTTGTTGGTGCATGAAACACTAATCTTTTTTTATCTTTTCCAGTATCTTTTAAATCTAAAAGTTTACCTTTTCTTCTGTTCATAGAGTCAATTATTTTTGAGGAAAATTCTTCATCTAAATCAACAGTTATTTCTTCAATAGGTTCGAGTTTATTTCCCTCTTCATCTTTTTGAAATAATACTTTTGGAGGACTGACAGTCATTTCAAAACCTTCACGTCTCATTTGTGTAAGTAAAATTTCAAGCATCAATTCACCTCGACCACTAATTACAAAAGAGTCTACATTTGTATTTTGAGAAAAAGTAATACCAACATTATTTTGAGCTTCAGATACCAAGCGATCTCTAATTTGTGTACTTGTTAATTTTTTTCCTTCTGTTCCTGCTAGAGGTGAACTATTAACACTTATTGTAATAGACATAGTAGGTGGATCTATTGGTGTTGCTGAAATTGGTTCGTTTAATTCAGGGTCACAAATTGTGTCTGCAACATTAGCTTTTTCTAACCCAGCAATTACAACAATGTCTCCAGCTTCACCTATTTCAATTGGAACTTTTTTTGTTCCTTCATATCTAAAAATTTTTGTAAGCTTACCCTCATCTACCTTTTCACCTTTAAGGTTAATTGCTTTTATGGGCTGGTTAGCTTTTGCCGTTCCTTGAGATATTCTTCCAACCAAACTTCTCCCTAAAAAACTATCTGCATATAATAGTGTAGATAGCATAGCAAAAGGCTTTGTTTTGTCTAATTCAGCTGGTTTAACGTGTTCGATTATTAGATCTAATAATGGGTGAAGATTTTCTCTTGGACCATCAACTTCTTTGCTTGCCCAACCAGACCTTCCACTTGCGTATAAAACTGGAAAATCTAATTGCTCTTCATTAGCATCTAAACTTACAAACAAGTCAAAAGTTTCATCTAACACTTCATTAGCTCTTTGATCGGCTTTATCTAATTTATTTATTACAACAATTGGTTTTAATCCTTGTTTGAGAGCTTTAGCTAATACAAATTTTGTTTGAGGCATCACACCTTCTGCTGAGTCAATTAAAAGTAATGCACCATCTGCCATACTTAATACACGCTCTACTTCTGCAGCAAAATCTCTGTGACCAGGTGTGTCTATTATGTTTACTCTAGTGTTTTGCCAATTAATTGATGCGGGTTTAGCTAGAATAGTAATTCCTCTTTCTTTTTCTAGCTCGCCTGAGTCCATCAATCTTTCATCTACAACTTCATTATCTCTAAATGAACCACTTTGTTTCATAAGGTTATCGATCATAGTTGTTTTACCATGATCAACGTGTGCAATGATTGTGATGTTTCTGATGTTATTGCTCATAAATTGTGGCTCTTATACATTAATTCCTTGATATGAAAACTTAAAAAAAGACAGTAAATACTTAGCAAATAGTCTTTAATGAAGAATTCATTTCTTGTGATTGTTTTAAAAACATATAGATATCCCAATAAAATTAGAAGCAACATAGAATCAAGATCAAAACTTCTAAATCATTAAATGGAAAATTTTAAATTACTCAAAATAGAAGTCTCATTAAAAAATTCATTACAAAAAATGAATTTTACAAAACCAACTCCCATCCAGGGTATGGCGATACCCGCTGCCATAGAAGGAAAAGATATTTTAGGAACAGCGCAAACTGGAACTGGTAAAACCTTAGCATTTAGCATTCCATTAATTAATAAATTAATTTTAGATAAAAATGCCTTTGCCCTTGTCATGTGTCCTACAAGGGAATTAGCTACTCAAGTGATGGAAGCGATTAAAAGTATTATTAGTGATAAAATAAGAATTAAAACAGCTTTACTTATTGGTGGTGAGTCTATGCAAAAACAACTTAGACAATTAGGAAATAGATCAAGAATAATAGTAGGTACACCGGGTAGAATTAATGATCATTTAAAAAGAAAAAGTTTAAATTTATCGGCTACAAAGTATTTAGTTTTAGATGAAACAGACAGAATGTTAGACATGGGGTTTACCCCTCAAATTGAAATGATTTTAAAATTTGTTCCAAAAGATCACCAAACGTTATTATTTTCAGCAACTTTACCTCAAAATATTTTAAGAATTTCAGATAGATATTTAAATAAACCTGAAAGAATTTCCACAGGAGCTACATCTGTTCCAATTGCAAAGATTAAACAAGAAACTCTTCAGGTTTTTAAAGAAAATAAATACAATGAATTAATTGATCAATTTTTAGCGAGAAAAGGCTCCATTTTAGTTTTTGTTAAGACTAAAAGAGGTGCTGATAAAATGGTTAAAAAACTTAAAGAAGAAGGGCATTCAGCAGATGCTATTCATGGAGATCTTCGTCAAAGCAAAAGAGATCGTGTTATTAATTCTTTTAGAAAAGGATTAAAGAGAATTTTAATTGCAACAGATGTTGCGGCGAGAGGTTTAGATATTCCTTTAATCCAACATGTAATTAACTATGATTTACCACAAGTTCCGGAAGACTATATTCATAGAATTGGAAGAACTGCTAGAGCAGGATCAGAAGGATCCGCCTTAACCTTTTTAACACCCGATGACAGATCAATGTGGAATTCTATAAACAAATTAATTGATCCAAATTTTAAACCAGCACCTAGTGGTTTAAGAAGAGATTCAAAAAACAAAAGAAGAGGCAAGGGACCAAATAATAAAAAAAGAAAATTTAGAGAAGAAAAAAAATTTAACTTTAAAGATAAAAGAAAATCTTTTGGAAAAAAAAGAACAGACAAATCAGAAAGAAATGATAAAAAAAAAGAATTTAGTTTCAAGGAAAAATCAAGTTTTAAAGATAAAAGAAAATCTTTTGTAAAAGAAAGACAGGATATACCTGGAAAAAGTAATGAAAAAAAAGATACTGATTTTAAATTTAAGAAAAAATTTTTTAAAAATAAAAATTCTAAACCTTCTGGATTTACTAATAATCCTAAATATTTTGGAAAAAAACCTTCAGAAAGCTCTTCCAAAGATGGAGAAAGAAAAAGTTTTAGCTTTAAAGGCAAGAAAAAATTTAAAAGTAGAAACAGTAGACCTAAAAACTTTACATTTAAAAAACATAGTAAAAAAAGAAGATAACCTTAAGATTTTTTAGATTTTTCTTTTTTCTTCTTTCTTTTTTCTTTTAGGTTTAGTTTTGGTTTCTTGCTTACACTTGAATCTTTAAATGATTTACCGCTATATCTTTTTGACATATTTTTAGTTTAAAGAGTTAGGTATTGAATTGCAAAAAATATTGTTCCTATTGATGCAAACGTTGTGATAAATATTGCTTTAGTTATATTTTCTGGATTTACATTGTAGGCAGAACATAGCATAACAGCACTTACTCCACATGGGGCTACACTTACAAATAGTGCTCCAGGAAAGTCTTTTGGAGAACTAAAATCAAATAATAAAAATCCAATAAATATTAAGATTAATGGTGAAATGACTAGCTTTAAAATCGAAATACTTGTTGTCAATTTATTGATAATATTTTTACTATTAAAAGATAAAATTATACCGATGGCAAACAAACCAACAGGGGAAACGCACGCAGTAAGTTTGGATAAAGTATAATCAATAGGTGTATTATTTATATCAAAATTAATTAAAAGTATAAAAGCACCAATTAATATAGATAAAATCATTGGATTTAATAAAATATTTTTTATAAATTTTAGAAATTTAACATTCTTCTTGGTTGAAACTTCTAAAAAAAAAGTAATTACAGATAGTAAAATTATTCCATCCATTAAAATAATACTTCCAACTTGTGTGATAACAGATTCGTTAAAATAAAGTTTTGTAATTGGAAGCAGTAATGTTACATGATTTGACAATGCCACAGTAAGAACCCAAATTATTGACTCTGGAATTGGTCTTTTAAAGTAAATTGATGTTATAAAATATGTAAAAGTTCCACAAATAAATTGCATTAAAAAGTAAGATGTTATTTGTGATAAATCTATTTGGCCAATTTCACTTTCTGCAATGAATTTTATTATTAGTGCTGGAACAGCAATATAGAATAAAAATAAGTTCAAAACTTTTGCATGACTAAGGTCTAATATTTTAAATCGTCCAAAAAGAAATCCTATTAGAGTTATAAAAATAAATGGAGTTAAACCTAAAAATATATTTATCATTTAAATTAATTTGATCTTTCTATCATTTAATCAAAAAAAAAGGCCACCTAAAAGGTGGCCTTTGAATTTTTAATTAAAGTACGAGTATGGGATTACATTCCCATTCCACCCATTCCTCCCATGCCGCCCATTCCACCAGGCATTCCACCAGGCATTCCACCAGCAGCATCTTTTTCTTCTGGTTTATCTGCGATCATAGCTTCTGTAGTTACTAGTAATCCAGATATAGAAGCAGCATCTTGAAGAGCAGTTCTCACAACCTTAACTGGGTCAATGATCCCTTTAGCAAACATATCACAATACTCTTCACTTTGAGCATCGTATCCATATGAAGTTTTCTTTTGCTCTAACAATTTACCAACTACTACTGAACCGTCTACACCAGCATTTTTAGTAATTTGTCTAATAGGAGCCTCAAGTGCTTTTCTTACAAGTTCAACACCTGCCTTTTGATCATCACCTTTTACTTTAAGTTTTTCTAGATCTTGAGCAGCGTATAAAAGTGCACATCCACCACCTGTTACAATACCTTCTTCAACAGCGGCTCTAGTTGCATTTAAAGCATCTTCAACTCTATCTTTTCTTTCTTTAACCTCAACTTCAGTTGCACCACCAACTTTGATAACTGCAACACCACCTGCTAATTTAGCAAGTCTTTCTTGAAGTTTTTCTCTATCGTAGTCAGATGTAGTTTCATCAACTTGTTTTTTAATTGAGTCACATCTTGCAGCGATATCTGATTTTTTACCACTACCACTAACGATTGTACTATTATCTTTATCAACTTTAATCTTTTTACAAGATCCAAGGTCTTCAAGCTTAACATTTTCAAGTTTAATTCCAAGATCTTGCGAAATTACTTGGCCACCAGTTAATATAGCAATATCTTCAAGCATAGCTTTTCTTCTATCACCAAATCCTGGAGCTTTTACAGCAACAACTTTTAAACCACCTCTTAATTTGTTTACAACTAAAGTAGCTAATGCTTCTCCCTCAACATCTTCAGAGATGATCATTAAAGGTCTACCTGATTGTACTACAGCTTCTAATAAAGGAACCATTGGTTGTAAGTTAGTTAATTTACTTTCATGTAATAAAATGTAAGGATTATCTAACTCAGTTGTCATTTTATCACTATTAGTAATAAAGTATGGAGATAAGTAACCTCTATCAAACTGCATACCCTCAACAACATCAAGTTCAGTATCAATTCCTTTTGCTTCTTCAACGGTAATAACACCTTCATTTCCAACTTTTTGCATTGCTTTAGCAATCATTGATCCTATCTCTTTATCACCATTAGAAGAAATTGTTCCTACTTGAGCAATCTCATCACTATCTTTTA
>JACWER010000017.1 GCA_014653385.1 Pelagibacterales bacterium SAG-MED50 | reverse complement strand
ACAATTGTAGGTAAATTTGTAACTCTTGATATTAAATATGATCTAGTACTGACATCTTGTAATGTCGTTAAGCCGATGTCTGGAAAACCAAGATCATTAGCCATAACACCTCCCGATATATAGACTGCATCATACCCAATCTCTTCAATTAGTTTTGCAGTTAATGGATTGTAGGCCCCTGGAACTCTTAATATTTTATTTGATTTTAATTTTTCGACAAAATCTATTCTTTTTTGACTTGGTTCTTTATCAACAAAATGCACTAAAAAATTCCTTTTTTTAAATTTCTTTTTAAATCACTTTTTTTAACTTCTAAATTTAATTTATCTAATTGACCTGATTTTAAATTTTTTAAATTTTGAACTATTTTTAAAAAACGATTACTCTCCTTTTTATCAAGGATACCATTTGTTAAAGTTAAAAATTTATTAATATAGTTTTGTCTTTTAAATGGTCTTGCTCCATAAGGGTGAGCATCTGCTCTATCAAGTTGTTCACTAATTTTTTTACCATTGTTTAGAGTAATAACCACTTTAGCTCCAAACGATTTTTTCCTAGGATTTGGATTATGATATTTTTTAGTCCATTTCTTATCTTCATATGTTGTAATTGATTTCCAAATTTTAATAGTACTTTTTTTATTTGCTCTAGCTTTTGCATATGAATTTACATGGTGCCAATCACCATCTTCTAATGCTACAGCAAAAATATACATAATAGAGTGATCAAGTGTTTCTCTGCTTGCATTTGGATCCATTTTTTGCGGATCATTAGCACCAGTTCCAATTACATAGTGGGTGTGGTGGCTTGTAAATATATCAATCTTTTTAATCTGATTTAAATTTGGTATTTTAGTTTTAAGTTTTTTAGCTAAATCAATTAATGCTTGAGATTGGTATTCTGCAGAATATTCTTTAGTGTAAGTTTCAAGAATAGCTTTTTTAGCCTCTCCTCTTTTTGGAAGTGGAACTTTATAATTAGCTTTTTTTCCATCTAATATTCTTGCTATAACACTATCTTCACCCTCGTAAATTGGGCTAGGTGCTCCTTCGCCTCGCATAACTCTATCAACAGCCTCAATTGCAAGTTTTCCTGCATGAGCTGGTGCGTAAGCTTTCCAACTTGAAATTTCACCTTTTCTAGATTGTCTAGTTGAAACAGTTGTATGAAGTGCTTGTTGAACTGCTTGATAGATTGTTTCGGTATTAAGTTTAAGCATTGAACCAAGTCCTGCAGCAACGCTTGGACCTAAATGAGCAATGTGATCAACTTTATGCTTATGTAAACAAATTCCTTTAACCAGATTTACTTGAACTTCATACGCTGTGACAATTCCACGTAATAAATCTATTCCATTTATTTTGTTTTGTTGAGCAACTGCTAAAAGAGGAGGGATATTATCTCCTGGGTGACTGTAGTCAGCTGCTAAAAAAGTATCGTGAAAATCGAGTTCTCTTACAGCAGTTCCATTTGACCAAGCAGCCCATTCACAATCGAATTTAAGTTTAGAATTTACGCCAAATAAAGTTGCTCCATTTTTTCTAAAATGCTTCAAGGCCATTTCTCTTGAAGAAATAACAGGCCTTCTATTCAATGAGGCTATCGCAACAGATGCATTATCAATAATTCTATTGATGACCATTTCTATTGCTTCTTTATTTAATTTTGTATTATCACTTGCAATTTCAGCTATCTTCCAAGCTAGCTGCTTTTTTTTAGGAAGGTGAATTTTAGATGGATAAACTTTAACTGTATGTAATAACAAAATAACTCCTTAATAGTGATTTTGTTTTAATAGTTAAAAAAAATTAATCAATATTAAAGATATTTTGATATTATTTTTTCAATACCTATAAAGTCTTTTATTAAGTAATTATGATAAATTTCTTCTGATCTTTTTTCAGTATATCCATATTTTAGTAAAATCATTGGAATTTTAGCTGCTTCAGCTGCATTTGCATCTGTTTCACTGTCACCAACCATTATTGATTTGTTTTTATCACCATCTATAATTTCAATAGTTTTAAGTAAATGCCTGGGATCAGGTTTACAATATTCAAAAGTATTAAATCCTGAGACATAATCAAAAAAGTCATAAATTCCAATTTTCTTTAAAAGATCAATTGCCAAATATTCAGTCTTATTTGTACATACGGCCATTAATATATTTTGATTTTTGCACCATTTTAAAAATTCTTTAACACCATTTATTAGAGTACTCTCATGCAAAATATTTTTCCCATAAAAAGATATAAATTCATCTGTCATTTCATTTTGAATTTTTTCATCAAACCAGTTCCATTTCCCATTACCTTTTGCCATCATGGCTTTAGCGCCTCTGCCAACAGCATTTTTTAATTCATCAATAGATTTTGATGGATAGCCAAATTTTTTCATTACATGATTATGTGCACGAATTAAATCGGGTGCTGTATCAACGAGGGTTCCATCTAAATCAAATAAAACTGTAAATTTTTTGCTCATTATAAAAATAATTTAAAGAAGTAATTTTTGGAATTAATTAATGTAAATACTTAATAAAAAAAAATTAATCAATATTAAAGATATTTTGATATTATTTTTTCAATACCTATATAATCTTTAATAAGGTGATTATGATAAATTTCGGTTGTATTTTTTTCAGTATATCCATTTTCTAATAAAATAACTGGTATCTCAGCTGCCTTAGCTGAATTTGCGTCAGTTTCACTGTCACCAATCATGATGGTTTTTTTAATATCACCGTCAAGAATTTCAACCACATTTGTTAAGTGTCTTGGATCTGGCTTACAATAATCAAAAGTGTCTGATCCAGCTACATATTCAAAAAAATCATAAATACCAATTTTTTTTAAAAGATCATTAGACAGGTACTCTTGTTTGTTGGTACAAACAGCCATTGATATACTTTGTTCTTTACACCAGTGTAAAAATTCTTTTACACCATTGATAAGTGTACTTTCGCTAATAATATTTTTTGCATAGAAATTAATAAATTCTTTAGACATTTTATCTTTAATTTCTAAATCTTTTACACTATGATATTCTTTTTTAGCCTGTCCCCAGATAGATCTTCCAATTAAAGCTCCAGCACCTTTGCCAACCAAATTTCTAATATCTTCAGTTGATTTGGTAGGGTAACCAAATTTTCTCATCACATGGTTATGAGCCAACATTAAATCTGGCGCTGTATCAACTAAAGTACCATCTAAATCAAATAAAATTGTCAATTTTTGTTTCATTTTAAAGTTTTTTAAAGAAATATTATGTGAATTAATTAAGACATATTCTTAATGTAAAGCGGTTAAAAATGAAAGAATTTAATTTACAAAAAATTCAAAATAAACTTAGAAATAAATTTTTAAACGGCGGTGTTAAAATGGCTGGACCTGAAACAATTTTCTTTTCTCATGATACAAAAATTGGAAAAAATGTAACTATTGAACCTTATGTTGTTATAGGCATTAATGTCAAAATAGGTAACAATGTAATAATTAAATCATTTTCACATTTGGAGTCCTGCACGATAGAAAATAAAGTTGAAGTTGGACCTTACGCACGAATAAGACCGAATACTATTTTAAAAGAAGGATCTAAAATTGGAAATTTTGTTGAAGTTAAAAAAAGTACTGTTGGTAAAAAATCAAAAGTAAGTCATTTATCTTATATAGGGGATAGTGAAATTGGAAAATCCGTTAACATAGGTGCTGGAACAATTACATGCAATTATGATGGAGTAAAAAAGAGTAAAACAAAAATTAAAGATAAGGTTTTTATAGGATCAAATTCGTCTTTAGTAGCTCCACTAATCATAGATCAAGAAAGCATTATTGGAGCAGGATCGGTAATTACTAAAAATGTAAGAAAGAAATCTTTAGCATTAACAAGAACATTACAAACTGAAATAAAAAATTATAAAAGAAAATAATCTATGTGTGGAATAATAGGAATATCTAGCAATAAACCAGTATCTAGCAGTATTATTAATTCGCTTAAAAAATTAGAGTATAGAGGTTATGACTCAGCTGGTATAGCAACCTTATCTGGGGGTTTTATTAATGAAGTAAAATCTGAAGGAAGAGTAGAAAATTTAGAAAATAATTTTGATTTAAAAAATCTTTCAGGAAATATTGGTATCGGTCATGTTAGGTGGGCAACGCATGGGCTACCAAATAGTATTAATGCTCACCCACATTCTTCAGAAAATGTGTCAGTTGTTCACAACGGAATAATAGAAAACTCAACATTATTAAAAAAATATTTATTAAATAAAGGTCATAAATTTAAATCTCAAACAGATACGGAAGTAATTGTTCATCTTATTACAGAAAATCTTAAATCATCAGAATTACAAGAAGCTATTACAAAAACTTTAAAACAACTACACGGTAGTTTTGCTTTAGGAATTATATTTAAAGATAAATCTGATTTAATTATTGGAGCAAGAAGGGGCTCTCCTTTGGCAGTTGGATATGGTCCCAATGAAAATTACCTTGGATCAGATTCTTATGCGCTAAAATCAATGACAAACAAGATAACTTATCTAGACGATGGTGAATTTTGCATTGTTAAGAAAGATGAGGTTCATTTTTTTAATGAAGATGGAATAAAGATAAACAAAAAAATTTTAGAACTTTCTTCCGATCAACAAAATTACGACAAAGGTGATTTTAAACATTTTATGGCTAAAGAAATTGAGGAACAACCTCAAACCTTAAAAACTGGTATTAAAGAATATATAGATAGCATGAATAATGAAATCAATATCTACAATTTCCCATGGAAAATAGATGAGATTAAATCAATCATGCTTATTGGTTGTGGTACTGCTTATCACTCTTGTTTAATGGCAAAATATTGGTTTGAAGAATTAACGTGTTTAGATGTTAATATTGATATCGCATCAGAGTTTAGATATAGGAAAAATAGATTTAAAAATGATACTTTATATATTTTTGTATCTCAATCAGGTGAAACAGCTGATACTTACGCAGCGTTAGACTTATGTAAGAAAAATAAAATGAAAACTTGCGCAGTTGTAAATGTAATTGAAAGTTCAATTGCAAGAGATTCAAATTTTGTATTACCTATACATTGTGGGCCAGAGATAGGTGTTGCGTCAACAAAAGCATTTTTAGGCCAAATACTTGTTTTGTATATTTTATCTTTAAAATTATCATCATTAAGAAAAGAAATTAAAAACAAAGATTATCAAGAAAAAATTAAAGAACTAAAAAATTTACCAAAATTAATCGAAAAGACGTTATTAATTGATAACGATGTTCAGGCTATTGCGTCAACATTTAATGAAGCGAAAGGGTCAATGTTTCTAGGAAGAGGCTTCTCTTATCCAATTGCACTAGAGGGTGCGTTAAAACTTAAAGAATTATCTTATGTTCATGCAGAAGGTTATCCAGCTGGTGAAATGAAACACGGCCCGCTCGCACTAATTGAAGAAGGTATGCCCGTTGTTGTTTTAGCTCCAAGAGATAATTATTATAAAAAAACAATTTCAAACATGCAGGAAGTTGTAGCAAGAGGTGCTAAAGTTTTATTAATAACTAATAAAAGTAATGACGAAATCATATCTGAAAATATTTGGGAAAGTATTGAGGTTGAAACTACAAATGATGACTTACTTCCATTTCTTTTAACCATACCACTTCAAAAACTAGCCTACTATTCAGCACTTAAAAAAGGCTACGATATAGATAAACCAAGAAATTTGGCTAAATCTGTCACCGTTGAATAAAATTTAAACTCTATTCAAACAATCACTAGTTGAATATGAAAAATTTGAAAAACATAGTTGAAGAAAATATCCTGTAAAACATATTCCCGAGTATTCGAAAAAAATTATTATTAATTTAAATAATTCATTATAAGATTTTATAAAGATTTTCTTATTACCCCAAGTTTAGATAACACAATATCTTCATCATGTTTAATTTCTTTGCAAAACTCTCTATATGCTTCTCCGGCACCATCATACTTGGATTGTATAGGCGAACAATCATCTACTACAATCACTCCACCAGGGACAAGATTGTTGTATATTTTAGGTAATACTTTTTTTGTTGGCAAATATAAGTCAATATCAATTAAACAAAATGCTATTTTTGGAATTTTATCAAAATCAAACAATTTAGCGTCACATTTATAAATATTTGCATTTTTTATACCATGTGCAATAAGAGTTTTGGTATACCATTCTTTACTATTTGATCTATAGCTTAAGTAATCATAATTTTTATTTCTTTTTTGTTGTTCATATTTTCTATCTTCATCTAAAAATCCATAAAAAGTATCTATTGCATAAAAAGACCTAGGATTATTAACATTTTTATTTGCATGATTTAGAATTATAGAAGTCGAACCTCCACCAACTCCAATCTCACAAATTATTCCATCACTTTTTATTTTATTAATTGTTTCCAACATAAAATTAAGTTGTCCAATAGTCATGTCAAATTTCATAACTGGCAGGAAATATCTCCAAATGGGTGCTTTAAAAAATAAAAATTTTACAAATCTAATTGAAAATAATCTTAATAAGTATTTTAATTTCATCTATTATTTTATGTATATTTTTTGTATTTGTTTCTCAAATGAATATGACTTCTATGATTATCTAGCAATATAAAAGAGATAGAAAGTTTCAGTGTGGAATAGTCATTTTTTTATTTTTATAATTAGTTAATTTCAAGGTAATTTTATTGTACTGATTGATATAAATATAGATTTTGATCTTGAAATTTGTTAAACAATCAATGGTTGAATATGAAAAATTGGAAAAAAAATAGCTGGAGAAGATATCCTGTAAAACACATACCTGAATATCCAAACAAAAAAGAATTGGATATAGTTTTGGATAAGATAGGAACATTCCCACCTTTAGTCTTTGCAGGTGAAACTAGACATTTAAAAGATCAGCTTGCTGATGTAGTGGATGGAAAAGCATTTTTACTTCAAGGAGGAGATTGTGCAGAAAGTTTTGCAGAATTTAATCCAGATAATATTCGAGATACATTTAAATTAATGCTTCAAATGTCATTAGTTTTAACTTATTCAGCATCATTACCTGTTGTAAAAGTTGGAAGAATTGCTGGTCAATTTTCAAAACCAAGAAGTTCACCTGTTGAGTCTAAAGACGGTATAGAACTTCCAAGTTATTTAGGGGACAATATTAATGGGATGGAATTTAATGAAAAATTAAGAGTTCCTGATCCAAAAAGATTATTTAAAGCATATTCTCAATCAGCAGCAACATTAAATCTTATAAGAGCTTTTTGCCATGGTGGTTTTGCTGATCTTCAAAACGTTCATAATTGGAATCTAGGATTTATTAAAAATAGTCCGACATTAAAAAGATTTAAAGAACTTGAAGATAGAATAGCTGATGCCTTAGCTTTTATGGATGCTTGTGGAATAAACTCTGATTTTAATAGAAGATTAAAGACAGTTAATTTTTGGACTTCACATGAAGCATTATTATTACCTTTTGAAGAAACGATGACCAGAACAGATTCTACGACTGGTGAAAATCACGATACTTCAGCACACTTTGTTTGGATTGGGGATAGAACTAGACAACTTGATGGAGGACACGTTGAATTTTGTAGAGGTATTGAAAATCCAATAGGTATTAAATGTGGACCAACATTAAAACCAGAAGATTTAATTAATCTTTGTAATAAAATTAACCCAAGAAATGAAAAGGGTAAAATCACTTTAATTTCAAGATTTGGTGCAGATAATGTTTCAAAACATTTACCTAAATTAATTAGAGCGGTAAAAAAAGAGGGTCTGAATGTAATTTGGTCTTGTGACCCTTGTCATGGTAATACAGTTAAAGCCGCAACAGGATTCAAAACAAGACCTTTTAATAGCGTTTTGACAGAAGTTAAGAATGTATTTGCCTGCCACCAAAGTGAAGGAAATTATGCGGGAGGATTACATATAGAGATGACTGGTCAAAATGTAACTGAATGTATTGGTGGAGCTCAAAAGATATCAGAGAAAGATTTATCATCTAGATATCATACTCACTGCGATCCAAGACTTAATGCAAATCAAGCTTTAGAATTAGCTTTTTTGATTTCTGATGAAATTAAAAAGAATAGCTCATATTCTAAAAATGCACACAGAGCGGCATCTTAAAACATTGTAAAAGATACCAACTAATAATATTTTAAGATTATGAATGTTTCAGAAAAAGTAAATTTTATATCTAATTGGATAAGAGATTATGCAAATAATATGCCAAGTAAGGCACAATCACTAGTTATTGGAATTTCTGGTGGGATAGACTCATCTGTTTCAAGTACATTAAGTGCAATGACTGGATTAAAAACAATTATTTTATCAATGCCAATTAAACAAAAATCTCAACAACATGATTTAAGTTTAAAACATCAAGAGTGGCTAGTTAATAAATTTGACAATGTTGAAGCGCACACAATTAATTTAGATGAATTATTCTCAGCTTTTTCTGCTAGTTTATCTAAATTTAATAATGAACATGGAATGGCAAATTCTAGAGCTAGATTACGAATGACTACTCTTTATCAGGTGGCTGCAGCAAATAAAGGTATAGTTGTTGGGACAGGTAACAAAGTGGAAGATTTTGGAGTTGGGTTTTACACAAAATATGGTGATGGTGGAGTTGATATATCTCCAATAGCTGATTGTAACAAAAGTGAAGTTTGGGAGATTGGAAAAGAACTTGGAATTTTAAAAGAAATAATTGAAGCTTCTCCTACAGATGGTTTATGGGATGACGGTCGAACAGATGAAGGTCAGCTAGGATTACAATATCACGAATTAGAAGAAGCTATGGACAATCCAAACTCATCAAATAGAGCTAAGTACGAAACTATAAGAAAACAAAATTTGCATAAAATGGAGCCAATTCCAGTATGCAAAATTCCAAATTAATCAAATAGATTCACAAATCTATAAATTAAGTATATTTCTAAAATAATGAATAAAGATATTTTTTTAACAAATAATCTAAGTAACAAAAAAGAAAAATTTGTTCCAATAGATGAAAAAAATATAGGAATGTATGTTTGTGGCCCTACAGTTTATGATGATCCGCATATTGGTAATGCTAGACCAATAGTTATTTTTGATATTCTCTTTAAGATACTTAAAAGTAAATTTTCATCAGTCACTTATGTTAGAAATATTACTGATGTTGATGACAAGATAATTAAGTCATCGAATGAAAAAAAAATATCTATTTCAGATTTAACACAAGCTGTAATTAAAAGTTTCAGTGAAGATTGTAATTATCTAAATTGTGAAAATCCAACTCAACAACCTAAAGCTACTGAGCATATAGATTTAATGATACAGATGGTTTCTGAATTAATCAAAAAAGGTTTTGCTTACGAAAATAACAAACATGTTTATTTTGATGTAAAAAAATTTAATGACTATGGTCAATTATCTAACAAAAAGTTAGAGGATTTAATTGCAGGGTCTAGAATTGAAGTAAGTGATAACAAAAAAAACTCAGAAGACTTTGTGTTATGGAAACCATCTTCAGAAAACGAACCTTCTTGGGAGTCACCTTGGGGTGAGGGCAGACCTGGTTGGCACCTAGAATGTTCTGCAATGTCTAAGAAATTTTTAGGAAATGAATTTGATATACATGGTGGAGGGATAGATTTAATTTTTCCACATCATGAAAATGAAATTGCACAATCAAGATGTGCTAATGATACTAAGTTTTTTGCAAATTATTGGCTACACAATGCTTTTATTACTATGTCGAATGAAAAAATGGCAAAATCCCAGGGAAATATTTTAAAAATAAAAGACTTTAGAAACAAAGTTAGTGGACAAGTTTTAAGGCTAGCTTTGATTAGTGCTCACTATAAACAACCATTAGATTGGAATGATAAATTATTAAAAGATTGTCAAAATACAATTGATAAATGGTATAATATGTATTTGCCTTCAAACAAAGATTTGGAAGATGAAATTATCCAACCTTTATATGACGATATAAATACTCCAGGTTATATTGCAAATTTACATAAACTTTATGATAAAGCAAACAAAGGAACTGCTGAAGATAAACAAATCTTTAATTCAGCTTGTAATTTTATAGGGTTACTTCAAGAAACTAAGGAAGAATGGTTAAATTATAAAAAAAGAAAAGTAGATATAACAGAGACAGAAATTGAAAATAAAATAGATCTTAGAAATAAAGCAAGAGCAGATAAAAACTACGAAGAAGCTGACAATATTCGAGACTACCTTTTAGACAAAGGTGTTTTAATAGAAGATAAAGATGGTAAAACAATTTGGAAATTTAAATGAGTAAGGAAAAGCTATATATTTTTGACACCACATTAAGAGACGGTGCTCAAACACAGGGTGTTGATTTTTCAATTGATGACAAAGAGAAAATATCAAACTCACTAGACACTCTTGGTGTAGATTATATTGAAGGTGGATGGCCTGGAGCTAACCCAACTGATACTGAGTTTTTCAATAAAGATCATGGTTTTAAGAATGCTAAATTAACAGCTTTTGGCATGACTAAAAAATTAGAGCATAGCGCTGAAAATGATCCAATGTTAGCATCATTGATTAATTCAAAAAGTTCCTCAGTATGCTTATTTGGTAAATCTTGGGATTTTCAAGTTGATGTGGCACTTGGAATTACTAACGAGCAAAATTTAGAGAATATTCGTGAGAGTGCAAAACATATAATTAGCTCAGGTAAAGAATTCATGTTTGATGCTGAACATTTTTTTGACGGATATAAATCTAATCCAGATTATGCATTAAAATGTTTAAAATCAGCCTATGATCAAGGTGCAAGATGGATAGTTCTTTGTGATACTAATGGTGGAACACTTCCTCATGAAGTAACAAAAATAGTATCTGAGGTTATAAAAAATATTCCTGGAGAAAGTTTAGGAATTCATGCTCATAACGATACAGAAAACGCAGTTGCAAATAGTTTAGCAGCTGTACAAGCTGGGGCTAGACAAATTCAAGGTACAATTAATGGACTAGGAGAAAGATGTGGTAATGCAAATTTGATGTCTCTAGTTCCATCTTTATTTTTAAAAAAAGATTTTAGTGAAAAATTTGAACTAAATATTAAACGTGAAAATTTAAAAAACCTGACTCAATGTTCTAGATTATTAGATGAGCTTTTAAATAGAAAACCTAATAAACATTTACCCTACGTGGGAGCTTCTGCATTTTCACACAAAGGTGGAATGCACGTATCTGCGGTTCAAAAGAACCCTAAAACATACGAGCATATAGATCCTCAAGAAGTTGGAAATTCAAGAAATATTGTTGTTTCAGATCAAGCTGGGCAATCAAACATAATGTCTAGATTAAAATCAATAGGTATTGAAATTGAAAAAAATGATCTCAAAATAAAAAAACTTTTAAGTGAAGTTAAAGACAGAGAATTTATTGGTTATAGCTATGATGGTGCAGATGCATCATTTGAATTATTAGCTAGAAGATTAATGGGTGATATTCCGAGATATATATTAATTAACGAATATGATGTATCAGTTAAAAAAGATAGCACTGGTGAAATCATTTCTCACGCAAAAGCACAATTAGAGGTAGATGGTAAAAAAATATTATGTGAAGGTCAGGGGAATGGCCCAGTAAATGCTCTTGATAATGCGATTAGAAAAAATGTAAATAAACTTGCAAAATATTCTGAGTATTTAAAAGATTTAAGATTAGTTGACTATAAAGTTAGAATTTTAAATACAGGAACAGAGGCAGTAACCAGAGTTTCAATTGAAAGCACAGACTCTAAAGGTGTTAACTGGTTTACAATAGGAGTTTCACCAAACATAATTGATGCATCATTTAAGGCATTAGTTGATAGTCTAGATTATAAATTATTTAAAGATAAGGCTCCAGCAAGCTTATAAGTTTTGATTTATTACAAATAATGTCAGCAAATAACATTACCTTTATTTTACATAAGCCTCAGTTATCAGAAAATATCGGCGCATGTGCAAGGGGAATGAAGAATTTTAATTTTCAAAAATTAACTGTAATTGATCCAAAACCTATTTTTCCAAATGATAAAATTTTAGCTACCTCAGTTGGGGCTAAAAATATTATCATTAAAAGTAAAGTGTTTAATACTTTAGAACCTGCTTTAAAAAATATTGATTACGTTATCGCAACATCTGCAAGATTTAGAAATAAAAATATCAAACATATTCAATTAGAGGATTTAAAAAAAATTGATTTTAGTAAAAAAGTAGCATTTCTCTTTGGGTCAGAGGCATCTGGACTTTCAAATAATGAGGTAAGTTATGCTAATTATACTTTACAAATCCCAACTAACCCTGAATTTAAATCTTTAAATCTATCTCACAGCCTAATTATTATTGCTCAATATGTATTAAGTATCATTAAAACTAAGACTTCTAATTTTAAAAAATCAAAAAAAGTGAAATCTGCTTCTAAAAAAGAGATACATTCAATGACTAATTTATGCATCCAAAACCTTAATGAAATAAATTTTTTTAAACCTATGGAAAAGAAACCCATTATGCTGGAAAACTTAAGAAATATTTTCTATAAAATGGAGTTATCATCTAAAGAAACACGCATATTAGCTAGTGTATTTGCTAGTTTGGGTAAAAAACGTTGATTGACAAAATAGCCTTTAAGCTTATAAACCCCATTATCAAATGACAAAAAGATTAAACTCTAAACACAAAGTAGACAGAAGATTAAAGGCTAACCTTTGGGGAAGACCAAAAAGTCCTTTTAACAAAAGAGACTACGGACCTGGGCAACACGGACAGGGCAGAAAAGGAAAACTTTCTGATTATGGTACTCAATTACAAGCTAAGCAAAAATTAAAAGCTTACTACGGTAATATTAACGAGAGACAGTTTAGAAATATTTATAAAAAAGCTGTTACGCTTAAAGGTGATACTGGTGAAAATTTAATTGGTTTACTTGAAAGAAGATTAGATGCAGTCATTTACAGGGCAAAATTTGCAACAACAGTATTTTCATCAAGACAGTTAATTAACCATGGACACGTTAGAGTGAATGGTAAAAAAGTTAATATTGGAAGTTATATAGTACAAGAAGAAGACTCTATAGAGATTAGAGATAAATCTAAGCAACTTGCAATTATTGATATTGCGCTAGCAAGCAAAGAAAGAGAAACGCCAGAATATATTCAAATGGATGAGAAAAACAAAAAAGTTAAATTTGTAAGAACTCCTAAGTTTGAAGAAGTTCCATATCCAATCGTAATGGAACCAAATCTAGTAATTGAATATTACTCTAGATAATAATAATTAATTTTTAGCTTTAAAATTTATACCTTTAGATTCAAAAAGTTTTGATAGTTCTCCACTTTCATACATCTCTTTTATAATATCACATCCACCAACAAATTCTTTTTTAACATATAGTTGAGGGATAGTTGGCCAGTCACTAAAAACCTTAATTCCTTCTCTAACATTCTGATCCTCTAAAACATTTACACTTTGAAAGTTTACTTCAAGAAGTTTTAACATATTTGTTACTGCCATTGAAAATCCACACTGAGGAGCATCAGGAGTACCTTTCATAAATAAACATACATCATTGCTATCAATATGATTTTGAATTAAATTTTTTGTATTACCGTCCATTATTTTTCCTTTGTTTTAATTGCTAGGGCATGTAATTCATTACCCATTTTACCCTTAAGAGAATTATATACCATTTTATGTTGTTCAATTTTGCTTTTACCTGAAAACTGAGATGATGTTACAGTTGCTGAATAATGATTACCATCACCAGCTAAATCTTGAATTTCAACATTAGCATCAGACAATGCTTCTTTAATTAAACTCTCAATTTCTTTTAAATCCATTGCCATTATTTGCTCATATAGTTTATTAGCCAATTTGTATTCGATGATCTTAATTCGTCAATTGTTACTTTTGACTTTTCATTAATAAATAATAGATTTTCGTTTATTGTGCCCAGTTCATCATAATGTACAGCATTTTTGTTTAAAATATCAGTCACTTTTTTAAGACTATCTTTACTTACTTCAATTATGTATCTACCTTGATCTTCACTGAAATAATATTCAATTTCATTGATTAAATATTTTGGTTTTTTAAGATTAATTCCTTTGTTTCCTTTAATACACATTTTTGAAACCGCAGTGATTATTCCTCCAATTGATACATCGTGGGCACTTTTTATTAAACCACTATCAATTAATCTTAATAAAGTTTCACCGTTATTTTTTTCATTAAACAAGTTAATCTCTGGTGGAGGACCATTTTTTTCATCTAAAACATTTCTTGCGAGCAGACTTTGGTCAATGTGACCTTCAGTTTTTCCAATGACTAAAACGATATTATCAATTTTTTTAAAGTCCATTGTAATCATTTTGTTGTAATCTTTAATTAACCCAACACCACCAATAGATGGTGTAGGTTTAATTCCTTCTTCTTTTGTTTGATTGTAAAAAGATACGTTTCCAGAGACTACTGGAAACTTTAAATATTCAGCAGCTTCACCAATGCCTTGGACACACTCCACAAACTCTCCCATATTTTCTTCATTTTCTGGACTACCAAAGTTTAAGCAATTTGTAATAGCTATAGGTTTTGCGCCTACAGAAATTAAGTTTCTAAAACTTTCACAAATAACTTGTTTTCCGCCAGTTAAAGGATGTGCCCAACAATATACAGCAGAAGAATCTACTGATGCTGCAACTGCTTTATTTGTTCCATGAATTCTAACAACCCCAGAGTCACCACCTGGTTTTTGAATAGTGTCACCCATAACTGTATGGTCATACTGTTGCCAAATCCATTCTTTACTACAAACATTTGGATTAGATAAAACTTTCTTTAAAACATCTATTATTTTTAAATTCTTAAGATCTTCTTTTTTAATCTTATTTTTTTTTGGGAGTTTTGCTTTTTTCCATTTACGGTCATACATTGGTGAATTTTCAACTAATGTATTAACTGGAATAGAAGCTACCTGTTCATCATCAAAAAATAGTTCAATTTTTTTAGATTTAGTAGTTTTACCAATGACAGCAAAATCTAAATTCCACTTATCAAATATCTTTTTAGCTTCATCTTCTTTACCATTTTCTAGGACAATTAACATTCTTTCTTGGCTTTCTGAGAGCATAATTTCATAAGGTGTCATCTTTGATTCTCTACATGGAACTTTATTTAAATTAATTTCAATTCCAAGATTTCCTTTTGAAGCCATTTCAATACTTGATGAAGTAAGTCCTGCTGCACCCATGTCTTGAATGGCTATAATTGAATCTCCTGCCATTAATTCTAGACAAGCTTCAAGAAGTAATTTCTCAGTAAAAGGATCGCCAACTTGAACTGTTGGTTTTTTTTCCTCAATTTTTTCATCAAAACTAGCTGATGCCATACTTGCACCATGAATTCCATCTCGACCAGTTTTTGATCCAACATATATAACAGGCTTATTAAGACCAGCAGCTTTTGAGTAGAAAATCTTATCTTTTTTAACTAATCCAAGAGTCATAGCATTTACTAAGATGTTACCGTTATAAGAGCTATCAAAGTTAGTTTGACCTGCAATGGTTGGAACACCCATACAATTACCATAGCCCCCAATGCCGTGAACTACTCCTCTAAGTAAATTTTTAGTTTTTTTATGTTGAGGAGAGCCAAAATGAATAGAGTTTAAATTTGCTATAGGACGTGCTCCCATAGTAAAAACATCTCTCATAATACCCCCAACTCCCGTTGCAGCACCTTGGTAAGGCTCAATAAAAGAAGGGTGGTTATGACTTTCAATTTTAAATACTATTGCATCATTATCACCAATATCAACAACTCCAGCATTTTCTCCTGGACCTTGAATAACTTGTTTTCCTTTTGTAGGTAGTGTTTTTAAATGAAGTTTTGATGATTTATATGAACAGTGTTCATTCCACATAGCTGAGAATATACCAAGTTCTGTAATATTTGGAGTTCTCTTAAGTAGCTCACAGATTTTAGAATACTCGTCTTTTTTAAGACCATGGTCTATAGCAACTTGTTCGTTTACGATCATTTAAGGTTATTGATTAAATTATTAAAAAAAAGAGAACCATCTTCACCCGAAAGAGCAGGGTCAATCATTCTTTCTGGATGTGGCATCATCCCTAAAACATTTTTTTTCTTATTAAATATGCCTGCAATATTTTTTATAGATCCATTTGGATTAAATTGCTCTTCTATTTTACCATTATTATCACAGTAATCAATTGCAACTTGCTCGTTATCTTCAATTTCTTTTAATTGGTCTTTTGTACAAAAATAATTTCCTTCATTGTGTGCAATATGAAATTCTAAAACATCATTTTTAATATCTTTAAAGTAGGTGTTTTGTTTATTATTAATTTTAACAAATACATTTTTACAAATAAATTCTAAGTATTTATTTCTAAGCAAAACTCCAGGAACCAAGCCAGTTTCAACCAATATTTGAAACCCATTGCATATTCCCATAACCATACCTCCAGAAGCTGCAAAATTAGTTACAGATTTCATTATCTTTGATTTAGAAGCCATACTTCCGCATCTCAAATAATCTCCGTAAGAAAAACCACCAGGTAATACTACTAAATCACTTTTTGGAAGCTCAGCATCGTCATGCCACACCATTTTGTTTTTAAAGCCAAATTTCCTTAAAGCAACATCCATATCTCTGTCACAATTTGAACCAGGAAATGTAATGACGGCTGATTTCATTAATTATTGTGCATCAATAATCTTATAATTTTCAATAACTAGATTTGCTAAAAGCTTTTTACACATATCTTCAACTTTATCTTTAGCTTTTTTTGGATCATTTTCTTTTGTATTTATTTCAAAATACTTTCCTTGTCTTACTTCATTGATGTCATCAAAGCCCATACCATCCAATGTTTGATGAATAACTTTACCTTGTGGATCAAGCACATCTTTTTTAAGAGTAATAATTACAGATATCTTCATTTACGCTTTCTTTTAACTGATGATAGTTTTGTAACATTTACTGCTGAAACATTTGATTGTTCGTGAAGTATTCCAAGTCTTTTGGCAACTTCTGTATAAGCAGGAATAAGATCACCTAAGTTCTTTCTAAATCTATCTTTATCTAATTTTTTATCAGTAATACTGTCCCAAAGTCTACAAGTATCAGGGCTAATTTCATCTGCTAGAATAACTTCTTCTTTACCATTAACTTTTAGTCTTCCAAATTCTAATTTAAAATCGATTAACTTAATTCCAACCCCTCTAAACATTCCAATCATAAAGTCATTAATTCTTAAAATCATCTTTTTAACTTTTTCAATTTCTTTTTTTGTAGCCCAATCAAATGCTAGGATGTGCTCTTCTGCTATCAAAGGATCTCCCAATTTGTCACTCTTTAAGCAATATTCAATAAGCGGTTCTTTTAAAACAGTTCCATCTTCAATACCTAATCTTTTAGTAATTGATCCAGTTGCAACATTTCTTACAATGAATTCAATTGGAATAATTTCAACTAATTTAATCACTTGTTCTCTCATATTAAGTCTTTTTAATAAATGATTTTTAATTCCAATTTGAGAAAGGTTTGAAAGAATATGTTCTGATATTCTATTATTTAAAACACCTTTTCCTTCTATGGTAGATTTTTTTTGATTGTTAAATGCAGTTGCATCATCTTTAAAATATTGAATAACTAAATTCTTATCATTTGTTGTATAAATGATTTTAGCTTTACCTTCGTATAGTTTTTTTCCTTTTTTCATTATCTAAAAACTCTTCTAAAGATGAAATTCACATTTTTAAAGTGTTTTGCGTAACTAAATATAGATTTTAGTTTTTTAGGAGTGATTTTACTCATAATTAACTTATCTGAACTAATCACATCAAATAGGTCTAAATCTTCAGCAAAACATTTTTTAGCATAATTTTGAACCATCTTATAAGATTGCTCTCTACTTAAGCCAGATTTTGTTAATTCAAGCATTACTTCTTGAGAAAAAATTAATCCTTTAGTGACATTTAAATTCTCCAACATTTTTTTTGGATAAACAATCATGTTGTCTAAAATATTAGTTAATCTTACTAAAGCAAAATCAGTGGTGATGTTTGCATCAGGTCCAATGTTTCGTTCAACACTTGAATGTGAAATGTCTCTTTCATGCCATAGAGCAATATTTTCTAAAGCAGGAATTACTGCACTTCTAACCATTCTTGCAAGTCCTGTTAAGTTCTCACTTAATATTGGATTTTTTTTATGAGGCATTGCCGAAGAACCTTTTTGATTTTTTGAAAAGAATTCTTGTAATTCATAAACTTCAGTTCTTTGTAAATGTCTAATTTCAACCGCAACTCTTTCAATTGATCCAGCAATAATTCCTAATACTGAAAAATAAAAAGCATGTCGGTCTCTAGGTATTACTTGAGTTGAGATTGGCTCAACTTTTAAACCTAATTTCTTTGCAACATGTTTTTCAACATTTGGATTAATATTAGCAAAAGTTCCAACAGCACCAGATATTGCACAAGTGGATACTTCATCAATTGCATCTACTAATCTTTTTCTATTTCTCTTAAATTCTTCGTAAAACGAAGCCAATTTTAACCCAAAGGTAACAGGCTCTGCATGAATACCGTGACTTCTGCCCATGCAGGGTGTGAATTTGTATTTCTTAGCTTGTTTTTTAAGAATTTTTAAAATTTGATCTAAGTCATTTAGGATAATTTTGCCTGATTGAACCATTTGGATATTAAAACTTGTATCCAATACATCTGATGAGGTCATACCTTGGTGAAGATATCTAGCTTTTATTCCTGCTTTTTCAGTAACAGAAGTTAGAAATGCTATGACGTCATGTTTAACTTCAGACTCTATTTTGTGAATTCTACTTACATTGATTTTAGCTTTTTTTCTTACAACTGATGCAACACCTTTTGGGATTTGACCAAGCTTTTCCATCGCCTCAGCAGCTGAAACTTCGACATCAAGCCAAATTTTATATTTATTTTCTTCTGACCAAATGTCATTTAATTCTTTTCGCGAGTATCTTTTTATCATTAATTATAAGTATGGGGGCTTGGAATAACCTTTAGCAGATTCTGTAAAGATTTCATAACCATTTTCAGTAATTCCTAACGTATGTTCAAATTGTGCTGATAAAGATTTATCTTTTGTAACAGCAGTCCAACCATCATTTAACATTTTAACATCATATTTACCTGTGTTAATCATAGGTTCTATTGTAAATGTCATTCCAGGTCTTAAACCCATACCAGACTTTTTATTTCCATAGTGAAGAATATTAGGAGGTTCATGAAATGTTGTACTGATACCATGACCACAAAAATCTCTTACAACAGAAAAACCTTTGTCTTCAACAAACGATTGAATTTCATATCCTATGTCTCCTAGTCTAATTCCAGGTTTTAAAATCTTTATTGCCCTCATCATAGATTCGTAAGTTGTATCAATTAGATTATTTAGTTTGACTGATGTGTTACCAATTGAAAACATTCTACTAGTATCTCCATAATGCTCATCTATAACAGCGGTTACATCAACATTAATTGCATCTCCATTTCTTAAAACTCGATGTGATGGAATACCGTGGCACACGACATGATTTAAAGATGTACATAAAGATTTAGTAAAACCTCTATAGTAAAGTGGGGCAGAATATCCACCATTATCTCTAATAAACTCATAACCTAATTTATCAATATAATCTGTTGAAACACCTTCTTTGATGTTGTGAGTTAACATATCAAGAGTTTGAGCCGCTAGTTTTCCAGCAACTCTCATTTTTTCAAATTTTTCTTTATAATCAGTCATCAATAATTTTTAATTTCTTATCAATAAATATTTTTTTAGAACTTATATCACATCTGTAAGCTAAAAAGTTAACACCTACTTTTTTAGCTATTAAATAATTATTATAATATTCTTTATCTATATCTTTCGCTATTTTGAATTTTTCCATATTTTGGACTTGAACTAAAAATAATAAGTAACTTTTATAACCTTTTTTTATGGCGTCAATAAGAGTAAGCAAATGTTTGGTACCACGTGATGTTATGGCATCTGGAAATTCTGCAGTATCCTTATTTCTAAAAAGAGTAACATTTTTCACTTCTATAAAGCTTTTTTGTTTATTTTTCTCTATTAGAAAATCAAATCTAGTCTCTTTATTAAAAAATACTTCTGGTTTAATTAGATCGCTATTCTTAAGCTCTTTAATAAGATTATTTTCTAGAGCATGTTTAGCTATTCTATTTGCCATGTGAGTATTAACGCCAACAAGATTTTTTTTCGTTTTAATAATTTCTAGCCCGTACTTCAGTTTTTTTTTAGGATCATTATTTGGAAGTAAATAGACTTCGTTCCCTTCATCGAGAAGACCCTTCATTGATCCGGTATTAGGACAATGAGCGGTAACAACTTTTTTATCTAATTTAACGTCAGTAAAAAATCTTTTATATCGTTTGATTAATTTACCTTTTACTAAAGACTTGGTAAATTTCATATTCTTAATTATACATTTTAAATAAGTTAAGATTATTATTTACTTGTTTTTTTAAAATTGTGATTATCCAGCAGACCTGTCTTTTGAAACTCTTTATTAACAATGAAAAGCTTTCTATCACACATACATTTGTTCTTTTCCATTAATTTAAAGCTTTTTTCAACTTCCTCTTTATTGTATGAATAATAAAGGTCCCAAAAGTTATTATCTTTTAAATTTCCAAGTGATTGGTCGTGAAAATCTGGAGAGGATGATTCGGAGCAGTGATATAAATAACCATCCAATCCAATAGCTGGATGAGCAAACCTTGCATAACATGGTATAGCTCTTAATTGTTGAATGTTATATTTTGTATCAGGGTCAACAATAGATACAAAAGTTGAAATATTTTTTTTACTAGAAATTAATTCTTCAATTTTATCAATTAAATTCTTTCTATCCTTTATAAAAATATTTCCATTTTGATTATAATTATAGTTTCTAGGAACTTGAGGAAATGAAAATCTTAATGTGTTGACACCTAATGAAGATAAATCATCAATACTTTTAGAAACCTCTTCAATACTTGAGTTAAAAGTTGTTAATAAATAAGTTGTATTAATGTCTACTTTATTATTCTTTTTTTTCTTAACTTTTTCAATATTTTTGTAAATTTTTCCCAATATATCTAGAGTTGACTTAATTCCATGAGTAACGTTGTAACTTTCTTTCTTTCCAGCATCTACACTTACAGAAACATAAGACTTATCTCTTATAATTTCATCAGAAATAATTTCTAAAAATTTATTTGATATTTTTAGTAATTTTGTGTGTATTCCTGTTATAAAATTATTTTTTACGGATGTCTCAAACAATTGATCAAAATGCTCATAATTTAAAGGATCTGTAGCGTATCCAGCCAATATAAGCTTTTCAATTCTACCATTTGGACCTGACGTAACTTCTTTTATAATTTCTTTATATCTTTCTATTGGAAGCCTATCACCTGAATTCTTTGCACTGCCGCCATAACAATAAGGACATTGCATCCAACACAGAGCCTTACCTTTTTCTCGACCTGGTTGGATTTCAATTTGATAAGGTACACTCGTATAATTTAGTATTTTTTTGGCAAATTCCTCGTAATCAACATATTTTGCATTATAATTTGCTCTCTCAGTTACCGTAGACATAGATTAAAAAATTTCTTTTACTTCAAAATGTTCATTTATATTTTCTAGAGATTTTATTCTTATATGAATATAAAAATAAAATAAAGTTAACATTACTGAAATAATGAACAAAATTGGAAAAACTTTAATTTTACTTACTAGAAATATTGATAATAAAAAAAGAAGCCAAAAAGATACAGTTAAAGTAAATATTATTCTTTTTAAAAAAGATTTTGCGTAAAATAAAATAGTATCTAAAGCTAAAAGTGAACTTGAAATAAAATTAAATTTAGTGCTACCTATTTTTCTATCATTTCCAACATAAAATATTTTTTCATAAGAATCAATAAAATCTAATATTCTTATTCTAATAAAAACAAAAGAAGAGAGATCGTTAAAAAAACGATTATTTATCTCTTTTGTAATCAATCTAAAATCAGCATGATTTTTGATAATAGGAATTTTTATTATTTTCATGAATCTATAATATTCGTTTGAAAAAAAATTTTTAAGAAAAGTTTCATGTCTTTTTTTATAACAACCCATAATTGGTTTATTAGTAGAATAATGAGCTTTTATCATATCTTTAATTTTGTCAGGGTCCTCATGAAGATCAGCCGATACAGTAATTATCATTTCATTTTGTGCGTGATACATGCCCGCAAGGTAAGATGATGTATAACCATAATTGCTTTTTAGATTAATAATCTTAAAAAAATTACTTTTTTTTTCATCTAAGAGAACATCAAGTGTTTTATCAGTAGACCCATTATTAACTACTATGACTTCAAATTTTGAAATTAATTTGTCTTTTAAAATATCTTTTAATATATCAAAATAAACTTTAAGAGAAATTCTAATAGCATCTTGCTCATTATTACAAGGAATTACTAAAGATAAACTTTTAATTTTTTCTTTATTTGTCATTTAGCATGTTAAGATCAGCAATGTTATTTACCTGAAAAAAAAGATTATCATCATAGGTAAAACCAAGTTTTTTATTTTTGGCAGCCTTATTAAATAATTCCATTTCAAAGTTTTTTTTAATTTTTCTTAAGTTTTTTTCTAGATAATTCCTTTCAATAGCACAAAGTCCTGAGTAAAAAAAATTGTGATTACCATTTAAATCAATAAATTCTTTAAACATTTTGGTTTTATATTTAAAATTATTTTGAGTATTTTTTTTTTCAATAAAACCGTAGTCTAATTTTAGCTTTGTACACATCAAATTTATAAGAATTTTTTTTGTATAAATTTTTTTACTGATCAATTTATTTAAATCAAACTCATAATAAGAGTCACCATTTATTAAAATAATATTTTCAGTTTTATTTTCTAGATATTTGATACTTTTTTTAATTCGATTTGTTATATTTGTATTTAATCCTGCATTGAAAATTTTAAGATCTTTTTTATATAAATTTTTATTTAAATATTC
>JACWER010000016.1 GCA_014653385.1 Pelagibacterales bacterium SAG-MED50 | reverse complement strand
TAGAATTTGAGACTAAAAAGTGATCAATTCTCATTCCGTTATTTTTTTGCCATGCACCTCTCTGGAATAATAATCTCACCCTTCTTACTTAGCTCAACTATCGCTGATTTAATCTTATCTAAATATAGTTCAAAAATATTCATTTAAAATTATTATATAGGTTAATTGCATAACGATCTGTCATACCTGAAATAAAATCTGAAATAGCTCTAAATTTATCTTTAGTCAATTGATCTTTTGTTAGAAATTTTCTCGGATTTAATTGAATTGCACCAAATAACTTCTTAATAATAATTTTTCCTCTTTGATTCTTTCTTAATACTAGTTTGTTGTCGTACATTTTGGTTCGTAAAAATAATCTAATTTCTTTTTCTGAATTTTGAATTTTATCGGAAAAACAAACTATTAATTGATCAGACTTTGCTATGTCTTTAATTGATTTTATTTTAAGATTTTTTAAATTTTTTTGAGTATTTGCTAACAGATCTCTAATCATTAGATCAATTGAGTCTCTAATAATTTGATATGTTGCAATCTTATAGTTTTTTTTATTAATCTTTTTTTTATATTTAAGATAAATTGATTTAAAAAAATCTATCTCCATAAGCTCTTCTAGCTTAAACAAATTAGCGTTAATGCCATCCTGAATATCATGATTATTATAAGCTATATCATCTGATATTGCTGATATTTGAGCTTCTAGAGAAGGATATGTTTTAAAATTGATCTTTTTTTTAAATTTTTTTAGTCCAATTAATTTATTTACTAAATCTGTATCTTCAACAGGTCCATTATGTTTTAAAAGTCCTTCTAAAGTTTCAATTGATAAATTAAGACCTTTGAATTTGAAATATTTATTCTCCAAAAACATAATAATTCTCAATGTTTGTAAATTATGATCAAAACCACCATAACTTTCCATACATTCGTTTAAAGCATCTTCACCAGCATGCCCAAACGGAGTGTGTCCTAAATCATGAGCTAAACTTAATGTTTCTGTTAAGTCCTCATTTAAATTAAGATATTTAGCTATAGATCTAGCAATTTGAGCAACTTCAATTGAATGAGTAATTCTTGTTCTAAAATGATCTCCTTCAGTATTTACAAAAACTTGGGTTTTGTGTTTTAGTCGTCTAAATGATGCACTATGAATTATTCTATCTCTATCTCTTTGAAAAGGTGATCTGTATTTTGAAGTAGGTTCTTTGTTAAGCCTGCCCTTGCTTTTAAATACGCCTAATTGTGAGTGTTTTTTCATCCTTTAATTTAAATAATTAAGTACTATATTAGTAATATCAGTGTTGAGACATGATTAAAGAAATTAAATTTACCGATAATGCTCTAAAACAAATACAAAATTTGTTGTCTAAAAAAGACGAAGGTTCTTTTTTTAGAATCGCAATTAAAGGTGGTGGCTGTTCAGGTTTTCAATATGAATTTACATTTGAACAATCCAAAAATGAAGATGATCTAACATATAAAAATATTTTAATTGATAAAACCTCAGCAGATTTATTAAAAGATTCAGAAGTTGATTACGTTTCAGAACTAATTGGCGAGTCTTTTAAAATATCCAATCCACAGACTAAATCTTCATGTGGCTGTGGTGTTTCTTTTTCACTTTAATGATTATATCTTCATGGAATGTAAATTCTGTAAGAGCTAGAATTGAAAATATCAAAAGCTATTTACTAAAATACAAGCCTGATGTTTTAATGATGCAAGAGATTAAAACTGAAGATGTTAATTTTCCTTATGATGATTTTTCCACTATGGATTATGAAAGTCATGTTTTTGGTCAAAAAAGTTATAATGGTGTTGCAATTATTTCAAAAGCAAAATTAAAAAATATTAGAACAGATTTAATTAAAGACAAACTAAAACAATCTAGAATTATTTCTGCTGAAGTTGAATATAAAAAGAAGAATATTCAATTAATAAATATTTATACTCCAAACGGAAACCCTGTCGATACAGAAAAATATGATTATAAAAAAGATTGGATGGATCAATTAATTAAACAATTAAAATCCTTATCAAAAAAAAATTCTAATATAATACTTGCTGGCGACTTTAATGTTATTCCATCAGCAGAAGATGTTTATAATGTTAAAAGTTTTGAGGATGATGCCTTATACAGGCTTGAAATAAGAAAGAAGTTTAGAGAGATGCTAAACATAGGCTTTAGTGATGTTTACAGGCATTTTAACGAAGATAAAGAGGGTTATACATTCTGGGACTACATGAGAGGTGCATGGCAAAAAAATAACGGAATGAGAATTGATCACTTTTTAGTCTCAAATTCTATAATTGATAACATAAAAGATATTAATATTAACAAAGATCCCAGAGGTAGAGAAAAACCCTCAGATCACACTCCAATTGAAATTAAGTTAGCTTAGAGATTTTATTTTATTAACTAATTCTTCGTTAATATTTCTTGGACCTTTATCAACTCTGTTTTTGTGTCTTCTTTCACCAGGTAATCTTACTTCACCCATTGATTTCATTTTTTCAAAAAATTCTTCAGCATGTTTTTGCCAACTAGTGCCTGCAGTTTTGTCGGGACAAATAGCTAGAATAAATTCACCTCCACTTGGAGGACCACCATCATTATTATCTTTTGCTGCTGTTTCGTAACTAAAGTTATCACCCACTAAAGCACCAGCTAATAATTCAACCATCATCGCTATAGCAGAGCCTTTATACCCACCAAAAGGTAATAAGACACCTCCATCAGCTATTTCGCCAGGATCTGTTGTTTCTTTTCCATCTTTTGTAAGTCCTGTTCCAAGTGGAACTTTATGACCTTCTCTCTTAGCGACTTGGACTTCACCCATTGCCATAGAAGCTGTTGCCATATCATACACAACAGGAGTTTTTCCTGGTCTAGGCCAAGCAAATGAAATTGGATTTGTTCCAAATAAAGGTTTAATTGCACCTGCAGGAGCTACAGCAGGCTTATAAGAAGTACAAGCAAAAGCAACTAAACCATCTTCAGCTAATTTTTCTGTTTCAGGCCACATGGCAGCCATATGATGAGAATTGTTAATAGCTAAAACTGCAACACCATTTTCTTTTGCAGCTTTACTTAATTCAGGCAAACCTTTGCTTAAAACAACTGGTGCTAAAGAATTATTACCTTTAACTTTAATTACTGATGGAGAAATCTTTTTAACTTCAGGTTTACCTTTTCCATTAATCTTACCACTTTTTAAACCTGAAACATAAGCAGGTAATCTAAATAATCCATGAGAAACTGAACCATCTCTTTCTGCATTTCTTATCAGGTCAGATAAAATACTTGCAGTCTCATCGTCACATCCATTAGCAAGTAATGTTTTTTTTGCTAAATCAAAAATTTCATCTAATGTTAGGGGAATTGTACTCATTCCCCTATTAGATATTTTATTTATGTTTGGTTTTCAAATCTTTTTTTAGATCTTCATGATCACCTACAACAGTGTGATACTGACTTTTTGTTACATATTTTTCTAAAAAAGGTACAGCTAACAAAGGTAAAAACCCACCAAGAACAATTCCATATGCTGCACTTTTAAGATTTGGATCAGCTAATGCTGCAATAAAGTCAGCTATAATATGAGCTAAAACTATTCCAACTATTCCTGCTATTGCTCCATTTGAAATAACTTTTAAAAAACGGTTAATACTCCATCCTGAGTAAAAACCTATTAATGGAATTAAAGTATGAATAAAACCAAAAACAAAACCTCTTAAAATTCCATGTTCTTCAACTAGTTCTTCTAAAAAATGAAGAAATTCAGGTAAATCATGAGAATGACCTTCTGCAGCATGAAGATATGTAAAACCAAATATATACGCTGTTATTGATAATATTGTTATTTTCTTCATTAATTACAATCCTTACAAGTTGTTAAAACCTCCATTTTAAAAGTACTAAAATCGTACTTTTTAATATTATTTTTTTTAAAGAAATCTAAAAAGATATTTGATTTAAGTTCTTCAGTGTCACCACATTTTTTACAAATAGCTATTGCAGTATTATGATTATCTTCATGTCTATGATTACACAAAATATAGGTTTTTGTTTGATTAGATTTATGAATTCTCTCTTCACCTATTAAACTATCTAATGCTCTATAGACAGTCATAGCTTGTGTTTTTTTAATCTTTTGAAGTTTATCTAGAATTTCATAAGCAGTTAGATGCTTAGATGATTTTTTAATTATATTAAAAACTAATTCTTTGTTAGTCATAATGTTATGTTATAACATAACATATTTTTGTCAATACTTTAATTAAAAAAATACGTAGGAAATAAGTCAATAAAACCAAGATTAACTAAAGTTCCAACAATAATTCCACTTCCTAAGAAGAAACATTATGTTTCTATTTATGAGCTTCAAAAAAATTAGATTATAAAATTTAGATTTTAGTTTGCTCTATAATTGTAATAAATTCGTAACAAAACTTACATATAGAGGAGACTATGTTTATCAAAAAATATCTGAAATGGATCAGTACTGCTTTAGTATTAACTGGAATATTATTAACTAATTTAAATATCTACCCTATCAATATTTACTTTCACGGTTTAGGAGTTGTCGGTTGGACTATCGCAGGATTTATATCAAAAGATAAGGCTATTTTAACCAACTTTGGATTACAAATACCATTGTTTGTAATTGGAATTTATAAAATTATTTTCTAATGAAAAATATCTTATTCGTTTGTACAGGTAACTCAGCTAGAAGCATAATAGCTGAAAATATTATTAAAAACGAATATTCAAATAGGTTTAAAGCTTATAGTGCTGGGAACAACCCATCAGGTAAAATTAATGAAGATATAAATAAATTTTTAAAAAAAAAATAAAAATTTTGATCTTTCTAATTATAGGTCTAAAAATTTTGAGAATTTCTTAGATAATGGCATTAAAATAGACAAGCACAGTGTTAACACTTTTAGGAATATTAACTTTTTATTTAGATTACTATCCTTATAGCATGATACCTCACAGTTTAGGTATAATCGGTTGGACAATTGTTGGTACCATTACAAAAGACAAACCTTTATTAACAAATTTTTCATTACAAATAACAATAATGATAGCAGGAATTATAAAATACTCTTATACAACAGGAATATTTTAGCTTACTTGGATTCCGTTTGACCAAACGTTTTTTACAACGGGTAAATTTTGATAAATTTTAAACCTTACTAAATCTGCTCTTTTATTGTTGTCAATTAAACCCCTATCATTTAAATTTATTGCTATAGATGGAGCGTGACTAGCTGCTGCAAATGCTTTCGGAAGATTATCAATTTCTAAACCCCATTTAATAACAGATATAATTAATGAGGATGGAATATAATCTGAGCTTAAAATATCTAGACAATCATTTTCTAAAAGTTCTTTAGCAGAGATATTGCCAGAGTGAGAACCTCCCCTAAGTAAATTAGGAGATCCCATCATGACTTTAATATTATAATTTTTAGAAGTTTTGGCTGCTTCTAATGTTGTTGGAAATTCAGCCAATTTTACTCCATATTTATTTGAGTTATAAACATCATTTTCAGTGGTATCGTCATGACTAGCCAAAATACAATCATATGAGGATTTAAATTCTAGAATTCTATCTATGTGTTTCTTGCTATTTTTTTTTTGAAGATTTTTTAAGTGTTCAAAATGAATTTCCATTTCATTTTCTGTCATACCGTGTTTAATTGAAAGATATTCTTTGTACTTATCTATAACTCTAAATTGCCTTTGACCTGGTGTATGATCCATTATACTAATTAGTTTTACATCGTGAGTTTCATTGTATTCGTCTAATTCATCAATCAAATTCTCCGAACAAGTTTCAGCTCTTAAATGTATTTTGTGATCAATCTTGAGAATATTATTTTTTTTAAAACTTGAAATTATATCTGAACAGTTTTTTGCATATTTTTTATATTTTCCTGTTTTTTCAATAGAACCAACTCTTAATGCATCAAAAACTGTAGTTATTCCTACAGATGCTAACTCTCTATCATGAGATAAAATCGCATTTTCTACTGGAAATGAGACTTTAGGTCTTGGTGTCATGTGTCTTTCAAGATTGTCGGTATGTAGTTCAACCAATCCTGGAGAGATGTAATCTTTTTCACAGTCAATTGAATTTTTGTTATTACTTAATCCACTACTTATATCGACAATCTTATTATTTTTAATTCTTATATGGCCATGAATAATCTCATCTTTTTTAATTATCGTGGCGTTATTTAAAATATATTCATGCATCATTTTTTTATATACATGAATTGTTACAAATATTTTAAATTTGAGAAAAAAATTTATATATGTATTAAAAGTTGAATTATGAAAAAATATTCTAGATATGCTATTTATTATGCACCTCCAAAAGAAAGTAGTCTAGAAGAATTTGGTAGATATTGGTTCGGTTGGGATCCACTTAATGCAAAGTTAATAAATAACAAACAAAGAATTAATTATCTAAACAGATTTGGAATTAAAAACTTAAAAAACATAGATAAAAATGTTTTAATTGCAAAGAAATATGGGTTTCACGGTACACTTATCCCTCCTTTTAAACTAAACAAAAATTATAGTACTAATACATTATTTAAAAAAACCGAGGACATAGCAAAAAAATTCAAAAAATTTAAGTTTTATAAATTTAAATTAAAAAAAATAAATAATTTTTATGCTTTTGTTCAAAATAAAAAAAATAGTAACATTAACAAGATATCCAATAGACTAGTTAAAGAATTATTTAAATTTAGATCACCACTTACAAAAAAAGAAATTGATAAAAGAAACCCTTCTAAACTAAGTAAATTGCAATTAAATATTTTACATAAATGGGGATACCCATATTTAATGTCAGAATTTAAATTTCACATGACCATTGCATCAGAAGTTACAGGAAACAAATTGTACTTTGAGTTAAAAAAAATTGAAAAAAACAAAAAAATCATTTTAAATGAAATAAATAATTTTGATAAAATATATATATTTGGTGAAAACCAAAAAGGAATGTTTGAGAATTTAGAAAATTTTTCACTTAGCTAAAATTATTTGTTTTAATTTGTTTGCACCTATAGATATTGATTTATTATTATTTATAGTAATTGTATTTTTTGGAAGTAAATTAATTTTTCTTTTTATCCTTTTATTAATTGATTTTTTGTCTTCTCTAGCTCGATTTACAAGTCTCTTTTTAATAATTGTTGATGGGGCAGTAATATTAATTATTTTAACGTTATTAACTTTTTTTTTTACTTTAAAAAGTACCTTTCTTGATCCGTTAAAAATTACTGTTTTACCTTGCGCTATTTTTTTTATTTCCTTAAATGGAATACCGTATGAAAAACCATGAGCATTCCAGTAAACGAAGAAATGTTTTTTTGAAATCTTATCTTCAAAATTTTTAATTGATATACTGTAATGATCTTCATTTTTAATATCTTTTTTTCTAGTAATGTACCTTTTCACCAAAATAGAATTAGGAATTTTTTTAATTACTTTTTTTAATAATGTATCTTTTCCTGATCCTGATGGTCCAACGACTACAATAAGCTGACCGTTATTTTGCATCTGATATTTTTGTAATATCTATTTCCCTAGCTTTTAAATATTTACGTGAATATTCATCATGAAAAATGCCAATTATTGAAGATCCTTTATCTTTTTTTTCATTAATCAAATTCAAAACAATATCTTTGTTAACACTATCTAAACTAGCAGTTGGTTCATCTAGTAATAAACATGGATAATTCCTAATCAGTCCCCTAGCTACATTAACTCTTTGTTGTTCTCCTCCTGAAAAAGTAAGTGGCGATAAATTCCATAAGTTTTTATCTATATTAAGTTTTATTAAAGTTTTTTCAGCTTTTTCACGAACTTCATCTTGATCTGAATTTATTTCTAATAAGGGCTCCATAACAATTTCAATCGTAGGAACACGAGGTATCACTCTTAGAAATTGACTAACATATCCTATTGTATTTTTTCTAAGTTCAATAATATTTCTAGGATATTTATGATCTATGTTGTGATTATTAATTTTAATTTCTCCTGATTGAAAAACATAGTTTCCATAAATCATTTTTAAAATGCTAGACTTTCCAACACCTGATGGTCCTGTCAACGCTACAATTTCTCCAGGATTAATTTTCAAATTCAAATTTTTAAAAACTGATATTTTTGTTTTGCCTTGATTATGAAGTGTAAATTTTTTTGTTATTTTATTAAGTTCTATCATTTTAAACCTGAAGTACTGAGCTGACTAATAACTGAGTGTAAGAATGTTGTGGATCATCTAATACTTGATCACACAATCCAGTCTCAACAGCCTCACCATTTTTCATTACAATAATTTTATCAGCTAACAATCTAATAACTGCAAGATCGTGAGAAACAATTACAACTGATAAATTTAATTCTCTGACTAATTTTCTTAACAAATCTAAAATTTTGGCTTGAACAGAAACATCAAGGCCTCCTGTTGGTTCATCCATAAAAATTATTTTTGGACTCGTAACTAAGTTTTTTGCTATTTGTAATCTTTGCAACATTCCACCTGAAAATGTTCTTGGAAAATCATCTACCCTACTTTTATCGATTTCCACTTTATCTAACCATTTAAAAATAGTTTGCCTAATATTTCCATAATTTCTTTGTCCAATGGACATTAATCTTTCACTAATATTTCCACCAGCACTTACATCCAATCTTAAACCATCTCTAGGATTTTGGTGAACAAAAGCTAGTTCGGTTCTTATTAATAATCTTTTCAATGACTCTGATATTTCTAAGAAATTAATAATTTCATTATTTGTATTAATTAGGATTTTTCCACTGTCGGGGTTCAGATTTCCTGATATTGAGTTTATAAAAGTTGTTTTTCCTGACCCAGACTCCCCTACCACTCCAACGACTTCACCCGGATACAATGTCATATTCATATTTTTACAACCAACTTGATCCCCATAATATTTATTTAAATTTTGAACAGATAAAATTGGTTCCATTTACTTATCTTTCATTCTTTGATTACAGTAATTTGTATCTGAACATATGAAAGATCTATTACCATCATCGTCAGTAATTATTTCATCTAAAAAACTTTCGTTTGATCCACAAATAGAACATTTATGTGGGGCTTTTGAAGGATCAAATGGATAATCTTCAAAATCAAGGCTTGTAACCTGTGTGTACGGCGGAATTGCATAAATTCTTTGTTCTCTACCAGCACCAAATAATTGAATAGCAGGATTATTATTCATTTTTGGATTATCAAATTTTGGTATAGGTGATGGATCCATTATGTATCTACCATTTGTTTTCACTGGATACGCATATGCAGTTTCTATATGTCCATTTTTAGTGATATCCTCATAAAGCTTAACATGCATAATTCCATATTCTGATAAAGCGTGCATTTTTTTTGTCTCTTGATATCTTGGTTCTAGAAAAGCAAGAGGCTCCGGAATTGGAACTTGATAAACAAGTATCTGTTTTTCCTTTAATTGATTCTCTGGTATTCTATGTCTTGTTTGTATTATTGAGGCATCTCCAGTTGTTTCGGTAGTCTCAATATTTGCTGTTTTTTTAAAAAAATTTCTTATTGAAACTGCATTAGTAGTATCATCTGCTCCCTGATCAATAACTTTAAGAACATCGTCTGTTGTCAAACAAGAAGAAGTTACTTGTACACCGCCTGTACCCCACCCGTAGGGCATTGGCATTTCTCTGGATGAAAATGGAACTTGGTAACCTGGTATACAAAGAGCTTTGATTAAAGCTCTTCTTATCATTCTTTTTGTATTTTCATCTAAATAAGCGAAATTATAAATTTCATCTTGATTTTGAACTTTAGCTTTTTTATTTTCGAATTTAAGTACGTTGTCCATTTTTTTTATATTCTTCTCTAATTTTTCTTACTAAATCTAACTCTGCTTGAAAATCTACATAGTGAGGTAATTTAATATGCTCTAAAAAACCTGTGGCCTGAATATTATCACAATGAGATATAACAAATTCTTCATCTTGAGCGGCAACACCTAAGTATTCTTCACCAAATTCTTTCCATCTCATTGATCTATCAACCAAAGCCATAGAAATTGCTTTTCTCTCTAGTTGACCAAAAACTAACCCATATCCACGAGTAAATTGAGCAGGTATTTTTTTACTACCATTAAATTGGTTCACTGACTCACACTCGGTAAACATGACGTCAGCAATATTTATTTCTATACCTAGTTCTGGAATTTCAAATTGAACTTCAACGTAACCAGTTCTTAATTCACCAACAAATGCATGGTTTCTAGCATACCCTCTCTGTGTTGAATAAGCTAAACCAAGAAGAAAACCTTCATCTCCTCTCGAAAGTGATTGAAGTCGTTCAGATCTTGTTAAAGGAAAATTAATTGGATTTCTTGTAATATCTTTAGATGTTTTACCACTAGGTATTTCTTTCTGAATTAATCCTTCTTTATTTAAAAAACTTAAGACATGAGGGATTTCTTTGTCATCATATTTTTCAATCTTAGCTTTATCATACTCACCATCAGCAAGAAGTTTAAAGTCAAGTAAACGGTGTGTGTAATCAAATGTTGGACCTAATTTTTGTTTACCTGGTATATCTTTAAATGTTGCAGATATTCTTCTTAGACATAACATTTTGCTAGTTTCGATAGGTTTGCTAGAACCAATTCTAGGTAAAGTAGTTCTATAGGCTCTAATTAGAAAAATTGCTTCAATCAAGTCACCTCTAGACTGTTTGATTGCTAAAGCCGACAAGTCTTTATCATACAAAGATCCTTCAGACATAACTCTGTCGACACTTAATGTTAGTTGTTCACTAATTTGTTTAATATTTAATTCTGCTATATTTACATCACCTCTTCTTATTTCAGATAACCAGGAATGTGCATTATTTATTGCCTTTTCTCCTCCTTTTACTGAAACATACATTTTATAGCTCTCCTATTTTTAATGATCTTGGTATTGAATAGAATTTTTCATTATCAACAAAATAAAAATCAAGCCCTAAAGGAAATTGTTGGTTATTTTTTTTTATAATCTCTTTATCGGGTAAAAATATACTTTTAGAACTTTTAATACCAGGACCAGTAATTATGGCATTTGGTTTTTTAAATTGAGACTGGCAAATTATAGTGCAGGATTGATCAGGATTTTGTTCGTCACCAATTTTAAAATCTTCAAATGGAATAAGATCCTTCCAAAAACCAATTGCAAAATTTGCATTTTTTTTATCAGTTATGTTTGCACCTGAATTAAATTTAATCCATTCTATAGTTTTTGGATTGTTAACATCACCACCTAAAAAAATATTTGAATAACTATCACAAAAAGTTTTTATAATTGAACAACTAGCTGAAAACATATTCGAAGGGGGATCTATATTATTTAATGTCTCAATTGAACCAGGATATGAGGTTGCAAACAAAATACTTCTAAAGTAATCAGCACTTACTTGAGAATTATTTTTTTTATAAACAACTTCCATAAATTATTTATCCTCACCTCTTACCAAGGTAAAAAAATCAACTTTAGTAGCTTCTGTTTTAGATAATATTTCGTTTCTTTTATTATTTTTGTATTTAACTAATTTATCCAGTATATTTTTTTTTATAATTTCTTTTTTTTCAGTTTGCATTAACGCATCACACAAAGCTGCAATTTTAGATTTATATTTATTTCTACCTTGAACATAACCATGACCTTGGATTTTTTTATTTAAATTAACTGAACATCTAGTTATAGTTACCTCTCCAACATTAAAATTATCACCTGTGGCTCCTGCTTTTCCTTGAACCATAACACTACCAATCTCAGGTTCTCTTAACCAATTATATTCTATTTTCATATTTAAATTATCCCAAAGCGAAATGAGATAATCTTCATCAGCGGTTGCTAAATAACTTAACCATTGTTTTCTTGATTCATTTAACATAATACTATACAACTAGACAAGTAACAAAATTGAAAAAAATTTCAATAGATTATTTATTAAAATTTTATGACATCAAAGGATTTGCTTTGGAAAGAAATATACAATTCAATTAAAAGAGAAATTGTTTTAAATAAGTACAAAATTAATAAAAAATTAGATTCCGAGGGTGAGTATGCAAAACAGTTCAATGTTAATAGACACACTATAAGAAGAGCTTTTAAAGAACTTAAAAATGATAATTTAATATATTCAAAAAGAGGTTTAGGTGTTTTTGTAAAAACATCAAAAATTAATTATTCAATAAGCAAAAATGTTCGTTTTACTGAAAATATTCTTGAAGAAAACAAATCAGCGCGAATTGAAATTAAAAGTTTTGATATTACAGAATGTAACCTATTTGAAAAAAAAGAATTGGATTTAAAAAAAAAAGAAAAAGTCACTAGAATAAATAGTATAGGATATATAAATAATTCTCCTTCTGTAATAACATTTAGATCAATACCGCATGAAAGATTTCCAAAGTTTATTAATCATTTTGTAAAAAAACAGTCTGTAACTAAAGCCTTTAAATTATTAAATGTTAAAAAAATAATAAGATCTAAAACGTTAATAAGCGCTGAAATCTCAGACAAAATAAAATCAAATCTTTTAAATATTGATGTTGGAAAACCTTTAATAAAAACGACATCTATTAATATTGACTTTAATAAAACCCCAATAGAGCTAAGTGAAAGTTATTTTGATGGGTCTAAAATTCAGATACTTGTTAAAGTTTAGAGTAATAAATACTGTATTTTCTACCTGTAGTTTATTTTTAACAATAATTAAACAAAACTTATAAATTTTATTAATAAAGTTTTAACATTTCCTAAAGAATTGAGGTGCATATTAATGCATGCAAATAATCAGTATAAACAAATTCTTTGGAAATAATCACGCTGTAAAAAATGTTTCATTTAAGGTCAATAAACCTCAAATGATAGGAATTATTGGAAGATCAGGTGCAGGTAAATCCACTCTTCTTAGGATTATAAATCGACTCACTGATGCAACAGATGGATCGATTGAAATTGAAGGTCAAAATATTCTAGATTTAAAAAGTAAAGAAAAGAGATCATGGCAAAGAAAATGTGCAATGATTTTTCAACAATTTAACTTAGTGCCAAGACTTGATGTATTAACAAATGTCATTTTAGGTAGATTAAATTATCAAGGTTCATTTAGGGCATCTTTAAAAATGTTTTCTCCAGATGAAAGAGCTGATGCTTTGATTTTACTGAACAACTTAGGTATGGCTAACACTGCTCTCCAAAGAGCTGAAACATTATCTGGAGGTCAACAGCAACGTGTAGCTATATGTAGAGCTTTGATGCAAAATCCTAAAATGATTTTAGCAGATGAACCTATAGCATCTTTAGACCCAATGAATGCAAGAATGGTAATGGAATCATTAAGAAAAATTCATGATGAAAAAAATTTAACGGTCATTTCGAATCTTCATACCCTAGATACAGCAAAAACCTATTGTGACCGTATTATTGGGATGAAAGATGGCGCAGTTGTCTTTGATGATTTGCCAGAAAAATTATCAGACAAACTTGCAAGAGAAATTTATGGTGCAGAAGCTGATGAAGCTTTTGAACCGCAAGTAACATCCACTGAGCTTAAAACAAAAAATCAGGTAAATGAGGATGTTGAAAAAGAATTTGCAACTGCATGAGTTCAATAACTCATCGGTTCAAATAAGTCGTTAGACTAAAATTAAAAAAAGGAGATAATTATGTTTAATAAAGTAACAAGAGTTATTGCACTTTTGGCTATGATATTGTTTGCAACTCAGGCTAATGCAGTAACTTACACAGGTCCAAAAATGGACTTAAGTAAATACCAACCAGAATTTAGAGTTGGTTTTTTAGGTGACGAAGCAGCTCAAGATATTATCGCTAGAAATGATTGTTTCATGCCATATATCGAAGCAGCTTATGGAGTGCCAGCTAAATTTTTTACATTTAAAGACTACGCTGGAACAATGGAGTCGATGCTAGGTGGAAATCTAGATTATACATGGTTTGGTTCTTCTGGATATGCAGGTATGTATCTTAAAGATCCAACTGCTGTAGTGCCAGTTCTAACTAGAATGCAACCAACTGGAGACATGGGTTATTACTCAGTAGCAGTAGCAACAAAAGCATCTGGAATTAAATCAATGGCAGATCTTAAAGGTAAATCCTTTGGTTGGGCTGACCCTAACTCTACATCAGGTTTTTTAATTCCATCAATTGAATTAAAAGCTATGGGTATGGATCCAGATACATATTTTTCAAAAACACAGTTTTCTGGAGGACATGAAAACAATGTATTAGCGTTAATGAATGGTGACGTTGATGCTGCTGTAACATGGGTGTCTGGCGTTGGTAGCTGGGAAGAAGGATATTCATCAGGGAATTTAAGAAAAATGGTTGATAAAGGGATTTTAAATATGGACGACATTGTTCAAATTTGGTCTTCAAAATTAATTCCTAATGGTCCAATTGTAATGCCTACTTTTTTACCTGTTAGAGCACATCAAGTAATGATTGGATTGAAAAAATGGATACACGAAAACGATCCAAAATGTAGTGAAAACGTTGCAAACGGGATTGTAAAAAAATGGGTAGCTGTAGATCACTCTTTCTATGAATCAGTTGTAGCAGCAAGAAAAGCTAAAATTGAAGCACAAAAGAATAATTAATTAAACCCCTATAAATTAGAGGCAAAGACTTAAAATCTTTGCCTCTGTTTTTTTTTTAAAATTATGTCAAAAGCATTACCTGCAAACTTAGAACAAATTGAAGTTAATTTAAAAAAATTAACAAATCAAAGAACTAGGTCCTCGTTACTGGGAATTGCAATTCTAATATTAGTTTTTTTTGGTGGTACCCTGGTATCGTTAGAGGCAAATGCAGGATCTTTTGGTAGAGGTATAGCTAATTTTTTTAATTATCCAAGAGATTTATTTGTTGATACATTTGAGATGGGATGGAAATATTGGCCAAGAGTTATTAAGTACATTCCTGAATTAATTATAACTTTAAATATTGCATTATTTTCAACTTCGATCGGATTTGTTTTGGCAGTTATTTTTGCAATCTTCTCTAGTAGAAATTTAATAAGAAATAAAAGAGTTATTCAATTTACAAAATTTTTTATGGATGTGACAAGATCATTTCCAACATTAATAATAGCAATGGTGTTTTTATATTTGATGGGTAAATCATCTTTACCAGCAGTGATTGCCATAACAATACATACTGCAGGAGCACTTGGTAAATTATTCACGGAAGCTATAGAAAATTGTGATGGAAAACCTATTGAGGGTTTAAGTTCTGTTGGTGCAACTTGGACACAAAAGATAAGATTCTCAGTTCTTCCACAAGTACTCCCTCTTTTTCTAAGTTATGGAATATTAAGGTTAGAAATTAATGTTAGAGAATCTACTATATTAGGTTTTGTTGGTGCAGGAGGAATTGGAGAATTGTTAGCAGCTTTAATTCAGTGGAATTATGGAGCTGATGTTTTGGCGTGTATGTTCTTACTGGTTGGTACAATAATTGCATTAGATTATTTGTCGGCATATTGGAGACATAAATTGATTGGAGTAAATCAATGAGTTCTAGTTTAGCAATTGAAAGAGATAATATTCTAAAATTATTTCCTGACACATTTAAACAGGCCAGGAAGAGTAGATTAAAAGGCCAAATAATTTTTTTTCTTATTATATTATATTTAATAGTAGGTTTTTTTACTCTAGATGTTGTTGATATTCCAAAAAAATGGAAACCACAAAATGCAGCTATGTTTGCTTTAGATACATATGCACACAAAGATCATGTAACAATGAAATGGGAAAATCATGATGATATTAAGATAGCTTTTGAAGGTAACTATAGAAGTGTTTATGGAAGAGACAATCTAGATAAATCAATTCCAGATTGGTTTTACAAAAATTCTGATAATGTTGGCAATGTAGTTAAATTTAATAATAAAGGTAAAGCAATATTATACAAAGATAGAGTAGAGATTGTAAATTTTCCTAAATATGAAAGAGATTTTACTATAAAATTAAATACTAATGGTAAACCTTACCTTGTTGGTTCAGAAGATTTAGCTGAAGACGATTTAAAGGGTTTTAGAATTACAGAAAACAGGGTTGAATTTAGACCAACTTTGTATGAGAGAATTCAAGTATATCCAAGAAAAGTTGAAATTCATCGTTACAGTATAGGATGGAAATATTTTTGGTTTGATTTCTCAAGTCCGTTAGAACCATATAGCTTTTTCGAAGCATTAGGTTTGACTTTTTCTAAAGAAAGAGTTGTTCCTGAAATGTCTAATTTAAAACTTTTCTTTACAGAAATTAAAGACAATGAAGCATTCATGCACGGTAGAGTTTGGTGGGCCATGCTTGAAACCATAGTTATGGCTGTACTTGGTACAATGTTTGCTACAGTAATGGCTCTGCCCTTGTCTTTCCTTGCGGCATATAACGTTACGCCAATTAAAGCTCTAAGATTTACGTTGAGGAGATTATTTGACACTTTAAGAGGAATAGATTTTTTAATTTGGAGTTTAATATTTTTAAGAGCCTTTGGTCCAGGACCCTTTACTGGAATATTTGCAATTGGTTTTACCGATACAGGTACTTTAGGTAAATTGTATTCTGAAGCAATTGAAAATACTGAGAAGAAACAACAAGAAGGAGTTCAATCTACAGGGGCTAGCAAATTTCTACAACATAGATTTGGTATAATTCCTCAAATACTTCCAATTTTTGTATCTCAATCCCTATACTATTTAGAGTCAAATACTAGAGGAGCCGTAATTATAGGTGCAATGGGTGCAGGAGGAATTGGTTTACAATTTTTAGGTGCACTAGGTACTGGAAATGATTTTGAAAATGTCGCCTACATGGCAATATTAGTTTTAGCTGTTGTAATATTTATGGATAGATTATCTGCATGGCTTAGAAGAATACTAATTGGATCAGATCAGTTAATCGTAAGGTAAATAAGATTTAAAAAATATTTTAAGTATTTTCTATAAAAATTAATTATTTATAGAATATTTTTCTAGAAATTTTAATTTATGAATTTAAAAATTTAGAATTTTATCTTACCAGAATTTCCACCAAGGTTTTTCTTCCTTTGATGTCTCATTATTCTCAGCAACAACTTTTGTTATAGATGGATCTTCACCATCGATTAAGCCTGCCCGAGCTGCTGTTTTAGCATCTTCTAATTTTAATTTTGCTTCAAAAACTCGATTTTCATTACACAACTTCATGCCCTCTTTCATTAATGTTTCTGCTTCAGATGCATTTTCAGGACTTGATCTTGATATATCATTTTTAACAGTGGCTCTTAACATAAGTACGCCAGAATCTTCGCAATTACCAATTTCATTTTTAAATGTTTCCTCGGTATTTTCTGAGTAACTACTACCAGCTTGTTGCTCTGTTATTTTGACATGATTGTCGGCTTGAGTTAAAGAAATTGTGGATAAGATAAATATAAATGTAATTAAAGTTTTTTTCATAATATTATTTTAACTCTTGTTTGTTAAAAAAATGTTAAAGAAATAAAAAATTTTATGAAATATTTACCTGCATTTTTAATAGGTATATCGGTTACCTTTTGTTACAGCAGCTGCATGTACTTATTTTCAGCACTATTGTTAACTTGGGAAAATGAACTTGGTATTTCAAGAAGCAACTTAACTTTTATTTATTCTCTAGGCTTAGTTGTGCATAGTTTACTTTTACCTTTTCTAGGTAAGATTGTAGATAGAAATCTAAGTTTTCCAATGATGTGGGCCAGTCCTATACTGTTAGGACTAAGTGTAATTTATCTTTCATTAGTAGATACATATGGTGGATTTTTAGTTGCTTGGATACTTGTTAGTGCAACCTCTGGTGGTTGTCTTTACACGATACTTTTTAGCGTCATTACTATTAATTTAAAATCAAAGGCTAAGACATCTATTGCAATTATTACTTTGTTTGCGGGATTTGCAAGCACATATACATTTCCTACTGCAACTTATTTAACAGAACAATATGACTGGAGGTTTACTGTATTTATTTTTGGAATAATAAATATACTGATTAGTTCACCAGCTAATTATTTTGGTTTTAAAAATATAATTCGAAAAGAATTTAAAAATATTGAAAAACAAAACAATCAAAATTCAAAGCTTAAAATAATACTTAAAGACTATAGGTTTTGGTTATTTAGTTTTTCATTGTTTATTATTGGATTTAATATTGGTGCTATTACAACTCATGTAATTCCAATGTTACAGGAAAAAGGAATGAGTCTGTCACTAGCTGTACTGACCGCATCAATGTTTGGACCTGGTCAAGTAATTGGAAGAATTTTGGTAATGATATTTGGAGGAAATAAATCAAATCTAAAATTATTTGTGATTTGTTTTTACTCGATGGTAGCTGGAATGATATTTTTATACTTTATAAATATTAATCATTATTTAGCATTTTTATTTGTTTTATTTAATAGCTCAGCATATGGAAGTATGGCGATTTTAAAACCTTTAGTTCAAAATGATGTTTTTGGTCAAAAAAACTTTGGTAATGTTCATGGTATTTTAGCTTTGCAATATATGATTGGTAGTATTTTAGGCCCCTGGATTGGCTCATTAATATGGATTATCGGAGGATACGATTTGCTTATTTTGTTATTTTTTATTTTAGCAATTATTGGGAACATAACAGCTATTTTTCTAAACAAAAAAAAGTTTATTTAAAGCTGCTTTCTACATATTTATAAAAAAAATTTATATTTGGAATTTCTAAATTTTCAACTTTAGCAAGATCATCATATTTTCTTAACCTGACTGCATCTTTCATAAAAGGTTGTTTGATAAAATCATTTGCTTCATCTGTAGAAAAACTTCCACCTTGGACATCTAAACTTTTTTTTGAGGCAATAGATAAAGTTTCATAGTAACCTTTTTCATAATAAACTAGATATCTTTTAGCTGGCACATGTCCTTTAATTAATCTTGTAACATCTTCCGGAAAAAATCTAGAAAGAAAAAGAGATCCTGTATTTTCATGCTTTTTATCTATTCCTTTTTTTATGGCTTCTTTGTCATTATTAATTAAGTGACCAATATCATGGAATAGAGCTGCAGTAATGAAAAAATGATTTTCATTATTTTTTTTTGCGAATAAAGCACATTGAATTGCATGTTCTAGTTGTGAAACTTTTTCATTTCCGTATTGTTTGTCTGATCCAATTTCTTCTATAATTTTAAATAAATTGGCAATATTTGACATAATATCCGTTTAATTCTTTTAAATTAATAATGTTTCAGTTTTGTTACAATTTAGATCTAGTACTCATTAATTATAGAAAAAATAATATATAGTAATAAAAGTTAAAAATGAAAAAACTTTTATTTGTTTGTACAGGTAATTCTCATAGAAGCATATTGGCTGAAAGTGTAGTTAATAAATATCATAAAGATAAATTTATTGGTTACAGTGCGGGTAGCAAACCATCTGGAATAATTAATAAATATGTCATTAAATATCTAAATGAAAATAATTTTGATACAAAAAATCTATCTTCTAAAAACTTTAATAAATTTTTAGATGAAAAAACAATATTTGATCAGGTATTTACCGTATGCAACAATGCTAGTGATGAAGTTTGTCCGGTCTGGCCATCTCCTGAAAAAATAGTTCATTGGGACATTGAGGATCCCGTTTATGTTATAAATGATTTAGAAAATAGTGATAAACCTAATAAAGAGGAATTAATTTCGATAGAAATACATAAAACTTATTCCAATTTAGAAACAAGAATTAATGATTGGATCAAAAATTATGAAAAATAGCAAAAAAAAAATAATTTACAGTGAATTTATAGGTAGTTGCTTCCTGGTAATGATAGTTGTTGGATCTGGTATTATGGCACAAAATCTTACAAATGACGTAGCCGTCATGCTATTAGCAAACACTATAGCTACTGGTGCAGGTCTATTTGTACTTATTACGGTTTTTTCTGATATATCTGGAGCTCACTTCAATCCATTTGTTACACTAAGTATGTATTTTACTGGAAGATTAAAATCAAAATTAATTCATATATATATCTTATCACAAATATTTGGTTGTCTAGCTGGTGTAGGCTTGGCTAATTTTTTTTTTGAACTACCTATTTATGAGTTGTCATCTAAAACAAGGGATGGAGTTTATATATTTGTTGCAGAAATAGTCGCAACTTTTGGATTAATTTTAATTATATTTGGAGCAATGAAAAGTGGAAAAGTTGTAACCGCTGCATGTGTTGGTTTTTATATTACAGCTGGATATTGGTTCACTTCATCAACTTCTTTTGCAAATCCTGCTGTTGCAATAGCTAGAACTTTTACAGATACATTCACTGGAATAAATTATTTAAATACACCTTTCTTTATAATTGCAGAGTTATTAGGAGCACTATTAGCAATATTTGTAATAAAAAAAATGCTATTTACTAAATAATTTTATTTTCAATTTGATCAATTATTTTCGGTAAATCCTTAATTGTATCAATTACGTAATGTGCACCCATTTTCTTAAACTTGTAAGAGATTTTTTTTCTAAATTTTAATTTTTCCTTGTTGGTTAATTTATTAAATTCATTTTCATTTTTACCAAATTCATTTCCAGAAAATATTACTCCTATTACCCACATTCCAGCATTTAATCCCTCCTGTAGTCCTGGAATAGTATCATCAACTTTAATACAATTTGATCCCTTGGTTATATTTAAATCAGAAAAGATCCTATAAATTATCTCTGCAGAAGGTCTTCCAATTTTTGTGTATGAAGAACTATATGACACATCGGGTATAAATCTTTGTTTTTTTAATTCTGGCAATATAACGTTTAGAATTTCTTCTGAATATCCAGTATTGATTCCTATTTTTATTTTTTTATTTTTTATAAAATCTATAGTATTTTTGCTTCCTGATATAAATTTTGAATGTTTCTTAATTATTTTTTTTAATTCTGGATTAAAAAGTTTAAACAATTTATCAATATCTTTATCTGTAGGTTTTGATTTAAATTTTTTTTTCCACTGTAAATTAATTATTTTTGTTGTTAGTAATGCTTTTATATGGGATCGTTTTTCGATCCCCATTGGTCCTATGGCTTGTTTTCGGGTAATTTTAATTCCAAACCTATCAAATAATTCAATAAGAACTTGAGATGGTGCAAGGCTTCCAAAATCTATTAATGTACCAGCTAAATCAAATACTATTGCTTCTACTTTGGAATTTTTCATATGTTTTTTTTCGAATCTTCTAATTTGAATTTAATTTTTGAATTTAATTATATCTTTAATTGAATAAAAACGCTGATTTTATTGAAATTAATTTTGATTTTAACTTGTTTAATTAATGTTACAAAAATATTACAAATTTATTACAGATGAAGAAAATACTTAATTTCTTATTGATAACCGCAACAGTATGTTTGACCTCAACGGCAAAAACAGATGAGTTAAATTTAAACAAACTTTTCAGTAAGTTAAAAGATTGTAATACACAAAGTGAAGCAAAAATTTTAGAAAAAAGTATATGGAATTTGTGGGAGACACATCCATCTAATTTTCAATTAACTATTGACTTAAAAGAGGGCTCAAGACTAGTTCAAAACGGAAATTATATAAAAGCATATGGGATTTTTAGTAAAATTATAGAAAAAGATCCTATTTGGGCTGAGGCTTGGAATAGACGAGCAACATCTTTATATTTTATGGGTAAGTATAAAAAATCACTTAGAGATATTGATATGGTCTTAAAACTTGAGAGTAGGCATTTCGGTGCTCTAATTGGAAAAGGACAAGTATACATGGAAATGAAAGATTACGAAAAAGCCTACAATAGTTATTTAGAAGCTTCATATATAAACCCGATGAATACGGATACAATAAATCAAATAAACAAAGTCTCAAAATTAATTAAAGAAAAAACAATATAATTAATTTATCTGTAAAATATCTTTAATATTATTCAAATATGATAACTTATGAATTATTTAAAAAATATTAAGCTTACAAATAATATAACTTTAATTAATAAGCCCTTCAAAAAAAAAGAATATTATCATTTCTTAAAAACATCTGATTTATCTTTGGTGGTTGCGGAAATTAAGAAAAACGTTTTTGTTGTAGTTAGTCAAAAAAGAATTCCGGTTAATAAAATCAACTATGAATTTCCATCTGGTATAATTGATAAAGGAGAAAATTCTATAAGTGCTGCTTGTAGAGAATTTTATGAGGAAACAGGATATAAAATATTAAAAAGACCAAAAAAATTATTTACAATTAATTGTGAGCCTGGAAGGTTAACAACTAAAATTTACTGCTATTATTCAAATAGAATAATTAAAAAAAAAGGACCTGAGGAAGGTATGAAAATTCATTTACTATCTAAAGAAGAAATAAATAAATTAATTTTAGGTGAAAAATTTTGTAATGCCTCTCATGTAGCTTCATTTTTTAAAGTTATAAAGGTGCATACAAAGTAAGCACCCTTTATAAGATGAAGAATAATGAATTCGCCATGTTATTAATGATGAAATATTTCTGATAAATTAATAAAATATTAAATCTAATTTAAATTAATATTAAATTAATTTGAATAAATTACCCTAGGTTCTAAAAATAATTCTCTCGCCAGAGCTTTAAATTTTTTTGTTACTTGTTTTGAAATTATTTCTTGATGTTGAGATGGAATTTTTAAAAATACTGAATTACCTCTTCTATATAGTTTAAATTCTTCTAAAAAAATTGTTGAAATAGAAGTTAAAGAATGAGCAAATCTCAATGCAGATCCAACTTGTTTACTAGAAAAAATTTCATTATTGTTTAAAAAAGTTAAATACTCAATTTTTGGGTTGTATTTAATGCTGCAATATCTCCAATAACAAGACAATGCGATTTGTATTCTTTCTTTATGAGAAAGTCTCAATAATGGAGTGTTCAATGTTTCCTGAAAAACTAATTCTGCTTTTTGAAAAGCACCTAAGCCCCAATCCATATGACTCAATACACATGCTAAATTAAGCAATTTTTCATCAAAGTATTCATTTCCATCAAATACTGGTTTAATAAAATTAAAATACTTTTTAAAAGTTAATCCTAAATCGCCTCGTTTCTTAGCAATAAACTCTAATGATTTTTCAAAAACCTGAGAGTCATCAATATTCTTAAAATGATCTTTTGCTAAAGACCCTTCTCTTAGTCCACTTATGGAGCATATTATGTTTTTTGGATTTGTTGAATTCATTATTTCACCTAAAATTATAGAGCTATAAGGTAAATATTGTGTTCTAGATTTTGAAATATACTCTACAGTTTTAAGTTTTGATTTATTAAAGGATGAAATTTTATCCACAAATTTTGATATAGTATCGTAATTAACAGAATATTGATGAATAATATGAACAGGATGATCATTTTGAAAAAGATGTAATTTAAATAATGCTCTCCAAGTACCTCCAACTAAATACAAATTTTCAAATTTCTTTTTGGATAACCACTTTTCATCTTTTAATAAATTTTTAATATATTTAGAAAGGTTTCTCTTTTTAACTATTGGGTTATTAAGTAATCTTAATACACCCAAAGGTAATGAGGTTTTATTTGTAATATTTCCATTTTCAACTCTAGCTAATTCTAAGCTACCACCACCTAAATCAGCTACTAATCCGTCAACATTATCAAATCCAATTTTAACACCTTCAGCTGAACATATGGCTTCTTCATCACCGCTTAAAATTTCAATTCTTTTTTTAAATAATTTTTCTATATTTTCTATAAATGGTCTTACATCGGTAGCTTCCCGTAATACTGCGGTGGCTATTATTTTTATATTAGAAATTTTTGAAACATTTAAAATTTCATAAAATCTTTTTAATACACGGTAAGCATATTCAGCTCCAGATTTATGAAGTTTTTTTGATTTATCTAAATTTTTTCCTAATTCACAAACTGCTTTTTCATTAAAAAAAGGTACACGCGATGAACTAAAATCATCATAAATTAGCATTCTAATTGAATTTGAGCCTATATCAATTATCGCTAGTCTGGCTTGTTTTAATTTTAAATTTTGTTTATTATTAAGAACTTTAAATTCCACTTTTTTTTAATTTTAAATTTAGCTTTTTTGGTTGCATTTTTAGTTTAGCTTTACCTCTTCCAGACAAACTAGGATTATTCATAAAATAATCATGTGCTGAAAAAGAATCACTTCCACTATATTTAATTTTTTTGTAATTACCACTTGCATCGAGTAGCCAACTTTGTTTTTGATCAAGATAATTAGCTAACATAATTTGATCTAAAACTTGTTCATGAACTGTTTGATTTTCAATTGGCACTAGAAGTTCGATTCTTCTATTTAGATTTCTTGGCATTAAATCTGCTGAAGAAATGAAAACTTTTGCATCTCTACTAGGCATTTTGTTACCATTAGAAAAACAATAAATTCTTGAATGTTCTAAAAATCTGCCAATAATACTTTTAACTATTATATTTTCCGATTTATTTTTGATCCCTGGTCTTAGACAGCAAACTCCTCTAACAGATAAAAATATCCTAACACCTACATTTGAAGCCTCATAAAGTTTATCAATTATCAGCGGGTCAACCAATGAGTTCATTTTTGCCCATATTTCAGCTTTTTTTCCTTTTTTTGCATTTGAGATTTCTCGATCAATGTTAGAATTTAATGTATTTCTAAGATTTATAGGAGATATAGAAATTTTATTTAGATTTCTTGGTTTTGCATATCCAGTTACATAATTAAAAAATTTTTCTACATCAGACGCCAATTTTTTATCTGAACTAAATAATGATAAATCTGTATAAATTTTAGCATTAACAGGGTGATAATTACCCGTTCCTAAATGAATGTAAGTTTGAATTTTACCACTTTCTCTTCTCAATATTAACGATGATTTTGCGTGAGTTTTATATTTTGCAAAACCATAGACTATCTGCACACCTGCTTTTTCTAAACTTCTCGAAAGTTGTATATTAGCCTCTTCATCAAATCTTGCTTTAATTTCTATTAAAGCAGTTACAGTTTTTCCATTTTCAGCAGCCGATATTAAAGCTTTAACTATAGGAGAATCTAAAGTGGTTCTATATAGAGTTTGTTTTATTGCTATAACTTTTTTATCATAAGCGGCTTGACTTAAAAATTCAATTACAGCATCAAATGTTTCAAATGGATGATGAACAATCAAATCTTTTTTTTTAATAGTGTCAAAAAAATTATTATTAAATTCTTTTAATCTATCGACTTCTCTTGGGTTAAAATGTTTAAATCTCAGCTTAGGGTTTTTAATTTTACAAATTTGATCTATATCTTGAATGCCTACAAGTCCCTCAATTTCATAAATATAGTTTTGATTTACTTTTAATTTATTAACAATAAACTTAACTAATTCTTTATTACTATTTTTTAGAATTTCTAATCGAACAATATCTCCAGTTCTTCTTCTTTTTAATGCAAGCTCAAAAGATCTAACTAAATCTTCCGCTTCCTCTTGAATTTCAACATCACTATCTCTAATAACTCTAAACAACATTTTTTTTTCTAAGTTGTGGTCTGGAAAAATTTCTGAAGAAAAAAAACTTATGACATCATCCGTAATGACATATTTGATAAAATTTTTACCTCGTTGAATCTCAATAAATCTGGGCAAAGCTTTAGGTATAACTATTATAGAATTTAAAACTCTTTTTTTATTTCTCTTTTTTAATTTCATTACAAGAGCTCTTCCTTGGTTTGCTATAAAAGGAAAAGGATGAGCAGGATCAATTGCTGACGGTGTCAATAATGGATAAATTTCTTCATTAAAGGTTTGTAATAGTTTTTTTTGATCTGATTTATTGAGATTTTCTGGCTTGATTAAACTTATATTGGTTTTTTTCAATCGAGATATTAGATCTGTATAAATCTTATTTTGTTTATTAAGTAAGTTTTTTGTTTCTACTATAACCTCAGCCATTTGTTCATCTGGAGTTAAACCGTCAGAACTAAGCGAGTCTACATCTTGCTTAATTTGGCTATATAATCCAGCAACTCGAACCATAAAAAATTCATCTAAATTTGAGCCTGCAATTGATAAAAATTTAACTCTTTCGTAAAGAGGATTATCTAGATCTTGAGCTTCCAGAAGTACTCTTTCGTTAAATTTAAGCCAAGATAGTTCTCTATTAATATATTTAGATTTTAACTCTTCTTTAAGTTGTTTTTTTAATGCAGTCATATATTTAAGCTATATGTTAAAATTATATGTCATGCGACACGCAAAATCTAGCTGGCATGATCTCACTATAGATGATTACGATAGATCTTTGAGCAAACGAGGCAAGAAAAATGCAAAAAAGGTTTGTGAATTTTTTGTTAAAAGAAAATATAAATTTGATTATGTCCTAGTTTCATCGTCAAAAAGAACAGCAAAAACATTGAAAATTTTGTTAAAAAAAATTAAAAAACCAAAAAAAATCATATCTTCAAAAAAGTTGTATCTTACAAGTGAAAATATAATTATTGATACGATTAAAGAAATACCAAAAGAATTTAGATCAGTTTTATTAATCAATCATGAACCAGCAGTAAGAAATTTAGTTAAATCTATAACAAGCAATCAAAACAATAATCATTTTAAATTATTAAATTATAAATTTCCAACTGCTGCATTTGCAAAAATTCATTTTAATTTTAATAATTGGAGTCAATTAGATAAAAATGGTTTGCTTAAAGAATTCATTAGACCCAAAGACCTTCAAGATTCTAAAGAATAACCTGCGGACCTAACTGTTCTAATTAATGGCTTCGTATTTTCAATATTAATTGCTTGTCTTAATCTTCTTATATGTACGTCAACTGTTCTAGACTCTACATATATATTTTCTCCCCAAACATTATTCAGGAGCTGCTCCCGCGAATAAACTCTTTTTGGATTTTTAATAAAAAAATCTAGTAATTTAAACTCAGTAGGTCCTAATGAAATTTCAGTATTTTTTCTGTAAACACGTTTTGTAATTCTATCAATTTTTAAGTCAGTAAATTCAACAACATCAACAGATACCTGTGGTTTTGACCTTCTTAACAATGATTTTATTCTAGCATTGAGTTCTTTTTGACTAAATGGTTTAGTGACGTAATCATCTGCACCTGTGTCAAATGCTTTTAATTTATCTTCTTCCTCACCTTTTGCTGTTAACATTATTACCGGTATATCATTATATTTTTTATCTTTTTTTAAATTCTTACATATTTCAACACCTGACAAATCTGGAAGCATCCAGTCCATCAAAATCAAATCAGGTTGCTTGTCTTTAATTTGTTTAAGAGCTTCCTCTCCATTTTCACAGAAGCTAACTTTATGACCTTCTTTTTCAAGATTATATTTTAAAAGAGTGACTATAGGAGTTTCATCCTCAGCTATAAAAACATGAGCTGACATTTTTTATTTTTCTCCTGTTACTACTGGCTCTGTGCCCTTGGGTCTATCACCTTCTAAATATTCACCAGTAACTAAATAATAAATTTGTTCTGCTATATTGGTTGTATGGTCACCAATACGTTCAATATTTTTAGTAACAAATAGTAAATGAGTACCATCATCTAGATTTTTTTCATCTTCCTTCAAATATTTTATTACCTCTTGCATACATAAATTAGTTAAATCATCTATTTGTTCATCACCTTCCCAG
>JACWER010000015.1 GCA_014653385.1 Pelagibacterales bacterium SAG-MED50 | reverse complement strand
AGTTTTAATAACCTCAAGTCTAATCATTCCTCCTGCAAACATTATACCTCCTATAAAAGCTAACCAGTCACCAGCATTCTTTGGTAAAGGAATATTTCCACCTTGACCAAAAACTACCCATAATCCACCAAGTGCTAGAGCTAAACTGACAATTCTTTGCCAACCATGTTTTTTCTTTAAAAAAATTATTTCAAAAATAGTCGTCCAAACAGGAGTCATGTAAAACATTATTAAAGCTCTTACTACATCTGTTAAAAGAAAGCTTAATGCATAACATATAAAACCTCCTCCAATTAAAATTCCCATAGCTGGAAGTTCTAATCCTGAATCTCTTTTTTTACTTAATCTCCAAATCGCAATAGGTAGCAATATCAAAGTTCCAATTATCATTTGAGATATTGTGCCCCAACCTCCAGTCAGACCACCATCATCAAGAATTCTTTGTGGTAACCAATATATTCCCCAAGCACCAGCTGAAATCGCTAAGGCAGCTGAAATTTTATAATGGTGAGGGTGTCTCATAATAACTAATTTAATTTAGGTTTAATTTTACTAAAATTAAACACATCTTCATACTTTTTTGCAAAAGAAAATAATTTAAAATCATCTTTATTTCTTCCTATAATTTGCATCCCCATTGGCATGCCATTTTTATTAAAACCAACTGGAATTGTAATTGTAGGCAGCTCTAAAAGACTAGATAAAACAAAAACTTCTAGCCATCGATGGTATGTATCTAATTCAATATTATTAAGTTTTTTTGGAAATTGTAGATTTTTATCAAAAGGAAAAACCTGTGCTGATGGTAATGCCAAGAAATCAAAATTTTTAAAAATTAAATTTATTTGATTTAAACATTGTTGTTTTTGAACTAGAGCTAATTGTAGGTCTTCAGATTTAATTTCTTTACCTTTGTTATATTCCCAGATTGCCTGAAAAGTCATTGAATTAATGTCTGAAATATTCATAGCTAAAGTATCTTCATAAATGCTTTTTGCTCTTAACGTCGTCCAACTATTCCATAAAATATCATTTTTTATTTTTGGTTTAATTGCTTCTACTTTAATATTAATTTTTTCTAAGTCTTTTAATTTATTTTCACAAATTTCTAATATATCTTTTTCTATATTGTAATCCACATTCATATTTGACAACCATCCAATTTTGAAAGCCGAAAATTCTTTGTCACTTATATTTTGATTTTTGAATGAGCCATCTAAGTCGAATGAAAATTTATCCATAGAATGACTACCAACCATTTCATCTAATAAAATTGACATATCTTTTGGATTTCTGGCAAAACATCCTGGTGTTGTAAGTATTGGTAAATCAAAACTTTGTCCTGTGCGATCTACTGAAATTAAACCTGGTGTGGGTCTAAAACCATAAATATTTGCGTAAGCTGCAGGTCCTCGACATGATCCCATCTGATCTGTTCCATCAGCAAATGGTAATAATCCAGCAGCAACAGCTGAGCTAGCACCCCCACTTGATCCGGCAGCAGACTTTGATAAGTCATAAACATTTGAAGTTGGTCCAAAAAGTCTATTAATTGTATGTCCTCCAACTCCTAATTCTGCGGTATTTGTTTTTCCAATAACAATTGCACCTTTATCAATTAATCGATTTACAAATAATGAATTTCTTGAAGGTTTGTTATTTCGTGATCCAGGAAAACCATATGTTGTTTTAAAGCCCACAACATCTGACAGATCTTTAATTGCTATTGGCAACCCATTTAAAGGTTTATCAATTTCTTTATTGTTATCTTTTTCAATAGCTTCTTTAATTATTAATTCTCGATCCTTTTGAAGAACAATGGCGTTTAAATCAGGATTTAATTTATCAATTTTATCTAAATAATATTGAACAACTTCTTTAATTGAAATTTGACGACTATTTATGTTTTTTTGGATTTCTTTTATAGATTGATTTTCAAGCATAAAAGCTTATCTAGCTTTTTTGATCGATGCTAGTGTCATTTCTTTTACTTCTGCTAAAGTTGCAATTTTTGGATTAGTTGCAAATGCTTGGTCTTTCATAGCTTTTTCTGAAATTCTATTTACACAGTCCTCAGGTACTCCAATTTCACTTAAACTTTTAGGAATTTTTATTCTATCTAGTATTTTTTCAATATTTAAAATGAATGCATCAACAGAATGATCTTCAAATTGCATAGCTTCTGACATTCTTTTAACTTTTTCCTCCATACCTGGAAGATTATATTTTAAAACAACTGGTAATATAATTGCATTAGTTAAACCATGATGTGTATTAAATTCAGCTCCCACCATGTGGGCAATAGCATGAACTAAACCTAAGCCTTTCAAAAAAGAAATTCCAGCTAAACAAGATCCAACATGCATTCCACCTCTAGCAAGTATATTGCTTGGTTCTTCCACTGCTGTAATTAATGATTTTGAAATTAATGATAGTCCTTCTAAAGCTGCACCATCACACATTGGATTAAAACCAGGAACACAGTACCCTTCAATACTATGTATTAAAGCATCTGCCCCCGTCCAAGCTGTTAAATTTGATGGAAGTCCAATTGTTAGCTCTGGGTCGATTAGTGCTAACGATGGTCTAACATCTGGATGCCACATGCAAAATTTCATTCCTTCTTTTAAATAAGTAACCATGCCTGTAATTTCTGTTTCAGCACCAGTACCTGCTGTTGTAGGAATAGTGATAATCTTTGGAAAGGGATTGTCTTTACTAATTATAGGGGGAGTTAGTTCAAATTCAAAATCTCTAAGTGGTATGTCGTTATTTGCTGTAAGGCATATTAATTTTCCTCCATCCATTGCACTTCCGCCACCAATAGCGATTATAGAATCGTGATTTCCATCTTTAAATTTTTTACGACCAACTGATATTTCATCTTCTCTTGGGTTGGGTGATATATCAAAAAATAAGTCAGATTTTACATTTGAGCTAGTTAAATAACTTTGTAAATTTGTGATAAATGGTAATTTTGGACTTCCTTTATCAGTAACAATTAATGGGTTTTTAATATCTAAATTATTACAAATTGAACCTATTTCTTTTAAACGACCAGGCCCATATGCAATATTAGTTGGGAATGTCCAATCTTGATTGGATAGAATATCAGATTCATTTAGTTTGAAAGTACTCATTTTATTTGTAAGGTTTATACAATCTTTTTTAAAAATTGATATGAAAAATTTTCCTGAAAAATCTGATTTAAAAAAAACTTATCTTGCAATAATTACTATGTTGTTAGCAATACTGTGTGTTGACTTTTATATGGTTGTTATTAAATTTTTAGGAGATGATTACTCAGTTGTTCAATTAGCGTTATTTAGAAATGCTGCAGCGATAATACCTTTATTCTTATTACTTTTTTTTACCAAAGAACATTTTTTAGTATTTAAAAATGTAAATAAAAAATTTATTTATTTAAGTTTTATTAGAGGTCTTTGTTTCTTATCAATGAATATATTTGTATTTATTTCTGTAATAAATTTACAATTTGCAACAGCAATGACACTAACATTCTCTTCTCCATTTTTTATTGTGATTTTATCTATTATCTTTTTAAGGGATAAAGTTGGTATATATAGATGGTCTGCAGTTATAATTGGTTTTATTGGGGTTGTAATGATTATGAAGCCAACAAGTGATATTTTTAATATTTATTCAATTTTCCCTATACTAACAGCTCTAGCTTGGGCTTTTTCTGTAATAATTTTAAAATATATTCCAGAAGGACATTCGACTGCTAAAATTCAATTATATACTTTAATCTTTAATGTTTTAGGTGCTGCAATTTTATTTTTCTTAACTTCAGATCATGTTGAAATACAAAGTACTAAAGATTTTTGGCTAATGATGCTTACGGGTTTTTTGGGTGGGACAGCTGCTATACTTTTTATTTATTCCTATCGATTAATCGCAGCAAGCAAAATTGCTTCTTTTGAATACTTGGGAATTCCATCATCTTTTATTCTTGGTTGGTTTTTCTTTAACGAAGCTCCATGGGGTCAGCTTTTCCCAGGTGTAATTGTAATTATTTTTGCTGGTATGTTAATTATTTGGAGAGATAATGAGAAAAAAAAATCTATAGATACTAACAAAAAGTTTAATTAACTTTTCATTGATTTCATTACAATAGTCCGATCAATTTCACCCAATAATTTTCCTGTGTCATGACTGATAACTGGGTGTGCAATATCGTTTTCACATAATGTATCTATCAATGTTTCAATTTTTGCATTGTCTTTAATGCAGTCTTGTTTCTTAGAAAATAAATTTTTTGCATTATCACTACATTTTTCCCTCATTACTTTGCCAGCACTTAAAACTTTATACTTTGGAACATCTTCACAGAAATCTTTGACGTATTGATCTACAGGATTTGCTACAATTTCCTCAGGTGTTCCTACTTGTGAAATTTCTCCGTCTTTCATAATTGCTATATGATCACCCATTTTAATAGCTTCTAGAAAATCATGCGTAATAAATACCATTGTTCTTTGTAATTTTTGCTGAATATCTAACAACTCATCTTGCATCTCTCTTCGAATTAATGGGTCTAATGCTGAAAACGGTTCATCAAAAATTAATATTTCTGGGTCTACTGCCATTGCTCTTGCTAATCCAACCCTTTGCTGCATACCGCCTGAAAGTTCTCTTGGATAATGATTATGCCAACCTTCTAAGCCAACCAATTTTATTACCTCCATTGACTTATCTATTCTCTCTTGTTTTTTTGTTCCTCTAATTTCTAAACCGTACCCAATGTTATCTAAAACAGTTCTATGAGGAAACAAACCAAAATGTTGAAACACCATACTCATTTTATTTCTTCTTAGATCTAATAATTCTTTATCATTCATTTTTGTAACATCTACATCATCCATCATTACTGTACCTGATGATGGTTCAATAAGTCTTGATATACATCTTACTAAAGTAGATTTTCCACTTCCCGATAATCCCATTACAACAAATGTTTCACCTTTTTGAATTGAAAAACTTACATCTTTAACGGCTACGACGTGGCCTGTCTTTTCTTGAACTTCGCTTCGAGATAAATTTGGGTCTAGGTCTTTTAAAATTCTTTTTTCATCTGGACCAAATAATTTCCATATATTTGAACAGACAATTTTATCATTATTACTCATGTTTTTAGATTACTATTAAAAATTATACTATTACAAGAGTTTTTTTCTTTTAAATTTAAAATAATCAATTTATGCTCCATAAAAAAATTTTTAATGTCTGCTGAATCTTCTATAAATAACAAATCTAGATTTAATGTTTATTTAACACCTTCATTAATTTTTTTTGGAATTATTATTGCTTTAATTCTATCTTTTCAAAACGAAGAGGCTTCTGTTTTTCCAAAATTTATATCTGATCAATTTACATTTACAGCTTGGGTCAATGAGGGTGAAGATTATTTAAGAAAACACTTTAGATGGTTTACAAAAATTATAGCAAATTATATAAAAAGTGGTTATTATTTTATAGAGGATTTTTTAATTGACTCACCTTGGATATTAGTTGTATCAATTCTATTTTTACCGTGTTTGGTTACTGGTGGTCTTGGATTAGGCTTATATTCATTATTTACAATGTATTTCTGGGGTGCAACCGGTATGTGGGACGAGTCATTACAAACTGTAGGTTTGATGGGATTGTCAGTTACTTTATGTGTCTTTTTTGGTGTTATCCTTGGAACCTTTTGTTCTCAAAGTAATAAATTTCTAAATTTCATGAGCCCAATATTAGACACCATGCAAGTAATGCCCGCCTTTGTTTATTTGTTTCCCGCTGTTTTCTTTTTTGGAATTGGTGGAGCTCCAGCAATCTTAGCTACAATGATTTATGCAATGCCTCCAATCATAAGATTAACTAATAGTGGAATTAGACAGGTTCCAGCTGAGACCATAGAGTCTGCAACATCATTTGGATCAAATAAATTACAACTTTTATTTAAAATTAAAATTCCACTATCTCTGCCAAGCATTATGATGGGTGTTAACCAAGTAATAATGATGGCTCTTGCTCTTGTTGTTTTAGCCTGTTTTATTGGTGCTGAAGGTATTGGAGGACAAGTTTGGTTAGCAATTAGAAACTTGGATGTTGGTTGGGCGATGGAAGGAGGTCTCTGTATTTTGTTTATGGCGATAATGTTTGATAGATTTAGTAGTGCTTTTAGCAAAACTCCTGAAATACTTCCTTCAAATGTGCAAAAATTTTACTTACTTCCTCAAAACTGGGAAAAATATCACATAGCAAGAATTTTAGAGAAGCCATTAAGTTTTCTACACTATGTGACTAATTATGTTTGTATAACAATTACAAACTTAGTCGCCTATGTTTTTAGAGCTGTATTTTCTTTATTTAACAAACAAACTGCAAATGATATCGGAGAATTTATTAGTAAAAGATTTTATATAATACCTTCATTTATAATTTTCTTTATTATTACTTTTATAGACTCAAGTATATATGAGATTGGCTCATTTCCAAAAGAGTGGAAACTTTCTATAAGACAGCCCATAGCAAATGCAGTTGATGCGTTAACCGTTAATCCAGGTTTTATTGCTTTTACAAAAGGTTTAAGAGGATTTGTTTATCTTAAACTGCTTCATCCATTGGATGTATTTTTAACACATATTCCTTGGTGGTATATGATGGGTGTATTTACACTTATTGGTTATTTTACTGTTGGTTTAAGATTTGCTTTTACTACTGCACTTTTATTATTATTTATTGGCGCTTGTGGAATTTGGACACATTCGATGATTACTTTGTCATCAGTTTTAGTTTCAGTTGCACTTTGTTTTGCAATTGGTGTACCTCTTGGAATAATTGCATCATATAACGAAAGATTTAGGAATGTTCAAAATGTTGTCTTGGATGCAATGCAAACACTTCCATATTTTTGCTATTTAATACCAGTATTAATGTTTTTTGGGGGTGGAATAGTGTCAGCTGTACTTGCTACAGTGATATATTCAATACCACCGATCATAAGATTAACTACATTAGGATTAACTCAAGTTTCAGTCTCATATTCAGAAGTATCTAGATCTTTTGGTGGAACATTGCTTCAAACTTTAGGTAAAGTTAAATTTCCTCTTGCGGTACCAAGTTTGGTAATTGGATTTAACCAAACTGTAATATTGGCTTTTGCGATGCAAATTGTAACTCCTTTAATTGGTGGAAAAGGACTTGGTCTTGAAGTCTTTAATGGATTAGCAAGATCTGATACTGGAAGAGGACTTGCAGCAGGTATTGCTATTGTTCTTTTAGCAATAATTATTGACAGAATAACTTTAGCTTATACAAAAAAACAAAGATTAGCTTTAGGTTTAGTCACAGATAACAAGTAATAAAAATTAAAATTTAAAATACCTATTTTGGGTTTATATTTGACAAATAACCACACCTAAATCTAATAAAATAACAAAAATATCAATATTATAGAGTTTACATCTATAGATTTATTGAATTAGTATGCTCTTTTAATTAATTAGAGGAGAAATAAATGAAGTTATCAAAAATTATTTCAGCAATGATTTTATCATTTGTCCTAGTACTTTCTAGTTTTGCTCAAGCTAATGCTAAAAGACTAACAGCAGCTGTTGCAGACTGGACTGGTGGAGAAATTTCATGTCAAGTTGCTGTAACAATGCTTGAAGAAGAATTAGGCTACAAAGTCAAAAGAATAGTATTCCCATCTGGAACAGGATTATGGGAAGCGATCGCAGCAGGTGAAATTGACTTTGCTTGCGAAAGTTGGCCAAGTTACGCTGAGTCAGACTCGGTTATGCTTAATGAAGAGCTGATTTACGAAGGTAAAAAGGTTGGTAGTTATAGTGGTGATGGAACTGTAGATTTACTAGGTACTGTTGGAGTTATTGGAATGTCAGATTATTATATTCCAAGATATGCAGCAGAAGAACTTGGTATTAAATCTTGGAAAGATCTTAATAAACACAAAGATAAATTTGCAACAATTGAATCTGGTGGAAAAGGACGATTAATTGCTTGTCCAGTAGCTGGTTGGAACTGTCATGACCAAAAAAGACTTAATCTTTTAGGAATTGATTTTCAAGCTGATGAACTTGGTACTGAAGCAGCAGCAGTGGCTGAAGCAGTAGCAGCTTATAAAAGAAAAGAACCTTTCTTACTTTACCTATGGGAACCACATTGGTTTTTTGGTTCATATGATATGGTAGGTGTAGGTCTTCCAGATCATAAAGTTTGTGATCCTGATACATTTACTGAAGCTGGAAACTGGAAAGATTGTGGAACTAAAGGCTGGCCAGCAACTGGTTGGGCTAAAGATTACACAATGAACTACGGTAACCCTGCTACATTTGCAAAACCAGAACATGCAAAAGCTAAAGAGTTTTTTGAAAAAATGTCATTTCAAAATGCTGATCAAGCTGTAATGCTAGTTGAAGTTAGCCAAAAAAAAAGAGATCTAAAAGAAGTAGTTAAAGAATGGAAAGATGCTAATCCTGATAAGTGGAGAAGCTGGATACCTAATTAATATTTCTTAGAATAAAAAAATTTAGGCCCTGTTAATCAGGGCCTTTTTTTTATGTAATATTTAAATACTCAATAAAAGATCTTATGGATACTATTATAAGAAAAATTCCAAAAATTTTACTTAAGATCTTTTTATTAATTTTATAGACAGTTTTTGCTCCTAATCGAGCCGTTATCATTGTAACAGGTACAAAGACAGCAAAACCTAATAGGTTAATATATCCAACACTAAAAGGAGTATTAATATTATCAATTAAATTTCCACCAATTATCATTGTTATGGTTCCACTTGTTGCTATTAAAAATCCTACAGCAGCAGCTGTTCCTATTGATTTTCTTATATCATAACCGAATGTTCTCATGAACGGTACCATTAACGATCCACCACCAATTCCAAGTGGTACTGAAATGAAACCTATTAATAGTCCTGATATATTTTTAATAAAATTTGATATTTTTTTTGGATTTTCTACAAGCTGCTCTCTAAGGAATATAAAAAATAAACCAACCATTAATGAAAAAATTGAAAAAAAAAGAACAAGAGTAGGAGTTTTTAAACTCACTGCTAAAAAAGTTCCTGTTATTACCCCTAATAAAATAAAAATTCCAAATGATTTGATCATTTTAAAATCAACAGCATCATGCTCCATATGAGTTTTAGTAGAAATTATTGAGGTTGGAATAATAATTGCTAGAGAAGTTCCAACCGAAAGATGCATTCTTGTAACTAAGTCAAATTCTAAAATAGTAAAAGCATAATACAAAGCAGGCACGATAATAATTCCACCACCCACACCTAAAAGACCTGCCATAAATCCAGCAATTGCAGCTGCAATTGATAACACTAATAATAAATCAATTATTTCATTGTAATTAGGAACATCCATTATGAGCTAGCTTGGTTAGCTTTTTCATTATTTTGTACAATTGTCATGATGTGTTTAGCTTTTTGGAAATCTGAGTCTCTTGCCATCATGTTATCACTTAAATATCTTTTCCAGTCTTTAGAACCAATTTGACCATGATACAAACCTACTGCATGTCTCATGATATGGTTTACTTTTGTTCCTAGTTTTACCTCTTTATCTAAATATTCTAATAGTTCTTTAGCAACCTCCTCTCTGGTTGGGTTGTTTGTTGTTTTAAATATTTCTTTTTCAATTTCTACCAATGAGTAAGGATTTTGATAGATGGATCTACCAATCATCACTCCATCACAAGAATTTAAATGATCATTTATCTCTTCTATTCTAGAGATACCCCCATTAATAATAATTTCTAATTTAGGATTTTCTTTTTTAATATCATAGACCATTTTGTAATTTAACTTTGGAATGTTTAAATTTTGTTTTGGGGACAATCCAGTAAGCATAGCTTTTCTTGCATGTAAAATAAAAGTATTTGTGCCTGCATCTCTCATTTTGTGAATAAATTTATTTAGATAGTCAAAATCTTCTGTATCATCAAATCCAATCCTTGTTTTAGCTGTTACTGGTATCTTGCATGAGTTTACCATAGCATGAATGCACTCAGCGACTAAATCAGGTTCTTTCATTAAGCATGCTCCAAACATATTCTTTTGAACCTTTTTGCTTGGACAACCAAGATTTATATTAATTTCATCATAGCCCATGTCCTCAGCAATTTTGGAGACCTCTGCTAACTCATGTTTGTCTGAGCCACCAACTTGAAGTGCTAAAGGTTTTTCTTCAGGACTAAAAGATAAAATTTTTTTTCTATCTCCATGTATAGCTGATTTGGTTGCTACCATTTCTGAATAAAGCATTACGTTTTTACTCATTAATCTTAAAAAATAACGATCATGACGATCTGTACAATCCATCATGGGTGCAACTGAAATTTTTCTATTCATATTTTAATTAGTATTTAGAAATTATAATTATTATTTAATTAAGAAATAAAGTTACAAATTAAAAAAAAATTTACAATCTCTTTATATGTAAATTATTAATTTTATACTTCATTTAATAAAAAATATTGATAAAAGTTACTAAGTAGAATAATCGTATATATTTATGAATGGACCATTAAAAGACCTTTTAGTCCTTGACCTTACAAGAGTACTTGTAGGTCCATACTGTACAATGATGTTGTCAGATTTAGGGGCAAGAGTAATTAAAGTTGAAGCACCAGAGACTGGGGATGACTCACGAAAATTTGGACCCTTTGTGGATGATTACTCGGCATACTTTATGTCTTTAAATAGAGGTAAAGAGAGTATTGCTCTAAACTTAAAAAATACTGATGATAAAAAAATTTTTGATATGATTTTAGCTAAAGCAGATATCTTAGTTGAAAATTTCAAACCTGGTACATTAGAAAAATGGGGATATGGATGGAAAGATGTTTGTAAAAAATATCCTAAATTAATTTATGCATCAGCATCTGGATTTGGTCAGACTGGTCCATTAAGAGAATTACCTGCTTATGATATGGTTGTGCAAGGAATGGGCGGATTAATGAGTGTAACTGGACACCCTGATTCAGAACCAACTAGAGTTGGAACTTCAATCGGAGATATTACAGCTGGATTGTTTACAACTATAGGAATAAATGCTGCTCTATACGATAGACAAAAAACTGGTAAAGGAATGTTTATTGATGTCTCAATGCTAGATTGCCAAATTGCAATACTTGAAAATGCGATAGCTAGATATTTATCTAAAAATGAAATTCCAAAACCTATGGGATCAAGACATCCAGCTATAGCACCTTTTGAAGCTTTTAGAACTAAAGACAGTTACATTATAATTGCTGCTGGAAATGATAAATTATTTGAAAAACTTTGCAATATTTTAGAAATTTCTCAAATATTTAATGATGAGAGATTTAATTCTAATTCCTTAAGATCAAAAAATATGGAGGAACTTAAAATAATCTTAGAAAAAAAACTTTCATCTAAGACTACTTCTGAATGGGTGTCTCAAATGGAGAGAGAGAAAATTCCTTGTGGACCAATATATAATATTAAAGAAGCAGTAGAAAATCCACAAGTTAAATCAAGAAACATGATCGTTAAAGCATATCATAAAGTTATTGGTGATTTTAAACTTGCAGGTAATCCAATTAAAATGTCAACTTATAAAGATGAATCTACTAGAGGAGATATTCCAGATTTAGACGAACACAGGGAAAAAATTTTAGAAGAATTTAGTTGATTAACTGTTGGTATCTTCTGTGATTACTTCAGTTTCTTGATTTTCTTGTTCTGAAACTTCTTCTAGAGAAACTTCACCTTGCTCGTTCATTGTTTCTTCACCTGCTGAAACATCAACATCTGGTTTAGCTGTCTCTGATAATTCAGCCAAATCTTCTTGAGAAACTTGAATTTTTTCTGGAGTTTTTCTCGCTCTCTTAGATGGTAAAATTGGAGTACCACTTTTTGAAATTTCACCTTTGTACATGTTTTCAAAATCATCACCAATTTCTTCATCATCTTCAGTACCATCATCAACTTGTTCAACATGTTTTCTTAGCTTATAAACAGCACTTTCAGTTAAATCTGAAACTTTAATTTTTTCTTCTGCAATTTCTCTTAAAGAAATAACTGTATTTTTATCATTATCTCTATCCAAAGTTGGCTCAATGCCTGAATTTAATTGAGTAGCTCTTTCTTTAGCAACTAACACTAATTCATATGGGCTATCTACTTTATCTATACAATCTTCTACTGTAACTCTTGCCATGGGCGATTATTTATACCTCAGACTTTAAAAATGCAAGAGTTTTTTAAATTATTACAGGATTGAGCTTTTTTCTTACAAAAAAAAGTAAGATTAAAGAGATGAATATATAAGTGCCTGATACAACTGCTATATCACCCACTGTAAAACCTATATCTATCAAATATCCAAACAAAGCAGTTCCAAAGGCAGTAGCAAACACCATCAGTGCAGTAGTTAGAGCTTTAATGGATCCTAGATATTTAACTCCATATAACTCAGCCCAAGTAGAAGATCCTAGTATATTAGCAAATCCATTAGATATCCCTACTAACCCTAAAAATACAAAAGCTGTAACTGGTGTATCAAAGAAGAATAGAACTATTACAGATAATAAAAGTGGAATATTCATATAAATTAGTAATTTTCTACTTGTAAACTTATCAATTAAAAAGCCTGATAAAAATAAAGTTAGCACAGAAAAAACTGAATAAGACATAAATGATTGAGCGATAACAAATGGTCCCCATCCTTTTGAAGTTTGAACAAAAGATTGGAAAACAGCAAAGCCAGTAAATATCCAAGGCATTGCTAACATGTTGGAGCTAATAATATAAAATCTATAATCTTTTATTACCTCTATTCTCTTCCATTGTTTTATTTCAACTTCTTTAATATTTGCATTGTTAGCTTCTCTTGAGTCTAAATTTAAATTTTTAATTAAAAAAAATGATGCAATAGGCAAAACTATTAAAACAGTTATAGAAAAAATAAGCCAAAGATTTTGCCAATCTATGATTGTTAACAAATAAACCATTAATACAGGCATAATAAATTCTGCAGATGAAAGACCAAACCAACTGATACTTAAAGCTTTACCTCTGGTTCTGGTAAAGTATCTTGAAATAGTGGTTGATGCTGTATGAGACATCATTCCCTGACCTGAAAATCTCATTAAAAAAATTGCTACAAACAATAAAAAAACTGATGTTATTCTTGAAAAGAAAAAACAAGCAAAAGATAACAAAAGAGTTACAAAAAAAGCAAATTTAAAAATATTTACATCATCAATTTTTTTTCCAACCCATATTAATAAAAGACTACTGCACAAAGTAGCAGAAGCATAAATTGAGCCAAATTGTCCATGGGTAATAGATAACGCTTCTCTAATACTGGAATTAAATAGACCAAGAAAATAACTCTGTCCAAAGCTAGAAAAAAATGTAAAAATAAATCCGAAAAGAATTACTTTAAACTTCAAACTATTAAACATAGGAAATAAAAATTATGTCTTGTAATGTTGCTTTCATAGGTCTTGGCGTCATGGGTTATCCAATGGCTGGTTATATATCAAAAGCTGGTCACAATGTAACTGTTTATAATAGAACAGCTGCTAAAGCTGATAAATGGATTACAGAATATAAAGGCTCAAAAGCTGATACACCTGCAAAAGCTGCTGAGGGTGCCGATTTTATTTTTACCTGTGTTGGAAATGATAATGATTTAAGAGAAGTTTCTCTTGGAGAAAACGGATTATTTAATACTGCAAAAGAAGGTTGTGTTTACATTGATAACTCTACGGTATCAGCTGAAATTTCTAGAGAACTATATAAAGCTGCAAAAGATAAAGGGTTTGATTTTTTAGATGCGCCTATCTCAGGTGGTCAAGCTGGAGCTGAAGGTGGAATACTAACTGTAATGGTCGGCGGTGATGAAGATGTGTTTAATAAAGCTCAACCAGTTATTGATTGCTATAGTAGAAAGGTAAAATTAATTGGCGCTACTGGAAGTGGACAATTAACCAAGATGATGAACCAAATGTGTATAGCTGGAGCTGTTCAAGGTTTGTCTGAAGCTATTAACTTTGGAATTAATGCTGGATTAGATATGGATAAAGTAATGGAAACTATATCAAAAGGTGCTGCACAATCTTGGCAAATGGAAAATAGATATCGAACTATGACCGATGATAAGTTCGATTATGGTTTTGCTGTTGATTGGATGAGAAAAGATTTAGCAATAGTTATTGAAGAGGCTAAAAAAAATGGCTCTCCAGTTCCAATTACTGAATTAATTGATGGTTACTACGCAAAAGTTCAGGAAATGGGTGGAAACCGTTGGGATAGTTCAAGCTTAATTGCTCTATTAAAAAAGAAAAAATAATATTAGTGACTGATAACGTTCCTTATTACGAGGACTTTACTGAGATCAAAAATAAAATTTGGTCAATGTTAACTAATGCGGTCAAAGATAGAAGTTCACCATTTAGAATACCAGTTTTTATTTGTGGAAATCAATCTGAATTTGATGGTCGGATAGTTGTTCTTAGAAAAGCAGATGAAACAAATAATTTTGTTCAATATCACAGTGATATTAGGTCAGATAAAATTTCAAAGTTAAAAACTAATCAAAATGCTGCTATGTTATTCTATGATAAGGAAGAAAAAATACAGGTAAGACTAAAAGTAGAATGTACTGTTAATCACGAAAATGAAGTTACAAAAGAATCTTGGTCTAAAACACAACACATATCTAGAAAATGTTACTTGGTAGATAATGGGCCTGGAACAAAATCTGATATTCCAACTTCGGGATTAAAACCTGAGCTTGATAACTTTGATTACACAAAAGAACAAAGCGAAGAAGGTTATAAAAACTTTACTGTTATTCAGTGCAAAATAAAATCAATTGAGTGGCTCTATTTGGCAGCCAAAGGTCATCGAAGAGCAAGATTTGATTTACAGAACAATAAAGAACACTGGCTAGTTCCTTAGTAATTTTTTTATGGAAAATTTAGTTAAAAAATTAGAAGAACAAATTACATTTCTTCAACAAGAAATATCTCAAATAAGTAAAGAACTGTATTCTCAACAAAAAGAAATTAAGGATTTAAAAAATGAAATTACGAATTTAAATAAAAGAATTGAAGACATGGATGGTGAAATTGTTTCAAGTATTGATAAAGAGGATAAAAAGCCACCTCATTATTAGGAATATTTTTAATAAAATGCTTAGTTAAATATGGCTTTTACCCCACCAAAAGCTGAAGATGTAACTTCAATTATTTTTTTGTCATTTATTGGAACTGGAAAACCATAAGCACCAGTTAAAATTAAATCACCCTTTTTTAAATAATTATTACTTTTAGCTTGCTCTTTAACTAGCCAATTTACTTCTGAAAGCATATCAACAGGCCATTTTTTATTTACCCAAGTGTCGATTATTTCATTATCATAAATGAGCTTGAGATCTGTTTCTAATTTATTCGTAGGTAATTTTTTTTCTAATCCCAAGACCACACCAGCATGTATTGCATTATTTGCCAATAGTTCAGCGCCATATGGCTCGATACCATGAAAGACTAGATTATGAATTTCTATTAGAGGATAAATTCCTTCAATCGACTCTAATATATAATCAAAAGAAGAAATTTCAGGCTTAATATCTCTACTTAAAATAACACCAAATTCTGCTTCCATTGCTGGGTTAGTATAATCTTTTTTATTTAGCTCAATACCACTTGTGTACAATTCGCTTTTCCATAGATATCCACAAGCAGGTTGGGTAAATCCCATTTTCTTTTGAGTATCTTTTGACACACAACCAATTTTATAACCAATGATTTCCTCACCCCTCTTATCTCTAAGTCTTGCAACATTTGATTGTATAATTAGAGCATCTTCATTAGTTATTTTAATATTATCTTTAAAAATTATGCTTGGATTTTTATTATCATAATTTTCTAAAGTTTTATTTGCAAAAAAATCTAAATCTTTTTTTGAATAATTACTCATTCTTTAAATTTTAATCTATTGATATTATATAAACCATCTAAATCCTTCAAACATGGCAAGACCATAAAGTGAATGTCTAATTAAAAAAACAAAAGACGTTTTTGTTGGGTTTTCAGTATTTGAAGCAAAGATGCCCTGACCTGTAAAAGGCATGAATATCAATAATGGTGCCAATGTAGTAGTAGCTCCAAAAATTAGACCAGAAAAATATGACATATTTAATCCAAGTATTATGAAGACAAAATAATAAATAACTGCCCAACATAATGATATGTAGTAATGAAAAATCCACCCAAGAAAGATTTCGTGTTTAAATTTCGGCATATCAATAATTTTAGGATTATAAAAAGCTCTATTTCTAATCATATAATAAGTCCATCTTCCTACAATTCCCCATGATGGCTCTGGAATTCCAATCAATTTCAATAAATATCCAAGAACGTCTAGAATGATACAAGAGAATATACCCGCAACTACAATACTTAAAATATCATTCATTTATTGCAGTTTTTTTTATATCCCTTTAACTATGATGTTGCTGCCTTCAGAATTTTGTAAACGTATATCTTTTACAGGCTTATATTCATCTGAATGATACCACTCTAAAGTTCTTTCATAACTTGGAAATCTAATAATGACTAATCTTGGAAAATTATCTTCCCCTTCAACAACTTGATATTCGCCATTTCTAACGAGATATTCCCCATCATATTTTTTAACTACCTCTGAAACTTTAGCTACATACTCTTTGTAATTTTTGGGATTTGTTACTTTTAATTGTGCAATTACATAACCTGCTGACATTTTTCTCTCCTTTTTTTAAATACTATACATGATTCCAAAGCCAAGCAGCACCTCTAACTCCACTTGAGTCTCCATGAAAATTTTTTATTACTTTTGTTATTACTTTGTTAGAAAAAGTATATTTGGGTATCAACGTTGGAATGTTTTTATAAAGTCTATCTATATTAGACATTCCTCCTCCAAGAATAATAGCATCAGGATCAAAAATACCTATCATCACTACCATTAATCTTGCCATTCTGTCTTCATATAAACTTAATTCTAAATTAGCCTTAGGATCTCCATCTAAATCAAGTTGCACAATTTCTTCTGATGAAAAATTTGTATTATTTTTTTGATTAAACACATCTTTAAAACCAATACCCGACATAAATTGTTCTGCGCATAAAGCTCTCCCACAATTCATTGATGGACAATTGATTTTTGTTTCAATCTCCTCTTTAGTTGGATAAGGAAGAGGCTGATGTCCCCAGTCACCTGCAATTTGATTAGCTCCTTCAATAATTTCTTTTTTATATGAAAGTGCTCCACCAAAGCCAGTGCCAACTATTATTCCAAAAATAGATTGATAATCTTTTCCGGCACCATCAACTGCTTCTGACAAAGTAAAGCAATTCGCATCGTTCATTAACTTTACTTTTCTGTTAAGTGCAATTTCTAAATCCTTTTTAAATGGTTTGTCGTTTAACCACATAGAATTAGCATTTGTCACCAATCCTGTGTCCCTAGAAGAAAATCCTGGTATTCCTACACCAACTGTACAAATTTGATTACTCAACTTATCAAATTCATCTACGAGTTTTTTTACTGTTTCAATTCCTGATAAATAATTTTTTTCGTAAGAGTATCTTTTTCTCTCTATTTGATCTCCACTGTCGTTTAAAAGAATTCCTTCAATTTTGGTACCTCCATAATCGATACCAATTTTAAATTTATTACTCATTAATTAAAATACTGACTTAGAATATCTTTTCCAATTATCTTGGTAGTGTTTAGTATTTTCTAAAACTGATTTTTTTTCTTCTTCTGTTACTTCCCTGATTATTTTACCTGGTGAACCAACCACCAACGAATTATCAGGTATTACTTTATTTTCAGTAATTAATGCTTTTGCTCCAATGATACAATTTTTTCCAATCTTTGCCTTATTTAGAATTACAGCTCCAATACCAATCATACTATTATCTCCTATAGTGCATCCATGAAGCATAACTAGATGGCCTACAGTTACATCTTTTCCAACTTTTAAAGGACAGCCCGGATCAGTGTGTAAAACACTACCGTCTTGAATATTAGACCCCTCACCAATGTAAATATTTTCAATATCTCCGCGTAAAACTGCGTTAAACCAAATACTAGAGTTTTTTTCTAATGTAACGTCCCCTATGATTGTTGCATTTGGAGCCACCCAATTTTCACCAGAGTTTTGAGGTTTTTTATCTTTTAAATCATAGAACATAATTTATATATTATTACAGTATGCCAGTTCAAACTCCAATATGCGATTTTGGTCAAAAAACTTTACCCTTTGAATTAAAATCTACTGAAAATAAAATCATTTCCTTAAATGATATCAAAGGTAAAAACGGTACCTTAATAATGTTTATTTGTAACCATTGTCCCTATGTGAAAGCAGTTACAAAAGAAATTGTTGAGGATTGTAATGAATTAAAAAAAATTGGAATTAACTCAGTTGCAATATGTTCTAATGACTTCGTAAATTATCCAGAAGACTCATTTGAAAATATGATTAAATTTTCAAATGAAAATCATTTCAATTTTCCTTACTTGCATGATGAAACACAAGAAATTGCTAAATCCTATGATGCTGTATGTACTCCAGATTTTTTTGGCTATAATAAAAATTTAGAACTTCAATACAGAGGTAGATTGAGAGAACTTAAAAATTTTATTCCAGTAAAAGATGGAGAAAGTGATTTACTAAAAGCTATGAGGCAAGTTGCTGAAACTGGCAGTGGACCAAAAGATCAAACTCCTAGTGCTGGTTGTGGTATCAAATGGAAATATGATTAATGTATCTATTTGTTACTATATCTTTCCCACCTGAACTTGGAGGAATGCAAAGCTTAATGTGGGGACTTGCAAGAGAACTTTCAAAAAACTTTATGATTAAAGTATTTGCTGATTATATTGAAGACCATAAATCTTTTGATGAGCAAGCTTCATTTTCTATTGAAAGAGTTGGTGGGCCTAAATTACTAAGAAAGTATAGAAAAGCTTATCTAATTGATGAGTTTGTTAAAGAAAGTAAAGTTAAAGGGATTATTGCCGACCACTGGAAAAGTTTAGAACATTTAAAAACTAATAAAAATAAATATTGCTTAATCCATGGTAAAGAAATTAATCATGCCAAAGGATCAGGTATTAATAAACGCATATTAAAAGTTTTAAATAATGTTGAAAAAGTAATTGCTAATTCAAAATATACTAAAAATTTAGCGATAGAACTTGGGGTAGATCAAGATAAAATTATTGTTATTAACCCTGGAATTGATCCAATAAAAGATCTTGATAAAAAATCATTAGATAAAGTTGAAAGTTTACTTAAAGTAAAAACACCAAGATTAATTACGGTTTCAAGATTTGATAAGAGAAAAAATCATGAAAAGGTAATAATGGCTTTAAGAAATCTAAAACAGATTTATCCTGATATTGTCTATATTTGTGTTGGTTACGGTGATGAAGAAGAAAATATTAAAAACTTAGTTAAAGAATTAGATTTAGAAGGTCAGGTAATGTTTTTCAAGGATATAAGCGATGAATTAAAAAATGCTTTAGTAGCTAAATCAAATATATTTGTCATGCCTTCTGGTATCTATAAATCTTCAGTCGAGGGATTTGGCATAGCTTATACTGAGGCCGCTCAATATGGTATTCCTTCCATTGGAGGCAAAGATGGTGGTGCATCTGATGCTATTGAGCATGAAAAAACAGGTTTAATTTGTGATGGTAATAATTTAGACGAAATTTATTCATCAATAAACTCCATATTAGAAAATAAAAAACATCTAGAGTATGGAAAAAATGCAAAAGACTTCGTTACTAAGTTCTATTGGTCCAATATAATTGAAAAATATAAAGATATCCTAAACTAAGATTGTTTATACTTCAGTTATACTTATAGTCATTTGTTAATGTCCAATAACAAATTAGCTATTTTTTTAATAATCACTTCTGTTTTTTTTGGAACTGTAATGCTTTCTTTTTTAAAGATAGCTCAAGAAGATGTTAATGTTTATGTGGCTGGTTTTTTTAGATTTTTTTTAGGATTAGTACTTATTTTACCTTACATAATTAAAAAGAAAGATGCTGTACTTAAAACAACTCATCTTAAACAACATTTTTTAAGAGCAATACTTGGTTTACCGGCAATGCTTTTGTATTTTTCTGCCTTAGTACTACTTCCTATTGAAAAACTTACTGCAATATCTTTTGTTGTTCCTTTAATTGTAACAATACTTGCGGTATTTTTTTTAGGAGAAAAGATCTACATATATCGAACTTTAGCATTAATACTTGGTTTTAGTGGAATGTTGGTAATTATTCGTCCTGGTTTTGTAGATATATCTATTGGAGTTTATATGGTTTTATTTTCAGCATTACTTTGGTCAATTAATATAATTATAACTAAAAAAATTTCCAAAGATGATAGTGCGATAACTATTCTAGCTTATCAATCTATTTTTATGAGCCTACTTAGCTTCTTTATTGTTTTATTTTTTTGGGAGATGCCAAGTATAAAAACATTCATATATTTAATCTTAGCTGCAATGTGTGGAACAGTATTACATTTAACTCTCAACCATGCATTTAAACTAGTTGATGTAAGTATGACTCAACCCTACTCATTTTTAAATTTAGTTTTTGCATCTATAATTGGATATTTTGTATTTGATGAAATACCAGATCTTTATACTTGGATTGGTGCTCTTATAATATTTACTGGTGTCCTAATAATTTCTTATAGAGAAATGAAGCTAGACAAAGAAATAATTAGAAAAAGAGTAGATATAAAGAATTAATTTTTTTTCTTAAATGTTTTATAAATTTGCCATCCAACAATAAGGATTGTAGTAGCCAGTATACAAGCTGTAAGAGTTCTGTCCCATAAAAAAGTCCAAGAACCATCGCTTAACAATAAAGATCTTCTTAAATTTTCCTCCATCAATCCACCAAGCACAAAAGCTAAAATAAGTGGAGGCATTGGAAAATCATATAAGCGCATAAATGTTGCAACTACAGCAATTCCTATCATTAAATAAATATCAAAATTGTTAAATGACATTACATAAATTCCTGTAATTGAAAAAAATAAAATAAGTGGAATTAAGTAGTTTTTAGGTACAGCTAGAATTCTAGCAATATAAGGAATTAAAGGTAAGTTTAGAATAAGAAGTATTACCATTCCAATATACATCGACATTATAACAGACCAGAAAATTTCTGGATTAGTCATATAGAGTCTTGGACCTGGTTGAATACCAAAACCTAATAGAGCACCTAACATTACAGCAGTAGTTCCACTTCCTGGTATACCTAAAGTTAACAATGGAACAAATGCACCAGAACAAGCTGCATTATTTGCGGTCTCAGGCGCAGCCAATCCATGAACACTGCCTTTTCCAAACTTTTCTTTTTCTTCGTCTTTAACTAAATTTCTCTCCATTCCGTAAGCCAAGAATGATGCAATAGTAGCTCCTGCTCCAGGTAAAACTCCAATTATAAAACCAATTATTGATGTTCGAGGAATAGTTTTTAACATCTTAGCTCTTTCCTCTTTGTTAATTCTAATTGAACCTAGTTCAGTTAAAGACACTTGTTTTGCAGCAGCTGTTGGATCATTACGTTTTAAAATAATTGTTAAGGCTTCACTCATTGCAAAAGTTGCCATCACCACAAGAACAAAACTTATGCCATCTGTTAAATTCATATTATTAAATGTAAATCTTGTAATGTCAGACAAGCTATCTTGACCAACTGAAGCTAACATTAATCCAAGAACTACCATCATCATTGCTTTAATAAATTGACCTTTTGATGAAAAAGCAGCTATAGCTGTTAACCCTAAAATCATTAGAGCAAAATAATCTGGTGATCTAAACGACAAACTTACTTTTGATAAACTCGGTGCTAAAAACAATAAATAAATTGCAGCAAGTGTTCCGCCTGCAAAAGAACTCCAGGCTGCTATAGCTAATGCTTTTCCGGCTTTTCCTTGTTGTGCCATTGGGTAACCATCAAATGATGTTGCTACAGTTCCAGGAACACCTGGTGCATTTAGTAATATTGAAGAAGTTGAACCACCAAATACAGCACCATAATAAACACCAGCCATTAAAATTAATCCTGTTGCAGGATCAAAACCATATGTAATAGGTATCATTAAAGCAATTGCTGTCATTGGTCCAAGACCAGGAAGCATTCCAATAATTGTTCCAAAAAAACAACCTATCATTACCATAAATATATTTTGGAAAGTTAAAGCTGTTGTTAGACCAATTAAAATTCCTTCAATCATCCCATCACTCCAATCAACTTTAAAAATGGATCTCTAAGATAGATGTCAAGAACACCATGTAATAAATACATAAATGCTGCAACAAATGGAAAAGATAGCATAAACATTAAAATCCATCTTCTCTCACCTAAAAAATAGTATGACCCCATTAAAAAGAAAGAAGTCGTTAAAAAATAACCAACTTTTAAAATAGTTGCTCCATATATAATTGCAATTAAGACCAAGATTGCAGTCTTTTTATATTCTAGAGTTTTGTGTTCTACTTTAATTGTATTTGGATCAGGTAAGATTAATTTTAATCCTGAAAAAAATAAACCAGCATAACCTAAGTAAATTGGAAATGTTCTGGCATTAAAAGGTGCATTTTCATCAAATGCAAAAACTTGAATTTGGTAAGCAGTATATAAATAAAATGCTGAAAAAATAAAAAAGAGCAGTGATATAATTTTTGTAGTATTTATATTCACTGCTCTAATTTTTAAATAACCCTAAGGATTATATAACTCCTAATTTCTTCATAAGAGCTGTCATTTCTTCTGTTTGTTTTTCTAAGAAAGAAACAAACTTATCACCTGGATTGTAAATATTAACCCAAGCATTTCTTGCTCTAACAGTTTCCCATTCAGAAGTTTTTTGTACATCGCCTAGCATTTTAGCAATTGCATTTTTATCTGCACTACTCATACCTGGAGGGCCAAAAAATCCTCTCCAGTTAACGAATTGTACATCGTATCCTTGTTCTTTTAGAGTTGGTGCATCTGGAGCATCAGAAACTCTTGAAGGAGCAGTAATACCAATAATTGTTACTTGATCTCTTGCACCCATCAACTCACCTAAACCTGTAGAGATAATTTGTGTTTCTCCAGATAAAAGTCCAGCTAACGCTTTTCCACCAGCATCATAAGGAATGTAAGCTACATCATTTGGATTAGCACCAGCAGCTTGGAAAGCTAAAGCACCAATTAAATGGTCCATACTTCCTCTTACTGATCCACCAGCCATTTTGATTGAGCTTGGATTCTTCTTATATGCATCAACTACATCTTTAAAGTTTTTGTAAGGTGAGTTTTTTGCAACAGCAATCGCACCATAGTCACCGATTACACCAGCGATCGGCACAACATCTTTATATGATAAAGTACCACTACCTTTTACATAACCTTTGTGTCTAGTGATTGATCTTAAAACTAATGGCGTAGACTGAACTAAAACTGTATTTGCAGGTTTAGTATTAATCATGAAAGCTAATGCTTTTCCACCACCACCACCTGACATATTTTCAAATGATGCACTTTTTAACATACCAGCTTTTGTCAAAGCTTCTCCAGTACCTCTAGCAGTTCCATCCCAACCACCACCAGCACCACCACCAATTACGAAGTGAATTTTATCAATCGCAATTGAACTAGTTGTAGTTGCTGAGAATAATAGGATTGCTGAAAATAATACTGAAACTATTCTTTTTAAGTTTTTCATTATTTTTCCCTCTCTAATTTAAAAAACACAGTAAATTACACTATAAATATTAATGCAACTTATAATATTATCATTCAACTAATGGTTGATTCTAATTATTGAGATAAAAACTCATCATTTACTATTAATAAATTTTATTAAAAAAAATTATAATTCACTTTTTTTGCTAACTTCTTTTCTATTATTTTTTTTCAAAGTGGTGATAGAAGAGCTGATTATGAACGAGTCTAAAGTTACTTTTTATTATTCAAGTTTTAAACAACTTTTTTCTAAAAAGTTTATTTCAGTAATCTTAATTTCAATTCCTAGTGCGATAGTTGCTGACTATTTCAATATTCCTTTAGCTTGGATGTTGGGCCCCATGATTGTGACATCTATTGCTGCATTAGCTGGATTAAAAGTTGTAATGCCTAAAATAGCTTTAAGTTCAATTTTAATTATCCTTGGACTACATATCGGTAACTATATTGATCAAAATCTTTTTAATCAGATGATTAATTGGATTTGGACATCAGCTATAATGCTTATCTACATTATTGCTTGCATTTTAATTGTTTCAAAATATTTACAAAAATATGCAGCCTATGGGGAAAAGGCCTCGATATTTTCTTCAGCACCAGGTGCTTTAGGTCCATTAATGATTTTAGCAGAAAATGAAAAAACTGATTTATCTCAAGTGGCAACATCACATTTAATAAGATTAATTATAATCATAACAGTTATTCCATTTATCATTGTTAATAACACTAGTTCAGAAGCATTTCTATTAGATAACTTTGATTATATGGGTCAAAATCATCTAAATCTAATTTTACTTATCATTGCATCTTTATTTTTTATTTTTGTTTTTGATAAGATTAGAGTTCCCGCAGCTTTATTATCAGGAACGCTATTTGCTAGTGGATTATTACAAATTACAGATATTGCCTCATACAAATTGCCTGATGCATCAATTAATTTTTGTCTTTTAATACTTGGTTCTTCTGTTGGATGTAGGTTTGCTGAAAAAACTGTTAAAGAAATTGCCAATAATTCATTACATAGCATAGTTGCTACAACTATATTGGTCTTACTAGGTTTGCTTGCTGCATATGTTGCAACTTTCTTTGTTGATACTAATATTTTAACTTTAATATTATCTTTTAGTCCAGGTGGAATTTATGAGGTAGCTGTTATAGCAATTGCTTTTGATTTAGATCCAGACTTTGTAGCATTTCATCATATAATAAGATTACTTTTTATACTTTTCACAGTTCCTATATTTTTAAGAATATTAGAAAAAATTAGGAAATAATCTCAGAAAATCTTTCAAAAACTTTTTCTGCTGACAGCTTAGATAGTTCTGGGACTTGTATTGCTTTAAAATTCTCTCTTTCAATACTTACTTTAAAAGGAGTTGTGTGAGAGCCAAATAAAGCAATTCCTTTTGATCCTAAATGAGCTGTCATATGAGCGGGCCCAGTATCATTAGCAACTACAAACGAACTATCTTTAATTAGTGCTGCTAACTGAGAAATATCTAATGCTTTACCATTATCTAAAACACAAAGTGCATTAATACTTGATGCTTCTTTAATTTCACTAGGACCAGGGGCTATAACTACTTTAAATTTATTGTCTGATTTTTCATTAATCATAGAAATTAAATCATTGTAATAAGGCCACTTCTTAGAGGTTAAATGAGGGGAACAAAAAGGAAAAAGAACAATATATTGGTCCAATTGATGATAATTTTTTATTTGTGATATATCTGATGGGCTCCATGAAAAATCAGGGCTTAAAGTATGATTGGTATTAATACCAGAACTTTTTAATTGATGATCAAATCTAGATAAAACTGAGTCTTTATCAAAATCATCTTTTTTAGTTCCTTTAGGTAATGTGGTTTCTGTAGATGACCATATTTCTTTTGGTGCTTTAGGAAATAATATATTTTTATAAAATGTTGTTCTGCTTGAGTTTTGTAGATCATAAACTTTAGAAAATTTGTATTTCTTAATATTTTTCATCAATGAATATAAGTAGATGAAGTTTAATCTTGATAACCGCTTATCTAAAATAACATTTGAAATATGGGGATTTTTTTTAAATAAATCAAAATATGGTTTTGTTGTTAGCAAATGAACTTCGTCATTACTGTGATTTTCAGAAATATCTTGAATTGCACCACATGCTTGAGCTATATCACCCAAAGACCCATGTTTAATAATTAAAATATTAGACATATTTAAAACAACATAACATAGTATAAAACTTTATGAACAAAATACTAGTTGAAGTATCAGTTGGTGAACTTTTTGATAAAATGTCAATTTTAGAAATCAAAAAAGATAGGATTAAAGATTCTAAAAAACTTAAATTTATAAATGATGAATATGAAGTTTTAAAAAGTGAACTTGAAAAAAATGTTAAACTAGATGAAAAATTAGAAAAATTTTTTGTGGCATTGAAAAATGTAAATTCTAAATTGTGGATTATTGAAGACGATAAAAGAAAGTGTGAAAAAGACTCAAACTTTGGAGAAAATTTTATAAGGTTATCTCGTGATGTGCATTTTCTTAATGATACTCGAGCTAAAATTAAGCTCGACATAAATAATCATTCGGGATCAAAAATTAAAGAAATAAAAGAGTATACTAACTACTAAAAACTCTGGGAAACCAATCCTCACGCATTAAATCACCAGACTTTAAGTTTATTCCATCAAATGGTGGAGAGGTTGGCCCTCCTCTATTAATGTACTTAACATCATCACCTATAAATCTCATTGAAAATGCCCTTCGAGATTTAGAGGTATTATTTCCAGTTGAGCCATGTACAGTTTTAAAATTAAACAATACTGCATCACCTAAACTTAACTCAGGTATTAAAATTTTTTTTTTAAATTCTTCTGACGAAGGTAAATTCATAAATGAAGTATCATCTTTATACCAAGGCTGATCATTAGACCATTTTGTTGGTCTAATTAACTTTAACCATTTATGAGAGCCTAAAATTAATTGAAGATTATTTTTATTATCAACCTCATCTAGGGGTATCCACAAACTCCCTGTATCATTGCCATCAACACAGTAATAAGGCATATCTTGATGCCAAGGTGTTTCTTTATTAGTGCCTGGCTCCTTAATAAAAATGTGTTCATGAAAAATTTGAGCTGATTTAGAATTAGTTGCCTCAGCAACAATCTGAGCACCAGGTGAATTAAAAATACAATCTTTAAACTCTTCTATTCTTTCCCAATTACAATAATCTTCAAAAAATCTACCGTTATCGTCATTTACATTTTCTCTTCCATGTTTACTTGGGTTATCTAAAACTTTTTGAAACCCTTTTCTTAATGGTTCAATCCATTCTTTAAAAATATCTTTAATAATAAGGACACCATTTGTTTGATAATCTTTAATTTGTTTCTCTGATAAGAACATTTTTATTATTGAAAACTATATTTTTTTTCTAGGTATTTAATAACGTTATGGATGATAAAAGTCATAAATAAATAAATTCCACCTGCAACAATAAATACTTCTATTGGTTTAAATGTTGTTGAAATAATATATTTAGCAACACCTGTTAAGTCCATTAACGTAACGGTGCTTGCTAAAGAAGTTCCCTTCATCATCAATATTATCTCATTCCCATATTCGGGTAATGATTGTCTAATGGCAATTGGAATTTGTATTTTATAAAATATTATTTTGCTTGATATTCCTAAGCTTTTACCAGCCTCAATAATACCTGGTTTTATTGTTTGAAATGCAGACCTTAATATTTCAGAGGTGTAAGCACCAGTATTTAAAGTAAAAGCTATGATTGCACACCAGTAAGGTTCTTTTAAAATAACCCACAAAAATGTTGATCTTAAATATTCAATTTGTCCAAAACCAAAATAAATGATGAAAATCTGAACCAATAAAGGTGTTCCTCTAAAAACATAAGAATAACCGTAAGCAAATTTATTAATAAATATATTTTTGTTTAATCTTAAAATTGCAAACAATAATCCAATAAATAAACCAAATAATAAAGAAACAGATAAAAGTTTTAAAGTAACGACAGTTGCTCCTAATAATTTAGGGAAACTAGTGAACATTAAATCAAAATCCATTAATACCCCCTGCTATATTTTGCTTCTAATCTATTGATTAGTTTCATGCTTAAAAAAGTTAACAATAAATACAAAACAGCAGCAAATGAGTAAAAAAATAATGGATCTCTAGTAGAGCCTGCTGCAATATAAGATTGTCTCATAATTTCAACCAATCCTGTAACTGAAATAAGAGATGTATCTTTTAAAGTAATTTGCCAAACATTACTAAGATTAGGAATGGCTAGTCTTAACATTTGAGGTAAAATTATTTTATAAAATTGTGCAAATTTACCTACTCCTAAAACTTTAGCAGCTTCAAACTGACCTTTGTCAATTGATTGTATTGCTCCACGAAACACTTCAGTTGAATAAGCACCAGAAATAATTCCAATTGCAATTGAGCCAGTTATAAAAGCATTTATCTCTATATATTCAAAGTACCCAAAAATTGATGCCACATACATTATCGCACCACTTCCGCCAAAAAAGAAAAGGTAAATTACTAAAAGTTCAGGGACACCTCTAATAACTGTTGTATAAAAATTTCCAATTAAATTCAGAGATTTATATTTTGATAATTTTAAAGGAGTAAATATAAATGCAAAAAAAAATCCAATAAACATTGCTGTAACCGATACAGCAATGGTCATCAGGGTAGCGTAAAATAGTTCATCGCCCCAACCAGTTTTGCCAAATGCGAGAAGTTCCATATAGATTGGCGACTATATATTATAGTCGCCAAATCTGAAATTAATTACATAGAAGCGTCAAAACCAAAGTGTTTAATAGCAAGTTTGCTAATAATTCCTTTTTTTCGAGCTTTATCAATTGCTTTGTTGAAGTCTTTTAGAAGTTTAGCGTCTCTTTTACCGATCGCATCATCTCCACCTTGTCTAATACCAACACCAACACCATTACCAAATGCACCACCTGAAAAAGTTGGTCCAACTAATGTAACTGGCTTACCTGATTTGTCGGCATAGTCCGTAAATGCAACTGCTGCAGCTAAGGCAACATCACATCTTCCAGATGTTAAGTCTAGGTTTACTTCATCTTGAGTTTTGTAAGTTCTTACATTTACACTTCCTACATCACCAGACTCTAAAAAGTTTTGGTGAATTGTTCCTGTTTGAGTACAAACAGTTTTTCCAGCTAGTGCACCTGTTAAAGTTTTAAGAGCTTTTTTAACGTCAGATCCACCTAATGTTAAATTAACACCTTCTGGAGTATCCATACCTTCTAAGCTTGAACCTTTCATTACTGCAAGTGACGCTACTTCGTCAGCATAACCTTGAGAAAAAGTAATAGTTTTTTGTCTTTCAGCTGTAATTGACATTCCAGCCATAATCGCATCAAACTTTCTCATTAACAAAGCTGGTATCATTCCATCCCAATCTTGTTCAACGATAGTACACTCATGTTTCATGATTGCACAAAGTTCTTGAGCTAGCTCAACCTCAAAACCTATAAGATTACCTGAAGCATCTTTAGAGTTCCATGGAGGATAAGCACCTTCAGTTCCAATTTTTATTTTGTCAGCGTAAACATTTCCGATAACTAATAAAGAAGCAAGAACTGTTAAAATAGATTTTTTAAATATATTCATTATTTTCTCCTTTAATTTGGAGTAATTATTTCACAGATTTAATAATT
>JACWER010000014.1:27500-35530 GCA_014653385.1 Pelagibacterales bacterium SAG-MED50 | reverse complement strand
AATGGCGGCAATTTTGATAAATGTTAAAAATGGTGATGAAATTATTATGCCGAGCTATACATTTACAAGTACTGCAAATGCATTTGTGCTTCGTGGGGCTAAAATTGTGTTTGTTGATATTCGTCCAGACACAATGAATATCGATGAAAATAAAATTAAGGCAGCAATAACATCTAAAACAAAAGCAATTATCACAGTTCATTATGCAGGTGTAGGCTGTGATATGGATTTTATTATGAAAATTGCTAATCGTTATGATTTATTTGTAATAGAGGACGCAGCACATGGCGTCATGAGCACATACAAAAGTAAACCGCTTGGAACTATTGGACATCTTGGAACCTATAGTTTTCATGAAACAAAAAATTTTACGAGCGCAGGAGAAGGTGGATTATTAATAATAAATGACAAAAAGTTTGAAAATCATGCTGAAATTTTTAGAGAAAAGGGCACAAATCGAAGTCAATTTTTTAGAGGCATGGTGGATAAATATAGTTGGGTAAACCTTGGTAGTAATTGTCTTTTAAATGAATTAAGTGCCGCATACCTTTGGGGCAATCTTGAAAAAGCTGATGAGATAAATAAGTCTAGACTTAATATTTGGCAAAAATATTATGACGGACTAAAAGAGCTTGAAAATAAAAAATTGATTGAGTTTCCAAGTATTCCAGATGAATGTGTTCATAATGCCCACATGTTTTATCTTAAAGTAAAAGATTTGGAAAATAGGAATAAACTCATACAATATTTAAAGAAAAATAATATTATGTCTGTTTTTCATTATGTTCCTCTTCACTCAACACCTGCTGGTGAAAAATTTGGTAGATTTTGTAATGAAGATAAATTTACAACTCTTGAAAGCGAAAGACTTTTAAGGCTGCCGATGTATATAAGTTTAGAAAATAATAATGTATTAAAAATAATAAATACAATTCTAAATTATTATAAAAAAAAAGTTTAAAGAATTAATTAATCTAATTTTTAAAATTTTACACAATCAAAACTTGCTTTTTTGGAGTCATTTATCATTTACTTGGCAAAAAATAATATTTTATTTTTTAAATTCATTTTCATAAAACAACTTTAAACTCTTTATTAAAAACTTTTATAAACTTAATTAAGGTTAAAATTTGAAATAAATTAAAACTAGTCTGTGTTTTACTATTATTATAATTATTAATATAATTGACTAAATTTTTTTTATTAAAAAAACTTTTAATAATTTTATTTTGAGAATTTACTTCATTAATCAACATTTTTTTTAAAAAGGTTTTAAACCACTCTCTTTGGGGATCTACTATTGATCTTTTGTTTAAAGAAATATCTTTATTTATAAACGTATTTTTCCAAATACGTCTTTGAACATTTTTATAAATTTTTTGATCGTTCGGAAGATTAAAACAAAAATTAAATAGTTCATGATCAAGATATGGAACACGCGTCTCAACTCCACTTTTCATAGAAAGTCTGTCAACATATTTTAGTGTTCTTGGTAAATGAATAAATTTTATATCAAACAATTGTGATCTTTGTAAAAAATTATTATTCCCCGATTTAAGTTTAATATTTGATTGTTTACAATATTTATTAAAAAATTTTAAATTAAATAGATCAAAAAATAAATAAGGTGTTCCATCTGATGTAAAATTTCCTTGAGAATTTAAAGCATAAATAAAATTTATCATTTTTTTTATACCAAATCTCTTAATATTAGTTTTTGAAAAAATTTTATAAATTATATTTGATTTATTTATTTTTTTATTGTCATCAAAAATTTTACTCAAATTATTGTATTCATATCCAGCCAGCATTTCATCACCACCATATCCTTCTAAAATTACTTTAAGTTTCTTTTTTTTTACTAATTGATATAATTTTTTTACTCCAAATAATCTTATTGATGTAAATGGAGACTCAATATCAAGTACTAATTTATCAATATTTTGTTTTATATATTCAGGTGTTATAGATGAAGAATAATTTTTTAATTTTAGATTACTAGAAATTTTTTTAGCAAAATCTAATTCTCCATAATTATTTTTTGAGTTGTCCTTAAAATTGTATGTAAATGATTTTATTTTATATTCTACTTGTTTTTTCATTTCTTGACAAATATGTGTGCTGTCATTTCCACCACTTAAAAATGCACCCAACTTAACATCAGATAAAAGATGTTGTTTGATTGAGTTCTTCCATAATTTTTTTAGATTAGATTTTATATTTTTTGAACTTTTGTGTTTTTGATCTAATTTCCAAAAAGAAGAAGTTTGCAAAATTTTTTGACCTTTGAAGATTTTATGTTGTGAAGTTGAATGAGAATAAATATTTTTAAAAAATGTTTTTTCGTCATGATCCATAAAACCTCTAAAAAGGAAATCTCCAATCGTATTTTTATTGAAAAAATTTTTACCCACATATTTTAATATAGGCTTAATTTCAGAGGAAAACATAAGGAAATCTTTATTATAATAATACAAAGGCTTAATTCCAAATCTATCTCGAAAGGTAAAAAATTTTTTAGAGTTAAAATTATAAATAACAACGCTAAACATTCCCTTTATTTTTTTTAAAACTGAAGGACCTTTGCTTTCATAAAGTTCAATTAGAATTTCACTATCACTCTTTCCTATTAAATTTTTTTTATTTACCAGTTTTCTAAGTTCTAATGCATTATAAATTTCTCCATTAAATACCATTATGTTTGTTTTACTTTTGCTAACCATTGGTTGCCTTCCAAGAATTGATATATCTTGAATGCTTAATCTATAAAAAATCATGAAGATGTTATTATCTTCATAAAAAGAATAATCATCTGGCCCTCTGTGCTTTAGAAGTTTTGATGAATTTATAAATTTTTTTTTATTAAAAAATTTATTTTTTTTTATTACAACGAATCCACACATTTTTTATTTATTTAATTTTGATATTAATATAACTTTAACTAATAATGAAAATAAAAATTATTGGATCTGGATCTGCAGGTAATCATATAAGTTACGCATTTAGAAACTTTTCAAAGTCAATAACAATGACTGATAAAGACTTAAAGTCTCTAAGAAATTCTAAAAAAGAAATTTATTTAAAAAGATATAAAGTTTGGAATAAAAATATTATACAAAAAATAGAAGATAATGATAACGATAACTACGACTTAATTATAGTTTCCTCACCACCAAAAACTCACTTAAAACTCATTAATAAAAATATTAAAAATTCGAACTTGTTTTTAATTGAAAAACCAATTTGTGAACCCGATATAAAAACAATCAAAAAGTTTGAAAAGATAATTAATACACATAAATCTAAAGTATTTCTATGTGGCTATAATCATAGATTGTTCCCATCTACGCAAAAAGTTTTGAAAATTTTAAAAAAGAATAAATTACAACAAAACATAAAAAAAATTGAAGTTAACTTTAAAGAGAATACATCAGGGTTTCTAAAGGCACACAAATGGTTTAAATCTTTAGCTGATAGTTACCTTTCAAAAACTAAAGTTGGAGGGGGATCACTTTGCGAACATTCTCATGCTATTAATTTAGGACAACTTTTTCTAAATGATAAAATCGATCAATTAAAATTAATTAAATCAAAGGTTAAATATATTAAAAATGCTGAAGAAAACTATGATTATGATAGTAAAATAGAATTGGAGAATAAAGGAAAATTTATTCAAATAAACCAAAACTTCACTACACTTCCAGTTGAAAAAAATGTTAAAATTTTTGGTGACAGTTTTTTTATTGAATTAATTTATAATTATGAAAAATCTAACGATCAAATAAAATTTTTTAGTAAAAAATTTAATAAAATAAAAACGTTTAATTTTAAGAAAAAAAGATCAGATGATTTTTTTTATGAAGCAGAATTTCTATTTAAATTATATAATGGAAAAATAAATAATGAAATTTTATGTGCTAAAAGTGGAATAAAAACAATGAAAATTGTAGTTAAGGCATTAAAAAAGTCTAATTAATTTTCCATTTAATTTTTTGTTTATTATTAAAAGCACATTTAATATTATTAAGACACGCCTCAACAACTCTTAAATACGTATCATAAGTTGATCCTGCAATATGTGGAGTTGATATTACATTTTCTAAATTAAGAAGTTTGTCATTTTTTTTTGTTGGTTCAATATAATGAGCATCAATTCCAAAACCTGAAATTTTTTTATTTTTTAAAGCTTTAATTAATGATTTTTGCTCAATTAATTCTGCTCTAGATACATTAATGAGGATTGGATTTTTTTTCATAAGTTTCAATGAACTTTCATTAATAATAAATTTGGTTTTCTTATTCAAATGTAAATGCAAAGTTATAATGTCTGAATTTTTTACTAAATAGTTAATACTTTTATATTGTGCATTAAATTTTTTTTCATCTTTTTTTCTTAGCTTTATTTTGTCATAATAAATTATTTTGACGTTAAAACCACTTAACAACTGAGCAACTCTTTTACCTATTTTTCCAAAACCAATTATGCCTACTGTTTTATTTTTAATTTCTATGAGATCTAAACCATGACTATTATTTTTCCAATTACCATTTACTGTTCTCTCATAAAAATGAATTAGTTTTCTTGCGCACGATAACATTAGTAATATTGCATGTTCAGCAACAGCAATTGAGTTTTGAGATCCGTTATTACAAATAGGTATATTAAGTTTTAAAGCTCCACCTAAATTAAATTTATCATAACCTGAACTCCAAATTTGAAATATTTTTGCTTTTTTAGCTTTTGTCATAATATCAGTTGTGATAAATCGTGCTGGTGCAAAAAGAACTGCATCTGCACTAGAAAAATGTTTTTTTTGTAGACTTGATGATGTTTGATAATTCATTTGATTAAAAGAAAAGCCATAACCTAAAATTTTTTTTTTAATTAGTGATCTAAGCTGTAAAGGAATTCTTTTTTCATAGACATATAAAATTTTTTTCTTCATAATATTTCAACCATAAACTATTAAAAATAAAAGTATATGATCTTATGTATAAACAAAAAAAAATACTAGCAATTATTCCAGCAAGAGGTGGTAGCAAGGGTATCAAAAATAAAAATTTAAAAAAGATTAAAGAAAAAAGTTTACTAAATATTTTGTCGAATGTTTTAAAAAAAATTAAAATAATTGATGATACAGTTATATCAACTGATAGTTTTAAAATTATTAAAGATGCAAAAAAAAATAATATTGAAAATTTTATTTTAAGATCAAAAAAACTTTCAGGGGATAGAGTGGATGATATGCCAGTATTAAAAGATGCCTTACAAAAATATGAAGAAATCTCTAATAAAAAATTTGATTATATTGTGATGTTACAATTAACTTCACCATTAAGAAATTACGTAGATGTAGAAAAAGCAATAAAAAAAATAATAGATAGAAATTTTAATGCATTATGGACGATTTCTGAAATTGATTTAAAATACCATCCAGACAAACAACTTATAAAAAAAGGCGAGTTTTTGAAATATTTTTCAAAAAATGCAAAAAAAATAATTGCGAGACAACAATTAAATAAAACATACTATAGGAATGGTGTTGCGTATATTTTTAAAAAAAATATAGTCGAAAGACTTCAAAAATTACCACAAAATACTGGAACATATATTGTTAACTCTCACCAAATTTCAATTGATAGCTTAGAAGATTTAAAAAAGGCTGAAAAATTAATTTAATGAAATAAAAGTTTTTCTGTTTTTATTTTTTGTTATTTTTTTATCTAAATAGTATGAGTCATTTTTAAAACTCGAAGTGCTCAATTCTTCAATTACAGAGCCCTGAGTTGAAATAGATGAAAATTTATGAATCACACCTGGTTTAATTGTAAAAATATCACCGGCTTTAAGAATTTTAACAAATTTTTTTTTCTTATCTATTAATTCTAATCGAACCTTACCAAATAATAAAAAAAATGTTTCTTGTTTTTTCTTATGGTATTGTTCAGGATGACTTTGTTTGTTCAATAAAAAAAGAAGCTTTTTACAATACTTTGAATTATGAATTGTAATCATAGTTAAACCTATTTTATAAAAATTTTTGATACCAGTATGATGAGAAATCTCCAGTTTAGAGTCATTTCTAACTATCACCTTTGAAATATCTATTAATTGCGAAATTTTATTTCTGATCTCCTCAATATTTTTTCTATCATTTTTGAGTATCAGATTTTTTTTTAATATTGGTCCTGAGATTGACATCTTGGATTTAAAATAATAGGTTTTAAATTTAGAAATGTCATTACTAAGTAATTGACCCTTTACTGCAGGATATGCTAAAAAAAAATCATTTTTTTTCAACTTGTCGTTTTTGTTTTTTAAAGTTTTATCCTTTAAATAAACACCTCTTTTAAAAATCAAAAGATTTTGTTTTTCTTCTTCAAGAAATTTATTTCTACCATTTACAGAGCCAAATCTAAGAATTGAATTATTTAAACTTTTTAGCCACTTCTCAAATTGAATAACATTTACTGAATAAAGATTTTTTTTATATTTTTTAGTTTCTAAAGCTACATGTTTCTCAAAAATTCTTGCGCCCATTGCATAAGCCATTGAAACTGAAATTTCTTCATCTGGGTTTTCATGTGTTGAAAATCCCATAATTTTGTCCCCGTAAATTTTTTTTAAATAACTAAAATAAGATAAATTTAAATTACTTGGATCTGTTGGATACTTTGCTACACAATATAAATATTTAATGTTATTATTTTTTGATGAAAAAAAACTGATTATATTTCTAATAGATTGATCATCTCCACCTCCTAGACTAGCAATTAATTTAATTTTTTTAGTTTTAGAGGCTATATGTTCTAATAACGGCCATTCATCCATTGAACAACTAGCAATTTTCATGAAATTAAAGTTCAACCTAACTATTCTATCTACCGATTTTTCATCAAAAGGAGTACATATTGTAAAGAAGTTTTTCTTTGCATAATCAAGTAATTTATTCCACTCTGAATTGCTCAATTTTGTCTCTAAAAACCTTTTTACATATTTGTTTTCGCCATCTTTGTAAGAATTGTGAATATATGAGTTTAAATCCCTAAACTGAAACTTTATTGCAAAGTCAATATTTTTTCTAAATTTTTTAGTTAAATTAGAATATTTTGATATAATTTTTTGTGCATGAGTTATATCACCCATGTGATTATTAGCCATTTCTAAAATTACCAAAGGTCTTTTGGAAAAATCTAAAATTTTTTTTTTCATCTAAGCTAATATAGATTAAAATCTAAATTTTAATATAACAATATTTAATAATTTATATCAACAAATTAAAATTTATTAAGAACTTAAATAATAAATTAATTTTGTTTTTAAAAAAACAGCCTCAAAGAAAAAAATTAAAAATATTAAAATACTAGATTTTGGTTGTTGTTCTATTTATTTTATTAATGCTTTACAAAAGAAAAAAATTAAATCTATTAATGTAGAGTTAAATTAAAAATGATAGATTTTGGTAATCAAAATGATTACCTAAGACATTCTGCTATAATACATGCTCATATACATACCTATAAGTCCATTAAATATATTCTAAAAAGATATGGTTTAAAATCTGTGGAGAGTGGTGGTTTGGAATAAAAATGTTGGATTTAAACAAATCTTTTCTAATATTTTTTAATAAAAAACTCAAAAATATTTTTTTAAAATTTTTTATGTCTTCACAAAATATAAAAACAATTTGCAAAAAACTTTAGATCATAAAAAAATATCTAGTCAGATTCACCTAATAATAAAAGAATAAATCTTTAATAAATTTTATCAAAAATTTTAAGTTGATTAAGATATCTATATAAAATTTTTTTCAGTGCATAAATCAAGCCAATTGAGCTATTAGTACTGGTCAGCTGCACGCATTACTGCGCTTCCACATCCAGCCTATCAACGTGGTGGTCTACCACGGCTCTATAGGAAGAACTTGTTTTGAGGTGAGTTTCCCGCTTAGATGCTTTCAGCAGTTATCTCTTCCATACTTAGCTACCCGGCACTGCAGCTGGCGCTACAACCGGTCCACCAGTGGTAT
>JACWER010000014.1:0-25000 GCA_014653385.1 Pelagibacterales bacterium SAG-MED50 | reverse complement strand
TTTCAGTGCCAAGGCATCCACTACACGCCCTTAAACGCTTGATTTATGCACAGAAAAAAATTCTGTGTTGAATCAAATTTTTATTTTGAACATTAGCTAATAACATTACTAATGTTCGGATATAGATATTGATATTAATTATTAAATTTATTTACAGTTTTTATAACTAAATGTTTCCTGGTGGAGGATAGCGGGATCGAACCGCTGACCTCCTGAATGCAAATCAGGCGCTCTCCCAGCTGAGCTAATCCCCCAGTTAAGTGTGGTGGGCCGAGAAAGACTCGAACTTTCGACCCCACCCTTATCAAGGGTGTGCTCTAACCAACTGAGCTACCGGCCCTACAAGAAGGAAACATTACTTTAAGAAGAGAAATGAGGACGGTCAACATTACCGATGTATATTATTTAGAATGAAATTTTACTTTCATTCATCCTTAGAAAGGAGGTAATCCAGCCGCAGGTTCCCCTACGGCTACCTTGTTACGACTTCACCCCAGTCGCTGACTATACCGTGGTCAAGGGTTTAAAACCTTGCCTTAAGGTAGAACCAACTCCCATGGTGTGACGGGCGGTGTGTACAAGACCCGGGAACGCATTCACCGTGGCACGCTGATCCACGATTACTAGTAATTCCAGCTTCATGCACTCGAGTTGCAGAGTGCAATCCGAACTGAGGTATCTTTTAGGGATTTGCTTAACTTCGCAGTCTTGCTTCCTGTTGTAGATACCATTGTAGCACGTGTGTAGCCCAACACGTAAGGGCCATGAGGACTTGACGTCATCCCCACCTTCCTCCAGCTTATCACTGGCAGTTCTTTCAGAGTGCCCAACTTAATGATGGCAACTAAAAGTGAGGGTTGCGCTCGTTGCGGGACTTAACCCAACATCTCACGACACGAGCTGACGACAGCCATGCAGCACCTGTGTTTCGTCCGGCCGAACCGAAAACTCTAATCTCTTAGAGTCGCGACGAACATGTCAAGTGTTGGTAAGGTTCTGCGCGTATCTTCGAATTAAACCACATGCTCCACTACTTGTGCGGGTCCCCGTCAATTCATTTGAGTTTTAACCTTGCGGTCGTACTCCCCAGGCGGTGTGTTTATCGGTTTCCCTGCGACACTGAAAATAAATTTCCAACGTCTAACACACATCGTTTACGGCATGGACTACGAGGGTATCTAATCCTCTTCGCTACCCATGCTTTCGTTCCTCAGTGTCAGTAATGATCCAGAAAGCTGCCTTCGCAATTGGTATTCTTTCTAATATCTACGAATTTCACCTCTACACTAGAAATTCTGCTTTCCTCTATCATACTCTAGCTGAAAAGTTTTAATGGCAGTTCCAGAGTTAAGCTCTGGGATTTCACCACTAACTTTTTCAACCACCTACGAACTCTTTAAGCCCAGTAATTCCGAACTACGCTAGGTCCCTTCGTATTACCGCGGCTGCTGGCACGAAGTTAGCCGGACCTTCTTATTCGGGTACAGTCATTTTCTTCCCCGACGAAAGAGCTTTACAACCCAAGGGCCTTCTTCACTCACGCGGCATCGCTGCATCAGAGTTTCCTCCATTGTGCAAGATTCCCCACTGCTGCCTCCCGTAGGAGTTTGGGCCGTGTCTCAGTCCCAATGTGGCTGATCATCCTCTCAAATCAGCTATTGATCACAGTCTTGGTAGGCCATTACCCCACCAACAAACTAATCAAGTGCAGGCTCATCCAATGGTGCATAAAGCTTTCTCCGTAAAGACTTATCCGGTATTAGCACAAGTTTCCTCGTGTTATTCCAGGCCAAAGGGCAGATACCTACATGTTACTCACCCGTCTGCCACTAAGTATTGCTACTTCGTTCGACTTGCATGTGTTAGGCGTGCCGCCAGCGTACGTTCTGAGCCATGATCAAACTCTCAAGTTTAAAAACGGCGCACACTAGCTTCTATATAAATTCTAAGAATAAAATTTATATAATGTTGAAGTGTGTACGACAAATTTTGGTAACCTTAACCGTCCACACTTCTCTTCTTAAATTTTTACTTTTTAAATAGCTAATTGGGTCTAAAAAGCCCAATAATCCACACTAATCTATTGTGTTAACAATAATATTCGTGAGAAAGTGTGACGCTTATAGGCTAAAATAAAAGGAAATCAAGCAATTATGATTAAAAAAAATACTAAAAATTGATGATTTTATAGGGTTTTTTTTGATTTTTTAGCACTGCTAAACTAATAATCAGGCGATAAACAATCTAAAATGTTAATAAATTTTAAAAATAAAATTATAAGAAATTTAAAAGTATTAGGATTGATTTTTTTAATTATTTTTACAATAATAATTGCAACTCTATCAAATCATCAAAAAAAATTAAGCAGTAACGAATATAGTAATTTTATCGACAATATTTATTTAAAAAAAACTCTAAATGAAATTGTTAATAGCTTAGAACCTAGATACAAAAAATATAACCATAAAATTAAATCTGGAGAAACTTTTGACAAGATACTAAATAATTATTTTATAAATAAAGAGGAGATTAATGCTATCAAAGAAAGTCTTTCAAAAAAAGTTAATATAAACAAATTAAATACTAATCAAAAAATTCAAATCATTTTAGATAAAACCAACAATAAGATAAAAGAATTTGTTTTTCAAATTTCAAATACTCAAAAAATTCATTTATCAAAAAAAAGTGTGGATTTAAAATTTAATGAAAAAATATTATTTATAAAATTAGATAAAAAAATTAATTATAAGGAAAATATAATTCTACAAAGTTTATATAAAGCAGCAACAGATCAAAATATTCCACCAAATACAATAATTGAATTTGCAAGAATTTATGGTTTTCAAGTAGATTTTCAAAGAGATATTCGAAAAGAAGATAAGTTTCAAATTATGTATGAAGTTTTTATTGATGAAAATAAAAAAATAGTTGAAACAGGAGAAATACTTTTTGCCAATCTAAAATTAAGTGGTCAAGATAATTCGCTATACTATTTTGATAAAGAGAATCTTGAGGGTCATTATGATAAAAATGGAAAGAGTGTACAAAAAGCATTAATGAAAACACCCATCAATGGTGCAAGACTATCTTCATCATATGGGATGAGAAAACACCCAATTGATGGATTTAACAAAATGCATAGAGGAACTGATTTTGCAGCGCCTAAAGGAACACCAATTATGGCATCTGGAAATGGTATAGTTAAAAAAGCTGGTTGGTGTGGAGGTGGAGGAAATTGTGTTAAAATTAAACATAACTCAACATATGAAACTGTATATGCTCACATGTCTAAATTTGCACGAGGAATTAAAAAGGGTGTCAGAGTTAAACAAGGTCAAACTATTGGTTATGTTGGTTCAACTGGAAAGTCGACAGGTCCTCACTTACACTATGAGGTTATAGTAAATAAAAAGAAAGTTAATTCTCAAAAATTAAAGCTTCCTTCTGGTAAAGTTTTAAAAGGAAAAGATAGGAAATATTTTGAAACAACTAAAATAAAACTAGACGTTCTTAAATCTGAAAAGATTATTGGATTAAACTAATTTGCTTCTGTCTTTATTTTAGAAATCGGTTTTATTTCTGCTACAACTTTCTTATCCTCAGTATTAACTTCTTCAGAATTATCAGATAATTCCTTTGTTTCAGAGTTAGTTTCAGTAGGTTTATTTTCAGCAAATTTTAATTTTTTATAATTTTCTTGTTCGTTCAAAACTCTTGTAAAATGATCTGCATGTTGAAGATAGTTTTCAGATAATATTTTATCTCCATTTGAAGAAGCTTCTCTTGCTAAATCATTATATTTTTCAATTAACTTCGGAGCATTATGGTTATTTCTGCCAGGAGCTTTTCTCTTAAAGTTATCATTATTTGAATAATTTGATCCAAATTTAGGTCTATCTCCATTACTTTTGAAATTTCTATCATTCCTTCTGAAATTATTTCTTCTAGCATTATTATTGTTTCTAAATGTTACCATATATTTAATTAATCATATTTTAGTACTAACAATGCAACGATCATTCTTTGCAAGATCCCTAACTGTACTATTTATATAAAAACCTTTTTTGTTTAATAATTTAATAACTTTACTTTTTTGATCAAAACCAATCTCTAAAATAAATTTTCCATTCTTTTTTAACAGTTCAGACGATTTTTTTATTACTTTTCTGATTACTGATAAACCATCCAATCCACCATCAAGAGCCAATTTAGGCTCAAACTTTAAAACATCACTCTCCAAATATTTTAAATCACTTTTTTTAATATAAGGGGGATTAGAAACAATCAAATCATATTTGTCTTGCACAAATTTGTCAACATCTGATTTATAAAATTTTACTCTTTGGTCTACTAAGAGCTTTTTTGCATTAATTCTAGATATTTCTAATGAATTTTTGCTCATATCTATTCCCGTTCCATAAAAATTCTTTTTTTCTTTTAAAATGCTCAAGAGAATGCACCCTGAACCAACTCCAATATCAAGAATTCTTAAACAATGCTTATTCTTAGTAACTTTTAAAATTTGCTCTATAATAATTTCTGTATCAGGACGTGGTATAAGAGTATTTTGATTTACATAAAATTCGCTTTTCCAAAAAAACTTTTTATTTAAAAGATAGGCTATTGGTTTTCGAGTAGCTCGTTCATCAACCAATCTTTTGAAATATTCTAAATTTTCAATATTTAAAACTTTATCATGATTTAAAATTATATATTCACGATTTTTATTTAAAGCTTTAGCCATTAAAATTTCTGTATCGAGTTGAGCTGATGGAATAGATTTATCTTTTAAGACATTTGTTCCCTCTATAATTGCTGACTGAATATTCATTTAATTTAAACTGCTTAAACTGTCTTCTTGTGCTTGCAATGTTAATGACTCTATCATTTCATCAAAAGCTTCACCCTCTAAAAATTCTTCTAATCTATGAAGCGTTAAATTAATTCTATGATCTGTCACTCTCCCTTGGGGAAAATTATAAGTTCTAATTCTTTCAGATCTATCTCCTGTTCCTATTTTTGTTTTTCTATCTTGAGATCTTTCTTGGTCAATTCTAGATCTTTCTAATTCATACAACCTTGACCTTAAAATTTTCATACCTTTAGCTTTATTTTTATGCTGAGATTTTTCGTCTTGCTGAGAAACAGATAATCCTGTTGGAATATGGGTAATTCTAACTGCACTATCGGTTGTATTTACAGACTGCCCTCCAGGCCCTCCAGCTCTAAAAACATCTATTCTTAAATCAGACTCATTTATTTTTAAGTCAACTTCCTCTGCTTCAGGCAATACTGCTACTGTTGCAGCTGAGGTATGAACTCTTCCCTGTGTTTCAGTATCTGGTACTCTTTGAACTCTATGAACTCCACTTTCATATTTTAAAGTTGAATAAATATTAGTACCTTTTATTGATGCTATAACTTCTTTTAGCCCTCCAGCATCACTTCTAGAAATTGATATTAATTCTAATGTCCATTTCTTTTTATGACTCACTTTTTCATACATCTTAAAAAGGTCTGAAGCAAACAAGCTTGCTTCTAGTCCTCCTGTCCCTGCTCTAATTTCTATGATTGCATTTTTTTTATCAGCTTCATCTTTTGGTAGTAAGAATAATTTTAATTTTTTTTCATTTATTTCTAATTCAGTCTTTAAATCTGACAATTCAATTTCAGCCATATCTTTTAATTCTTTATCTGCAGAACTATCATTTAAAATTTTTTCCAAATCTTTTTTATCATCATCGTATGATAAATATTTCCTAGCATTTTCTATAATTTCATTAACACCTGAGTACTCTTTTGATTTTTCTGCAAATAGTTTTTTGTCAATTTCACCAGAAGATAGATCCTTTTCTAAAGTTGAATGCTTTACTATAAGCTCTTCGATTGTTTTTGCTGGTATCATTATTTTTTTTCTAACTCTGAAGCTTTTTTTTCAACTTCAACTACAACTTTGTCAATTATTTCATTTGTTAGTACTTTTTTACTTTGAACTCCAGAAAGATAAAGCATATTGTTACCTTTACCACCACCTGTTATACCAACATCTGTCATTGATGCTTCGCCAGGTCCATTTACAACACATCCAATAATAGAGAGAGTAACTGGTGTTTTTATATGGGATAGTTTTTCTTCTAAAATCTTGACTGTATCAATTACTTGAAAAGCTTGTCTGGCACACGATGGACATGATATAATTTTTACACCCCTATTTCTTAAACCAAGTGATTTTAATATTTCATTTCCTACTTTAATTTCTTGAGGTGGATCATCTGATAAGGAAATTCTTATTGTATCTCCAATCCCATCCATTAATAAAGATCCTAGACCTATTGATGATTTTATGCTTCCTGACACAAAACTTCCAGCCTCAGTTATTCCAAGATGTAATGGGTAGTCCGTTACCTGAGAAAGTTGACGATAAGCAGCAATTGACAAGAAAACATCTGAAGATTTTACACTTATCTTAAAGTTAAAAAAATCTTGATCTTCTAAAATCTTTATATTTCTTTGCGCACTTTCAACTAAAGCTTCAGGACAAGGTTCTTTAAATTTTTCCAAAATATCTCTCTCTAGAGATCCAGCATTAACTCCTATTCTCACTGAACAATCATTATTTTTTGCTGCGCTCAGAACCTCATGAATTTTTTTCTTATCACCTATATTGCCTGGATTAATTCTCAAACATTTTGCTCCACTTTCTGCAGCCTCAACTGCTCTTTTATAATGAAAATGTATATCTGCTACAATTGGTATTGGCACATGATTAACTATTTCTTTAAGGGCTGTTGTAGACTCTTTATCAGGACATGAAACTCTAACAATATCAGCACCCTCTTTAGCAATATCATTAATTTGATTAATTGTAGCTTTAACATCAGTTGTTAAAGTATTCGTCATTGACTGAACTGAAATTGGATTATCACCACCAATCTTTACATCACCAACATTTATTACTCTCGTTTTTTTACGATTAATATTTCTGAAGGGCCTAAGGCTCATAAAATTAGTCTAATTTAAATTCTTTATGCAATACAGCTATAGCTTTTTTTACTTGATTAGTATTAACTAAAACTGAAATTTTAATTTCAGATGTGGATATTACCAAAATATTTATCTTTTTTGAAGCTAAAGCTTGAAACATTCGATAAGTTATTCCAGGAGTTGTTATCATCCCAACTCCGATAATTGAAACTTTAGACACATTTTTATCAAAAGATAATTTTTTGTAAGATATTTTTTTATTTTGCTTAATGAATTTTTCTGCTTTTTTTAAATCTTCAGATTTAATTGTAAATGTAAGATCTGTTTCTTTGCCATTAATTGAAATATTTTGAACAACCATATCTACGTTTATAAAATTTTGAGATAGGGGTTTAAAAATAGATGCTGCTACACCCGGTCTATCTTTAACTCCCTCAATTGTAATTTTTGCATCATTTTTTGTTGATGAAATTCCTGTTATGATCTGATCACTAAAGGCTTTGGATGAATTAGTAATCAAAGTTCCAGGCTTTGAAACGAATGAAGATTTAACTTGTATATCTATTTTATTCAATTTTGCATCTTGTACTGAAGTTGGCTGCATAACTTTCGAACCTAAAGAGGCCATTTCTAGCATTTCATCATAAAATATTTTTTTAATTTTTTTAGCATTTTTATACTGTCTAGGATCCGTAGTATAAACTCCATCTACATCAGTATATATAATACACTCATCTGCTTTAATAAATTTAGCTAGCATTATTGCTGTAGCATCTGAACCGCTTCTGCCAATAGTTGTTAGCCTATAATTTTTGTTTAATCCTTGAAAGCCAGTGATTACCGGAATACCTCCACTTTTTAGATAATTTTGTAATTCTTTCGAAACCAATCTACTAATTCTTGCACCTGAGTGAGGGCCCTCTGTTATAATTGGTATTTGCCAAGATAGCCAAGATCTAGATTTAAACCCAATATGATTTAATCTTCCAGCTATTAAAGCGCAAGAAACTTGCTCTCCTGTAGATAATAAAGTGTCATATTCCGCTTTATCAAAATTGTTACTAATTAATTTGGATTTATTAACTAGTTCGTTAGTAACACCACTCATAGCAGAGGAAATCACTACTACTTTGTTTTTCTTTTTTTTATAAGAAGATATAATTTTACATACCTTTTTAATTCTATCGATACTTCCTACAGAGGTTCCACCAAACTTTAAAACAACAGTTTTCATTGATCAAATTTATTTATTATAATTTAATAAATAATTGATAAAATACATCTTAGTTGTTATGTCAACTAATTATCGATTATGAATAGTATAAATAAAAAAGAAATTGAAAAATTTTCAAAAATGGCCGCTGAATGGTGGGACCCAAGTGGGAAATTTAAACCACTTCATAAATTTAACCCAATAAGAATTAAATATATTAAAGAAAATATTATCAATAGTTTTAAAATAAAATCTAAAAAAAAACCTTTAGATAAAATCAATATATTAGATATAGGTTGTGGAGGTGGACTTCTTTCTGAGCCAATGACAAGATTAGGTGCAGATGTAACTGGAATTGATGCATCAATTAAAAATATTAATATTGCAAAGTTGCATGCAAAAAAAAATAATCTTAAAATTAATTATCTATGCTCATCGCCTGAAAAATTAAAGATTCAAAAAAAATTTGATGTTATTTTAAACATGGAAATAGTTGAACATGTTGAAGATATTAATTTTTTTATAAACTCGTGTTCAAAACTTCTTAAAAAAAATGGGCTTATGTTTGTTGCAACTCTTAACAAAACATTAAAATCATATATGTTTGCAATAATTGGAGCAGAATATGTTTTGAGGTGGCTTCCAATAGGAACTCATGATTGGGAAAAATTTGTAAGACCTGAAGATCTTAAAAAAATTTTAAGCAAAAATAATTTAAAGTTAGAAAAGTTAGATGGGATGAATTTTAATATAATTAAAGATGAATGGAGTGTATCTTCAGATACTTCAATTAATTATATTGTAAAATCTATAAAACTCTAATTATCTTTATCTTCTACCCAAGGTATCATTTGAGTATCAATACCCTCTTCCTTAAGATCCTTAAGATCCTTCTTAGAAGCATTTCCATAGATACCTTTGGATTTTTTTTTAGGATTATAGTGTATAGATCGTGCTTCATAAGCAAAATTTTCACCAACAAACTTAAAATTTTCTTTAATAAATTTTTGATAACTTTTAATAGTTTTCTTTACATTTTTGTATTTGTCTAATTGTAAATCATTTTTTTTATCTTTTTTGTTATTCCTTAAACTTGGTGCCATAAGTGTTTTATCTACAAATGTAGAATTACAAATATGACAGACTAAAAGACTTTTTTTTTTTAGTTTTTCAAATTCTTTAGATGACGCAAACCAACTGTCAAAAGTTGTTTCACAATTTTTGCATGCCAATTTATATTTGATCATGATATAGAACTAATAATTATTGTAAAATTTTCAAGGCTTCTAGCTTCTGTAGTCAGCATTAATATCAATATATTTTTTTGTAAAATCCATTGTATAAACAGTAAAACTTTTCTTTCCGGTAAAAATTTCAATGTCGAGATCAATATTTTCATTTTTCATATATTCTGCAGTGTTTGTTTCATTATAACTTTGATGTAATTTTCCATCTTGCACAATTTTCAAATTTCCAAATTTAATCAAAAGTTTTTTCAAATTTATTTTTTGCCCAGCTTTACCTATTGCCATAATAATTCTTCCCCAATTAGGATCTTCACCAGCAATTGCAGTTTTAACTAAGGGTGAGTTTGCAATAGAAAATGCTATTTGTTTAGCGTCTATTTCAGATTTACATTTTTTAACATTAACCGTTACAAACTTTGAAGATCCTTCTCCGTCTGAAACCACTCTTTTTGCTAAATTTAACAAAACTTTATTTAAAGCTTTATCAAAATTTTGAATCTTTTTATCATTTATATTTTTAATTTGAGCGTTATCTACTTTGCCAGTTGCAAAAATTGTAGCCATATCATTAGTGCTTGTATCACCATCACAAGTTATAGCATTAAAGGTTGTTGAAATATTTTTTTTAAGTAACTTATTTAAAATATCATTAGATAGTTTCGCATCTGTAAAAACATAAGCAAGTGTAGTTGCCATATTTGGATGGATCATCCCTGAGCCTTTTGCTATTCCATAAATTTTAATTTTTTTATTTGCAATTGTACATTCCTCCATTGCTAACTTAGGCTTAGTATCAGTTGTCATAATACTAAGCGCAGCTTTCATCCAAATAAATTTATTTTGTGTATATTTAATTTTATTAACTAAATTTTGAATTTGATGAGAGATTTTTTGATAAGGATAAGGTTCCCCTATAGTTCCTGTACAACCAAACATAATATCTTTTGAGGTAATTTTTTTTGAGATGCTCTCATCTTGTTCTTGTTTTTTTGTTAATTCAGATGAAACAATTTCTGATAATTTCTTTAAACTTTCATAACCTTGTTTACCAGTAAAAGCATTTGCATTTCGGGTATTCACTAAAAGAGAATAAATTTTCTTACTATTTTGATTTAAATTCCATTTTATATTTTCTGATACTATTTTTGATTGCGTATATACGGAAGCATAATTTGCTCCATCTCTAAAATAAAACATAGACAGGTCGTCTCTGTTATCATTGTATAAATTTGCACTTAAAACAGAAATAGAAACACCATCAATATGTTCAAGGTCTTGAAAATCAATCATTTTAGCATTTTTTGATTTTGAAGATAAAAAATTTGATAAATTAATTCCCATAGTATTTAAAATAATTATTTAATACATATATTAAACATTATAAGTAAAGAATAAATCAAATACTCATGTTTAATCCATTAAAACTAATTACAAAGTTTATTAAATCTAGCAATCAAAAAGAGCTCGATAGAATTAGAAAAATTGTAAAAACAATAAATTCACTTGAAGATCAATTTAAAAAACTTGATGACTTAGATTTTCCAAAAAAAACCCAAGAGTATAAAGAACAAATTAAACAAGGAAAAACCTTAGATGAACTTTTACCTGAAGCATTTGCATTAGTTAGAGAGGCTTCAAAAAGAACACGTAACGAAAGACACTTTGATGTTCAAATAATTGGAGGAGTTGTTCTTCATGAAGGTAAGATTGCTGAAATGAAAACAGGAGAAGGAAAAACACTTACAATTTCTCTTGCCGCATACTTAAATGCTCTCAATGAAAAAGGTGTTCATATTGTAACTGTAAACGACTATCTAGCAAAAAGAGACTCTATAGAAATGGGTCAAATCTATAACTTTCTAGGTTTGTCATCTGGTTACATAAATAACGATCAAGATGATAATGAGCGAAAGAGAAATTATGATTGCGATATAACATATGCAACAAATAGTGAACTTGGATTTGATTACCTTAGAGATAATATGAAATTTTCAGAAAATGAAATGGTTCAAAGAGAACATTCATTTTCTATAGTTGATGAAATAGATTCATGTCTAATCGATGAGGCTAGAACCCCATTGGTCATATCAGGTTCTGCTGACGATAAAACTGCTCAGTATCTTGCTATTGATAAACTTATAAGACAGTTGAATGATAAAGATTATGAAATAGATGAAAAAGAAAAAAGTATTCTTTTAACTAATGATGGAATTAATAATGTAGAAAGAATCTTTTCAAGCGTAGGTATTTTAAAAAATAATAACTTTTATGATCCAGAAAATTTACATTTAGTACATCATGTCAATCAAGCACTTCGAGCTAATCATTTATTTGAAAAAGGTAAAGACTATATTGTCAAAGATGAAAGTTTAAAAATTATAGACGAACTGACTGGTAGAATACTTGAAGGCAGAAGATTTGGTGATGGATTACATCAAGCGTTAGAAGCAAAAGAAAAAATAAAAATTCAGGCAGAAAATCAAACATTAGCTTCAATTACATATCAAAATTATTTTAAACTTTATAAAAAAATATCTGGATGTACTGGTACTGCTGCAACTGAAGCTGAAGAATTTTTTGAAATTTATAATTTAACTGTTGTGATTATTCCAACTAATAATGAAATGATTAGAAAAGATTACAATGATCAAATTTTTAGAACAGAAAATGAAAAAAATGATGCAATTATTGAAAAAATTGTTCAGTGTCACAATTCTGGTCAACCAATTTTAATTTTTACATCTAGCATTAACAAGTCTGAAATTTATTCAACCTTACTAAAGAAAAAAAATATCAAACATGTTGTTTTGAACGCTAAAAATCATGAAAATGAAGCAGATATAATAGCTAATGCAGGTAAAGAAAAATCAGTAATTATCACTACAAGCATTTCAGGAAGAGGAGTTGATATTCAACTTGGTGGTAAAAAAGGATCCGTCCAAGATGATCAGCTTAAAACAGATAAAAACAAAATAAAATCTTTAGGTGGATTATTTGTTATTGGTACAGAAAGAATGGAGTCAAGAAGAGTTGATAATCAAGCAAGAGGAAGATCTGGAAGACAAGGTGATGAAGGAAGCTCTATCTTTTATGTAAGTCTTGAGGATGATTTAATGAGAATTTTTGGATCAGAGTCTATGAATAAAATGTTAGAAAAATTAGGACTTAAAGATGGAGAAAGCATTGATCACCCATGGATCAATAAAGCATTAGAAAGAGCTCAACAAAAAGTGGAAGCCAGAAACTTTGATATTAGAAAAACATTAATTAAATTTGACAATGTTTTAAACGACCAAAGACATGTCGTATTTTCTCAGCGAAAAAATGCAATGAACAGTCTAAATATATTTGACTATTCTGATGAATTTTTAAAAGAAATAATTGAAGATATCATAAAATTAAAAATTCAAAATTTATCAAAACCTAAAAGTAATGAGTTCAGCAATCGTCTAAAGCAGATTGTTGGTAAAAGCTTTACTGAATTAGAATTAAATGAATTAATTTCTGTAAAAGATCAAGAATTAAAGGAAAAAATTATAAGTAAATTTTCAGAGTCTAGAGAAGAAAGAATAAAGATTTTAGGTGAAGAGCATGCAAAAGAGATTGAAAAAAGAATTTTTTTACAGTCAATAGATCTTAACTGGAAATCTCATATTCAATATCTTGAACAACTTAGACAAGTGGTTGGACTTAGATCTTATGGGCAAAGAGATCCTCTAGTCGAGTATAAAAAAGAAGCTTTTGATCTATTCTCTAATCTGCTTGATAAATTAAAGTTAGATTTTGTAACTATTTTAATTAATTTAAAAGTTATTAATGAAAGTGAGCAATCTTCAAATTCTTCTAAAAAAAATATTAATTCAGATAATCCAAAGTGTCTTTTGATTGTTAAAAAAGATCAAAAAATTTCAAGAAATGATAGGTGTGAAGCTACTGGAAAAAAATTTAAAAATTGTTGTGGTGGTTTATAAATCTTTAAACAAAACTAATTACAGTAATCAATAAAATTAATCCTATCACTGCTGATCCAATTATTATCTTTTTAGATTTTAAAATTTCAATAACGTTATTTTCTTTAATTGTAAGTGTGCTTATATCTTCTGAGTTACTTATAAATCCTTTATTTCTTCCAATTTTTAAAAATTTATTTTTTCTTTCATTCATAATTTCTTCTGAGGATAAATCTTTAAAATAATCTAAATTTTTTGATATCGAATTTCTAAGATTATCTAACGTTAAATCCCTATCTCTATGAGCTCCACCTAGAGGTTCTGGAATTATCTCGTCAATAACTTTTAATTCTAATAAATCTTTAGCTGATAATTTCATTGCTTTAGCTGCATCAAGCATTTTCTTTGGATCTCTCCATAAAATAGTTGCACATCCTTCTGGAGAAATTACTGAATAAATTGCATTTTCTAACATAATCACTTTATTTGATGAAGCTAATGCTATTGCACCTCCTGATCCTCCTTCCCCAATAATAATTGCTAGAGTTGGAACGCTAAGTTCCATGCAACACTCAATTGATTTGGCTATTGCTTCTGCTTGACCTCTTTCCTCAGCTCCAACACCTGGATATGCTCCTGGCGTATCTATAAATGATATTATTGGGATATTGAATTTATTTGCTAAGTTCATTAATCGAATTGTTTTACGATAACCTTCGGGTCTCATCATTCCAAAATTTCTTTCAATTCTAGTCTCTAAATTTTCACCTTTTTCTTGACCTATTACCAAAACTGAAGTGCCATTAAATTTCGCAAATCCTGTTAAAACAGATTTATCCTCACCATAAAATCGGTCTCCTGACAAAGAAATAAAATCATCAAACAAATTATCAATAAAAAACTTTGATTTAGGTCTATCCTCATGACGAGCAACCATCGTGGTTTGCCAGGGATCAAGGTTAGAATAAATATCTCTTAATTTTTCATCAAGCTCAGCTTGTGTACTAGATATTTTTTGAGTATCTACCTCTGAAAGACCATCTTGATTATATGGGTCTTTTAATTTTTCTATTTCAGACTCTAGATTTTTAATATCTGTTTCAAAATTAAGATAATTTTTCATGAATTGTTTATAATAGAAATTTAAATTATAAAAAAGGCAATAAAATGTTAATTAAAAACAATTAATATGATTATTAATTGACTTAAAATATTTTAAAGATACAAATTTCAAATCGGGAGAGACTATTGATAATTTAGCGCCGAAGGAGCAACCACCCCGGAAACTCTCAGGCAAAAGGACCGATTAAAGCATAACACTCTGGAAAGAGATTAATTTCCGCCGAAGGAGCAAAACTCTCAGGCAAAGATACAGATGGGGTAACAAAAGTGCTATGCCAGATAAATATATAAATATTCATAACCTCAAAGTTTCGGAAAGTTTATCAAAATTTGTTGAGGAAGAATTATTAATAGGAACAGCTATATCCTCTGATAAATTTTGGTTAGGATTTCAAAAAACTGTTAATGAGCTTGAACCTAAAAATAGAGAATTAATCAAAATTAGAGATAATTTACAAAAAAAAATTGATGATTGGCACATTAAAAACAAGGGAAATGAAATTAAACTGGGTGAATATAAAAATTTTTTGCATGAGATTGAATACTTAAAAGAAGAAGGGCCAGATTTTTCAATAGATACAGAAAACATAGATGATGAAATAGCAAAAATAGCAGGACCACAACTGGTCGTGCCAATTATGAATGCGCGTTATGCTCTTAACGCTGCAAATGCTAGATGGATGAGTTTATACGATAGTCTTTATGGAACTGATGTCATAGAACAATCTGAAGATAGTGTATCTGAAAGGTATGATCCTTTAAGAGGAGAAATGGTTATCAAATATGCAAGAGATTTTTTAGATAAATATTTTCCAATTAAAAATCTTAGCTGGAATAAAATTACGAGTATTGCTATCAAAGAGGGTAAACTAAAAACTCTAAAAGGTGCTGATATATTTGATTTAGATGAAGAACAAAAATTTATTGGTCATAGAGGGGAGGCTGATAATCCTTCAGCAATTATATTAAAAAATAATAACTTACATATTGAAATTTTAAGAGATCCAAGAGCTTTTAGCGCTCAACAAGATCATGCAGGAATTAGTGATATAATTTTAGAGGCTGCTGTGTCAACAATATGTGATAATGAAGATAGTGTTGCTGCAGTAGATGCTGAAGATAAAATTGTTTGTTATAGAAACTGGCTAGGTTTGATGAAGGGAAATCTAAAAACACAGTTTGAAAAAGATGGTAAATTATTTGAGAGAAAATTAAATCCAAACAGAAGTTATATTTCTAAAGATGGTAAAGGACTTAAGTTACATGGTAGAAGTCTTTTATTAGTTAGAAACGTTGGTCATTTAATGACAAACCCTTCAATAATTTTAAGTAATGGAAATGAAGTACCTGAAGGTATTATGGATGCTTTTATGACTGTAGCTGCTGCAATTCATGATTTAAAAAATAAAACAAATTCAAGAACAGGATCAATCTATATAGTAAAACCTAAAATGCATGGACCAGATGAAACTGAATTTACAGATTTAATTTTTTCTAAAGTTGAAGAAGTATTGGGTTTAAAAAAATATACTTGCAAAATAGGAATTATGGATGAAGAGAGAAGAACATCATCAAATTTAAAAGAATGTATTAGGACTTTAAAAAATAGAGTTTTCTTTATTAATACTGGTTTTTTAGACAGAACAGGCGATGAAATGCACACTTCTATGGAAGCTGGCCCAATGATCAAAAAAGGAGATATGAAATCCTCTAAATGGATTCTAGCATACGAAAATAACAATGTTGATATTGGATTAAAATGTGGTTTATCGGGTAAAGCACAAATTGGAAAAGGTATGTGGGCAATGCCAGATAAAATGAAAGATATGATGGAACAAAAAACAGGACACTTAAAAGCAGGAGCTAATTGTGCTTGGGTTCCCTCTCCTACAGCAGCAGCTTTACATGCATTGCACTATCACGAGACCAATATCTTCGATGAACAATCAAAAATAATAAAAAGAGAAAAAGCAAAACTAGATGATCTTTTAACAATTCCTGTTGCAAACAGACCAAATTGGTCAGTAGAAGAAATTAATAGCGAAATATCAAACTCTGCACAAACATTACTTGGTTATGTAGTAAGATGGATAGACCAAGGTGTTGGTTGCTCTAAAGTTCCAGATATTAATAATGTTGGGTTAATGGAAGATAGAGCTACACTTAGAATATCTTCACAACATATAGCTAACTGGATACATCATGGAATTACAACTAAAATTCAAGTTAACGAAATAATGAAAGAAATGGCAAAAATTGTGGACAATCAAAATAAAAGTGATCCAAAATATGTTAAAATGAGTGATGACTTTGATCGATCTTTAGCTTTTAAAACAGCATGTGATTTAATTTTTAAAGGTAAAGAACAACCTTCAGGGTACACCGAACCATTATTACATTTAAACAGAATGAAAAAGAAACTTAATCTGAATTAGAATTTAGGTTAGATCTATTTTTAAAAGCTGAAAATAGTGTTCCATCATCTAAACTTTCAATCTCACCACCTACTGGCAATCCTTGCGCTAATTTAGTAACTTTAGCATTAGTATTTTTTAAACTGTCTTGAATATAATAAGCTGTAGTTTGTCCCTCAACAGTTGCACTTGTTGCAAGTATAACTTCTTCTATGTTATCTCTGTTTACTCTTTCCACTAAAGAATTAATTAAAAGATCTTCCTTTCTTTGGCCTACAGAAGAAATTGTTCCTCCTAAAATATGAAAGTATCCTTGAAAAATATTTGAGTTTTCAATCGACCACTGATCAGCAATATCCTCTACAACACAAATTTTTGTATATTTTTCTTTTAAACTTTCACAATTAACACACCCATTTAAATTAGATTTTAATGAACCACATGAATTACATCTGGTTACATTTTTATAAACTTGAGCCAATGTACTTGCCATAGGTTTTACTAATTCATCACGATTATTAATAAGCTTAAGAACTATTCTTTTAGCTGACTTCGGTCCTAGACCTGGAAGCTTTGAAATTAATTTAATTAATTCTTCAATCTCACTAATATTCTGCATTAATTATAATGGCCATTTAAAACCAGGAATTCCAAAACCACCCGTGGCTTTTGAAATCTCTTCAGTTGTCTTTGTTTTTAATTGTGATTTTGCACTATTGTGAGCTGCAACAATCAAATCCTCAATTATTGTTTTATCCTCTTTAATAATTTCCTCAGATAATTCGATTTTTTGCATCTCACCTTCGCCATCAAGAGTAATCTTAACTGAATTAGAGCCTGAAACTCCCTCAGCTTTAATCTCTTTAATTTTTTCTTGGCTTTCTTTCATTTTAGCCTCTAGCTCTTTCGCTTTATCTAAAATCTTAGTAAAATCAGTCATTTTTATCCTCTTTTTTTTCATTCAACTTAACATCTATAAGTTCTGCATCAGGAAATTTTTCCATTACTTTTTTATAAATTTCTAAACTTTTAACTTCATTAATTAATTCATCTTTTTTATTTTTTTGTTTTTCTTTAACTGACATCTCACCCTTAGACTTACTAAAAGTAATAATCCATCTTTCAGTGGTCCATTCATAGAGTTTTAAAGAAAGATCTTTTACAAAATCTTTATCTAAATTGTCATTAAAAGAAATTTCAATTCTATTTCTTTCAAATTTTACAAGGTTTACATTTTTTTCTAATTCATATTTTAATTTAATTTCTTTTTTTAAAGTACAAATATTAAGAAGGTCATCAAATGAATTTATCAAATTTTTATCTATCGTTTTTATCTCTGGTTTAACTTCTGGTTTCTGTTTTTCCTCTTGAGCTATATTTTTTATTTGATTAACTGTTATTGAATTATCATCCGACTTCTGCTCATTTTCTTCATCTAATGTTTGATTATCTGAACTATCATTGCTTCCTTCTTGATCTAAATTTTTCTTTATTTTAATTGAACTTAAATGCATCAATCTTATTAAAAACATTTCAATCGATAAATGTTGGTTGGAGACAATATCTAATTCTTCAAGTGAGGATATTGCAAACTGCCAAAATAAAATTAAAACTTCAGAATCTACCTGGTTAGAAATGTCTTTGATTTTTGAATACTCATCATCATTGAGAGAGAAATTTGTACTTTCCAAAGATAACGAGTTTATATTTTTAAAATAATAAAGTATTTCTAAAAAATCATTCATAAATACTTTTGGCTCAACTCCTTGATCGTAAATTTTTCTATATATATTAATAACTTTTTCTTCTTCTCCTTTTAATATTAATTCAAATAAATTAATTAATTGCGATTTATCAAAATATCCAAAAATTTTTTGTGCAGCATTTAAATCTAATTCTGTATTTTCTTCTAAACTTAATAAACCTCTGTCTAATAAGGACAGAGCATCTCTTACAGAGCCTTCAGATATTTTTACAATTAGCTTTAAAGCTTCATCAGATACTTTACCTTTTTCTTTATCTTTAATCTTTTTTATAAATTCAAATAATTCTGTCGATTTAATTCTGGATAGATCAAATCTTTGGCACCTTGAAACTACTGTAATTGGAATTTTTTTAATTTCAGTAGTTGCAAAAATGAATTTTAAATATTCTGGTGGTTCTTCTAATGTTTTTAGTAAAGCATTAAATGCTTGTTTACTAAGCATATGGACTTCATCAATTATAAATATTTTGTATTTAGCAGAAGTTGGTCCATACCTTGAAAATTCGATTAAATCTCTGACATCATCTACACCTGTTTTGCTTGCGGCATCCATTTCAAGTATATCGATATGACTTGAATTCGTTATGGCATCACAATTTTCACATTTAATTTTACATTTATTTTCAATTCCATTTAAACAATTCAGTGACTTAGCTACTATTCTAGCAATTGTTGTTTTTCCTATTCCTCTGATTCCAGTAAATAGATAGGCATTAGGAATTTTGTCTGCTTTAATAGAATTTATAATAGTTTCAGCGACTACTTCTTGACCAATTAGATCATCAAAAGTTTGTGGTCTATATTTTAATGCTAATACTTTAGAGTTATTGTTCATTTTATTTATTTTAAGGAGACTAGAACCTGAATAACTGTCTCTACGACTGCTTCCGTTAGGATCTGGTCGGGTTCAAGCAGCATCCACCTCTAGCCTCCAAAACTATTATAGCAGTTATATTTTCTATTCTACAAGAAAAGATTATTTTTTTTTCTCTCTTAAATTATCTGCCTCAAAAACACCTAAGACGTGAAAATCTTCACAATGAAGCCCGAGTTCTTCTAAGGACTTTTGTACTTTGGGATTTTCTATATGCCCATCTAAATCACATAAGAAAAAATACGAGTCGAAAGTATTTTTTTCAGGATAGCTTTGTAGTTTTGTTAAATTCACACCATTGATCGCAAATCCACCTAAAGATTGATAGAGAGCGGCTGGCTTACTTTTTAGTTTAAATAAAAAAGAAGTAATATATTTATCATCTCTAAACTCAGGTTGAGAAATATTTTTTCCCATTACTAAAAATCTTGTTAAATTACCACTTTCATTTTCAATATTTTTTTTAATAATATCAAGTCCATAAATTTGAGCACTCAAAGAGGATGCTATTGCAGCTTGTTTAATATCTTTTGTTTTTGAAATCATTTCTGCAGATCCAGCTGTATCCGCTCTAATATGTTCTGCAATATTATTTTCTTTTATAAATTTTGAACATTGAGACAAGCCTTGAGCATGAGAATATACTTCTTTTATATCACTAAGCTTTGCGCCAGGCTGACCCAATAAATTGTGTTCTATTTTTTGAAAATATTCTTTATAAATATTTAGTCTATGCTTAAAGATTAAATATTCAATACCAATATTTCCAGTAATTCTATTAGACTCAGGTATAATTATTTTACAATCTGGCTCTAGACTTGCTTGATTAAAACAATCATCAAAAGTTTTACATGGAATTATTTCTGCATCTGGATCAACTGACAATGCGGCTAAATGCGAATATGCTCCAAAAGTGCCTTGAAAATAAATTTTTGCCATTAAACTTTATATTCCATAATTTTTTTTAAGGCTAGATAATCTTCTTTCGTGTCAACTCCAATTGGAGAAGAGCTTGCAAGTGCAACTTTTATTTCAATATTATTATCTAATGCCCTTAACTGTTCTAATCTATTTTCAATTTCATTTTTTGATTGATTTAATTGAACAAATTTTTTTAATGTTTCAGTTGAATAGCAGTAAATTCCGATATGATGATAGATATTTGCCACTTCTGAAGATCTTCTTAAAAAATTCTTTGCTTCAAAAAACCCATCATTGTTTAAATTTTCGTTAGTAATAACTTTTACAACATTTTCATTATATAAGTCGTTAAGATCTTTCATTTTAGCGGCAAGAGTACCCATTTTAGATTGATTACTAACCATTTTTTTATTTAGATTTTGAATGTCCTCAATATTAATTGATGGTTCATCACCTTGTAAATTCATTATCAAATCTACATTTTTTACTTCTAATTTTTGGAATGCCTCATAAATTCTATCGGTTCCTGTTTTGTGATTTCTGCCTGTTAAAATGGCTCTACCTCCATTTTTAATAACATCATCTACTATTTCTTCATCCTCTGCTGCAACAACTACATCGCCAATATTTGCTTCCTGAGCTCTTTTAAATACATGCGATATAATTGATAAATCATTTATCTTTAATAAAGGTTTGCCAGGCAGCCTAGTTGCTGACAATCGTGAGGGTATAATAGTTAACGTTTTCATTAATAATTGAATTATTATTATACCTATTAAATAGAAATAGAGGCAAATTTATACATTAAATTTTAGTAATTTTTTAATTTATCGTGATATATCTTCCAAAATAATATTTAGAAAAAATGGATTCTTTTGAAATTAATAAAATAGTAGCCGCTGTTTTAATGGTTGCGCTTTTGGTAATTGGTATTGGTAAATTGTCAAATGTTATATTTCATGTAGAAAAACCAAAAACTCCAGGTTATGCAGTTGAGGTGGAACAAACTACAACGGTATCGTCATCAACAGAAAAAGCTGTAGAAGAAAAAGTTGATATAGCTTCGTTAATGGCAATGGGAGATATTGCTTTAGGTGAAAAAGTTTTTAAAAAGTGTGCTGCATGTCACTCAATAGTCAAGGGTGGGAAAAATAATATTGGTCCAGCTTTATATAATGTAGTTGGAAGAAAAACTGGCGCTGTTACAGATTATAAATATTCTAAGGCTTTAGCATCATTTAATAAAGAATGGACTTTTGAAGAGTTAAACGGTTATTTAATTAAACCTTCTAAATGGATTAAGGGAACAAAAATGGCATTTGCTGGATTAAGAAAAGAAAAAGATAGAGCTTCAGTAATTAAATACTTAAATCAAAATTCTGACAGTCCAGTACCACTACCTTAATTTTCCAAAACAATATAATAAAATACTTTTTTGAACATGAACTCTATTAAGAGCTTGTTGCCAAACATGAGATTTTTTTCCTAAAAAAACTTCATCACTTACTTCAGATCCACGAGGCAAACAGTGGAGAAAAATACAATCTTTTTTTGCATAACTCATTAATTTTTTATCTATCTTAAATTTTTTAAATTGATCAATTTTTTTCTTTTTATTTACTTTATCATTTAGAGATATAACTTTATCTGAAAAGATAACATCGGCACCTAATGCAGCTTTTTTAGGATCATTATAAATAAATATTTTTTTATTATTTTTCTTTACCCATGTTCTAACTTTCTTACCTGGTTCAAAATTTTTTGGACATCCAATGCTAAGTTTAAATGAAAATTTTACAGAAGCAGCTATTAAACTATCTAAGACATTATTGGAGTCTCCAATCCAGCAAATATTTAATTTTGAAATTGGTTTTTTCTTTATTTCTTCAGCAGTAAAAACATCAGATAAAACTTGAGTTGGATGCGAAGATGGACTTAAACCATTTATAACTGGTATTGTTAAATAATCTCTAAAATTTTCAACTTTTTTATCACTATCAGTTCTTAGCATAAAACCATCACCATAAGTTGATAGTATTTTAGCTGTATCTGATATGCTTTCACCACCTTGACCTAGATGTAATTCATTCGATCTTAGGGTTAAGGTTCCTCCTCCAAGTTGCTTTATTGCTAAATAAAAGCTTATTCTTGTTCTTAAGCTTGCTTTTTCAAACATTTGAATAAGTATTTTACCCTTTAATGGTGCACCTTCATCGACCTCTAAAGTACTTAGCTTTTTTCTAAGTTTTTTTCTTTTTTTTGCATCAACAATAATTTTTCTAAGATCTTTAGCTGGTATATCTTTTAAATTTATAAAATGTTTCATTTTAATTTAATTCTGAACAAACTTTTTTTATTATTTTTAGTGATTGGTTGATTTCGCTCTTTTTTACATTAAGTGGTGGTAAAATTCTAATAACATTTTCAGCCGCTCTTATAGTTAATAAATTATTATCCATAAGCTTCTTTATAAATATTGTTTGATCTGCTTTAAGTTGTATTCCAATTAACAAACCTCTGCCTCTTATTTCTTTAATAATGTTAGGATATTCATCTTTTATTTTATTAAGATTAGATAGAAAATATTCTGAAATACTTTTAACATTTTTTAAAAATTTTTTATTTGAAATTATATCCATTACTGAATTACCAACAGCCATTGCTAATGGATTACCACCAAAAGTAGATCCATGTGATCCAGCTGTCATTCCTGAAGCCACTTTTTTATTCATTAAAACTGCTCCAATTGGAAATCCACCACCTATACCTTTTGCAATTGGAACAATATCTGGTTTTACCTTTGATTTTTCAAAAGCAAAGAAATCACCTGATCTTCCAATTCCACACTGGACTTCATCCAATATTAATAATATTTTTTTTTTATCACAAATTTTTCTCAATTCTTTTAAACACCAATCAGGAATTACTTTAATACCTCCCTCACCCATAATAGTTTCAATCATTATAGCAGCTGTATTTTTTGTAATTTTATCTTTTAAAGATTTATGATTACCAAAATCAAAATGATCAAAACCAGTTACTTTTGGTCCAAAACCTTCAGTCATTTTTTTTGAACCACTCGCATATATTGCTGCAAGTGTTCTTCCATGAAAACTATTTTTTACACATAAAATTCTATTTTTTTTAGGTTTACCAATTGAATAAAAATATCTTCTTGCAGTTTTTATTGCAGCCTCAGTTGCTTCGGCACCACTATTTTGAAACATAACATAGTCAGCAAAAGTTTTTTTAGCTAGTTTTTTAGCTAACATTTCTCCTTCTGGGATTTGAAATGCATTTGAAACGTGCCAAAGTTTTTTTGATTGTTTATTTACAGTATTTACCAATTTAGGATGTGCATGTCCTAAAGAATTCACAGCTATACCTTGAACAAAATCTAAATATTTTTTTCCATTAGTTGAATATAAAAAGCTTCCTTTTCCATATTTAAATGAAATTTTTTTTCTATTATAATTTTTTGCTAAATAGCTCATAATTTTAATCCATTTTTATAAATTTTAATTATTAGATACAAGTTATGATTGAAAGTACCTATAAACCAATTTTAGTTTATTTTTGTTGATAACTTTGAGATTTTGCTTGTTTAATTTTTTAATTTATCAGTATATTGTTATTAATATAAACTGTTACACAACATATTGATAATGAGCTGGAACGAAGAAAAAGTTAACAAATTGAAAGAACTTTGGGGCAAAGGCAACACTGCAAGTCAAATTGCTGAAATTATTGGTGGTATTAGTCGAAATGCAGTGATTGGTAAGGCTCACAGATTAAACCTATCAGCAAAGATTAAAACAAGAGCAGCAACTTCAAATCAAAATTTTGAAAATTCTCTAGAGGAAAAAAATAATAAAATTAAAAGAGGAAGAAAAAGTAAATTTAAATCATTAATTATTGAAAAAGACTTTGAGCCAGAAAATCCAAAGCAATTAGAAGAATTAGATGAAAGTTCATGTAAATGGCCAATTGGACATCCAGACGAAAAATCATTTTATTTTTGTGGTAGATCTTCATTAAAAGACTTTTCTTATTGTAAACTACATCTTTTGTATGCTTATCAACCTAAAGGTAAAAAAGAGGAAGTTGCAGACAAAGAAGTGCCAGATTTTATTGAGAAAAAAATAAAGTCAGCCTAAAAACTAGTTATTAATATTTTTCTCTAAATCTTTATTTGCTAGATATTTTTCTGTGGAAAATTGACCACCCTCTCTCCACATATAACAATACTTTTTAACCTCCTGATCAAAGAATCTAACACTAGGAACCCCAATATCTGAATTAGTTTTATATTTTCCTGATGAAATATTGTCATATTTTAGCAATCTCAATTGATCTCTTGTTAGTAATGGAGTTGGTAAAATTTCAAAAAATCTTGCTGTCAATTCAGCGATTGGTAAAGGGAAAGGTAGCAAAATTCTTTTTTTACCAATTAATATCTTTAATTTTTCTAAAAGTTCTTTAAAAGTTATAATTTCTGGACCAATACATT
>JACWER010000013.1 GCA_014653385.1 Pelagibacterales bacterium SAG-MED50 | reverse complement strand
CCTGCACAATTTTATGACGGTACTTTTACAAATACAGAGAGAAGAATTCAAAGAGTAAACAGAGCCGTTCCACCATTACCAGGTACAAAACCAGATGGTGTTATTGTGACTGATATGATGCAAAAATTAGGTTTTGATCAACCTACGTATGATGCAGATCAAATGCTAAAAGAAATTGCAGATGTGGTTCCTTTCTTCAAAGGTGTTACAAGAGAAAGACTTGGTAAACTTGGTCTGCAATGGCCAGTTCAAGAAGATGGAACTGATACACAAATACTTCATACAGAAACATTTAAATTAGGAAAAGGACGACTAAAAAATTTCGATTGGAAAGAGTCCACTGAAATAGAAACAAATAAAAAAGAGTATCCTTTAATTTTAACTACAAGTAGAGTTTTACAACACTATAATGCAGCAACAATGACAAGAAGAACAAAAAACATCAATATTGTTGACGAAGATGTTCTTTTAATTCATCCTAAAGATGCTGCATATAGAGATATTAATACAGGTGATATTGGAAGATTATATTCTGGAAGAGGTGAAGTTGCTTTAAAAGTAGAAGTGACCGATAAAGTTAAAGAGGGAATTGTATTTACAACATTCCATTTCCCAGAACATATGGTTAACATGGTTACTGGTCATGGTAAAGATGAAGAAACAATGTGTGCAGAATACAAAGTATCTTCTGTTGAAGTTCAAAAAATTTCAAACCAGTTTAAAACTGAAATTGAACCAAAAGAAAATCAAGTAGAAGTTAGTTAATCATTAATGACCATAGGTTGGCATTTTGATAACACATACTCAAAATTATCTAATACATTTAAAGAAGAAATTAAACCTACTCCAGTTCATGATCCAGAGCTAATAATTTTAAATAAAAAATTAGCCAAAGATTTAAACTTAGATTTTTCTAAGATAGATAACAAAAATTTATCTCAGATATTTTCTGGAAATATTTTACCAAAAGGATCAAGCACTATAGCTCAAGCATATGCAGGTCATCAATTTGGTCATTTTACTATGCTTGGAGACGGCAGAGCTGTTTTATTAGGAGAGCATTTAGTTAATAATTCCAATCGATTTGATATTCAATTTAAGGGTTCTGGAAGAACGTCCTTTTCAAGAAGTGGTGATGGTCGTGCTGTTTTAGGTCCAATGTTAAGAGAATATATTATTAGTGAGGCTATCCACGCATTAAATATTCCAACAACTAGAAGTCTTGCAGTAGTAAAAACAGGTGAGAAAGTTGTAAGAGAAAATTTATTACCTGGAGCTATTTTAACTCGTGTTGCTTCAAGCCATATAAGAGTTGGAACTTTTCAGTATATTGCAGCAAAGCAAAATATTGACGATTTACGTACGTTGGTCAATTACACTATCAATCGACACTATCCTGAAATTAATTCTTCTAAAAATAAAGCATTAGATTTATTAAATCTCGTAATGGAAAGACAGTGCAAACTAGTTGTTAACTGGATGCGTGTAGGTTTCATTCATGGAGTAATGAATACAGATAATATGGCTGTATCAGGTGAAACTATTGATTATGGTCCATGTGCATTTATGGATTTTTATAATCCTAAAACTGTTTTTAGTTCAATTGATAAATTAGGCAGATATTCATTTTCTAACCAACCTCCTATTACTAAATGGAATTTAACAAGATTGGCTGAATGTTTAATCCCCATGATAGATAAAAATGAAGATGCAGCAATTAAAATTGCAACAGAAACTATAGATAATTTTCAAAATATTTATGAAAACAAATGGTTAAATATGATGAGAGACAAGCTTGGTTTATTTGGAAAAGATAAAAATGATCTTAAATTAATCAATGACTTATTGCATTGGATGGAGTCTAATCAAGCTGATTATACAAATACTTTTTGTCATTTAATGAATATAAATTCTAATAATGAATCAAAATATAAAGACACAAATTTTATAAATTGGTTTAAGCAATGGGAAAATAGAGTTTTGATAAATAATGGATCAATAGAAAAATCAATCAATCTTATGAAAAAAAATAATCCTACTGTTATTCCAAGAAATCATAAAGTTGAAGAGGCATTAGAAGCTGCAAATAATAATGATCTGAGTTTAACTAATAAGTTATTATCAATTTTAAATAAACCTTATGATAATCAAAATGATATTGAAAATTATCAATCTCCATCAAACAATAATAAATATCAAACTTTTTGTGGCACTTAAATAACTATTTAATTTTATATTTTTCTTGTAAAAATTTTCTTAATTTCATATCAGGTATTCTTAAATAAATATCTCCCATGATTATCCTCAAAACATCTTTATAATGATGCAAATGTTTAATTTGTTTAATATCAGCATTACCTGTGTTTTGAAATGACATATCGGAAAGATTAACAGTTAACACTTCACTGTTAATTGGGTACCTTATAAATACTTTTGAATTTTTTATACTAGAATTTAAAATTATGAAATTTTTATCTTTTTTTTTGGGTGGATATATTTTAGGAGGAGGTTTTTCAATTATTTTTTGAACTAAACCGATATTATCTATTGTAGTTTCTTTTTTTTCTTGTTTTTCAGCCATGTCCTTAATCTCGAAAAAGAATTTTGGCTCATTTAAAATAAATTTGTTTATTTTAACTAAATCTGAAAATAGTGATGAGAATTCTATTTCGATAGTTAATTTTTTTGCTTCAAAAATATTCTTGTCATTAAAATTAGGTTTATTTAATATTTCTAATCCATTAAAATTTATTTTTCCTTTAGAATAGTCAATCTCAACTGAATTAGATCTTACTGACAGTTCTGTCCATTTTGAAAGTTTAGTTAAAATATAACCTGAAATGATATTTTTATTAAATTTAATAAAAATAGAAATTACTATTAAAATAGATATAGTTATAACTATTATTTTCTTATTCATTTATGGCTTTTGTAAAAATTATAATACGTATGGCTCAGGTCTTGCACTATTACCTAACACTCTTTCAACTGCAAAGTCACTTATATCTATTGTCTGGTAAGAACCAGTTGTAATTAATTCAGTTAATGCTCTACCAATTCCTGGAGCTTGCATTAAACCTCTTCCAGTAAAACCAGATGCCATATAAACATTTTCAAACTTTGGATGCTTACCTACGACTGCATTATTATCTAATTTATTACAATCGTAGTAACCTGCCCAACCACCAGTAAGCTTTAACTCTTCAAATGCTGGTATTCTTTGTGCTAATGCAGGCCATACTAGTTCTTCAAAATCATTCCAGGCTGGCTCTAAGTCTGTAGCATCAAAAACTGAATTTGGTGATCCTGCTAAATACTCTCCACCCTCTGGTCTCCAATAAACTCCTGTTGTTAAATCACCTGATAGAGGCATTTCTTTTATATATTTTGGGCATTTAACTCTGAAAACAGTATGTTTTTGGGGAACTACTGGAATATCTTCTAACAGTTCTTTAGTCCAACATCCTGCAGCTGATACTATTGTTTTTGCTTTAATTTCAGAAATACTTTTTACTTCACCTTTGATAAATTCAGCTCCAAGTTCTATTGCCTTGCTTTTAAGAGCACTATGAAACATAAATGGATCAATCCACCCTTCACTTTGATTATCGGTATAAGTTGCTGTTTCGATACCTTCACTATTTATATATGGAAAAATTTTAGATAATTCTGAACCTTTAATATTTTTTGTTCCAGCTTCACATTCTTTATGATTTTCTAAAGCTCTATATTGTTCTTCGGCATGTTCAGGGCCAAACATTAATAAATATCCATTAGTTACCATACTTGCAGTAGGGTTAGGATTTTTTTCAGTTTTTAAAAGATCTGGTATTTGAAATATAAATTCTCTAGCAAACTTACCGAGTAAAATATTTTCTTTTTGAAAAAATTGTCTTCTAAATCCACCTAATGATAAGGGAAAAGAAGCAGTTTTATAAGTTGGGTCTCTTTCAATTACTTTTACTTTTCTACCCTCTTTAGATAAAAAATAAGCTGTAGCTGCCCCTATTATACCGCCACCAATTACTACTACATCATCCATAATTAATTTAAAATTATTAAGCTAGTATTGAGAATTAGAGCAAAGCAACACCAAAGTAAATATGGAATCATTAAATAAGCGCTAATCATCTTGACGCGTCTAAAACTTAAAATAAGATTGATAATCAATGCTATTAATATGATTAATACAATCAAAGCCAAAATCATGTTATGAAATGCAAAAAAAGTTATACTCCAAGTTGCATTAAAAACTAAGTGTATAAAATAAATATAAATTGTATTCATTTCTCTATTTTTTGTGTGCCAATAAAGCCATATGGAAATAGTCATCATAAAGTACAAAATAGTCCAAACAGGACCAAACACCCAGTCTGGTGGATTAAATATTGGTTTATTTAATAATGAATACCAAGGATTCATAAAATTAATTGTTGCCAAACCTCCAATTAAGGAAGCCGAAAAAGTAATGAGAAGAAACAGTATAAATGTTAATAATTTATTTTTAATCATGTTAATAATACATAACAATAAATGAGTAAAAAAACTATTTGGATAACTGGTGGTAGCACTGGAATTGGTAGGGCTTTAGCAATTAAATTTGCAAGCAAGGGTTGGAATGTAGCTGTATCTGCAAGAAGAATAGAATTATTAAACGAGCTTTCAAATTCATATGAAAATATCTCTGCTTTTCCACTTGATGTCACAGTCAAATCTAAATGCAAAGAAGTGTTTAATGAAATTTTAAATAAGTTTGAAAATATAGATATATGTTTTTTTTCAACTGGTACATGGAACCCTAAAAAAGAAAAAGATATAGATGTAGAGCAAATGGAAGATGTGTTTAAAGTAAATTTTTTTGGAACTGTAAATAGCATCAAGGCTGTAGAGGAATACTTCAGAAACAAAAAGAGTGGTATTATTACAATAGTTTCATCAATAGCTGGATACAGAGGATTGCCAAACTCTACAGGTTATGGGCCATCCAAATCTGCTCTAAATAATTTAGCCGAAAGCTTATATTTTGATTTTAAAAGATATAATGTGCGTATTTGCTTAGTTTCTCCAGGTTTTATTAAGACACCAATGACAGATAAAAATAATTTTAAAATGCCATTTTTAAAAACACCAGAGTATGCTGCGGATCAAATTTATAATGGTTTAATTAACAAAAATATATTTGAAATACATTTTCCTAAAGCACTGACAATTACATTAAAAATTTTAAGTTTTTTACCTAGTAAAGTTTATTTTGGTTTAATTGGTAGAATGACAAAATATCAAAAAAAATAATTAATCTTTAACAAATACAACTGTTAACTCTGCAACTTTAAATCCAAACTTAGTCATAGTAGCTCTATTAATAGCAACTCTGTCATCTTGTTTAAAAATCCAGTCATCAAATGTAATTTTCATTTCTTTACCTTTAACTGGAACTAATAAAACATATTCAAATTTAAATGCTGGTCCATAAGAATAACCTTTGGCTTTTCCTACAACGTCACCTGCTGTACCCTCATAATTATGTTCATCTATTTTAATAATTATCCATTCTCTATCTTGAACCTCGCCGTCATCCCAATTAAATTTTTCTTTTAGGATTAATTGTTTTCCGTCCCATGAGCCATTTAAATCAGCAGAAAACTGTCTTGTAACTTTTCCTGATCTATTTTGCAAAACACCCCAAGCTTTAACATTTCCAGTCATATACTCTTCTATAACTAATCTTGGTTCTTTATTTTTAAAATCTTCAGGTTTCATAGCACTATTATTTGAACAACTTGTAATTAAGAATATTGAAATTATCAATAAAATAGATTTAATTATATTTATATGACGCATTTGTATCTCCTGTATGTATTATTTGTTCTGAAGTGAGAATTGAATTAAATCAATATTTTTTGATTTAAAACCTGCTTCACAATATGAAAGATAAAACTCCCACATTCTCTTAAAAGTTAGATCAAAACCTTGCTCTTTAATTAAACTCCACTTTTTGTTAAATTCTTCTCTCCATATTGCAAGTGTATCTGCATAATGATCAGCATAAGAAATATAAGAATTTACACTTAGCCCATTTTTAGAAACAAGTTTATTAATAGTATTTTTATTTGGTAAAAAACCACCTGGAAAAATATATTTTTGAATAAAATCTTCTTTATTTCTATATCTATCATAAAGACTATCGTCGATTGTAATAGCTTGTATTGCTGCTTTACCTCCATCAGATAAATTATCTTTAATAGTTTTAAAATAGCTCTCTAAATAATTTTGTCCGACAGCTTCAATCATCTCAATTGATGCAATAGAGTTATACTTACTTTTTAAATCTCTATAATCCTTAATCTCAATATTTACCTTTTCATTAAGACCACAATTATGAATTCTCTCTTTAGCATATTCGAATTGTTTTTTTGAAATAGTAATGCAATCTAATTTAACATCATAATTTTTACCCAAATATTCGGCAAATCCACCCCAACCACAGCCAATCTCTAAAACTTTATCACCACTGTTAGGTTGAATTAAATTAATCAACTTTTGATATTTATTGTTTTGAGCCTTTGATAAATCTTTATTTTGTTCATCAAATATAGCACTTGAATATGTAAGAGTTTTATCAAGCCAAAGTGAAAAGAAATCATTTCCAAGATCATAGTGTTTTGCAATGTTCTCCTTGCTTCTGTTTTTTGTATTTTTAATAAATTTATTTTTAATAAAATTTAAAAATTTCAAATCTAATATTCCTGAAAACTTATGAACAATATTAATATTCCTTGCTGCTAATTCAATTAAATTAGACAGGTTATTCGTTTCAAACTCATTTTTCATATAACATTCAGCTAGGCCAACGCTTCCACCTTTAATTAAATTGTAGCTTAGAGCAGAAGATTTTATTTTCAAATCAGCTTTTAGTTTGTCATTATAATTTCCAAATCTTAAAAGTTCTCCAGATATTGACGTAATTTCTAAATAACCAACGTTAATTTTCTTAAGAATATTAAAAATAATTTTGTCAGATATTCTGTGTAAAATCATTAGTTCTCAATTGTTATATTATTTTTAATTTTTATTTTTTTTTTAATAAATTTAATTCCTTTTGCCCACAATTTAAACGCTTCAAAATGTATCGCTAAAATAATTTTAAATGTCATTATTGGGTGTTTTAAATAAGATATTATCAAATGCTTGGTGTTAAGGTCACTTCTGCGTCCATCCTGAGAGGCATATAAAATTTTATCCTCATTATCATATTGATCAATTATAACAGAAATTTTATTTCCTGGTTTTAATAATCTAAAAAAATAAGTACAGTCCATTTCAATAAATGGTGATACATGAAATTTTTTAGAACAATTATTTTGTATTAAATTTGAGTCTTTTGTTACTTTAAAAATATAAGTATGTTGTTCTCCAAAAGTGTTTTTTACTTCATACAAAATAGAAATTAACTGATCCTTTAAATTATAAACATAAAAAACACTTAAGGGATTAAAAACAAATCCAAAAATTCTTGGATAACATAAAATTTTAATTTTGATATCTTTAGTTTGAATATTATTTTTTTCTAAATTTTGATGCACCCATTTTTTTAGTGAAGATCCATCTCTTTCACCATGATCTTTTTCATGAAAACTAATTAAATTGAATTTATTAATAGAAAAAAAATTAATTTTTTTATCTAAAATATCTAATTCAGAGAGATCTATTAATAATGAAAAAACTTTGTATTTAAAATAGTGAACCTTAGGTTTAAACCTTTTATGTATTACTTGTCCGTTATAAATAGCTGAGTTAATCATTTAAGGTTTTAAGCATTTCTATAGAAGATTTTATTCCATCTTCATGAAATCCGTAACCAAAATAACTTCCCGCAAATAAAGTATTGTTAACATTTTGAATCGATTTTAAATTTGTCTGATTTTGTAAAGCTTTTTCATCATAATATGGATGAGTAAAGTCAATTTCATTGAATACTTTGTTCTGATCTATTTGAAAAAAAGGGTTTATGGTTAAAAAGATATTTTTATCAGTTTTTAAATTCTGTAATTGATTAAGCCAATATGTAACTGATGATTGTTCTTTATTATCAGCGTTTAATGAAGAATTCCATGAGCACCAAGCTTTTTTATTTATTGGCATTGCATTTTCATCGGAATGGATAATTGCTTTATTTGCTTTATATTTAAAATTACTCAAGACCTCTTTTTCTTTATTTGTAATATCTGAGATAATTTTTAAACTTTCGTCTGCATGTGATGCTAGAACTACTTTGTCATATGTAAAAAATTCATTTTCTGAACCATAATATATTTTAACACCATAGTTATCTCTAATTATTTTGTTAATTTCATAATTTTTGAAATATTCTCCACTAATTTTGGAAAGTATTTTATTAACATAAGTTTTGCTCCTATTTGAAACTGTAAACCATTGTGGTCTATCTTTAAGTTTGAACAATCCATGATTTTTAAAAAAATTTAAAAAAAATACTAATGGCATTTGAGAGGCTTCAAATGGTGGCATTGACCATATTGCTGAAACCATTGGGATTATATGGTAATCAATAAAATATTTAGACTTTCCAATTTTATTTAAATATTCACCTAATGTAATTTTTTCTTTTGTATTTGAATCTAAATTTTCACATTTTTTATAAAAATTAATAATTTCAAAAAACATTTTAACAAATTTATAATTAAACAAATTTCCTCTATTAGAAAAAATACCATTTAGGCCTTTACCACAGTACTCAATATTTGTCCCTTTAACACTTACTGAAAAGGACATGTCACTTTTCTCAATTTCAATTTCATTTTCATTAAAAAAATTAATTAAATTTGGATATGTGACTTTGTTAAAAACCATAAACCCAATATCAACTGCAACTTTTTCTTTGTCATTAAGTTTGATATCTAATGTATATGAATGACCACCAAAACGGTCTTGTTTTTCAAATAGATCGACCTTATGCTTTTTTGATAGATAATATGATGAACTTAATCCAGATATACCCGATCCTATTACAGCAATTTTCATTAATTAATTATTCTATGCAGCAGTATCTTTATATTCATCGATTGATGGACATGAACATACTAAATTTTTATCTCCATAGACATTATCAACTCTAGCAACAGGTGGCCAGTATTTAATCTGTTTTAAAAACTCTGATGGATAAGCAGCCTCTTCTCTTTCATACTTATGTTCCCATTTGTTCGCAATTAGCTCAACATGAGTATGAGGTGAATTTTTAATTGGATTATCTACTTTGTCGTATTCTCCTGATTTAACTTTATCAATTTCTTGTTTGATTTTTTTTAAAGTATTACAGAACCTATCAATTTCTTGTAAACCCTCACTCTCTGTTGGCTCAATCATCATAGTTCCTATGACGGGCCATGACATAGTTGGGGCATGAAAACCAAAATCAATTAATCTCTTCGCTATATCTTCTTCTGTAATACCTATTTCTGATTTAATTTTTCTAATATCAATGATGCATTCATGAGCCACATTCCCATTTTTACCTTTGTATAATATTGGAAATGCATCTTTTAATTTATGAGCTATATAATTTGCATTTAAAATAGCTACCTGCGAAGCTTTTTTGAGCCCTTCTGAACCCATCATTTTTATATACATCCATGATATAGATAAAATACTAGAGCTTCCCCATGGGGCCGCGGAAACTGCACCCATACCTGTTACTGGTCCACAATCTTTAATTACAGAATGATTTGGTAAATAAATTTCTAAATGTCTTTTACATGCGATGGGTCCCATACCTGGTCCTCCACCACCATGTGGGATACAAAATGTTTTGTGTAAATTTATATGACAAACATCAGGACCAAATTTTCCAGGTTTTGCAATTCCTACAAGAGCATTTAAATTAGCTCCATCCATATAAACTTGGCCACCATTATCATGAATAAGTTCACATATTTCAGAAATTTTTTCTTCAAAAACTCCGTGCGTAGATGGATAGGTAACCATTAATGCTGCGAGGTTTTCTGAATGAGTTTTTGTTTTTTCTTTAAGATCTTCAATATCAACATTTCCATGTTCATCGCATTTTATAACTACCACTTTCATGCCTACCATTTGCGCACTAGCTGGGTTTGTTCCATGTGCTGAGCTTGGTATTAAACAAACATTTCTATTCTTATCTCCATTATTTTCATGAAATTTTTTGATAACCATTAAACCTGCAAACTCTCCTTGAGCACCAGCATTTGGTTGCAAAGACACTCCAGAAAACCCAGTGATAGATCTAAGCCAATTTTTTAAGTCAGTAAACAAGGTTCTATATCCCTCCATTTGTTCTACTGGAGCAAAAGGATGTGGTTCAGAAAACTCTCTCCATGTAACCGGTATCATTTCTGCAACAGCATTTAATTTCATTGTGCAAGAACCTAATGCAATCATAGATCTATTAAGAGCAATATCAGCGTCTTCTAATTTTTTAAGGTACCTAAGCATATCAGTTTCTGAGTGATAACTATTAAAAACAGGATGAGTTAAGTATTCAGATGTTCTTAATAAATTTTTAGGTAAATTATTTAAACTTTCGTTTAAATTTTCTTTAATTGCTTCTGAACAATTAAAAATTTTTAATAACTGATTAGCTCTATAAACATTTTTTCTTTCATCAAATGCAACTGAAAGCATTTCAGAATTAACTTTTCTTATATTTACGTTTTGTCGGAGTGCGTTTCTAAAAATAGAGTCTGTTTTATCTAAAGTTTTAATTGTAACAGTATCAAAGAAATGATCTGAATATAGCTCATAACCAGATTGTTTAATCTTGTCTGCAAAATTTTTTGCTAATTGAGATGTGTTTTCTGCAATTTTTTTTAAACCATCAGGTCCATGATAAATTGCATAAGCGGCAGAAACAATTGCAAGTAAAGCTTGAGCTGTACATATGTTACTTGTCGCTTTATCTCTTCTTATATGTTGTTCTCTTGTTTGAAGAGATAATCTGTAAGCTTTATTTCCGTGTCTATCAACTGAAACACCTATAATTCGACCAGGCATAGATCTTTTAAATTCATCTTTTGTCGCGAAGAAACCAGCATGTGGACCTCCATATCCCATTGGAATTCCAAATCTTTGTGAGCTACCAACTGCAATGTCAGCTCCTAATTCAGCTGGTGTCTTTAATTTAGCTAAGGCTAATAAATCACAAACCAATACTGCTTTTCCGTTATTTTTATGAATTTTACTTATAGCTTCACTTGGATCCTTAATATCTCCTAAAGTTCCAGGATACTGCAAAATTCCACATACAATATCTTCTTTAATATCAGTTGCTTCGTCTCCTACCACAACAGTTAAGCCTAAAGGCTCTGCTCTAGTTTTTATGACATCAATAGTTTGTGGATGACAATCTTTTGAAACAAAAACAATATTAGAATCGTTTTTACAAATTCTATAGCTCAGCCCAACAGCTTCCGCTGCAGCTGTTCCCTCATCTAATAGAGAGGCATTTGCAATATCTAAACCTGTAAAATCAATTATCATTTGTTGAAAATTTAAAAGCATTTCCAACCTTCCTTGAGCAACTTCAGGCTGATAAGGAGTATAAGCAGTATACCATCCAGGATTTTCCAAAATATTTCTTAAAATTACGTAAGGGGTATAAGTTCCATAATATCCCATACCAATAAAATTTGAATAAATTCTATTTTGTTTTGAAATAACTTTTAACTTTCTCAAAGCTTCATATTCAGAATTTGGTTCACCAATTCCAAGATCTTCTTTAAGTAAGATTTTTTCAGGAACAGTTTTAGAGATTAAATCATCTAAACTATTAAAACCAAGCTCATTAAGCATTTTTTGTTGATCGGCTTCAGATGGACCAATATGTCTTTTAATAAAATCTTTTTGAGAACTTTTAAGCATTTTAGTTTCCACTCTCCTTTGCAAATTTGTCATATTCTTCTTTATTCATCAAACTATCTAACTCACTACTATCTTTTATTTTTAATTTAAAAAACCAAGCTTCATTTTCTGGATCTGAATTTATCTTTCCTGGATCATCAACAATCGCTTGATTATTTTCCATTATTTCACCTGATATAGGTGTATAAACATCACTTGCAGCTTTAGTAGACTCTACAACCCCTGCATTACCATCTTTTTCAACAGATGAACCCACATCTGGCAATTCAACAAAAACTATATCTCCAAGCATTTCTGTTGCATGTTGTGTGATACCTATTGTGCCTATGTCACCTTCTACTTTAATCCACTCATGTTCTTTAGAATATTTAACGTCACTCATTAGTTTGCTCCTTTCACATAATTTTTTTTATAAAATGGTAATCCACAAATGTTTGCAGGATATTTTTTTCCTCTTACTTCCAGTAAGATTTTTGTTTCTTTTTTTGAAAATTCTTGATCAACAAAACCCATTGCTATTGGTCCATTAACACTTGGACCAAAAGTGCCACTCGTTACTTCGCCGATTATCACTTCACTTTCACTATAGATTTTAGTTTTTTCTCTAGCAATTAATCTGCCCTCTGGCTTGATACCAACTCTAATTTTTTTAGCTCCATCTTTAATTTGACTGATAATATTGTTAGAACCAATAAAACCACCACTATTTAGTCTTTCCTTAGAAATTGCCCATTTAAGATTTGCCTCGATAGGGGTTGTATCGGTACTAAGTTCATGGCCATACAAACAAAGGCCAGCTTCAAGTCTTAATGTATCTCTTGCCCCAAGACCAATTAATTTAGCACCGTTCACTAATAATTCATTTGTAAATACTTCAGCTAATTCATTGGAAATTGAAACCTCAAATCCATCTTCTCCAGTGTATCCAGATCTTGTTACATACAATTTTTGATCTTTATATGTAAACCAATTGCCAGACATAAAGTTTAAATCAGCTACTGTTTTTAGAATTAGGTTTAAAATTTCAACAGACTTAGGTCCTTGTATGGCTATTAATGATCTTTCATCATCCATAACCATTTTATATTTGTCTTTTAGTAAGCTAGATAAAATTTTAAAATCATTATCTTTACACGCAGCATTTAAAATTATTAAAAATCCTTCTTCTAATTTGGTAATAATTAAATCATCATGAATACCAGCTTCATTATTCATTAAAAAACTGTATTTAGATGAATTCAATTTTAAATTTTTTAGATCTAGTGGAAAGATATCCTCTAAATCATTAGTCAAATTCTCATCACCGTAAATAAATAGCTGCCCCATATGTGATACATCAAAAATTCCTGAATTTGATCTTGTAAATTTATGTTCTTCAATAATTCCTGAACTGTATTGAATTGGCATTTCATAACCCGCAAACTCTACAAACTTAGCTTTATTATCTTGGTGAAGTTTATTTAAAGATGTTTTTTTTATTTCCATACTAACTATTTGTACCCATCTGTATATTTGCCTGAGAGTTTTGCTCCTTCGGCGAGAACTTAATCTCTTTCCAGAGTTAATATGTTACGGTCCTTTTTACCTGAGAGTTTCCTGGGTGGTTGCTCCTTCGGTGCTACAAAAATTATAGTCTCTCCCGTTAAAATATAACTTATCAATTATTTAAGAATGGTCAATCAGAAATACTTTTTTTATTCTTAGATAACAAAGAATAAAACTGTATTAAAACAGCAAAAAGAATTATTGATCCTCCAATCAGTCCATACGTTGATGGTCTTTCACTTACAAAGACAAAAGCCCAGATAGGACCAAGCACAGATTCTGATAGCATAATTATTCCAACCATTGCAGAAGGTGTGGTTCTTGCACCTGTAGTAATGAAAATAAAACCCAAACCAACTTGGAAACAGCCCGCCAAAAAACCTAAAAAAATATCATGTGGTGAAATCATAATTTTTGTAGACAAGAAATAACCTACCAAACAAGAACATATACCAGCATAAAATTGTGCAGGAACCATATCAACTGTTGGAAATTTTCTAACAATAATTATTAAAATTGCAAAAGTAATTGGCATTGTAAAAGCTGCTAAATTTCCAGATAATTCGCCAGGTGTTAATGAATTACCAACCATTAATAATACCCCTGTCATAGCAAGAATAATTGAAGTTAAAGTAATCGCTGAAATCTTTTCTTTTAAAAAAAAGTATCCCAATATAGCTAGAAATAGAATTTGAAGAGAAATAATAAAATTCGTGTTGGCAACTGTTGTATTATACATTGCAAAAACATAGCCACAGAAACCAAAAGACAAAATAATTCCACCTATAAGCCCTGGTAATCCTGAGTCTTTAAATGCTTTAAATGTTTTTTGTCTATAGCTAATAATTAAGAAAGCTAAGACAGTTAACGAAAAAAATAAGGATCTCCAAAACAATATTTGCCATAAAGTTGCCCCTTCAAAAGATTTTACAATCAACCCACCAAAACTTAAACTAAAGGCTCCAAGAAATATTAATAAAGGTCCTGGAAGTTTTGTGATTATGTTCATTAAATTTGTGAAAGTAAATTCTGAGTTTCCATCTCATATAACTTAAATAAAGTTTCCGCATCAGTTAACTCAATTTCTTTAAACTTTATTTTCGATCCTGGTGATATTTGAACTAATCTATCATAATCAACACTAGCAACGACAGCAATTTTTGGGTATCCACCAATTGTTCCATGATCAGATAGCATTATAATAGGATTACCGTCAGCTGGAACTTGGATAACCCCCTTTAACAAACCTTCAGATTTAATATTGGTATTTACAATATTTTCTATTTCTGGACCTTCTAATCTCATCCCCATTCTGTCAGACAGTTTTGAAACTGTAAACTCTTTTTCTAAAAAATCTTTTTTTCCTTTCTCTGAAAAATAGTCAAAGTTAGTTCCTTTCATTATTCTAATATTTTCTATTTTTGAATTTAGGTAATTAATTTTTTTTTTATTTACATTTTCATTAACCTTTGAAATTTTAATTTTCTGATCATTATCTAATTTTTTACCATCGTTAGAGCCAATATTTGCTTTTGTATTAATTGAACAACTTCCCCATTGTAGTTTTAAATCGAATCTGCCTGAAATAGCTAAGTAACCATAAACCGATTTGTTTGTTGATAAAATATTAATCTCATCCTCATTTTTTAATTCGTAAGTTTCATAACAATTTCCATCAATTTCTTTATCATTTTGTTTTATTTTGAAAACAACATCTCCGGTAATGACTATATTAATTTTATCACCAAAAAACTTTAATAATGGACCCTGATAAGCAAACTCAATAACAGGTAAATTTAATTTATTACCTACTAACTTGTTTGCTAATAAGTAATTTCTTTTGTCCATCGCTCCACTAAATGGAATGCCTATATGATATAAATTATTTCTACCTTTATCTTGAAAAGTTGTATTTATACCAGCTCTGATGATTTCAAAATAATTCTTACTCATTATAATTTTTATATTCCTCTAGTGTAATTTGTTTAAATTTGACTGTGTCACCTGGATTTATTAAATTTGGATCTATTTCTTTTGAGCTATCAAAAACTTCAAGAGGTGTATTACCAATTATATTCCATCCCCCCGGACTTTCAAATGTGTAAATATCAGCAAACTGTTCAGTTATACCAACAGATCCCTTTGGCACTTTTACTCTAGGAGTTTCTAAACGTTGCACTCTCATGTTTTCATCTAAATCACCTAAAAAAGGCATGCCAGCAATAAATCCTGTCATATAACAAAAGAATTCTTTTTTAAAAAAATTCTCTAAAATTTTATCTTTAGTTAAATTTAATTTATTTTCTAATCTTTCCATATCTAAAGAAAAAGAAGGATCACAACATACAGGAATTTCAATTTTTTTATTATTTGTCTTAATTGCTTCAGCAATATTAAGTTTTTCAATTTTGTCTTTAATTTCTTTATAATTTGTTACTTTAAGATCATATGAAATAATTAATTTATTATAAGAAGGTGTAAGATTGTTTATTCCTTCAATATTTCTTTTTTTGATGGTGTTAAAATATTTAATTACTTCAGAGTTAATCTTTTTATTTACCTCGGTTCCAAAATCACAATAAAGAGCTGCGTCACCAAGATTTGATATATTTTTTATCATGCCATGTTATACTTCAACAATTAAGACTATGGAAATTAATATAAATTGTGATTTAGGTGAGAAATCTGAACATCATTCTAATAAGTATGATCCAGATTTACTTGAAATAGTAAATTCAGCTAATGTTGCTTGTGGATATCATGCAGGTGACGTTTCAACAATGCATGATGTAGTTCAAATCTCAAAAAAAAACGGTGTAAGTATTGGTGCTCACCCATCTTTTAACGATCCTGAAAATTTTGGAAGAGAAAGAATGTATTTAACTAGTTCTGAAGTTAAAAAATTAATTTATGATCAGTATGATATTTTGCAAAACATTTCGATTCAGCATGGTCAAAACGTAACTCACATTAAGCCACACGGTGCACTTAACAACATGGCTTGTGAAGATATTGAACTTGCAACAACTTTAGCTAAAACAATAAATGAAATTAGCAAAGATTTAATATATTTAGTTCCAACAGGATCAAAAATGGAGGAAGCTGCTAAAAAATTTAATATGAAAATTGCTTGTGAAATTTTTGCTGATAGAAGCTATGAAGATGATGGAAATTTAGTTTCTAGAAAAAAACCATACGCATTAATTACTGATCCCGAAGAAGCTAAAAAACATGTGTTAAGTATGGTAAAAAATCAGGCACTTAATTGTCACAGTGGAAAACAGATACCTTGTGAAATTGACTCTGTATGCATACATGGAGATAATGAAAGTTCATTATCCACAGCAAAATCAATTAGAGACAATTTAATAGATAATGGACTCATTTTAAAACCTTTAAATTTAATGGAGAAATTTATCTAATGAAAAAATATTTATTTATTACTCTAACTTTGTTTTTATTTACATCATATTCGTATTCAGCAGGAACCGATCCTAAGCCAGCCAAAGTTAAAAATGATTATGCAAAGGCTGTAGAATCAATTAAATGGGCTAAAAAATATGAAAAAAAGGGCAAAATAGAGAAAGCAAAAAAAAGATATCAAAAAGCCCAAGAGTTATTAATTAAATCAAATAAAAAAAAACCTCTTCAGGCTGATACTTTAAACTATTTAGGTTTTACAACTCGTAAACTTGGTGATTTTGAAAATGGAGAAAAATATTACCTTTTAGGTTTAGAGATAGAACCTAATCATATCGGTATAAATGAATATTTAGGTGAACTTTATGTTGTTACAAATAGAATTGATTTGGCAAAAGATAGATTAAAAGTATTAGAAAGTTGTAATTGTGAAGAGTATGGTGAGCTTAAAGAAATAATTGCAGGTACAAAAAAATCTAAATACTAAATACTATGCTTGATATCCAAGATCCCATTGAAGCTAGAAAAGTTATAAGAGATAATAAGTATACCGAACAAACAGCAGGGTCCGCAAACAAATATGTTCAGGGTAACCTTTGTATTCTTCCAAGCAAATATGCAATGGATTTTGCATCTTTTTGCCAAAAAAATCCAAAACCTTGTCCACTGATTGGTTTTGGAACTAAAGGAGATCCTTCTTTAAAAGATTTGGGAGATATAGATATTAGAACTGATGTACCTCAGTATAGAATTTGGGAAAAAGGAAAACTTGTAGATGAGCCATATGACATTAAAAAATATTGGAATGAAGATTTAACAACATTTGTATTGGGTTGTTCTATGTCATTTGAATTACCATTAATTGAAGCTGGAATACCTATTCAACATATAGAAAATAATACTATTGTGCCGATGTATAGAACATCAATTGATTGTGAACCAGCTGGACAATTTTCTGGAAAACTTGTTGTATCTATGAGACCTTTAAATGCAAAAGATGCAATCAGATCAATTCAGATAAGCTCAAGGTTTCCAGCGGTTCATGGAGCACCTGTTCATTTAGGAGATCCTGCTGAAATTGGAATAAATAATATAATGAAACCTGAATATGGGGATGCCCCAAGAGTATTTAAAAATAATGAAATACCAGTTTTTTGGGCATGTGGTGTAACTCCACAATCAGTTTTGGAAAATTCAAAGCCAGATTTTTGTATAACGCACAGTCCTGGTAAAATGCTTATAACTGATAAATTAAATAATGATTTGGCTGCTTTTTAATTAATTTCCTAAAAAAACTTTAGTAACTTTTTTATTGTCAATTAAATCATTAGATTTTCCATCAATAACTAATCTACCACTTTCAAGCACATACCCTCTATCAGCCATACTAAGAGCCAATCTGACATTTTGTTCTACAAAAAGAATTGAAATTCCTTCACTTACAATATTTTTAAAAATTTTTATCAAATCTTTCATAACCATTGGCGAAAGACCTAAAAAAGGTTCGTCTACCATTAAAAGTTTTGGAAGCCCCATCATTCCTCTTGCAATTGCAAGCATTTGTTGTTCTCCACCTGACATCGTTCGTGCTAACTGATTTGATCTAACTTCAAGTTTTGGAAAAATTTTGTAAATTTTACTTAATGAATTTGATAATTGTTCTTTAGCTTTTGGATGCCAGGCACCAAGCGACAGATTTTGCATAACAGTAAGATGAGGAAAAACTCTTCTTCTTTCTAGGACGTGGGATATTCCAAGTTCAGTTCTTTTGTGAGTTGGTACATCAGAGATCAAGGTATTATTAAAGTGAATACTTCCATTTTTATGATGAACTAGATTACTAACAGTGTTCAATATTGTGCTTTTTCCAGAACCATTTGGTCCTAACAATGCAACCATTTCTCCTTTATTAACATTGATTGAAACATCCCAAATGACTTGAAAATCATCATATAAAACATCAATATTTTTAATATCAAGCAGCATCAAACGTTCCTAAATAAGAGTCTATTACTTGTTTATTTTGTTGGATTTCTTTTGGTGAACCATAGGCAATACTTTTGCCTTGATCCAAAGCTAAAACATTATCTGAAATTTCCATTATAATATTGATATTGTGTTCAATTGTAACAATTGTAACACCTGATTTTTTTAATTTTTTTATTAGCTCAACTAAACCAGGTATTGTTCTCTGATCAACACCGCCTGTAACCTCATCCATTAAAAGCAATTTTGGTTCAATAGCCATGGCTCTTGCCATTTCTAATCTTTTTCTTTGTCCTGTGGATAGCTCTTTTGCAAAATGATGCCTTTTTTCTATTAAATCAACAAAATCGATAATCTCTAACGCTTTGTCTCTTGCTTTTTTTATATTCTTTTCTTTAACAAAAGATCCAATCATTACATTTTCAAGCAATGTTTGATCTGCAAATGGTTTTAATTTTTGAAAAGTTCTACCAACTCCAAGATTGCTTATTTTATCCGGACTTAATCCAAAAATATTTTTGTCAAAAAATTCTACTTTTCCGTCATCTGCTTTTGTATAGCCAGTAATTAAATCAAATAAAGTTGATTTTCCAGCACCATTTGGCCCGATAACACCTAAAATAGTTCCTTCATCAACTTCAAATGAAATATTATCATTTGCCTTAATTCCTCCAAAAGATCTACTCAAATTTTTAACTGATAGTATTTTCATCTCTGTTTTTTTCTATTTAAAATATCTTTGGGCACAAATGAAATGAGTCCATCTGGTCTAAAAATACAAATTATCATTAAGATTAAGCCATAAAGAATTAGATCTACAGCACCACCAGTACCCCCTAAATAAATTCTTGAATATTCTGAAATAGGAATAAGTATTGATGCGCCTATTATTGGACCCCAAACATTTCCAATACCGCCAAGAACAGTTATTAATAAAACAATAATTGATATCTCAATATTAAAAACTCTGTCTGGATCTATGATTAAAATATACTGAGCAAACAAACTACCCATTGGTGCCATTATCATGGCTGAGATTACATATGCTATTATTTTATAATTTGAAACATTGATGCACAAACTTAATGCTGCTTGAGGATCATCCCTGACAGCTCTTAATCTATATCCTAATTTTGATCTACTTAAGAGCCAAACTATAAAAAATGTTACTATAAAAAATACTAAAAAAATATAATAGTATGAGACTTTACTGCTATGAAACTGTAATGCTGACCATGAGTCTTCTGGTGTCATTGGAACCCATAAACCTGATGCCGCACCTACCAAATCCCATCTTTGAAAAACTACTTGGAAACTTATACCTATTAACAAAGTAGCAATTGCAAAATAGTGTCCACTCAACCTTAACATTGGTATTCCAATTAAAACTGCAAAAAATCCTGAAACTAATATTCCAAAAGGCATGCTGACCCAGGGAGAAATCCCATATTCAATATAAAAAAATGAGGTCGCATAAGCGCCTATTCCAAAAAAGGCGCCATGACCTAAACTAATTTGACCAGAAAATCCTGCTATAACGTTCCACGACTGTGCCATAACAGCATGCATAAAAATCATTATAAATAAATGAAGATAAAAAGAATTTAATCCAAATAAAGGTAAGGCGAATAATAAAATTATTAGAGTACTAATTAAAAAAACAACTCTATTGTTTGTGTTCCAAAGAGGTTCTGATTTTGCAATTATTAATTTATTATCCATTAGTACCTGCCAAACAAACCTTGAGGTCTATAAATCACAACTAATAGATAAATTGCAAAAACATATAAAAGTTTAAAAGATGGATCTATTAATAATCCACCCAAAGATTCTACTAATCCAATAATTATTCCTGCGTACAAGCAACCAATAATACTTCCAAAGCCTCCAAGGGCTACAGCAACAAAGGCAAATAATGCAAAATTTATTCCAACATCTGTAAAAATAAAAAAATAATTAGCCATCATACCACCTGCTACTCCAACACAACCAAGTCCTATTGCCCAACCAATTGCAAACATTTTATTTGAAGGTATGCCTAAAATTTCAGCTGCATGTCTGTCTTGAGCAGTTGCTTGAAGAGCTAGCCCAGTTTCAGTTTTTGTTACAAATAAATATAAACCGATAAAAGCAACTAAGCATACTAGACTTGCTACTAATTGTGGCTGACCGATAAAAACAGAGCCAATTTCTAATCTACCTTCTAACAAAGGTTTATCTACATTTCTAAAATCAGGTGTCCAAAGTAATTGAGCGATTGATCTAATAAATATTGATAATCCAAATGTTGCACAAATTTGGATTAACATTTTAGCTTTTAAAATATATCTTATTAAAAAGTAGTGGGTAATTACTCCACAAAAAGCCATTAATAAAATTGTTATTGGAATAGAAAAAATTGGATCTAAACCAAATAAAGACCACAACCAAAAAGAAGAAAACATAGATAACATTAAATGCTCTCCATGAGCAAAATTAACGATTTCCATTAATCCAAAAATTAAACTTAATCCTGCAGCTATAAGTGCATAGATTAAACCCATCATTAATCCTGTAACTATAGCTTGAAGAATTATTTCAGAGGTCATTTTATTAATCTAACAATGTATAGAGATAAGTATATATTATATATATAAATCTTATCTAGAAGAAATCTCAATAAACATTACAAAAGTAAATCATTGAATTGATATCTTAGATAGTATTAAAATAATGTTTTAAAAAACAAATACGAGGGGAAATAAATGAAAAAATTAATACTTTCAGTATTTACTTTTTTATCATTAGTTTGTGCGCCCGTTTTAAGTTCTGCACAAGATGTTAAAATTGGAGTACTGTATCCGTTAACTGGTCCTGTAGCTCAAGTTGGTAAGGACGCAGTTGCAGCAGTTCAAACTGCTTTAGACATTATTAACAATAGCCACAATATTCCTGGAATGCCCTTAGCAAAAGATGCTGGTCTTAAAGGGTTAGGTGGTGGAAAAATATCTATCGTTGTAGGTGACCATGGTGGAAAACCTGATGTTGGTGTTGGTGAAACTGAAAAGATGTTAAATTCTGATAAGGTTCATGCGATGTTTGGAGCTTACTACTCATCTGTTACTGGTGCAGCTAGTCAAGTATCTGAAAGAGCAGGAATTCCTTGGGTCAATGGAGAATCTACATCTCCAAAATTAACTACTAGAGGATTTAAATATTTCTTTAGAGTTACGCCTCATGATGGAGAGTTTACTCAATTAATGTTTGAATTTATGAATGACTTTAACAAGAAAAATAGCAACAAGCTAAACACTCTTGGTATAATTCATGAAGACACTTTATGGGGATCAGATAGTGGTGGAACTCAGAACAAAATGGCTAAAGATCAAGGCTATAAAGTTATAGAAAAGATAAGTTACAAAGCAAAAACAACAACTTTAAGTTCTGAAGTACAAAGATTGAAAGCAAAAAACCCAGATGTTTTGATGCCTTCATCATATACAGCTGATGCTTATTTATTTTTAAATACAGCAAAAGAACTTGATTATAACCCTAAACTTTTAGTTGCTCAAAATGCTGGTTACACAGATCCTAAATTTATAGCTACTATGGGAAGCAAGGCAGAAGGTGTGATTACAAGATCACCTTTTAATACTGACTTAGCAACTACTATCCCAATGATAGGAACTGTAAATGATCTTTTCAAAACACATTCAGGTGGAAGAGATTTATCTGATGTTCCTGCTAGAGCTTTTACTGGTTTTATGGCTTTAGCTAATGCAATTAATAATGCAGGATCAACTGACCCTGAAAAAATTAGACAAGCTTTGGTTGATCTAGACATGTCATCGGACTCTTTAATTGTTCCTTACAGAGGAATTAAATTTGGTGCTGATGGTCAAAATGAGAAAACAAGAGGTATTTTAATGCAAGTTCAAGGTGGAAAATACTGTACTGTTTATCCATTTGAATTAGCTGCATGTAAATTACAGTACCCAATGCCTACTTGGGCTCAAAAATAATTTTAAATAATATTATTAAAGGCGATCATTAATTTGATCGCCTTTTTTTTATACTTTTTATTGAATTATTGAAAATTTAAAATATTATTCAACTATCTTGATAGAAGAAGGCATAATATTACTCCAAATTATTTTCATAGATATTATCTTAGCAGCAGATAATGCTATTATAATTGGATTAATAGCAGCTAACTTTGTTCCAAAATATAGAAAACAAATAATTTTATGGGGTGTCGCTGGTGCTCTAGTTTTTAAAGTTATTTTTGCAATATTTGCAACTTATCTTTTTGAATTCTATTTCATAAAAATTTTAGGAGGATTGCTTCTAATTTGGATTGTTAACGATCTTAGAAAAGATTTAGCTGAGATGAAAAATAAAGTTAAAGCCCCAACAAAAAAATCAAAATCACCATCCTACATAAACAGTGTATACAAAGTATTATTTGCTGACATTACGATTAGTTTTGACAATGTAATTGGAGTTGTCGGTGCAGCTAAAGGTTATTTTGGTTTTATGATTTTTGGCCTTGTTTTATCTGTTGTTTTGACTGGAGCTCTTGCAACGTATATGGCAAATTATATACAAAAACACATTTGGATTGCCTACGTAGGGTTAATCTTTATTTTAATAGTCGGCTTACAATTAATAATTGGTGGATTAGTTGATTTAGAAATACTTAAAATCAATGATGAATTTATTAAATATTTTTAATTAGTAAGAGTGTTTTTTTAATGGAAACTTTTTATTTCTAACATCTCTAGCATAGTCAGCTACTGCTTTCGTCATCTCTGTTCTAATATTTGAATATTTTTTAATAAATCTAACGTCTATTGGATTAAGACCTATTAAATCATCAAATACTAAAATTTGCCCATCACAATTACTTGATGCCCCTATCCCTATAGTTGGAATATTTATTTTTTTAGTAACTATTTTTGCTAAAGATGTTTCTACACATTCTAATACAATTGAAAAAGCTCCCGCAGACTGTAGTAATTCTGCGTCTTTTAAAATTTTATTTTTTTCTGAAATTTTTTTACCTTTAAATTTAAATGTTTTATCTGTTTGAGGTAAAAGACCCAAATGTCCCATAACAGGAATTTTATTTTTAACCAATATTTTAATTGTTTGATAAATTTTTTTTCCACCCTCTAATTTTACTGCATCAGATTTTGTTTTTGACATAATTTTTTTTGCATTTTTTAAAGCTTCTTTTGGATTTCTGTATGTATTGTGAGGCATATCAACTACCATTAAACTTTTTTTAATACCCATCCTTACACTTTTAGAGTGTTCTATCATTGCATCTAAACTTACTTCTCTAGTTGATTTATAATTATATAAAACTGAGCCTAGTGAGTCTCCTACAAGTATAATATCACAAAAATTATCCAAAATTGTTGCAATGTTTTTTGAGTAAGCTGTTAAGCTTACAATTTTAGATTTGTTTTTCTTAGCAATTAATTCGAGAATTTTTTTTTTCATCGACTTACCAGGAGCCGGTATTTTCCATCGAAGCCCATGGTTCTTTAGGCTCTAAATTTCCTTCTTGAAGAATTTCTATTGATATTTTGTCTGGAGATCTAACAAATGCCATGTGACCATCTCGTGGCGGTCTATTAATAGTATAACCCATATCCATTAGTCTTTGGCAAGTTTCATAAATATTATCAACTCTATAAGCAAGATGACCAAAATTTCTTGAGCCTTCTCCAAGCTCATCTCCATCCCAATTATAAGTTAATTCAATCTCTGTTTTTTCATCATTTGGTGGCGCAAGAAAAATTAATGTGTATCTTCCTTTTTCGCTATCTTTTCTTCTTGTCTCTTTAAGACCTAAACCTTCACAAAAAAACTTTAATGAATCTTCGACATTTTTAATTCTAATCATTGTGTGTAAATATTTCATATAATTAATTTATAGTTATAAAACTATTCTAATTCAATAGTGCTTGGTGGTTTTGAGGTAATATCATACACAACTCTATTAATGCCTCTTATGTTATTCACTATTTGATTGGAAATTGTTGCCATAAAAGACTTTTTAAACTCATAAAAATCTGCAGTCATTCCATCTTCTGATGTAATTGCTCTTAACAAACATAAATATTCATAAGTACGGTTATCGCCCATCACACCAACGGTTTTAACAGGTAGTAAAGCAGCATAAGCTTGCCAAATCTTGTGGTAAAGACCATGATCTTTCAAAGCTTGAATAAAATAATAATCAGCTTCTTTTAGAATTTTAATTTTATCATTTGTTATTAAGCCAGGCATTCTAATTGCCAAACCAGGTCCTGGAAAAGGATGTCTTGAAATAATATCTTTACTTAAATTTAATTCCAAGCCTAACTTTCTAACTTCATCTTTAAAAAGAAATTTTAAAGGTTCTACAAGTTTTAATTTCATCTTTTTAGGAAGGCCACCAACGTTATGGTGGGATTTAATTTTGGATGTTTGGCTTCCTGTAACAGATTTGCTTTCAATTAAATCTGGGTAAAGAGTTCCTTGAGCTAAAAATTTTACATTTTTTATTTTTTTTGCATATCTTTCAAATATTTGAATAAAAAGATTGCCAATAATTTTTCTTTTTTTTTCAGGATCAGAAACATTATATAGTTTTTTTAAAAATTCTTTTTCTGCATTTACATAAATTAAATTCATTTTTAAACGTTTTTTAAAAGTCTGAACAACTTGGACTTCCTCATTTTTTCTTAAAAGACCAGTGTTAACAAAAATACAATAAAGTTTTTTTCCAATAGCCTTATTTAATAATTGGGCAACGATACTACTATCAACACCTCCAGATAAAGCACAAATAACTTTTTCAGATCCAACTTGATCTTTGACTTCTTTTATAAGTTGAACTTTTTGATCTTTAGATGACCAATTTCTTTTAATTTTACAAATCAAAAAAATAAAATTACTAATTAACTTTTTACCATTTTCAGTATGTGTGACTTCTGGATGAAATTGTATCCCATAAAATTTTTTTAATTTATTTTCTACAATAGCAAATTTTGAATTTGTACTGGATGCTATTACTTTAAAATTTTTTGGAAGTCTTGATACTTGGTCTGCATGACTCATCCAAACTTTTTTAGATTTTTTTTTGTTAAAAAAATTCTTAATTAATAAACTTTCACTTTTTTTGTATATGTTTGCTAGTCCAAATTCACGATGTTTAGATTGTTTTACTCTTCCTCCATTTAGTTTAGAAATAATTTGATGACCAAAACAAATCCCCAGAATTGGAATATTTAAATTTATAATTTTTTTATCAAATGAATATTTGTTTATTTGATAAACATTTAATGGACCACCCGATAAAATTATTCCTTTTATTGTTTGATCAATATCTTTTAATTTAATTTTTTTGTGACTTATAATCTCAGAGAAAACACCTAATTCTCTTATTCTTCTGGCAATTAATTGAGTAAATTGTGAACCAAAATCTATGATTAAGATTTTATTAAGATTTTGATCAAGACTCATTTTCTGGTTCTATATTTTTAAGCGAATTTTGAATTTCCTCATTTTCATTACATAATTTTTTACAAACTTTTACAAATGTTTGAGAAAGGTCTTTAACTTTTAAGTAATTTGATTTTTTTAAAGCTATTTTCATCAGCATTAAAATAACTTCTTCATTATTCGGCTCTATCAATAATGCTGTATCTAAATTATATTCTTCTTTTCTTTGATTTTCTTCATGATTATAAATTTTTGCTAAATAAAGATATGATTTAGCATCCTTTGGATTAAATACTATATTCCTTTCTAACATAAAACGTGCATCGTCATATTTTTTATCCTGATACATTTTTAAAGCCTCATTAAAAAAATTTTCTTCGCTTAAGGCAAAGTTAATGGAAAAGAGACAAAAATATAGAAAAGTAATTAATTTAAAAATTTTTATCATTAATATTTGCTATCATTTTTAACCATATCAACATTGTGAACCATACTTTCATAAAATCCTGCTTTGGTAATCTTAACAAAGTTTGGTTTTATTTTAAGTTTTGTTATATTTTTTGAACCAAGATAACCCATAGATGATCTTAATCCCCCAATTAATTTATAAATAATACTTCCAACATCTCCTTTGTATTTTGCAAAACCTTCTACACCTTCAGGAACATATTTTGATATATCTTTTTGTTTAGTTTGAAAATATCTATCAGCCGAACCTTTATTCATTGCTCCCACTGAACCCATGCCTCTAAAACTTTTAAATAATTTTCCATTTTTTTTTATCAATTTTCCTGGCGCTTCATCTGTACCAGCAAATAAAGACCCTATCATTACAGCATCAGCACCTGCTGCAAATGCTTTTGCAAGATCTCCTGAATATTTAATTCCGCCATCAGAAATAATTTTTACATTCTTATTTTTAAGTCCATTTCTTACAGATAATATTGCGCTTAATTGAGGAACACCAATTCCTGCAACTAATCTTGTTGTACAAATAGATCCAGGGCCAATTCCAACTTTAATAATATCAACACCTAATTTAATTAAAAATTTAGCTGCTTCTGGTGTAGCTATGTTTCCAGCACATAAAGCAATTTTATTATTTTTAAATCTTTTAATAAATTTAATTATTTCCCCAACTTTTTTAGTATGACCATGAGCGGTATCGACCACTATTAAATTAACACCTTCTTTTATTATAGCTGTTGCTCTATCAAATTCATTAAGTCCAGCTCCAACAGCCGCACCAACTAATAATTTTTGCTTCTTAACTTTTTTAACCTCTAAAATTTGTTTTTTAATATCAAGATTTCTATGAATAACTCCAATTCCCCCTGCTTTTGCTATAGCAATTGCCATTTTGCTTTCTGTAACTGTATCCATTGCAGAAGATAAAAGTGGAACTTTAAGTTTTAAACTACTTGTTAGCTGAGTACTTGTATTGACCTCAGATGGCAGTATTTCTGAATATTTTGGAGCAAGTGTTACGTCGTCAAAGGTAAGTGCTTCTTTTATAGGAACCATGATCTTTTATATACGATTCCTTTGAAAATTAAAGTCTCTATCTAAGTTTGCTACAGATTATAAAACTTTCTTTAGAGTCTTTTCTGCTAGATTTTGGTTTAAAAACCTTAACTTCTTTAAAATATTTTTTTCCTTCTGCGACTATTTCGTTAAATGTGCCACCCATAAAAATTTTTGAAATAAAATAACCATTTTCTTTTAATAGATCTTTTGCAAAAAACATTGCTTCTTTGCATAGTTCACCTGTTTGAATTGAGTCAATATTTTTAATACCTGTCGTATTTACTGCCATATCAGACATAACAACATCAACTTTAGTTTTTATATGAGACCTAATCTCATGTTGAATACTTTCTTCAGTAAAATCACCCTGGATCTGTATTGTATTCCCAATAGGTTCCATTTCTTTTAAGTCTATTGATATTAATCTTCCACTTTTTGCAGTCTTTGCAGCATATTGTGACCAGCTTCCTGGAGCTGCTCCTATATCAATAATTGAAATACCACCTTTAAAGATTTTAAATTTTTCATCTATTTCAATTAATTTATATGCTGATCTTGCTCTATAGCCATCAACTTTTGATTGTCTAACAAAGACATCTCTTCTTTGTTTGTTGACCCAATTTTTAGAAATCTTATTTTTTTTCAATTAATTATTAAATCGTAGTTTTTTATCAATTATATCGCCATCGATAGTTTCTATTTTTGATATAAAATTTTTATCATTTCTAATTTGATCATTATTTTTTCCTGCAAAATGCACTATTCCTATTTGATGATTAGGCAAATATGGTTCTACTAATGTGTCTTGGTCCTTATCATACTTCATTCCATTTATATGTGTCCAATTACAGTAAGCTGGAAGTATTTCTACTGGTAAAGCATCGCAATAAATTGTTATATTCATTGCAATTTGTTCAGACCCCCAAATTTTTCCAGCTTTTAATGCAATTTTTAAATTTTTTTGCCAAACTTTCCAATGAGGAGCGTTATCCTCTAAGGCAAATACTCCTATGTTTAAATGAGGTTTAAGTGCTACTTGTCTTGCAATTTTTTCAGAAAAACCAGATGATTTTGCATGCTTATAATTTTGAGATTTTATTCTAGCAAAGCTTCCTAGGAACCATTCAGCTCTTAAAACTCTACCATAGGCTCTATCTGCTGATGTCGCGATAGATAGCTTATTGTTTTCACAACCTTTAAAATATAGTTCAATCGCCTCCCAGGAATTAACCCAAGCATCTGCGTCTATCCACAAATATTTTTTATAATTTGGAAAATATTTTGGAAGAAAGGCTCTTGAAACTTGGCTTTTTAACCATTCTCTTCCTTTAATTTTAAAATCAGGAACTTCTATATCCCAATCAGCAGGTTTTATTTCGTCCACTTTTTTTGCAAGAATAGATTTTTGGTCATCTGTTAATCCTGCATCCATTATGCAAATTGCCGTATTATTGCTCTCATTAAACTGCTTTATTGAATCTACTAATTCATTAAGTAATTCAAAATAATTTGAGTCTGCTAGAGATATAATGACATTTTTTTTCATTATAGCACATCTTCTAAATCATCATCATCTTCACCAAAGTTTTTATCTATGTTCTGTTTTTTTAATTTTTGATAATGAAAAAAACTAATTGGTATCATGAATAGATAAATCATTGAGCTAATTGCTATTACATTAAAAGGATAAATTAATAGTAATCCAAAAAATAAAACAATTCCGAACAATAAAAAGATAGTAGCTTTTCTTTGAATAACAATTTTTTTAAACGAATAGCTTGGAAATTTACTTATTAAAAGTAAAGAAGTTACAATAAAAAAAGTTGGTACAACAATGTTATAATTAATTGTGATAAGGTTAAAATCTGTTATACTTATAATTAAAGGTGTCAAAACTAAAATCCCACCAGCTGGCGATGGAACGCCTTCAAAAAAATTGTCTCTCCAAGAAGGCTCCTGGTTAGAATTAACATTAAATCTTGCCAATCTTAACGCTACACAAATTACATAAATTAAACATACCAGCCAGCCAAATCTACCTAAGGTATTTAATTTCCAAAAATACATGATAAATGCTGGTGCAACCCCAAAACTAATCATGTCAGTCAAAGAATCTAATTCTTTTCCTACTTTAGAAGTTGCCTTTATTAATCTTGCAATTCTTCCATCTAGACCATCTATAAGTGCTGCAAAAATTATTGCTATAATTGCAAATTCAAATTTTCCATCTAGTGCAAATCTAATTGATGTTAACCCTATACAAACACCAATTAAAGTAAGCATATTCGGTAAAATTACTCTAGCGTTTTTTTTATCTGTTATAATTTTTAAATTATTTTTGGGTTGTTCCATTTTTATTTTTTAGCTAATAGGGTCTCACCAGAAATTGTTTTTTGTCCAATTTTCACTAACGGTTCATAGTTTTCATAATAGACATCAGCACGACTTCCAAATCTAATCATTCCAATTCTATCACCTTGATTTAGCTCTTGACCATTATCTGTTTCACAGACAATTCTTCTAGCAATAAGTCCAGCTATTTGAACTACAATTATATCATTTCCACTTTTATCTTTTAACTTGTAGTAATTTCTTTCATTATCTTCACTTGCTTTATCCAATGATGCGTTGAAAAATTTTCCAGGTTTGTATAGAATTTCTTCCACTTTTCCTGAACAAGGTGTTCTGTTTACATGACAGTCAAACACATTCATAAATATACTTATTTTTTTGAATTTTTTATTCTCTAAACCAACTTCTCTTGGTCCATCTACTTCTTCAACTTTTATTACTTCACCATCAGCAGGGCTAACTAGATAATTATCATCTTCAATTATAACTCGTTCTGGATCTCTAAAAAAATAATAAACCCAAACAGTTAACAACAATCCAATTGTTCCTAAAAAACTACTAATAAAAAATAAAACAAGAGTTATAAATCCTGCTATGACTAAAAATTTATAGCCTTCTGTGTGTATTGGTGGAAATATCTTACTAAACATATTCTTCTATTTGCTAATTTTTTGATTAATATGTATATAAACCAATCAAATTCAATTAATAAGATAAATTTATTTTAATGAGCAAAATCAAGGTAAATAACCCTATCGTAGAGCTCGATGGTGACGAAATGACTCGTATCATATGGGAATTCATCAAGAGTAAGTTGATACTTCCCTATCTAGATCTAGGTATCGAATATTACGACCTGGGTATGAAAAGTAGAGATAATACAAACGATCAAATCACCATAGACTCGGCAAATGCTATTAAAAAAATTGGTGTTGGCATTAAATGTGCAACAATTACTCCTGATGAAGCTCGTGTTGAAGAATTTGATTTAAAGAAGATGTGGAGATCTCCTAATGGAACTATAAGAAATATCATAGGTGGCACAGTTTTCAGAGAGCCAATTATTTGTAAAAATATTCCAAAACTTGTTCCTTCTTGGACTGAACCTGTAGTTATTGGCAGACATGCTTTTGGAGATCAATATAGAGCAACTGACTTTAAAGTACCTGGTAAAGGAAAAATGGAGATAAAATGGACATCAGAAGATGGTAAGGAAGAAATTAAACATGAAGTATTTAATTTTACAGGTCCAGGAGTTGCGCTTTCAATGTACAATTTAGACAAATCCATCGAAGACTTTGCAAGGTCTTGTTTTAGTTATGGTCTAATGAAAAAATGGCCCGTCTATATGTCAACTAAAAATACAATTCTAAAACAATACGATGGTAGATTTAAAGATATTTTCCAAGAAATTTTTGAAAAAGAGTACAAGAAAGATTTTGAGGAAAATAACTTAACTTATGAACACAGATTAATAGATGACATGGTTGCATGTGCAATGAAATGGAGTGGAAAATATATTTGGGCATGTAAGAATTATGATGGTGATGTTCAATCTGATACAATGGCACAAGGTTATGGATCATTAGGTTTAATGACTAGTACATTATTAACACCAGATGGAAAAGTAATGGAAGCAGAAGCTGCTCATGGAACAGTTACAAGACATTACAGAATGCATCAGCAAGGTAAAGAAACTTCAACAAACCCTATTGCATCTATTTTTGCATGGACTAGAGGGTTGGCTCACAGAGGAAAATTAGATAGCAATAATGAACTAATTGAATTTGCTCAAACACTTGAGAAAGTCTGTATTGATTGTGTTGAAAATGGCGCAATGACTAAAGATTTAGCTATTCTTATTGGTCCATCAAGCAAGTATTTGACTACCAATCAATTCTTAGATGAAATTGATGGTAAACTTAAAAAAAAATTAAACTAAAGTTTTAAGTTTCTCAAAAGCTTGGTCAATTTTAGATTGATCTTGCCCACCAGCTTGAGCAAAATCTTTTCTACCCCCACCTCCTTGACCTCCAATAATCTCTGATCCTACTTTAACAAATTTAACAGCATCAAATTTTTCTTTTAAAGTATCAGTAACACCAACTGCAATTCCAACTTTGTCATCTTTGCTAGCAAAAACTATAATAATACCCTCATTTAATTCTTTCTTACCTTTATCGACAAGTTTTCTTAATTCTTTTGGTGGTAATCCATCAACTTTTTGAAGTCTTAGTTTAACTCCATTAATTTCCTCATCTTTGATAATGTTTTTTGATTTGTCCTCTAAAATTGAATTAACAGAAATTGTTTCCAGCTGTTTTGATAAATTTTTAATTAATGTTTTTTGGTCTGATTGATCTAAGTTTGGTTTTCCACCTAACTTTGTTATTTGCTCAGTTAAGTCTTTAATAAGTTCATTATCCTTTTCAGATGAAATATTGGATAATTTTTCCTTGTTATTTAAATAATCCTCTAGTTGTTTGTCTCTTAAAGCTTCAATTCTTCTAACACCTGCAGCAATTGATGATTGGCTAATTATCTTAAATTTTCCAATATCCCCTGTGTTTTTAACGTGAGTGCCCCCACAAAGTTCTGTTGAAAAATACTTACCTTCATCATCCCCCATAGAAAGAACTCTAACTTCATCTCCATATTTTTCTCCAAACAAAGCCAAAGCACCATTTTCAACTGCCTCATCAGGAGTCATCAACCGAGTTTTTACATCAGATTTTTTTGAGACCATTGAGTTTACAAAACCTTCTATTTTACCAATCTCTTCGTTTGGTATTGGCTTCATGTGGCTAAAATCAAACCTTAATCGACTTGGCTCAACTAAAGAACCTTTTTGCGTTACATGATCCCCCAAAACTCTTCTTAAAGACTCATGCAGTAAATGAGTTGCAGAGTGATAAGCTCTAGTATCATCTCTCTTTTTAATATCAATTTTAAGTTCAACACTATCTTTTAACTTTATTGATCCACTAATTACTTTTCCATAGTGTACAAATAGATCGCCTAATTTCTTTTGAACATCTGTTACTTCAAATTTAAAATCATTAGTAATAATTTCTCCAATATCTCCTACTTGACCTCCAGACTCCCCATAAAAAGGTGTTTGGTTAACAATGATTATACCCTCATCATTTTCTTTCAACTCCTGTACTTCTTTATTATTCGATAAAAGTGATAAAACTACTCCTTCTGCTTGATTGCTTTCATAACCTAAAAATTCTGTTGCTCCTAATTTGTCTTTTATTCCAAACCAAATATTTTCAACAGCAGCATCACCTGAACCTTTCCAATTTTTTTTAGCAAGTTCTCTACTTTCTTTCATCAAAGATTGAAATTTTTCAGTATCAATTGACATTGATTTGTTTCTTAAAATATCTTCTGTAAGATCTAATGGAAATCCATAAGTATCATATAATTTAAATGCTACATCCCCTGGTAAAACTTTATCTATTTTTGAAATTTCATCATTTAAAATTTTAATTCCTCGATCTAAAAGAACTAAAAACTTTTCTTCTTCCATTCTTAAAGTTTCTTTAATTAAAGATTCGGCTCGAACAAGTTCAGGATAATTACCTAACATTTCATTTTTAAGTGTATCAAACAAATTGAAAAAAACTGGATCCTTAGAACCAAGTAAATGTGAGTGTCTCATACCTCTTCTCATTATTCTTCTAAGAACATAACCTCTACCTTCATTTGATGGTAAAACACCTTCTGCAATTAAAAATGCACTAGCTCTTAAATGATCTGCAATAACTCTAAAACTTGATTGATTAGATTGATCTTGTTTAATCTTAATAATTTCTGAAGCTGAGTTTATAATTTTTTTAAAATGATCTGTTTCATAATTATCATGCGTTCCTTGAAGTAGTGCCGCAACTCTCTCTAAGCCCATTCCAGTATCAACTGATGGTTTTGGAAGATCAATTCTTTTATCTTTAGAAATTTGTTCAAATTGCATAAAGACTAAGTTCCATATTTCAATAAAACGGTCTCCATCTTCATCTTTAGTTCCTGGCAGACCTCCAGCTAAATGATCTCCATGATCATAAAAAATTTCAGAGCATGGTCCACATGGGCCTGTCTCCCCCATTGACCAAAAATTATCAGATGTTGCTATTCGAATAATCCTGTCATCACTAAAACCTGCTATTTTCTTCCAATAATTGAAGGCTTCATCATCTTCATGGTAAACCGTCACATAAAGTTTATTTTTATCTATTCCAAAATCTTTAGTGATCAAGTTCCATGCATAATGAATCGCTTGTTCTTTAAAATAATCTCCAAATGAAAAATTTCCTAGCATTTCAAAGAATGTATGGTGTCTTGGAGTGTAACCAACATTTTCTAAATCATTATGCTTTCCACCTGCTCTTACACACTTTTGTGATGTAGTGGCTCTTTGATAATCTCTTTTCTCTAAACCAGTAAATACATTTTTAAACTGAACCATTCCTGAGTTTGCGAACATTAGAGTTGGGTCATTATTTGGAACTAGGTTGCTAGACTCAACAATCTTATGATCATTCTTTTCAAAATATTTTAAGAATGTATTTCTTATTTCATTTAAAGATTTGTCAGCCATATTTTTAAAATACAGCTTTTTTATTCTATGTCTAGATAACAGTAAGGGAAAAAAGGCGCTTAATTTAAGCGCCTTTTAATAATTAAAGATGACTTTTTAACTAATTTTTTTTAGTAGGAATTACTTCCTCTTTCTTTACCACTTCTGGATCTTCTATTTGATCTTTTGCAGCTTTTTCTGGGTCTAGAGGGTTCCCTTCAATTTTTTTTGAAATTACTCCTGCTTTTTCTCTTATTGCCATTTCTATTTCTGCAGCAATATTAGGATTTTCTTCTAAAAAGATCTTAGCATTCTCACGACCTTGGCCTATCTTTTCACCTTTGTAAGCATACCAAGCGCCAGATTTTTCTACTATTCCAGCTTTGGCTCCAAGATCAACTAGCTCACCAACTTTACTAATACCTTTTCCATACATTAGATCAAACTCAACCACTTTAAATGGTGGTGCTACTTTATTTTTCACCACCTTAACCCTTGTTGAGTTACCTATAATTTCATCACCATTTTTGATTGCACCAATTCTTCTAATATCCATTCTTACAGATGAATAAAATTTTAATGCATTTCCACCTGAAGTAGTTTCTGGACTTCCAAACATTACTCCAATTTTCATTCTAATTTGATTGATAAAAATCATCATAGTGTTTGTACTTGAAATTGATCCTGTCAATTTTCTTAATGCTTGACTCATTAATCTTGATTGAAGACCAACATGATGATCTCCCATCTCTCCTTCGATTTCCGCTCTAGGAGTTAACGCTGCAACTGAATCAACTACGATTACAGAAACTGAACCTGATTTAACTAATGTATCAGCTATTTCTAAAGCTTGTTCACCTGTATCTGGTTGTGAAATTAATAATTCTTCTGTATCTACACCAAGTTTTTTTGCATAAACTGGATCTAATGCATGCTCCGCATCAACGAACGCGCATATTCCGCCAGCTTTTTGCGCTTCTGCAACAACCTGTAATGCTAATGTTGTTTTTCCTGAAGACTCTGGTCCATAAACCTCAACAACTCTTCCTTTTGGCAGTCCACCTATTCCAAGCGCTAAATCTAAGCTTAAAGATCCTGTTGATACCGACTCAACATCCATTGCTTTTCTTTGGCCAAGTTTCATTACAGAGCCTTTTCCAAAATTGTCGGTAATTTGTGCTATTGCAGCATCTAATGCTTTATTTTTTTCGTTTCCTTCTGCTTGTTGCGCTTTTGTAGTTTTAACCACTTTTAAGTTGTTTTTAGTCATTTTTAGCCTTTTTCATTAATATTTTTAACACTCGAATCATGAATTAAATGTACACATTTTGTTCTCATTAGCAATATATTAATTTTTAAGGCTAAAAAAACAAATAATTACTTAAGTTTTAGATACTGACTATTTAAAAGGCCAACTGCTTTTAACAGATTATATTGAGCCATTAGATAGTCTCTCTCAGAATTTACTAGAGATAGTTGTGCAGAGAGCAATAATGAATTTGATTGAATAACATCTAAAGTAGTTCGTGATCCTCTTTCGTACTCAGCGGCTATACCTTCGTTTGCAATTTGAGAGGATTTTAATTGAACTTTAACGGAATTTAAGAAACTTTTAGAAGACTGTAAACTTGACCACGCACTTGCAACGTTTGTCTCATTAGTTCTGACGGTGTGATCTAATAATAATCTTTTTCTAGTTGTTAAATTTGTATTTTTACTAATTTTATACTTTTTTTTCCCACCTGAATAAAAAGGCCAACTAACTGCTGCTTTTAATATGTCTTTATCTCTCTCTCCGATGGTCGAGCTAAGATCATCAGTATAAGATTTTTCTAATGATACGGAGGCTGTTGGTTTTAAATCTGACTCTGCAATTGATATATCTTTTTCTGACATTTCTAGATCTAATTTTGCAATCAATATATCTGGATTATTTTTTTTTGATAAATTTACTGCCTCACTTAAAGTTTTTGGAATATTAACAATTGCATTTGAACTTTTCTTAAGTGTATTAGGATTATCCATTTTACCTATTATATTTTCATAATTAAGTTTACTAATCAATAAATCACTTTTAGATTTTGCAAATTGTGCTTGGGCACCTGCAAGAGAGGCTTCTGATTGAGCTACATCTGTATTTGTAATTTGACCTCTATCTCTTCTAATTTTATCGTTTTCAACTTGTCTAATTAAAAGATTTAAATTTTTTGAATTAATATTTAGCTTTTCTCTTGCTAAAATTGAATTTGTAAATGCATTGATAGCATCATGTAATACTTCTTGTTCTTTTTTAGTTAGTTTTGCTCTAGCTAAATCTAATGCGGTAATATTTTTTTCAAGCGTAAGGTCTCTACCATAATCTAATATTGTTTGTTCTAACTTTATTGATGTGGTAAAGGGATCAACATCATTTTTAGTTGCTGTTCCACCATTTTGATTTTTAAGTGTATTGGTATTTTCAATACTTTTAGAACCGCTTAGAGTAAGAGAAGGTTTGTAATCAGCCTCAGAAATTTTAATATCTTGTTCAGAAACTTTAATATTTTCTCTTTCAGCGTTTAATTGAATATTATTTTGATAAGTTTGATTTAATGCATCATATAAAGTAACAGCAATTGCGTTACTAAAACTAAATACAACCAAACTAATTAATATTAATAATTTTTTCATCTTCTTTTATATACCGCAGATTTAATTTGATGGTTACTATTTAAATTCAAAATAATAGACGCATATTTAGGCATTTTTTTAAACATATTTTCTGTAACTCTTTGATAGGTGTGCATAAAATTTATAACATCCCCTTTGCTCATAATTTTGTGACTAGATGATTTTTTTGTTTTTAACCATAATTTATGTTCTTGTTTTAATCTCCATTTTTGAAGCAAACTAAAGTTTTTAGCCTTTAGATAAATCATACAATTAAGTTGAGAATATAGTTTCTTGTATTTTGACTTTAATTGTTGGTTAACATGTTTTCTCCACACTAGCTTTTGATCATTTACTTTTTCAAATGAATTAATTGATTTTTTAAGAGTTTTATTTACTTCAGCTTTTGCTCCAACACACCAACCTTCAAATATTATTACATCTGGTTTATCTTTTATTTTGTACCATTTCTTTTTTGGAAATCTGTCATCAACTGCTTTATTAAAATTTGGTAAATCGATTTTCTTAAAGTTTTTACTTTTTACCTTTTTAAAAAAGTTTAACATCATTTGTACATCATGGGTTCCAGGCACACCTCTTGTGGCCAGCATTGGGTGAATTTTTTTTGATAAATTTAATCTTTCTTTTCGAGTTTTATAAAAGTCATCAATTGAAATTTTAAATACTTTTAATTTAAAATATTTTTCTAATATAATTTTTATAATTGAACTGATGGTTGTTTTGCCTGTTCCCTGTCCTCCTGCTAAGCCTACAAGGTAAGGTTTTTTACTATTTACTTTTCTTGCAATCCAAAAACACATCGGAATTAAAAAAGACTTTAGCATTCCCTCTTTATTACTAAACTTTTCTGTAGATGTTTCTTGTGATTTAATAAATTTAAAACAATCTTTTTTAACCTTATTAAAACACTCTTCGTTAACTTTCATTGAACTTATTGTTTTTTTTGATCCATTGGATGGTTTTGACCATCTATCAAAGTTATATCTTTTAAGTTTGCTACATCAACTTCATCAACACAGCCTAAATTAAATCCAGTCATAGCAGGTGCACTTCTTGGATTGTGATGTGTATAAATCCCGCACTCTGAACAAAAATAATGTTTAGCAACTTTTGTATGAAATTGATAAAGCTTTAACTTATCTTCTCCTTTAGTGATTTTAAACTCTTCATTTTTAACCATGCCCATTGTTGCACTTTTTCTTTTACAAATAGAACAATTGCATTTTACAATTTTTGCTAATTCATTAATTGGAACACTAATTTCAGCTTCAACAGATCCACAATGACATGTTAATTTTTGCATTAATTATTCTCCCCATTTACCATGAAACTCATAAACAACTGCTGGCTCATCACCTACTACCCAACCATCATGACCTGGATCTATTGAATATGCATCACCTGCTTTATAAGTTAATTCTGTTCCATCATCATGTTTGGCACAAACAGCTCCAGAAACTATTACCCCAAGATGTTTTGCTTTACAGCTATCAGTACCTACAGTTGGTTTAATATCTTGTGACCATTTCCAACCTGGTTGCAAAACTAATCTCATTACTCTTTGATCACCTATTTTTACAATATCCATTTTAGCATTGTTAAAGCTGGTGTTGCTTTCATCTGGATTATCAAAAGTTTTAACTTCAATTGAACTCATAATTTTCTCCTTTTATAATTAAATTAGAATTACAGACTACTAATGGTTTAAGTTATCCACAATAGCACAAAATGTAGTTTCGATGTTCACGTTTTGATTCACTTTTGATTCAGTTACGGACTCAAAATACAACTTCTTGCGTGTATTGTGTAACTAGTCTATAAAATAGAACAAAACAAGAACATGAAACTAACAATTCCTTATTATCTACATAAAGCAGGCGCTGGTTTTCCTTCTCCTGCAACCGATTATATCGAAGAAGATATTGATTTGAATATGCATTTAATAAGAAATGTTCCAGCTACTTTCATCATCAGAGTGCAAGGTAAATCAATGGTCGATGTTGGAATTAATGATGGAGATTTATTGGTAGTCGACAAAAGTTTAAAACCAAAAAACTTTTCAACAGTGATTGCAAACGTTCATGATGAACTTGTCGTTAAATCTTTAGTTCAAGAAAGAGATAAAAAGTTTTTAACGTCAGGATCTAAAGAGTTTACTGACAGAATTTTAATTAACGAAGAACAAGATATTTTTATCTGGGGAGTTGTAACTTATGTCATCCATTCTACGTACTAAAAAAATAGCACTAGTTGATTGTAATTCTTTTTATGTTTCTTGTGAAAGATTATTCAATCCTAAAATAAGAAGAAAGCCTGTTGTCGTTTTATCTAATAATGATGGTTGTATTATTTCAAGATCTACTGAAGCAAAAGCTTTAGGGATTAAAATGGGGATTAAAACAAGAACATAAATTATGGTTAAAAACAAAAAAA
>JACWER010000012.1 GCA_014653385.1 Pelagibacterales bacterium SAG-MED50 | reverse complement strand
AATTGGGTCTATTGTGCTGATGTCATGTCCTTCTATTTTGGTTTTTTCAGGAATTATAAATTGACTTACACCTACATTGTCATTCTGGTTTAAAACTATTAGATTATTCATAATTTTATTATATAACTAGTATTCTAAACAAGTCATTACAAATTATTTATGCCAATAAAACGTAAAAAAAAATTTAAGAAGCCAACAATGGTTTAATAATCCAAAAGATCCAGAAATGACTGCTCTTTATTTAGAGCGATATCTTAACTATGGACTTACTAGAAAAGAATTACAGTCTGGAAACCCAATTATTGGAATAGCTCAATCAGGTAGTGATTTATCACCATGCAACAGACATTTTTTATCTTTGAGTAAAAGAATTAAAGATGGAATAAGAAGAGCTGGAGGAATTCCAATGGAGTTTCCAACCCATCCAATCCAAGAAACAGGAAAAAGACCGACTGCAATGCTGGATAGAAATTTATCTTATTTGTCATTAGTTGAAGTTTTATATGGATATCCAATTGATGGCGTAATCTTAACAACAGGTTGTGATAAAACTACCCCTGCTGCATTAATGGCAGCTGCAACTGTGAATATACCTGCAATTGTTTTGTCAGGTGGACCAATGTTAGATGGAATTTACAAAGGTAAGTTGGCTGGATCAGGTATGGTGATTTGGGAAGCTAGAAAACTTTTAGCTAAAGGTAAAATTAATTATGATGAGTTTATGGATATGGTTGCATCTTCTGCTCCAAGTATTGGTCACTGTAATACAATGGGAACCGCTTCATCTATGAATTCAGTTGCAGAAGCTTTAGGAATGTCTTTAACTGGTTGTGCTGTTATACCTGCACCATATAAAGAACGTGAACAGATTTCTTTTGAAACAGGAAAAAGAATTGTTGAAATGGTTCATGAAGATTTAACGCCATCCAAAATTATGACACGTAAAGCATTTGAAAATGCTGTTGTTGTTGCAAGTGCGATTGGTGGGTCAAGTAATTGTACAGCTCATTTAAGTGCGATAGCAAAACATATGGGAATAAAATTTGATTTATCTGATTGGCAAAAGTTAGGACACAATATTCCTCTTTTAGTTAATTGCCAACCAGCTGGAGAATATCTGATGGAAAGTTTCTATAGAGCGGGAGGTGTACCCGCAGTAATGAAAGAATTAATAAAAAATAAAAAAATTCACACTAATATTATGACAGTTACAGGGAAGACTGTTGGTCAAAATTTAAAAAGAAAAATAGATGTAGATACCAAGGTAATAAAAACTTTCAAAAATAGTTTAGAGGATAATGCGGGCTTCTTAGTTATGAAAAGTAATTTTTTTTCATCTGCTATTATGAAAACATCAGTTATAAGCAAAGAATTTAAAGATAGATATCTATCTGATCCAAAAAATCTGAATGTATTCAATGGTAAAGCAATCGTATTTGAGGGACCTGAAGATTATCATAAGAGAATAAATGATAAAAAGTTAAAAATAGATGAAAATTCTATTTTAATTATTAGAGGATGTGGACCAGTTGGTTATCCTGGGTCTGCAGAAGTTGTTAATATGCAGCCACCTGATCGGTTATTAAAAAAAGGGATTACACACTTACCAACTCTTGGAGACGGAAGACAAAGTGGTACCTCTGAAAGCCCATCAATTCTTCATGTTTCACCAGAGTCTGCTGTAGGTGGAGATTTAGGAATTATAAAAACAGGTGATAAAATGAAAATAGATTTAAATAAAAGAAGAGTGGACTTATTAATCACTCAATCAGAATTTAAAAAAAGACGAAAAAGTAAAAAATCATTTAAAGCAAATAACCAAACCCCTTGGCAAGAAATTTTTAGAGATACAGTGGGTCAACTTGAAGATGGTGCTTGCATTAAATCACGTGGATCTTATTTAAATATTTCAAATACAAAAGGTCTTCCAAGAAATTCTCATTAATATGAAACCAAAAATACTAGTTACAAGAAAATTATCAGATGGAGCGGAAGAAAAATTAAAGACAAATTTTGATGTAACTCTTAATTTAAAAGATGAACCAATTCCAAATACCGATCTTATCAAGATGGCTAATGAATATGATGGATTTATTTCAACAGGTTTTGATAAAATTGGTGAAGAGTTTTTTAAAGATCTAAATGGTAAATTAAAAATTATTGCTCAGGTTGGAGTGGGCTACGACAATATTTCTATTAAATCTGCTGAAAGTAAAAAAATTAAAGTTACCAATACGCCAAATGTATTAAATGAAGCCGTTGCTGAAACAACAATTCTTTTGATTTTAGCTGCCTCGAGAAGGATAGGTGAAGCTTACAATCTTGTAAGATCTGGAAAATGGAAAGATCAAAAACCTGACCTAACTAAATTTATGATAGGAAATTCCGTTACAGGAAAAACTCTTGGCATAATAGGTATGGGTCGAATTGGTAGAATGGCTGCTAAATGTGCAAAAGCATTTGGAATGAAAATAATTTACTATAATAGAAATAAGCTTTCAGAAGATTTAGAAGATGGCGCGAAATATTATTCAGACGTCAAATCAATGATGCCTGAATGTGATTTTGTAACCATACACACTCCAGCAACATCTGAAACTAAACATATCTTAAATTCATCAACTATTTCTTTGTTACCAAAGCATGCTGTGATAATTAATACTTCAAGAGGATCAACCATTGATGATAATGCTCTTATTGATGCTTTGCAAAATAATAAAATTTATGCTGCTGGGTTAGATGTTTTTAATAATGAACCTAATCTTGATGAGAGATATATGAAACTAGATAATTGTTTTGTGTTACCCCATGTTGGGAGTGCTACTCATGAAACTCGTCTAGCAATGAGCATGATGGCAGTAGAAAATATTTGCAATTATTTTGAAAACAAGCCACTTATTTCTGAAGTGATATAATACAACTCATAGTTGTTTATTTAGTTAATATATATAATTTCTATACATATTTATTTCTCCTTTTATTTGAAATTAAAAATCATTTGTGATTAAGTTCCATAATTAAAAACTTAAACGAGAGGAAGATAATGTTTAAATTAATAACAAAAACTATAGCTACAGTAGCTATTGTTTCAGTTGCTTTATTTGGCTCTGCTAACGCAAAGACATTAAAAATTGAAACTCACTTTACTGCTAGTTCACCAAATGGTGAAGTTGCAGCTCAATTCGCTAAAAATGTTGAAATGTTTTCTGGTGGAAGCTTAAAAGTAGAAATGTTCTACTCATCATCAGTAACAGGTAAATCTGCTGAGGTATTTAACTCTGCACAAACTGGAATTATTGACTGTGATATGACTGGTGCTGGTTACCAAACTGGTAAGAATGCAGCTTTCCAATTTGCAGGTGATGTAATGGGTGGATATGATAACCCTTATCAACAATACGATTTCTTAAAGTTCCCAGGAGCTCAAGATGCTGTTGATGCATTATACAACAAATATGGAATGACTTTAATTGGTTGGTGGATACCAGGACATGAGTCTCTAATATCTAGCAAGCCAATTCCAGATGTACCTTCAATTAAAGACTTTAAATTTAGATCACCTCCAGGAATGGAAAGTATGATCTTTAGCGCTTTAGGTGCTAAACCAATTGTAATGGATTTTGGTGAAGTTCCAACTGCTTTACAAACTGGTTTAATTGACGGTGCTGACTACTCATCTTTAGCAACTAACTACGCAGGTGGACACTATGAGAAAAACAGATATGCTACATATCCTGGTTTTCACTCTATGCCAGCTGACCACTTAGCTTGTAATACTAAAGTATGGAAAAAGCTAAAACCTCATGAAAGAGGAGCAATGAAAGCAGGAATAGAAATTGCTGGAAGAACTATCACTAGCTTAGTTGAGAGAAAAAACGCAGAAGCAGTAAAAGCTTTACTTGCTGATGGTGTTACTCTTCATGACTGGTCTAGAGAAGATAGACTTAAGTTCAGAAATGCTGCTCTTAATGCATGGCAGGAATGGAAAAAGAAATCTCCTGAAGCTGCCGCTCTTATAGATATACATACAGCTTACATGAAAGCAAACGGTATCCTATAATAAAAGCACATAATAAAATCTTGAAGGGCCTGAAAAGGCCCTTCTTATTATTTAAAAAGAATTTTTTAATCTATGCTTGATAAACAATTACAAGAACAAAATGAAAAAGTTGCAAGCAAGGATGATTTTCCAATAAATTGGATTGATAGAGTTTCTCTTTTTTTAAGCCACACAATTAAATATTTAATCCCCGTAATAGTACTAGTCATGATGTATGAAATTTTTATGAGATATATCATGGAAAAACCAACAATGTGGGTGAATGAATTATGTCTATGGCTGGCTGGAATTTGTTATTTAGTAGGCGGAGTATATGCAACAAGATTAAGAAGCCATATTAGAATTGTATTATTATATGATTGGGTCAGTAGACCGACACAAAGAATCTTTGATCTAATAAGTACTATTATTATTGTTCTTTTTGCAGCAGCTGTAATTTATGGTGGTATGGAAGATGCGTACAGATCATTTATAAATTGGGAGAGATTTGCAACTTTTTGGGATCCACCTATTCCTGCTACTATGAAGCCACTCACACTTATATGTGTATTTCTTATTGCAGTTCAATCTGTAAATAACTTAATTATTGATTGGAGAAATCCAAAAGAAAAACAATACGATCCCTCTAAAGATTTAAAATAAATGGAAATTGAAATAGGAACACTCTCGATAATACTAATAGTTGGATTATTAGCTCTTATATCCATAGGTGTTCCAATGGGTTTTGCTTCAGGTTTTATGGGGGCAGTGCTAGTATTTCTCTATATTGGTGAACATGCGCTTGGTATATTGCTTTCAAGATATTACTCACTAGTTGTAACTTATTCTTTTTTATCTGTGCCATTATTTATATTTATGGCCTCCTTACTTGAACGCTCGAACATTGCGAGAGATTTATATGATGCTTTAAATGCATGGCTAAGAAAAACTAGAGGCGGTGTAGGAGTGGTAACTGCAATCATGGCAACCATCATGGCTGCAATGAGTGGAATTATTGGAGGTGAAATTGTTTTATTAGGATTAATTGCGTTACCTCAGATGTTGAGATTAAAATATGATCAGGATATGTCCATTGGTATTATTTGTGCATCAGGTTCTTTGGGTACAATGATACCTCCATCTATCGTTTTGATTATTTATGGATTAACAACTGAAACTTCAATTACAATGCTATTCCAAGAAGCAATTGTGCCTGGTTTAATGATTTCAGCTTTAATTATTACTTACATTCTTATCCGAACAAGATTACAACCACATCTTGCCCCATTAAGTGAAGAACCTCCATTAACTTTAAAAGAAAAAATTTCATACCTTCCAGGTCTCTTACCTCCAATTGGTATTGTAATAATTGTTTTGGGTTCAATTTATTCTGGAATAACAGGTATCACAGAAGCTGCTGGAATGGGTGTGGTAGCTACATTAATTATAATTTTTTCCAGAAAAGAATTAACAGTTTTTTTATTTAAAGATGCATTAACAAGAACATTTAAAGCATCAGGAACTATTTTAACAATTACTTTTGGCGCAACAGTTTTAGCGGGCGCTTATTCACTTGCAGGTGGTCCAAAATATGTAGCGGAGACAATTTTGGCTTATGATTTAAAACCAATGTATTTAATTTTCATGATGCAATTAATGTTCTTGGTAATGGGAGCATTTATGGATTGGGTTGGGATAGTATTGTTAGCAATGCCAGTATTTTTACCAATAGTATTAGCTCTTGGTTTTGATCCAATTTGGTTTGGAATTTTATTCTGTGTGAATATGCAGGTATCATTTTTAAGTCCACCTTTTGGTCCTGCCGCCTTTTACTTAAAGTCAGTTGCTCCACCACATATATCTTTAACAGATATTTTTAGAGGATTTGCTCCATTTATAGTAATTCAGTTAATTGTATTAGCATGTGTTATGTTTTTTCCAGAAATGATGACTCAAAACTTTCACGAATTTGTTCCAAAAAAATAAATGAGTAAAAAAATTGGTTTTATTGGTATAGGCCTAATGGGCCTACCGATGGCAAAAAATATATTAAAATCAGGTTTTAATTTAAAAGCATTTAATAGATCTCAAAACAAAGCTGAACCTTTAAGAGAATTTGGTGCAGAAATTACAACCTCAATTGATGAGGTGGTTAAAGACTGTGATGTTGTAATTACTATGCTTACAGATGATATGGCAATTAATGAAGTAATGGGTAGTCCGAATTTTTTAGAAAATTTAAAATCAAGCTCTACAGTTATTGATATGAGTTCAGTTAAACCAACTACAGCAACTAAATATGGAAATAATTTAAAATCAAAAAATATTAAATATTTAGATGCACCTGTTTCTGGAGGAACTATTGGGGCAGAAGAGGCTTCATTAGCGATAATGGTTGGTGGTGAACAAGATGCTTTTAATAAAGCATTTGATGTCTTGAAGACGATGGGCAATCCTACTTTAGTAGGACCAGTGGGAAGTGGACAAGTTTCTAAATTGGCAAATCAAATTATAGTTGGGTTAACTATTGGGGCGGTTGCGGAAGCTATAACTCTTTGTGAAAAATCAGGAGCTAATCCAGATAAAATGATCAAAGCCTTATCAGGTGGTTGGGCAGATAGTAAAATTCTTCAAACACACGGTAGGAGAATGATTGATAAAGATTTTACTCCAAAAGGTAGAACTTCAGTTCATTTAAAAGATATGAATAACATTTTAGAGTGTGCAAATAGCCATAATACTCATTTACCTATTTCAAATTTAGTTAAAGAAATGTATAAAACTCTTGTTGAAAATGGACATGGAGAAACAGATCATAGTTCTCTTTATAAAGAAATTGAAAGGATGAATAAAAAATGAGCGGTAGATTAGAAGGTAAAAAAATCATAGTAACAGCAGCAGGTCAGGGCATTGGAAAAGCAACCGCAATTGCATTTCATAATGAAGGAGCTGATGTTATAGCGACTGATTTAAATGATAAAACCTTAGCTGATTTAAATAAAGAATATCCTAATATTAGTGTTCATACATTAGACTCAACAGATAACAGTGCAATTTTAGAATTTGTAAAAACTTTAGATAAAGTTGACGTATTATTTAATGCGGTAGGTTTTGTTCATCACGGCACTATACTTGATTGTGAAGAGAAAGACTGGGACTTCTCATTTGATGTAAATATTAAAGCTATGTATTTTATGTGCAAAGCAATTATACCTTTAATGGTTAAGCAAAATGGTGGAAGCATAATTAATATTTCTTCAATAGCATCAAGCTTAAAAGGTTTACCAAATAGATTTGTTTATGGTGCATCCAAAGCTGCGATTATTGGTTTAACGAAATCAATTGCTTCAGATTTTGTTAAACAAAATATTAGATGTAATTCTATTGCACCAGGCACAGTTTTTTCACCATCTTGGCAAGATAGAGTTAATCAAAGCCCTGATCCAGTACAGGCAAAAAAAGATTTTATAGCAAGACAACCTATGGGAAGATTAGGAACTGCAGAAGAGATAGCATCTATGGCAATTTATCTAGCAGGGGATGAATCTACATTTACAACTGGAAATACTTTCTCAGTTGATGGTGGAATGACAATTTAATTAATTAAAAAAAAAGGAGATATATGAAATTATTAAGAGTAGGACAAAAAGGAAATGAAAAACCAGCGGTATTAGATAAAGATGGTAAAATTAGAGATATTAGTTCTCACATAAGTGACTTAACCCCTGACAATGTAAATTTTGAAACTATAACAAATTTACAAAGTGCTGATTTGTCATCACTTCCAGAATTATCTTCAAGTGAAAGAGTAGGTTCGTGTGTTGCAAAACCAGGTAAATTTGTAGCAATAGGTCTTAATTATTCTGATCATGCTGCTGAAACTGGAGCTGAAGTTCCGTCAGAACCTATAATGTTTATGAAGGCAACTAGTTGTATAGCTGGTCCTAATGATGATGTTGAAATAGTTTCAGGATCAAAAAAATTAGATTGGGAAGTTGAACTTGGTATTGTGATTGGAAGAGAAACAAAACACATTTCAGAAGATAAAGCTCAAGATCATATTTTAGGATATTGTTTAGTTAACGATGTTAGTGAAAGAGAATGGCAAATTGAAAAAATGGGCCAATGGGTAAAAGGAAAATCTCACGATACTTATGGACCTGTTGGACCATATTTGGTCACTAAAGATGAAATATCAGATATCAATAATTTAAAAATGAGCTTAGATGTCAATGGTAATAGAATGCAAACAGGTAATACAAGTACAATGATTTTTAATGTAAATGTGATTGTATCTTATGTAAGTAAATTTATGTCGTTACAACCTGGTGATATTATTACTACTGGAACACCTCCTGGGGTTGGAATGGGAATGAAGCCCCAGCAATTTTTGAAAGCTGGAGATAAGATGAAATTATCAATAGAAAACTTAGGTGAGCAAAACTCAAAAGTAGTAGCGATATAATAAATTGTGAAAATAACTTCTATTAAAAGTCATGTACTTAAATATGAGTTAGAAAAAGAATTAGGGTATTCACAACAATATTACAAACACAGAACCGCTCATCTTGTTGAAGTTCAAACTGATGAAGGAATTACAGGTTGGGGTGAATGCTTTGGACCAGGTAATATTGCTTTAGCTAATAAGTTTATTGTTGAGAAAGTTATTCAGCCGTTAATCATTGGAGAAGACCCTTTAAACAAAGAGCATATTTGGCATAAAGTTTATAATCTTTTAAGAGATAGTGGGCAAAAAGGGATGCCAATTCAGGCATTGTCTGGTGTTGATATTGCGTTATGGGATATCTTAGGAAAAAAAACTAAAACCCCCCTTTACCAATTGGTTGGTGGAAAATGCAATGAGCAAGTTCCAGTTTATGGTTATGGAATGATGCTGCAAAAAAAAACTACTTCAGAATTAATTGATTTATTTAAAGAAGAAGCAAGTCAAATTAAGTCTAAAAATTTTAAAGCCATGAAAATGAAGATTGGATTGGGACGAACTGAAGATCTTAAGTTAGTTAGAGCAGTAAGAGAAGTAATTGGAAAAGATTTTAGATTAATGGTTGATGCAAATCATGCTTATACATTAAATGATGCTTTGTATGTGGGGCGTGGTTTAGATGAGCTTGATATATTTTGGTTTGAGGAACCTGTGGCACCAGAGGATCATGATGGTTATAGAGAATTAAAGCAAAAAATTAATACAAATATTGCAGGAGGGGAAGCTGAGTTTACAAAATATGGATGGAATGAGCTAATTAAGAATAAATGTATAGATATAGCTCAACCAGAGGTTTGTGGATTGGGTGGAATTACTGAGTATTTAAAAGTATCTGCATTAGCACAAGCTAGCTTTATTCCAGTAGTAAATCATGTTTGGGGATCTGCTGTAAGTATTGCAACCAACTTGCATTTGTTAACAGCTCAACCGGATATGCCAGGAGGTTTATTTCCATCAAAATCAATGCTTGAGTTTGACACAACAGAGAAAAATATTTTTATTACCGACCTACCTACTGAAAGCTTTTCAATTTTAGAACAAGTTAAAGAAAATAATGGATTTGCATCTGTATCAGATAAACCAGGAATAGGAATTATACCCAATCTTGATTTTATTAAAGAATTTGAAGTCAATGAATAAAATCAAAACAACTGAACCAAAGGTACTTTGGAAATTAAGATGCAAATTAGGTGAAGGAACTCTTTGGGTTAAGGAGCATAATTCTATATACTTTGTTGATATCAAGAAAAAAAAATTTTTTTCATTAAATGTTAAAAATAATAAAAAAAAGATTTATAAAGTTAATAAGGAAATTGGCTTTCTTGCACATATTAAGGGACATATTTTTATTTTGGGGCTTCAGGGAGAATTAAGAATTCAAAACATTAAAACTAAAAAAATAATAAAAAAAATAGCAATAGAGAAAAATATTAAATTAAACAGAATAAATGATGGCAAAACTGATCCAAACGGAAATCTTTGGTTTGGTACCATGGATAACTTAGAGAGAAAAAATGAAAAAGGTTCATTATATAAATTAGATAAAAGTTTATTACTAACTAAAGTAGATAGAAATTATAGAATTACCAATGGTCCTGCATTTATAGATCAATTTAACTTTTATCATACGGATAGTGCTAAAAAAATAATTTATAAAATTAGAATTAATAAAAAAGATAAAATAGTAAGTAAAAAAATATTTAAAAAGTTTTCATTAAGTGAAGGATCTCCTGATGGAATGACTTTAGATAAAAATAAAAATTTATGGGTAGCTCATTTTCATGGAGCTTGTGTTTCTGTTTTTAATATTAGGGCAAAATTAATCCATAGAATTCATTTACCAGCAAAAAATATAACTAATTGTACATTTGGGGGTCTAAAAAATAATGAGATCTTTATCACATCAGCTACAAAAGGCATGAACAGAGCAGATTTGCAAAAATTTAAATACTCTGGTTTCTTATTTAGTATAAAATCAAATATAAAAGGAATAAATCAAAAAAAATTTATTTTAAAAAATGCAAAAAAGAGATCTTTATTATGAAAGAATTCCCACTAAGCTTCTAAGAGAGGATGTTAGATATTTAGGAAATATTCTTGGAAAAGTAATTAAAGAGCAAGAAGGAGAAAAATTTTTTGATTTAGTTGAGAAAGTTAGAAAATTATCTAAAGTAAACAAGCTTAATTACAGCAATCACTCTTACGGTAAAATAATAAGAACTATAAATAAACTTAACTCAAAATCTACATTTAAGTTAACAAGAGCATTTACTCATTTTATGAATTTAATAAATTTAGCTGAGTCCATAGATGCATCTAGAAAATTAGATGAATATGAAAATAGCAAGAAGAAAATTTATAATAAGAATATTTTTATTGAAGAAATTTTTGAAGATCTTTTTAATAATAAAAGAATTTCTGAAAATAAAATCTATAATCTTGCAAAAAATCTTAGTATAGGAATTGTTTTAACTGCACATCCAACAGAAGTTAAAAGAAGAACTTTAATACAGAAGTATCATAAAATTACAGAGATTCTTGAAGAAAGGGATCTTTTAAAAAACTATCCTTCAAAGTTAAAGATACTAGATAAAAAATTATTCGACGAACTTACAATTATTTGGAATACAGACGATCTAAAGAGGTCTAAACCTTCACCATTTGATGAGGCAAGATGGGGCTTAGCTATAATTGAAGACAGTTTATGGGAGACTATTCCTAAAGTTTACAGAAGGTTAAATTCGATATTTGTTCAGAATATAAATAAAGGTTTACCTAAAAATTTTAATCCAATTGAATTTGGTTCATGGATGGGTGGAGACAGGGATGGAAACCCAAACGTAACAGCTGAAGTTACAAAACAAGTCATTTTATTATCAAGATGGGAAGCTGCTAAACTTTATGAAAAAAATCTTACTAAGATAATAAGATCTTATTCTATGGACAAGTGTTCAAAAAAAATTTTAAGAAAAGTAGGCAAAACACACGAACCTTATAGAGTTTTTTTGAGACCTTTAAGAGATAAAATGAGATTAACTCATAGATCTATTGAGCAGCATTTGATTAAAAAAAAACCATTAAATAAAAAAAAATTGCTTATTTCAAGAGAGGATATACTAAAGCCCTTGAGGATAGTTAGAGAGTCATTAGAACAAAATCAAAATGAAAATTTAGCTAGTGGTGAACTTCTTGACCTAATGAGAAGAGCAAAATGTTTTGGAATTAATTTGGCGAGATTAGATATTAGACAAGAGTCTTCTAGACATTCTCAACTAATTGCAGAATTAATGAATAAGAAATATAAAAAAGATTATTTAAAATTTAGTGAGCTAGAAAAAATAAATTTTTTAAAATCTGCAATTAAATCAAAAAAAAATATTATTAATAATTTTGTTTTTCGGAATAAAGAGAATAAAGAAGTCTGGTCAACTTTTAAAATCCTTTCTCAAGAACCAGCCGAATGTTTGGGAGCATATGTAATTTCTATGACAACTTCAGCATCTGATATTTTATCAGTTTCCTTTTTACAAAAAGAAGCAAAAATTAAAGATAAACTCAGAGTTGTTCCACTTTTTGAAACTTTAGATGATTTAATAAACGCCAAATCAATAATGAAAAACTTATTTTCTGAGAGTTGGTATAGAAAATTAATTAAAAATAACCAAGAAGTTATGATTGGATACTCTGATTCCAGTAAAGATGCTGGTAAGATTTGTGCTAGTTGGCACCAATATAAAGCTCAAGAGGAAATAGTTCGTTTAGCTAACAAATATAAAATAGACGTAACTTTTTTTCATGGAAGAGGAGGTTCTGCTGGAAGAGGTGGCGGGCCTATTCAAGCAACTTTAAGATCTCAACCACCTAATTCTGTTAATGGTAAGATAAGAATTACAGATCAAGGTGAAGTTATTCAACAAAAATATGGTTATGAACCACTAGCAAAATATAATTTATGTAGCTACATAGGAGCAGTGGCAGAAGCAACTCTTAATCCACCACCTAAACCTAAAAATAATTGGAGATCTTTAATAGAAAAAATGTCTGATATCTCAAAAAGTTCGTATAGAAAGAATATTAATCAAAGTACTGAATTCATTAAATATTTTAAAACAGTCACACCTCATAAAGCACTTGGAAAATTATCTATTGGATCAAGACCATCTAAAAGAAAGAATGTTGATAATATAAAAAGTTTACGAGCTATACCATGGGTTTTTGCATGGACGCAAATTAGACTTATGTTGCCAGCTTGGCTAGGTATTGCAGAAGCTTTAAGATATTCTCACATAAAAAAATTTAGAAAAACTTTATATGATATGGAAAAAAATTGGCCTTTCTTTAATTCTATGCTTGATATGTTGGATATGGTAATTTCAAAAGCAGATCCTAATATTTCTAAGATTTATGAAGAATATTTAGCTGATGATGAATTAAAAAGAGTTGGTAAAAAACTCAGATTTCAATTTGATGTAATAAAGAGACTTAATAAAAAAATTACACCAAAAGAAATAATCAAATTAAGAAAACAATTCAGAACATCTGTAATTGTAAGAAATATTTATTCGGAAGTTCTTAATATTATTCAACCGATTGTAATTAGCAAACTTAAAAAAAGCAAAACATTAAAAGATAAAAAATATTTAAATGACTCATTGATGACTTCAATTGCAGGAATTTCTGCTGCTATGAAAAATACAGGTTAAATGATAGAATTTTTTATTGCTTTTGGGGCAGGACTTATAAGCTTTTTATCCCCATGTGTTTTACCTTTAATACCCGGATATGTCTCTTTTATTTCTGGTCAATCATTACAAGAAATTTTAAAATCTAAAAAAATTAATATTTTACCTTTAATTTTATTTTGCTTTGGGTTTTCAACGGTATTTATTATTTTAGGAGCTTCAGCATCTTTTTTAGGTCAAACACTATTGCAAAATTCTGAAACTTTAAGAGTTATAGCTGGCATTATAATTATAATTTTTTCATTACAACTAATTGGTTTAATAAATATAAGTTATTTAAATTTTGAAAAAAGAATGGAAGCAAAAAAATCACAAAATACCTTGTTTCCTTATGTAATAGGATTAGCATTTGGATTTGGATGGACACCATGCATAGGTCCAATTTTAGGCTCTATTTTAGCTTTAGCATCTATTGAAGAAACATTATCAAAGGCAATAATTCTACTAACCTTTTATTCTATAGGTCTTGCTATACCTTTTATTTTATCTGGTTATTTAATCCAAAGGTTTTTAGTTTTTTCGAAAAATTTCAAAAAGAATATAAATTTAATTTCTAAAATAGGGGGAATTATTCTTTTAGTTACAGGTGTCTTAATTCTAACAAACCAATTACAAGCTGTTGGTTTTTATATAATTAAAGTTTTTCCTTTTATGCAAAATTTCGGTTAAAAGTATTAAATGAAAATTTATCAAATAGACTCAAGCGCTAGAAAAAAAGGTTCTACATCAAGGGCTTTAGCTAAAAAGGTGCTAGATAAAATTAAAAAGCCTGGTGATGAAGTTATTTATAGAGATCTAGATGACGAAATGCTTTTTGTAAGTGGTTTAACTGAGTCTGGTATGAAAATTGATGAAAAAGATCAAACAGAAGATCATAAAAAGATGTTCAAATTATCTGATAAACTAGTTAATGAGCTAAAAGAGAGTGATATAATTATTATTTCAGCTCCGATATATAATTATGGGCCTCCAGCAACTCTTAAAGCTTGGTCTGATTTGGCTGCAAGAATTGGAGAAACATTTAAATTTAAACCTGATGGTAGACGAGTTGGTTTGTTAAAAAACAAATGTGCCTATTTAGTTATTACATCAGGAGGAACAAAATTAAATAGCAAAGAAGATTTTTTAACACCTTGGTTAAAATATATATTAAATTTTTTTGGTATAGAAAAAGTTGATGTGATTAGTGCTGATCAAATGGCATTAGACTATGATAAATCAATCAAAGATGCTGAAGAACAAATTCATAATTTAGCCTAAATTAATAGATATCTACTAAGAATATTTGTTTAATTAATTTTTATTTGTTAACATAAGTAATGAAAATAATTCTTTTTATAATTTTTAGTTTGTTTTTTTTCACAAATAGTAATGCTGCATGTGATGATCCTTTAACAGATAGTGTTGATTACTCAAATTGTAGATTTTCTGACGCACAAGATTTACAAGGAAGTTATCTTCCAAATTCAAATCTTTCGTTTGCAAGTTTTATCCAAGTAAACTTTGATAAAAGCATAATGATGAATTCAAATTTATCATTTGGAACTTTTCCAGAATCTACATTTGTTAGAGCAAATCTTTATGAAACAATTTCTATAGGTGCAAATTTTGAAAAAACTAATTTTACTGGCTCTAACTTGACAAGAGTTGATTTTATGGGGGCTACTTTAATTGAAGCAAATTTTCAAAATGCAAACTTAATGGAAGCTAATTTTACCTCATCTAATATCACAAATGCTAATTTTGATGGTGCTAATTTGATTGGTGCAACATGGACTGGTGGTGAAACCTGCGGTCCAGGATCAATTGGCTTATGTAATAAGTAGACATGAATACGTCTATTAAAACTGACGATGTAATATTTAATTTTTTTAAACAAATTTGTGATGAAAAAGACGATCAAAAGTGCGTCGAGCTTGGCAATGAATGGATAAAGGCGATGGAAACAAATTTATCAAGCATGGAAGCAAATCTTAATGGTGCTGACAAATTAAAACATCAAGATGATATTAAAAGTAATCGTGATCATTTAAATAACCTTAAAACTAAAAGCTCTTCTGAGTGGCGAGAATATGCTACTCAATGCATGGTTGAGATAATGAATCATAAGAGCTAACAATAATGAGTAATCAACAATAAGTTTTATTATTGCTTGTAAGTCTTTAATAATTTTTACGTTGTACTATTTATTTGAGAAACACCTTTTTTAAATAAAACTATCAATTACTATTAAAATATAATAATAATTCTTTAAAGGGGTGTCTTAACAGACTGAGATTAAACCCTAAGAACCTGTCCGGTAATTCAGAAAGGGAGAACAATGGATAAAACATACTTTATAAGTCAATCAACATCGTTATCATTAGTTATTGTTATAAGCTTAATATTTACAGTGTTAGGTCTTTATCATTCTAAAAAATTCAAAGGTATAAATAATTATCTCACAGCAAATAGAGATGTAGGATTATTTTCATTAACAACAAGTTTGGTAGCATCAGCCTTAGGGGCTTGGATTTTGTTTGGTCCAGCTGCAGCAGCCACATGGGGTGGAATAGGTGCCGTAATAGGCTATGCGTTAGGCACTGCTTTTCCAATGATTTTTTTAATTTTTTTAGGAAAAAAAATAAGAACTGAGTTTCCAAAAGGATCATCACTCATAGAATTTATGAGAAAGAAATTTGGAAAAAGCTTGTTTAAACTAATCTTGTCAATGACCATATTCTATATGTTTATATTTTTGTGTGCAGAGGTTACTGCGGTAGCAGTGCTAATAAATTATATATCAGGAACAGAACTTTGGATTACAGCATTAATTGTACTTTTAGCAACATTAACTTACACTTTATATGGTGGTCTAAGAGCATCAATTTTTACTGATAATATTCAAATGATTGTAATCAGTATATTTTTATTAATTTCAATCTCTTTTATTTTATCTAACGCAGGAAACACTTTTTCATTTGAATTTATAGAACAAAAAAATCCACAATTATTAAGTAGTTCTTATGTACCAAGTTATACTGCTGGTTTAACTTTTTTTATAGCAGTAGCAGCAACAAACTTGTTTCATCAGGGAAATTGGCAAAGAGTTTATGCTGCAAAAAACTATCTTACTCTTAAGCAAAGCTTATTAATTTCTTTTTTTATAATTATACCAATAGTTTTTTTTATGGGATTTACTGGAATGGTATCCTTTTCTACCGATCCTAGTCAAAGACCTGATTTAGGATTTTTTACATTACTTTTAAAAGAACAAACTCAAACTCTATCATTACTAATTATTACACTTGGATTAGCATTAACAATTTCAACTGTTGATACTTTAGTAAATGCAATTTCAAGCTTATTTGTAGTTGATGGAAAAGCAACATTTAATCTAAATAAAAAAACTGATTATTTAATGTTATCTAAATATTTCATTATTGTAATATCTTTAATTTCATTCTTTATTGCTTCAAAAGGTTTTGATATTTTGTATTTATTCTTATTAGCTGATTTGTTTTGTTGCGCATTTGTTTATACAGTTTTCTATAGTTTTTATAATAAGGATATTAATGAAAGAACCGCTTATGTTGCAATAATTATTGGTTTAGTTGGTGGATTTTTATTGTTTCCATTTCCTGATTTTTCTAAAAGTTTGCTTGTTGGAGTATTGATGTCTAAAGAATTATTTTCTCCATTTATTTTACAATCATTATTATTTTTATCTTTTATCGTAGCGACTTTTCTTCCTGCTGTAATTCTTAAGTTAAAAAAAAAATGATAATAAAATCATATTAAGAGACCATTTCGATGGTCTCTTTTTGTTGCGGTTTTTATGTTGTTGAAATTCAGTAAATAACCTCTATATAACTTACAATTCCTCATGTCAGAAAATCAAATATTAATAGACAATCTCTCAAAAGTTTACGATAACGGATTTGAAGCTCTTAAAAAAGTTAACTTAGAAATAAAAAAAGGTGAGATTATAGCTCTCTTAGGACCAAATGGTGCGGGCAAGACAACTTTAATCAGTATTATTTGTGGTATTGTTACACCCTCTTCAGGAAAAGTAACCATCGAAAATTTTGATATTATTGAAGATTATCGTGAGACACGTTCTAGAATTGGATTAGTCCCTCAAGAGTTAACATTAGAATTATTTGAAACCGTTTTTAATAATGTTTCTTATTCAAGAGGGTTAAATGGAAAAAAACCAAATCCAGCACACATTGAAAAAATTTTAAAAGATTTAAGTATGTGGGATAAAAAAGACCTAAGATTAAGACAACTATCTGGTGGAATGAAGAGAAGAGTTTTAATTGCAAAGGCATTATCTCATGAACCTTCAATATTATTTTTAGATGAACCAACAGCAGGAGTTGATGTTGAACTCAGAAGAGATATGTGGAAAGTAGTTGATGATTTAAGGAAAACTGGAGTAACGATAATTCTAACCACTCATTATATTGAGGAAGCAGAAGCAATAGCAGATAGGGTAGCAGTTATTAATCAAGGGGAAATAATTGTTATTGATGAAACAAAAGAATTACTAAAAAAGATGGGTCAGAAAAAGTTAAGTGTAAATCTTCAAAGTGAAATAAGCGAAATTCCTGATAGTTTAGGTAAATATAACTTAGAAATAGCTGAAGATAAAAAAACGGTAGAATATACCTATGATGTCAATTCAGAAAGCACTGGGATAACTAGCTTGCTTAAAGATTTAAAAGATGCGGGTTTAAAGCTACAGGATTTAAAAACTGAACAAACTACTTTAGAAAAGATATTTGTTAGTTTAGTAAAGGAGAATAATGAAATTTAATTATTATGCATTTAGAGCTATGTATCTCCATGAAATGGATCGTTTTAAAAGAACTTTGATGCAATCTCTTTTTTCACCAGTTCTCTCAACCTCTTTATACTTTATCGTTTTTGGTTCAGTAATAGGTGGTTATGTGGAGAATATTGATGGTATCAGTTATGGATCGTTTATTGTTCCAGGTTTATTAATGCTTACGTTGCTTACCCAATCAATTAGTAATACCTCATTTGGTATTTTTTTTCCAAAATTTAACGGGACGATGTATGAAATTTTAGCAGCACCAATTTCTACATTTGAAATTGTCCTTGCATTTGTGGGGGCAGGTGCGACCAAAACTTTATTAGTAGGTGTAGTAATTTTTATTACAGCTACTTTTTTTGTAGAAGTTCAGGTGATGTATCCATTGTTAATGATTTTTCTATTAGTTCTTGTGGCTTTTACCTTTGCTTTATTTGGTTTTTTAATTGGCTTGATGAGTTCTAACTTTGAGCAAATGTCAATTGTTCCAACATTAGTGATTACACCTATGGTTTTCTTGGGAGGAAGTTTATATTCTTTAGATATGTTGCCAGAGGTTTGGCAAACTGTTACTTATTTTAATCCGGTAGTATATTTAATTAATGGTTTAAGATATGCGTTCTACGGCGTTTCTGATTTCAATATTTGGATCAGTATTAGTTCTATGGTATTTTTTTTAATAATTTGTGTAACAGTCGTATCTGTTTTACTCAAAAAAGGTTATAAAATTAAATCCTAGTTACTGGCAATTTTCTTTTTAGGATCATAAAAAGGTTTTTCTACTATTTTAGCTGAAAATTTTCCTTTATTTGTTTCAACTTCAAGATCAGTTCCAATCTCAGAGTTTTCTATATTCACCATTGCAAGGGCAATATTTTTTTTTAATCTTGGTGAATATACAGCAGAGGTTACTTTACCAATTTCTTTATTATCCTTTTTGATAGACCAGAAAGTTGTGTTTGGACCAGATAGTGGTTCACAATTAATCACTAAGCCCACTTGTTTTCTTTTTATGCCTTCGGCTTTGATTTTTTTTAAAGCAGCCTTTCCTATAAATTCAATATCGTTATCTAAAGACACTAAACGGTCAAAACCTAATTCAAATGGATTTGTATGGATATCAGCATCGGCGTGATAAGATAACATTCCTCCTTCAATTCTTCTAATAGAAGAAGTATGACCTGGCTGAAGGCCATATTCTTTTCCAGCAATCATTATTTTTTCATAAAGATCATTTCCTTTAGAACCATCTCTTAAAAATAACTCATAACCAAATTCACTTGACCAGCCTGTTCTAGAAACAATTAAAGGTATGCCATCTAAATCAAATTCTTTAAACCAATAATATTTTAAATCTTTAATACTTTCACCAAAAAGTTTAACCATTATTTCACCTGATGTCGGTCCTTGTAATTGTAATGGAGAAACATCTGGTTCTTTAATTTGTACATTTAAGTCTGAGTTAACAGCTACACCTTGTGCCCATAATAAAACATCACTGTCAGCTAGTGATAACCAAAAATGATTTTCAGCTAATCTTAGTAGAACTGGATCATTTAAAATACCACCTTCATTATTTGTAATTAAAACATATTTACATTGACCTACAGCTAGCTTTGATAAGTCTCTGGGAGTTAACAATTGTATAAATTTGTATGCATCAGGACCAGTGATCTCAACTTGTCTTTCAACAGCTACATCACAAAGAATAGCTTTTTTGATTAAGTTCCAGAAATTTTGTTCAGGGTTCCCAAAGTCTCTTGGGATATACATATGATTATAAACTGAAAAACCTGTAGCTCCCCATTTAACAGTAGAGTCAAAGTACGGTGATTTTCTAATTTGTGTGCCAAAACCAAAGTTTTTATTACTCATTTTTGTTAACTAACAGTCCATTACATTGTTTTCAAATAAAAAATAGCCCCATTAGGGGCTACTAAAAAAATTAGAGGGAATCTATATTTGTTTAAAATTGTTCAGATTCAGTTGAACCTGCCATTGCGGTTGTAGAGCTTTTACCACTGCTAATAGTATTTGAAACTGCATCAAAATAAGAAGTACCAACTTCTCTTTGATGTTTAACACTAGTATATCCATCTTTTTCTCTAATAAACTCTTGTTCTTGTATTCTAGAATATGCAGTCATACCTTCTTTTTTGTATTTTTCTGCAAGCTCAAATATAGCTATGTTTTGAGTATGAAAGCCCGCCAATGTTATAAATTGGAATTTGTAACCCATCTTAGCAATTTCTTGTTGGAACGATGCTATTTCGTCGTCACTTAAATGTTTTTTCCAATTAAATGAAGGTGAACAATTGTAGGCTAATAATTTTCCTGGAAATTTTTCATGGATTGCATCTGCAAACTTTTTAGCTTCAGCAAGGTTTGGAGTAGCTGTTTCACACCAAATTAAATCAGCATATGGTGCGTACGCAAGTCCTCTTGAAATAGCTTGTTCAATTCCATCTTTAACATAAAAGAAACCTTCTGGAGATCTTTCACCAGTTAAAAATGGTTTATCATTTTCATCAAAATCATTTGTAATTAACTTTGCAGCATTAGCATCTGTTCTAGCTAAAATAATTAAAGGAACTTCAGCAATATCTGCAGCAAGTCTAGCTGATTTTAAATTCTTAACCATTGTTCCAGTTGGCACTAAAACTTTGCCACCCATATGGCCACATTTTTTTTCACTAGCTAACTGATCTTCAAAATGAACACCTGCAGCACCAGCTCTTATAAATTTTTTAGTTAACTCAAATACATTTAATGGTCCACCAAAACCTGCTTCACCATCAGCAATAATAGGCAACATATAATCAACAGAATTGTCTTTTTTCATATCACCATCTTGTAATTCCATATGTTGAATTTGATCAGCTCTAATTAAAGAGTTATTCATTGTTTCAACTAATTTTGGAGCACTATCATAAGGGTATAAAGATTGATCAGGGTACATTTCACCAGCAGTATTTGCATCAGCAGCTACTTGCCATCCACTAAGATAAATTGCCTTTAAACCTGCTTTTGCATGTTGTACAGCTTGGTTTCCTGATAGTGACCCAAGCGTATTTACATATGCCTCTGTATTCAATAATTTCCAAAGTTTTTGTGATTGATTTTTACACATAGAGTATTCAATTTTTATTGAACCTCTTAATCTTTCAACTTCATCATCCGTATAGTCTCGTTTTATTCCTGCAAATCTTTTTAAGTCGTATGAGATATTTTCTGCACTCATTATTGATAGTCCTTTAGTGTTATTTTATTGAAGAAAATAGAATTTAAGTAGGAAGAGAATTAATTATTATCGTTAGAAGTTTCGATAAGATCATTCATTCCACTTGAGCCCCAATCACAATGATCATCCCTCATATAGATCCCTCTTCGATTGTGTTGATCTAAATCTTCTTTATTGATGATTTGAGCTTCATTTTCAGTGTTTTTTAATTTTTTATTCATATGAATCTTATAATTTACAAGATTTACAAAAGCTATATAAATCTTAAAAAGCCTTGTAAATCATAGAAAAAAATTGTAAATATAAATTTACAAAATTTACAAATAGAAAATATGAGTCAATTAGATTTAAAAATAGGGCCAAAAATAAAGTCTTTTAGAAGACAATTGGGGCTTCAAGCTAATAAGTTGGCTGGAGATTTGGGCATTTCCCCAAGTTACTTGAACTTAATTGAAAGCGGAAAAAGAAAAATTGATGGAGATTTGCTTTTATTGGTTTGTGAAAAGCTGAATATCAATTTATCCGATCTAACATCTAAAACAGATATTAATTTACAAAATACTATATCTGAAATTTTAGATGATACATTGTTTGAGGATTTAGATATTTTAGGACCCGAAGTTAAAGATTTAGTGAGTACAAATCCAAAAATTGGAAAAGCAATTGTAAGACTTGGTGATATTCTTAAAAAGAAAGACCACGAATTAATCAATAAGATCGAAAAGATATCAGGAAAAATTGTTGATAATAGAAAAAATTCTTTTCCAGGAGAGGTTATCTCAGATTTTTTACAAGTGAATAAAAATTATTTTCCTAAATTAGAAGAGTTTGCAAATAAAGTTTTTGGAAAGATTCAAAAAAATAATCGTACAAGATATATAGCTCTATGTGAATATTTAAAATCTGAATATTCAATAAAAGTTTTAGATGTAATTCCAGAAGAAAATAAACCCTTTTCAAAAATTTTTAATAAAAATAAAAAAGAACTTTTATTAAGTGATTATAGTTCATTAGAAACAAAAAAATTACATGCTGCAGCACAGATTGCGCAAGAAGGTGCGAGTAAAGATATTGATCAATATTTGTCAACGTTTAGTTTTCCATCAGAAGAGTCAAAAAAATTAACTAAAGTAGCTTTACTCAACTATTGTGGAGCAGCAATATTAATGCCCTATAAATTGTTTCATACTGAGTGTAAAAAGCTTAAATATGACTTAGAATTGCTACAAAATACATTTGCTACATCATTTGAGCAAGTTACACATAGAGTTACATGTTTGCAAGATCCAAAACTTCCAGGAATTCCATTTCATTTTTTAAGAGTGGACATGGCGGGAAATATTTCAAAAAGATTTTCTTTATCAGGTATTGATATACCAAGATATGGCGGAGCATGTCCCAGATGGAACGTTTATTCTGCATTAACAAGACCAGGTGTTATTCAAGCGGCTGTTAGCAAAATGACCAATGGTGAAAAATATGTTTGTATTGCAAGAACTGTTGAAAAAGGTATTGGACGGTTTGGACAGGCAAAAAGTATATTGTCAATTGGTCTTGGTTGCGAGGCTAAATATGCAAAAGATTTTGTATACACAGAAAATATAAATATTAATGATAAATCAACTGAAATCCCTATTGGCGTATCATGTAGAACTTGTGATCGATTAGATTGTTCTCAAAGAGCATTTCCACCATTACATAAAAAATTTGATGTAGATTTAAACTCTAGAGGAGTTTCAGTTTATGTTAGTGAAAACAATTCTTAAATAATGATCAAATATATATTGCCAGCTATAATTATTCTTTTAATTATTCTTTTTTGGGAAAAAATTAATGAATACTTCTATAAAAGATTTAATATTAAATTGAATTACATAGTAGTAAGTTCAATTATAGTTGCCATTACTGTTATTCTTTTACTCCTTAATTATTAATAGATATGACCAATATTGATATTTCTAAGTACAAACTTGTTGAATCTGATGATGTTTTTACATTCAAAAATGAAAATACAACACTTGGATTTGTTCGTTTTAATGCAAAAGCAGAGGTAGAATATATATTTGTTAATCCTATTTTTAGAAAACAAGGCTTAGCAAAAAAATTACTTAAACTTGTAAAAGAAAAAACAGTTAAAGATATAATACTACAAGAACCGATAAGTCCATTGGGTTCAAAATTATTAAATTCATTAAATAAATGGAGATAAATTTATTATTTTTTTTTACAGTTGTTCCAGCAATTGTACTATATGGCATTGCTAAGTCTGGGCTAGGTGGATCTATATCATTAATTTCAGTTCCATTAATGACTTTAGTAATGCCATTAAGTCAAGCATTAGCAATTATCTTACCGATTCTAATATTCTCAGACATGGTTGCAGTATATAGATTTAGAAAAGAATTTGATTTAAGTACTCTTAAATTGATAGTTCCATTTGCTGGAATTGGAATTTTTATTGGATCATTAACATTTTCATATTTTTCAGAAGACATACTAAAATTTATTGTTGGTGTAATGGGATTTATTTTTACAGTTCATTATTTTTTATTTAAAAAAAATAAAGAAGAAAAATCTAAAAAAAATTTTTTTAAAGGTGGAATATGTTCTACTATTGCAGGGTTTACAAGTTTTTGTGTACATGCAGGAGGTACTCCAACAAGTATTTATTTATTACCATTAAGATTAAAAAAAGAGATTTATGTTGGTACAAGAGTTATTTTTTTTACTTTTGTTAATTTAATTAAACTTCCGTTTTATATTCATTTATCAATGATGAACTTTCAAACTTTTAAGCAATCAATGATACTCGTACCTTTAGCTATTATAGGAATATATATTGGTTATAGGATACTAAAAATAATTGATGAAAAATTATTTTATAATATAATTTATATACTTATTTTATTTTCTAGTTCTAAATTAATCTATGATTATCTAAGTAAATTTATATAAATTAATGAAATTTCTTAAAATTAATTTTCTTTTGATTGGTATTTTATTCCTTTTATCTTATTCTCAATCAATGGCTTATGACGAACCTAATTATGAAGTTATTCAAAAAAAACAAATATATGAAATTAGAAAATATTCTGACCGTTTGGCTGTTGAGACTATAGACTCTGGTTCTGATAATAATTTTAGAAAATTATTTAATTATATATCAGGAAAAAATGAAGATGATGAAAAGATTAAAATGACCACTCCTGTTACCCAATTTAAAAAAAATGGAAATATGAGTATGCAATTTTATTTGCCTTCAAAATTTACCTTAAAAAATGTTCCAAAACCAACTAAAGAAAACGTCAGAATTGTAAATATAGAGGGTGGGTATTACGCTGTCATCATATATTCTGGAAGAGCAAATGATAAAAATTTTATTAAACATAAAGATATTTTATTAAAAAAGTTAAAAGAAAATAATGTTACAATAATAAGCCCACCAATAAGGGCAACTTATGATAGTCCTTTCACCCTTCCTATGAATCGACGAAACGAGGTAATGTTTAAAGTGCAGATTAATTAGTAAAATTATTAAATCTTAATTACTGGTTTCTTATAAGAGGATAAACCTTGGGACTTAGGTATTTTAAATTTGTAATCATTATCAAAGCTAAAGTAACCAACCCAATACTCAATCCTATGTTAAATAAGACTTTATAATCAAATGCCCAGACTAATTCAAAAATATTTTCCATAATAAATTTAGATGCAGTTACAGCAAAAAAGGTTGCTATCAATATTACAGAATTAAAGATTATTATAAATTCGATTAAGGAAGATAAAATAACTTCTTTTTTGGAAAACCCTAAAATTTTAAATACTAAATTTTGATATTCTTTTACTTTACCCTGAACAATTATAGCGCTTGAAATTACAATTAATCCAATAATAATAGTGACTGCTGAAATAAGGGTTACTGCAATAAATACTTTATTCAATACATCAGTTACTTTATTTAAATAATCTGCGATCTTAATCATTGATAAACTCGGCAATACATCTAGCATTGAAGTTTCATCAAATTTTTCAATAGCTTCAAATTTAGCAGTTGCTAAATATTCGTGAGGAATATTATTTGCAAATTGAGGATTAAATAACATAGCAAAATTAATACTAAGATCACGGTAATCAACAGCTCTAAAATTAACTATCTTACCATCAATTTCTCTACCATAAATATTAAGTGTGAACACATCACCTAAGTTAATATTTAAATTTTTTGCAACTTCAGCATCTAAGGAAATTTGAAGTTGGTCAGGTTTAGTAAGATCCCACCATTTACCTTCGGTTAATGGATTGTCTTTTGGAACTTCATCTACCCATGAAGACCTTCTATCACTACCAATTACCCAATAACTATCATTATCAGATTGAATATAGCTATTTGGATTAACCCCATTAATTTTAATTATTCCAGATGATACCATTGGCACCACTTCAATTTTTGCATTTGAATCCATATTCAATATATTTTTTTCAAATATTTCTTTTTCTCCTTTTTGAATACCAACAAAAAAATAATCAGGTGCAATATCAGGTATAGATTTTGCTATTTCTCTTTGAAAATTAGTTCCTACCAGAGCAAGAGTTAATAGTAATGTCACCCCTAAACCTAAAGACATAATTGTAATTGGAGTAATACTCTTAGTTTGAGTGATGTTCTTAATGGATACTTTTAAAGATATATTGGATGTAGATTTAAATTTTTTTAAGAAATAAATAATTAATTTTGAAAGTAAAAAAAATACAATTAAACAAACAAAAAAAGCTATAAAATATCCAAGACTATAAATAGGTCTTTCAGATCCAATACTAAATATTAAGATTAAGATAGACAATAAGATCAAACTTAAAGCCACAGATTTTTTTGAATAATAAAATTCCAAATTTTGAAATACATTTCTAAATAAATTAGAAGCTTTTACTTGGTCAATTGAACTAATGGTTGGAATTGAAAATATTACTAACACTAACAATCCAACTGAAAATATTTTTACAAAGTTTATAATTGAAAATACTGGAGAAACATTAAGACCTAATCCATCTGATAAATATTGATTTACAACTGGAACAACTAAAAAACTTGAACCATAAGCAAAAGATGCAATTACTAAAAGCAAGATTAGTAATTGAAGATAATATAGTGTTTTGATGTGTCCTGAATAAAATCCAACAGCCTTTCTAACTGCAATAGACATATTGTTTTGATTGATAAAAGATAGAAGAGTATTTGCTATTCCAATTCCTGCAATCAGCATCGCACTAATTGAAACTAATGATAAAAACTGCGAGAAATTATTGATAATTCTCTTTAATCCACTCGCTGAATTTTCAGGATACCTAAGTTTAACTTTTTGATCACCTTTAAATATATTTTCAATTTTTTTTTCTATTTTATTATCATCATCTGTTTTGTTAAATTTTACTTTGTATTCGTAATTTAAAAAGCTACCAATTCCATTTAGTTTTAATATTTCCAATGTTTGATCTCCTGCGAGTGCCCAATCACCAAAAGCAACAAACCCACTGACATCAGGGACAGATTTTACAATTCCAATAATTGTGAATAATTGATTTTGAACTTTAATTTTTTCATTAATCTTTAAGTTTAAATTTTTTGATAAACTTTCATTTATTAACAAAGTATTGGGTTCGTTATGCATTCTATCAAATGCACCTGCTGGCTCGTAATCAACAGAACCATATAATGGATATTTAGTGTCTACAGTTTTAATTCTGGTAAAAAGAGATTTATTTTTTTTTCTATCAACGGTTGAGACCATTGTACTAAACTCAATCATCTGAGATATAGTTGTAAATTCTTTTACTTGATTGACTAGCTCAATGTTTCCTTTGTTACGATTATAATCAATCTCAAGATCACCTCCCAACAGGGCCTTAGCATTATCGTTTAGCTCTTTTTTCAAACTATCTTCAATTGTGAAAATAGCGCTTAAGATAAAAAGACTAATAAAAAGAGTTACTATGATACTAGATAGTTTTTTGTAATTTCTGCTTAAATCTTTTAAAGCATATTTAAAAATTAAACTAAGTTCTGATGGGCTATTTAATTTTTCCATCTTTAATTTTAATTTTTCGTTTTGCTTTATTAGCTAATTTTGGATCATGAGTTACCATAATTAGTGACGAACCTTCTTCTTTCACATATTTAAATAATATATCAGAAATCATTACCGAATTTTCAGTATCTAGATTTCCAGTTGGTTCGTCAGCTAAGATTAATTCTGGTTTCATTGCAATGGCACGAGCTATAGCAACCCTTTGTTGCTCTCCCCCTGATAGTTGACTCGGTAAATTATTAAATCGATGACTTAATCCAAACCTATCTAACAATTGTTTTGCTTCTTTTTCAGGGTTTTTGAATTTATTCAGTTCAAGTGTTAATGCTATATTTTCAACTGCACTATAATTAGGGATTAAATAAAATGACTGAAATATAATCCCAATACTTTTTCTTCTTATTTCCGAGACTTCATCTTCACTCAATTTTGTAATTTCATGACTTTGAAAAAAAATTTTTCCAGAGGTGGCTTTTTCCAAACCTCCAATTAACATTATAAGACTAGTTTTTCCTGAGCCACTTTCTCCTACAATAGAAATCGTCTCTTTTTTCTTGGTTGTTAAGTTAATATCTTTTAAAACTCTAATATTGTCTTTACCAGTTTGGTATTTAAGATTTACTTTATTTAATTTAAGAAGAATGCTCATGAATAAAAGTTTTATTATTAAAATAATTATACTCTGTCTAGTCACCATAAAGGTGAGTGCAATAGAAAAAGTAATATTATTTGGAGATAGTCTTATGGCGGGTTATGGATTGCCTAACGAGCAACATTTATCAGTAGTTTTAGAAAATAGTTTAGAGATTGAGGGTTATAATATAGAAATTGTTAATGGTAGCGTTTCAGGAAGCACTTCTTCAGGTGGACTGAATATAGCTGAATGGACTTTATCCGAATCTAATATTGATTTAATGATTTTATGTCTTGGAGCTAACGATATGCTTAGAGGCATTAACCCAAAAGAGACTATAAATAATCTAGAAGAAATAGTTAAAATTGCAAAAAGAAAAAATATCAAAGTGATTATAGCAGGAATGATTGCGCCAACCTCTTATGGCTCTGGTTATAAGCAATCTTTTGATAAAATTTTCTATGACCTTTCAAAAAAATATAAGTTACAATTAATTCCATTTCTACTTGAAGGTGTAGCGCAAAAACCTAAATTTAATTTAAGTGATGGCATGCATCCAAATGACCAAGGTACAATTATCATTGCAAATACTCTAAAAAAAGCCATCTTAGAAAATCTGTAAAGACTTAATATTATTTTTTTGTTATCGTTTTTTAATGAAGAAGATTCTAACAATTATTATTTTATTTTTTACAACAGCAACTTTACATGCAAATGATAGAAATGTTGAGCTAGATAAATTATTCTCAGAACTAAAAAAGAATATTCCATCTTCATCATCTGGTACTGCGCAAAAAATTTGGATATTATGGAGTACTCACCCTACTGATCAAAAATTGACATCAATTTTAAATGAGGGCTCAAGATTAATTCAAGACCGACAATTAGATAGAGCAATTAATGTTTTTACTGAAGCGATTGAATTAGATCCCACTTGGGCTGAAGCATGGAATAAAAGAGCGACTGTTTTTTATATGGTTGGAGAATTTCAAAAATCTCAAGATGATATTGATAAAGTGCTTGAGTTAGAAAAAAGACATTTTGGAGCTTTAGCAGGTCAAGGAATGGTCAATATACAGTTAAAGAATTATGATAAAGCTAAGAGAAGCTATCAAAAAGCTCAAGAAATTTATCCTGCCATGAAATCTTCCAAAGTAATGATTGAACAAATAGAAGAGTTAATTAAAAGACAATCAATTTAATTAATATTTATCTTGTTAAAATCGTTTATTTAATGAAAAAAATAAAACCTCATTCAGAAGTGGCATCTCAAGCAATTTTAAACATCGCAAAATCCTTTAGTTTTAATTCTCAAAAATATATTCCAAAAGATGGTGCATCTTTTTCTCTATTTAAAGTAGAAATTTTATCTGGATTGACTGTTGCTTTAGCTTTGGTTCCTGAAGCTATTGCGTTTGCATTTGTTGCAGGTGTTGCACCATTATCTGGTTTATACGCAGCTTTTATTGTTGGTTTAATTACAGCTATATTTGGTGGAAGACCTGGAATGATATCAGGAGCAACAGGTGCACTAGCTGTTGTTATGGTTTCATTAGTTGTTGAGCATGGAGCAGAGTATTTGTTTGCTACTGTAGTTTTAATGGGTGTTCTACAATTAATTGCTGGAGTTTCGAAATTAGGAAAATTTATACGTATGGTACCTGAACCTGTTATGTTGGGATTTGTAAATGGACTGGCTATTGTTATTGGTATTTCACAGTTGAGTCAGTTTAAAACTATAAATGAACTTGGTCAGTCTGTATGGATTTCAGGTGATACTTTGCTTTATTCAATTATTTTTGTTTTATTTACAATGTCTGTAATATGGTTTTTACCAAAGCTTACTAAAGCAATTCCTTCAACACTAGTTGCTATATTATTTACAACTTTGATAGTACTAGCACTAAAAATAGATATTCCAAGTGTTGGTGATTTAGCAAGCGTCAAAGGTGGTTTACCAAGCTTCTCAATTCCAAATGTTCCCTTTAATTTAGAAACTTTAAAAATTATTTTTCCTTATGCATTTATTTTGGCAGCAATTGGTTTAATTGAAAGTTTATTAACTCTAAACTTAGTGGGCGAAATAACAAACAAAAGAGGTGGAGCTAGCCAAGAATGTTTAGCACAAGGATTTGCTAATTCTGTAACAGGTTTTTTTGGAGGTATGGGTGGTTGTGCAATGATTGGTCAATCAATGATAAATGTTAGATCTGGAGGGCGAACAAGAATAGCAGGAATTGCAGCAGCAATATTTTTATTAGTTTTTATCCTTTATACCTCTTCTTATATTGAAATGATCCCCATAGCAGCACTAGTTGGTGTTATGTTTATGGTGGTGATAGGAACTTTCGCTTGGAATTCTATAAAATTTTTAATGATGGTTCCAAAAAGCGATGCATTGGTTACAGTTCTTGTAACTGTTGTTACGGTATTAGAAGATTTGGCAGTTGCTGTAATTGTTGGGGTTATTGTTTCAGCATTAGTTTATGCATGGAAAACAGCTTCAAGAATTAGAGCAACAGAGAGACCTTCTAAAACAGACAAGGGTGCAAAGGTTTATGAAATTGAAGGACCTTTATTTTTTAGTTCAGCTAATAGTTTTCTTGAATTATTTAATCCAGAACAAGATCCAAATTTAGTTATTATTGATTTTGCAAAGTCTAGAGTAATTGATCAGTCTGCATTAAAGGCTATCGAGGATGTTGCTCATAAATACAACAATTTTGGAAAAAAAATTAAGTTAAGACATTTAACTAAAGATTGTCATAAACTTTTAAGTAAAACAGGCCAGTTGGTAGTTGATAGTGATGATGATCCTGATTACAGTTTAGCAGTTGATTATGGGGTTAAATTAAAGATATTTGGTAAATAGACCTAGTTACTAGTTATGAGTATTGAATACGATGTAATTATAATAGGAGCGGGTGCAGCCGGCATGATGAGTGCTATTGAAGCTGGAAAACGTGGTCGTAAAGTTTTGCTCGTTGATCATTATAAAAAAATCGGTGAAAAAATTAGAATTTCTGGTGGGGGCAGATGTAATTTTACTAATATCAATACTAACCCAAGCAAATTTCTTTCTCAAAACCCAAAGTTTGTAAGATCTGCTCTAAGCCAATATACTCAAAATGATTTTATTAATCTAGTCAATAAGTACGACATTAAATTTCACGAAAAAAAATTAGGACAATTATTCTGTGATCATAGCGCTCAACAAATTGTTGAGATGTTGCTTAAAGAATGCGAATTAGCAAATGTCACTATCTTAAAAGAATTTGTTATAAAAGAAATTGATAAAGAAAATAATCAATACAATGTATCAACTGAAACTGACAAATATTCATCACAGTCTTTAATTGTTGCAACAGGTGGATTATCAGTTCCAAAAATTGGTGCGACTTCATTTGGTTATGAAATAGCTAAAAAATTTGATCACGATATCATTGAAACCATACCTGCATTAGTTCCGCTGACGTTTAACGAAAAGATATTGGAAATGTGTAAAGAATTAACAGGTTTATCAGTCGAGGCTATTGTCTCTTTTAATAAAACTTTATTTCAAGAAGGAATGTTATTTACTCATAGAGGTTTAAGTGGTCCTTCAATATTGCAAATCTCATCTTATTGGAAACAAGGGGATAATATTAAAGTTAATCTCTCACCAAAATTAAATGTCTATCAGCTATTAGAAGAAAAAAGAAAATTAAATCCAAAATTTGATATTTTAAATATTGTAGGTGAAATTTTACCAAAAAGATTAGCTCAAATTATCTGTAGTAAAAATAAAGTAAGTGGGAATATTTCTGAATTATCTAACAAAATATTAAAACAGCTAAGTGAGAATATTAATAATTGGTTAATCAATCCAATAGGTTCTGAAGGATACAGAACTGCAGAGGTTACTTTGGGAGGAGTTAATACTAAAGAACTATCTTCAAAAACAATGATGTCTAATAAGCATAAGAATTTATTTTTTATTGGCGAAGTTGTTGATGTAACTGGGCACTTGGGTGGATATAATTTTCAATGGGCTTGGTCTTCTGGTTATGTTGCAGGCCAATATGCATAAAACCGCTATATCGACTTAAGGCACTATATTTGTTAACATTAATTAATGTGTGGAAGATATGTTGTAAAAAATCCGGTTACTAAAACCAGTAAGTTAGTTAAATCTGCAATTCAAGTTGAAGATACTGAAAATTATAATGCTCACCCTTATCAAAAGCTCCCAGTTATTAAAAAATATAAAAATGGAAATACATTAGAGGCTCTTAAATGGGGTTTAATTCCAGGTTGGGCTAAAGATAAAGATTTTAAAGCATTAATTAATGCAAGATTAGAGACCATTGATGAGAAAGTTTCATTTAAAAAATTAATCAAGAACAATCGATGTGTTGCAGTAGCCGATGGTTTTTATGAATGGAAGAGAGAAGAAAAAGAAAAAACCCCCCATTATTTTACCAGAAAAGATACTAACCCAATATTCTTTGCCGGTATTTTTGAAGGAGATCAGTTTTGTTTAATTACAGAGGAAGCCAAAGATAACATTAGTGAAATTCACCACCGACAACCTGTTATTATTAACCAAACAGATATTAATCGATATTTAAATCTAGAATTACAAGGTTCTGCTTTTTTGAATGAATGTAATAAACCTGATTTGATATTTCACGAAGTATCTAAAGATGTTAACAAACCAACAAATAATACAGCGTCTTTAATTCAAAAAGTAAGCAATGAATAAAAAAATTGAATTAAAAGGTCAATGTTTGTGTGGTGAAGTAAAATACAAACTATCTGAAAAACCTTTATTTACTCAAGCATGTCACTGTAAAGATTGTAAAGTATTGACTGGTTCTTCTTATGTTATTAATTCAAGCATTTTAGAAAACACTTTAACCATTACTGATGGTGAACTTTCAGCAACTAAAAAACTTGTAGCTGGTAGCGGCAAGTTTATTACAATTTTCTTTTGTAAAAATTGTGGAGCTTATATTTATACAGATTATGAATCTGCTATTGGTAGATTAAATGTTAGAACTCAAACTTTAGAAAATTCTAAAACATTTCCACCCCAAGCTCATATATTTACTAAAGATAAAGATGAATGGGTAAATTTATCAAATATTAATAATTGTTTTGAGAAAATGTATGATCCAAAAGAAACCTGGCCAAATGAAAGTCTTATTAGAATTAAAGAATATCTAAATACAAAAAAATGAAAAATATCTATCATTCGGATATTTATAAATTTAATACACCTGTCAAAAGTTACTGGGAAGATAATTCACAAGAAAATCTAAACTTAGAAAAATTAACTAAAGATGTTAAATCAGAAATAGTTGTCATAGGCGGTGGCTATACTGGATTATTATGTGCGATTAATTTAATTGAAAATCACAACTTAGATGTAATTTTAGTTGAAGCTGGAAAAATAGGCTGGGGTGCCTCCTCACGTAATGCTGGATTTAATTGTTTGCCACCAAGCAAGATGTCTTTTAAAAAAATGCAATCTATTTACGGCAATGATGAAACTAAAAAATTTTATAAAAACTCTGTTGAAGGCTCAAATTATACAAAAGATATTATAAAAGAATATAATATTGACTGTGATGTAACAGGGAATAGCAATTATGTTGTAGCCCATCATCCAAATAAATTTGAGCAAATTAAAGAACAATCTAGAGCTTATAAGGATGAATTTGAGATTGAAACAAAAGTGTATTCAAAAGAAGAATTCAATCAAATTGGTCATGGTGGAACTGAACAATATGGTGCTTTTTCCTATAAACCTGGATTTGCAATCAATCCTCTTAAATTTGTTAATGGGATTGCAAAACACGCTTTATCAAAAAAATTAAAGATATTTGAACACACTAAAGTAGACCAAATTAATAAAGATAATGGATCTTATCTTTTAAAAACTAAAGAAGGATCTATTCGATCTAAAAAAATAGTTGTTGCAACCAATGGATTTTACCAAGAAGGTTTAATTCCTAAAATGGATGGAAGGGTACTGCCTGTTATTTCAAATATCATTGTTACAAGAAAACTTAATGATGATGAAATTAATCTACATAATTTTAAAACATTTTCACCGATCGCTAATACTAAAAACCTTTTGTATTATTATAGAAAATTGCCAGATAATCGAATTTTGTTTGGAACTAGAGGAGATTTAAGTGGAAGTGATCAATCAAATTTAGATATGTCAAAAAAAATGGAAAAGTTTTTAAAGGACATATTTCCTAAATGGAGCAATATTAATATTGAATATAATTGGCGAGGGTTAATTGCTTTATCTCAAAAATTAACTCCTTCAATTGGCAAAATAGATAATGAAGAAATATACTATGGATTTGGCTACAATGGAGTAGGGGTTAGTGCAGCTCCTTGGACTGGCAAACAGTTATCTAAGTTAGTTTTCTCATCAAATAGTAAAGATCTTGATATCTCAAAGATATACAAAGGATTACCTAAAAAGTTTATATTTCCTAAATTAAGAGTGTTTTACTTTAGACTAGCAGTTCTATTTTATAATATTAAAGATAAGTTTAATATTTAAGAAAATATATGACTAAAAAATTTAAAGAGATCTTATGAATGTATTTATAATTTTATCAGTACTTGTAATTGTAGTGGGTGTTATTTTATTAGTGGCTTCACCATCAGTATTATTTACTTTAAATTGGAAAGAAAAAACAGGAAAAGAAAAATTTCTGATGTTCTTATTTTATAGTATTTTGGTTTATATAATAAACATCATTTTTTGGATTATAAAATAAAAAATAATGGATAAAGTTTTATCTGTCATATTTATGGTCGGGGTACTAATTTTAGTTCTACCTGCATTTTTAAAATCTAATTCAACATTAAAGCTTTTTTTAAAAAACTTATCTATATGGGCACTATTAGTAATTGTTATCTTGGCTATTGTTATATTTTTTCTGAGGTAAAAACTTAATAGTAAAGATCTTGATATCTCAAAGATATATAAAAGATTACCTAAAAAGTTTGTTTTTCCTCAATTAAGGACTTTTCATTTTAGATTGGCTGTGTGGTTTTATACAGTTAAAGATAGGTTAAATATTTGATATAGTGTTTAATACTAATAGAAACTATCTAAGAAAGAGTATTAATAATAAACTGGAGAAGAAATGTTAAAAGTATATTTAGCGGGTGAAATTCATACTAATTGGCGTGAAGAAATAATTGAAAATTGTAAAAAAGAAAATTTAGATATTCAATTTACATCTCCTGTAACAGATCATCCTTCATCTGATGATTGTGGTATTGAAATTCTAGGCCCAGAAGAGAAAAATCTTTGGAAAGATAGGAAAGGTGCAAATATCAATTCAATTAGAACTAAAAAATCTATTAAAGACAGCGATGTAGTAGTTGTTAAATTTGGTGAAAAATACAAACAATGGAATGCAGCTTTTGATGCGGGTTATGCATCTGCTTTAAATAAATCAATTATTGTTATACAAAATGAAGATCATCAGCATGCTTTAAAAGAAATAGATGCTGCAGCCTCAGCTGTTGCCTCAGATCAAATGCAGGTGGTTAGAATATTGAAATATGTTTTAGAGGGAACTTTAAAATAATCGCCAGCCAACGAAAAATATAAATATATGCTTACATATATAATTCCATTTATAATATTAATCTTAGTTGTTGTGTTTATTCACGAATATGGACACTATTATTTTGCCAGAAAATATGGCGTAGGTGTTACTGATTTTTCTATAGGATTTGGTCAAGAATTATTTGGTTGGAATGACAAACATGGAACTAGATGGAAGATATGTTGGATCCCACTTGGTGGTTACGTTAAATTTTTTGGAGATAGAAATGTATATTCACAAAGTGATCACAAAGAAATAATTGAGAAATATAATAAAGAAGAGCAAGATAAATTATTTATTTTAAAACCTTTATATCAAAGAGCTTTAATTGTATTTGGTGGACCCTTAGCTAACTTTTTATTAGCGATAGCAATATTCTTTTGTATTTATACTTTTGTTGGAAAAGATTTTACTCCAGCAATGATTGCTGAAGTTCAAAAAGATAGTCCTGCAATGGTTGGGGGACTTAAGGATAATGATGTTATTTTAGAAATTGATGGAAATGAAGTTGAGAGTATTATGGATGTTGCAAAATTTATTACAACTTCAACAAGGGATATAATTGATTTTAAGGTCGAACGATTAGATCAAGAATATTTGATAAAAGTTAAACCCAATATTGTCTTGAGTGAAGATAATTTAGGGAACAAGATTAATAAGAGAATGGTTGGGATTAAACTTGGTGCAGTTAATAATGAAATCAATCATGTAAAATTAGGACCTGCACAAGCTTTAATTCATTCAGTAAAAGAAGTTTATTTCGTAAGCGCATCATCTCTTAAATATATTGGTAGTATGCTTAGAGGTACAGGTGATAGTTCGCAATTAGGTGGCCCAATTAGGATTGCAAAAATTACAGGACAAGTGGCTGAAATTGGAATCTTACCGTTTATTTCTATAATGGCTTACATTTCAATAAGCCTTGGTTTAATTAACTTATTCCCAATACCAATGTTAGATGGGGGGCACTTAATGTTTTATGCATTTGAAAAAGTTTTAGGACGTCCACTTTCTCAAAAAGCTCAGGAAGGTTTTTTTCGAATCGGTTTGTTTTTGTTGGTATCATTAATGTTTTTTACAACCTTTAATGACTTAAAAGACCTGGGTTTATTTAATTAATTTTATTTTTTAAAAAGTTAGAAATGTAAGTAAAATCAATACTTATTTAAGCTACAACTAGATATTGTATGTAAGAAAAAATTAGACACTAAAAAAAAGCTTGATTTATCAACGTTTATGACAATTATGATAAATAACCAACATAACCGGAGCTAAAATGAACAAAAAACAACTAATTGCACAGCTTTCAGGCTCTTTAAGTTTGAGCAAAGCAGATGCTGAAAGAACATTTGATACAATTACCAACACTATTTTAGATGCACTAAAAGGTGACGATAATGTAAAAATAGCAGGATTTGGTACTTACAAAGTAGCTAAAAGAAAAGCTAGAGTTGGAAGAAACCCAAGAACAGGTGAACAAATTCAAATCGCCGCTTCTCAAAAGGTAAAATTCTTACCTGCTAAAGCTTTAAAAGAAGTATTCAATAAATAATTATTTTTTTAACAGCCCTAACGTTTTCAAAACACGTTTAGGGCTGTTACTATATGCAAATACTGCATACCCATTTTTCCTAATAAGCGTTAGTTTTTATAAATATTAAAATTATAAGTCATATCCTTAACAGGAGGTTTTATGACTAAATTAATAAAGAAGATAACTGCACCATTACTTAGTTTGGTATTTTTACTAAACATGAGCAGTGCGGGAATGGCAGAGACAACAGTGTCTGCTGAAGTGGGGTTTATTTTTAATACTCTATTATTTTTAATTTGTGGTTTCCTTGTCATGTTCATGGCAGCAGGTTTTGCAATGCTAGAATCTGGTATGGTAACTTCAAAAAGTGTTTCAGTAATTTGTGCAAAGAACATAGGTCTTTATGCTATTGCTGGAATTATGTTTTGGCTAGTTGGTTACAACTTAGCTTATGGTATTCCAGAAGGTGGATATATAGGAACTTTCACACCATGGTCAGATGCAAGTGCAGTTGATACTGGTTATGCGGATGGTTCAGATTGGTTTTTCCAAATGGTATTCTGTGCAACAACAGTTTCAATTTGCTCAGGTGCTATGGCTGAAAGAATCAAGCTATGGCCATTCTTCTTATTTGCAGCTATTTTAGCCGGAGTAATTTATCCAATCGTGATGGGTTGGCAGTGGGGTGGAGGCTGGTTAGCTGAAATCGGTTTCTCTGACTTTGCTGGTTCAACTTTAGTACACTCAACCGGTGGTGCCGCTGCATTAGCTGGTATTATTTTGTTAGGTGCTAGAAATGGAAGATTTGACTCTGCAGGAAATCCAAAAGCTTTAAAACCTTTTGCAGCTTCTTCAATTCCATTAGTAACAATAGGTGTGTTTATCCTATGGTTAGGTTGGTTTGGATTTAATGGTGGATCTCAATTAGCATTAGGTACTTTTGATGATGCAGTTGCGATCTCTACAATATTTATCAATACAAATCTTGCGGCTTGTGGAGGTGTATTAGCAGCAGCTACAATTACAAGATTAATGTATGGTAAAACAGATGTAATTCAAATGTTAAACGGAGCAATTGGTGGCTTGGTAGCTATCACTGCTGAACCTTTGGCACCATCACCATTTGCAGCTATCTTAATAGGTGCAATAGGTGGATTGATCGTGGTGTTTGGAACTAAATTATTATTTAATTTCAAACTTGATGATGTTGTAGGTGCAATCCCAGCTCACTTATTTGCTGGAATTTGGGGCACACTTGCAGTTCCATTAACTAATACTGATGCAACATTCAGCGCACAGTTAATTGGAGTACTTGCGGTTAACATTTTTGTGTTTGCAGTGTCATACATTGTGTGGTCGATAATGAAAAGTCTCTTTGGAATCAGATTAAGTAAAGAAGCTGAAACTAAAGGCACGGACGTTACCGAAACAGGTGTAATTGCTTACGCAATACGAGACTAATTGCATGCAATAAAGAGGCTCTTCGATCTCCATATCGTTATCTCATTGGAGGGCCTCTTTAAAACAGAATAACTATCTCTCTCTCTTATAGTTAGAAAAGGCCCCTTTTTAGGGGCCTTTTTTTATACACATGTCTTATTGTCATAACTCTTTTGATTAATCAGCAATTCTTAAACAAAAAAACTTTAATAAAAGAAACCTCATAACAAGGAGAGATAATGATTAATTTACTTAAGAAGATAACACTTAGTCTTGTAATTTTTTTTAGCATTACAGGCTTAGCTTCAGCAGAAACAACTATATCAGCTGAAGGACAATATATATTTAACACACTTGGTTTTTATTTAGGTGGAATATTAGTGGCATTTATGGCTGCAGGTTTTTGTATGCTTGAGTGTGGTTTGGTTACTACAAAAAGTGTATCAACAATTGCTGCAAAAAATATTGGAAAATTTGCAATAGCATCAATTGTATTTTTTTTATGCGGATATAATCTTGCATATGGAATACCTGAAGGTGGTTATATAGGATCATTTTCAATTTGGAGCGATGCTTCAGAAATAGCAACAGGATACTCTGATTATTCTGATTGGTTCTATCAAGCAATGTTTGTTTGTGCGACTGTATCAATTGTATCTGGTGCTGTAGCAGAAAGAATTAAAATTTGGCCATTCTTTATTTTCTCAGCAATTATGGCTGCATTCATTTATCCAATTTCTATGGGATGGCAGTGGGGTGGTGGCTGGTTAGCTACTGCTGGCTTTTCTGATTTTGCAGGATCAACTTTAGTCCATGCTTGTGGTGGTGCTGCAGCTTTAGCAGGTGTAATAGTTTTAGGTGCAAGAGCTGGTAGGTTTGGAAAAAGAGGAGAGACTAAATCTTTAGTTCCTTTTGCAGCGTCTAGTATTCCTTTAGTTACACTTGGAACCTTTTTATTATGGTTTGGCTGGTTTGGTTTTAATGGTTTTAGCCAATTAGCAGTTGGAACTTTTGATGATGTTACGGCAATTAGTAAAATTGCAGTTAACACTCACTTAGCTGGTGCAGCTGGAACAGTAACTGCAGCTTTAATTACAAGATTAATTGGTGGTAAAACAGATATCATTATGATGTTAAATGGTGCTTTAGCAGGACTTGTTGCAATAACTGCTGAACCATTAAATCCTAGCCCAATACTTGCAATGGTAATTGGATCTATTGGAGCAATTATAATGTACTTTGGAACTAAGTTTTTAGAATCTAAACACATAGATGATGTTGTGGGCGCTATTCCTGTCCACATGTTTGCTGGTATCTTTGGAACATTAGTAGTTCCAATTTCAAATCCAGACACAACATTTGGAACTCAGTTTACAGGTGTTCTAGCTGTATGTGTATTTAGTTTTGTGCTTTCTTACATAGTTTTCAGAGCACTCAAAGAAACTATTGGTTTAAGAATTAGTGCACAAGCTGAAAAACTTGGAACTGATGTTGCGGAAGTTGGTGTAAAAGCTTACGCAATCAGAGACTAAAAAAATTATCTCTCTATAACGTTAAGGGTCCCTTAAAAATAAGGGGCCCTTTTATTTTTATGAAAGGCTTTTAAGGCTTTCCAAAACTTCTTTTGCGTGATCTTTAACTTTAACGTTTTTCCAAATTTTTTTAATTTTCCCTTTTTTATCTATTAAAAATGTAGATCTAATAATTCCCATAAATTCTCTGCCCATAAATTTTTTTTTACCCCAAACTTTATATTTCTTAAGAACTTTTAGCTCTTCATCAGCTAATAAATCAAATTTTATCTTATATTTATCTCTAAATTTATCGTGATTTTTTAAATTATCTTTAGAAATTCCATATACTTCACAATCTAATTTTTTAAATTTAGAGAGTAAATTATTGAAGTCATTAGTCTCAATAGTACACCCTGGCGTATCATCTTTTGGATAAAAATATAAAACAACGAATTTCCCCAATGAATCTTTTAAAGAATAATTAACATTATTTGTTGATGGTAAAGTGAAATTAATTGCTTTCATTTTTATCTTATTCTATTTTCCAAAAAGCTAAAAACTTCATCAGGCGTAAGTGTTTTCATATTTTTTCTATCTCTAATCCAAGTATTATCTTTATAATTTTTAGGTGTTATAAATTGTATTTTACTATATTTCAGTTCACTTATAGCATCATTTACTATTAATCCAAAAGATTCAACACCGAGAGCAGCCGACAAATTTAAAGGCCCAGAATTATTTCCAACATAAAAATGAGAATTTTTTATAGCAGTAGCAACTCCAGAGAGATCTTTTTTTGAACAATCTATGAAATAATTTTTTTTAGAATTTTCAATTATTTTTTTTGCTATATGTGATTTATCTGGGCCACATATAAGATACACATAATCAAATACATTTTTTTTGTGAAGTAATTCAGCAAGTTTTATAAAATCTTCTTCATACCACATTTTATAATCTTCAAAAGAATCTACACCAAATGCAATTTTTTTACCTTTATATAGAAGATCAGAATTATCCTCGTTAAATTTTTTTATATCAAAATTTAATTGAGGATACGGATTATCTAAATTTATTTTATGTAACTTTAATAACTTTTTAGATTGTTCAGAATAATTTAATTTCCAGTCATCATCTTTTAACACAACATCTGTAGTAAGGTATTTTTTCTGATTTCCTATTCCAGGACCAATAATATTTTTTATACCTGATATTTTTGCTGCAATTGCCGGTTTGTTAACTTTATCTAAAATATAAATATGATTGTATTTGTTTTGATTATAAATTCTAACTAATTTCCAAACATCGACCCAATAAAAAATTCCTTTTCTGAAATTATTATAATTAATATTATTAATATATTTTTCATCTCTAAGTATTTTTTTTCCTTGAGTTTTTTCTCTTAATATTAAATCTACATTTTGATTATGGTGTTCACTTATGGCTTTTATATAAGGAAGTTGCCAAATTAAATCACCTAATTTGTGATGGGTATATACAATACAAATTTTTTTAATCATTTATCTATTAAGTATTCATCATCATTTTTAGAGTAATTTAAACCAGAATTGATAATTTAACTTGATAAATTTTATAACCACAGTTGTTGTTTAATTTATTTAAAAATAACATATAATATTATTAATGAATATAAAATCTATCCAAACTTTAGTTGCTGAAGCTATGCAAGAAATTAAAACCATTGATGCAGATGAGGCTTTCAAAATGGTTGAGGATAATAATTGTAATTTAATTGATATAAGAGAAGCACGAGAATTAGAAAAAACTGGAAGTGTCGAAAATTCAGTACATATTTCTAGAGGTATGATGGAAATTTTTTTAGATCCTAATAGTGCTTATTTTCAACAAGGTAAACTTGATCAAAATAAAGAAATAGTTTTATTTTGTGCTGGTGGTGTAAGATCTGCTTTAGCAGTTAAAGCATTACATAATATGGGATATGAAAAAGTATCACATATAGAGGGCGGCTTTGGAGCTATCAGCCAGAGTAAATTTAAAATAATCTAATTAGAGTTTAATTCTTCAACAGCATATACGAGTCGATCCTGTCCCCAAAAAATTTTATTATTTGCAATAAATGTTGGTGCACCAAAAACTTCTTTTTTAAATGCTTCGTTAGTTGCATCTTTTAATGCATCTTTAATTGACTGTTCTTTAATTCCATTTAAAAATTTTTCATTATCGATATTTAAAGTATTTAATAACTTAAAGATTTCTTCATCATTTGATAAATCTAAATTATCTTTCCAATAAGCTTCAAAAAAAGTATTTAGGTAATTATTTTTTTGATCATCAGATAAGCATAAATAGCCTCTCATTAAATAAAGAGAGTTCATTGGAAATTTAGAATTCCATGTAAAAGATATTTTATTTTTTTTTGATACAAGTTCACAATCATTTTGCATATTTTTCATTTTATATTTATTAAAAGCAGGTGCACTTATCCCTGCAAGATTGTGAAGACCGCCCAAAAAAATAGGTTTATAGTTAAAAATAATTTTTTGATTAGCTTTAATTTTTTCAATCTTTTTGTGAGCAATGTAAGAATAGGCACTAATTATATCAAAATAAAAATCTATATGATTACTCATAAAGACTCATTCTTTTGGCATAGAAAATTCTTATGATCCAATAAATGAATAAACCAATTGGTCCTATTAAATAGGTGATTATTAATGGGACCGATACTAAAATTTTATTAATATAAAATTTTTGAGAGTCTTTAACAATCCATCCACCTATAAATAAATTGATTGCAATGAAGTGTGTCCAAAAAAGCATTAAATATAAATGGTCTTCAAACAATCTAGAAAGCTCATCTAATCCTAGGTATAATGTAAAATTGCCAACAAAATCATAACCAATTAAATAAGATTTATATAAAACAAAAATATAAACACCACTTAAAACAAATATTGGAAATATTGAGGCTACAAAAATTCTACCTAGATGAGATTGTGGAAAAAAAATTAGTATAAACCAAAATGGTAATACACCTATATTGATCCACATATAAAGTGTCTCAATAGAAAAATAAGTATAAATTTGTTCGATCATTTAGATATATTATATAAAATCTATCCATGATTCCTATAAGAAATAAAAAAAAAACACTCCAAGTAACTGTTGAGGAGATGAGAAATTTTGCATTTGCTTATGTTGAAAAATATGCTCCTTCAAAACAACAACTAAAAACCTATTTACTTAAGAAATACATGAAGCTTTCCTCTTCTGATGTGAGAAAAAAAAGACGTCAATAAATTGATAGATATTGTTTTGTCTGATTTAGAAAAGAATAAATTTATCAATGATCAATTTTATTCTGAAAGCAAAGCAAAAAGTATGATTCAAAGAGGGAACTCTATAAATAAAATTAGAAACTATTTAATAAGAAAAGGAATTCATGATGAGTTTATTAAAGATACAGTTGATAGAATAAAAGAAGATAACTCTGACCAAGATTTTTTTTCTGCTATAAAAATTTGTAAGAAAAAAACGAATTGGACCAGCTAGAGCTGAGGACAATAGAACTCTATTTTATAAAAAAGACATATCTTTATTAGCAAGAAATGGTTTTGATTTTGAGACATCTAGAAAAGTAATGGATATAGAAAAAGACGAATATCTTAAAATAATTAATCTACTTTAGTTTTTTTTACTTTTTCTTCTTCTTCAACCAAATTATTAATTTTTTGTCTCACATAGTTTTTAACAAATACAAAAACTAATAATCCAAAAATAGATACAGAAACTATTATAATAAGTATAATTCTTAATTGTTCATCCATTATAATATATTTTTACTCTTTAAAATTAAGCTTGGATTTTTAAGATCTTTTTTTCCATAAAGTATCTCATTTCCATTAAAATCTGTAACAGTTCCACCCGAATGTATTAATATTGCATGACCTGCTGCTATATCCCATTCATAAGCTCTTGGCTCAGCAACATAACCATCATATTCACCAGCTGCTACCACGCAAAACTTAAGTGAACTTTTCATTTTCACATTTTCAACAACCCCTATATCTTGATAGATTTTTTGAATTTCTGGTTTAATTTTGTTTGAGTAAGAAATAAATTTAACTGGTCTAGTTATAGTATCTTTTTCATTTAGTTTTGTCGTTTTTCCATCACTTAATTCAAAAGCATTTCCCTCTCCGTGAGAATAAAACATTCTTTTTTTAGCAGGGGGCATTAATTAATCCAGCGATAGGCCTATTATTAATAATTAAGCCGGCATTTATTGTGAATTCTTCTAAGTCATTTATATAATCATAAGTTCCATCAATTGGATCCACCAACCAAAAATCTTTTAGTTGAGTGTTATCTTTATTATCAGAAGTTTCTTCAGATATAATTGGGATATCAGGTGTTATTTTTGAGATTTTTTTAGTGATAAATTTATTAACTTCAAGGTCACCATTACTCACAGGTGTGTTATCTGGTTTTATTTCTTTTTTTAATCCTTTTTCTCTAAGTGAAAGTGATAATTCTCCAGCTTTTAAAAAAGTATCTATTAAATCTTCTATAATTTTATTTATATCCATATTATAAAAATTTATTTTATATTCCTTCTATTAGAGAGTTTTTCTAAATTAATTAAACTGGCATTAACCACTTTTTTTCCTACATTTTCAAAATTTACAGTTACTTTTTCATTAATAATAGATTGGACCTGTCCAATACCCCAGTCTTTGCAGCTTCTGCAACGATTGGCTTATAACTCTCTCCATGAATCATTATTTGCCACTTACCTTCTCTAAGGTATCTGCCTGTTTCTTCATTTTTCATCATTGGAAGACCCCATTCATCAAACATGTGAACTGTTGAGTCAACATGACGAGCCATATCATAACCTAAATCTTCTCTAACCATTCCCATTAAGTCATTTCTTGCATATCTTACGTGATCTTCAGGTTGGTTTTCACCCCACTGCATTCCCATGTAACAGTTGATTGCATAAAGACCTTGAGCAACGGCTCCACTTCTATCAATGTTTGCTTTTTCAACACAAATAATTTTCATATCTCTACCCCAGTGCCTAGCTTCAAAAGTAGCACCAGTTCCAGCCATACCGCCACCAACGACTAGTACATCGCAATCCTCGTAATGTGTTTTATGCTTAGCCATTAGTAGTAAACTCCTTTTTTAAATGAGTCTTTTGGAACTACTGGTAACTCACCATCAATGTTAAGTCCTTCAGGCTCAGTGTACAATCTTTGAGAATTAATTTCACCTTGATTAGGTTTGTCTCCATCTGCAAGTTTTGGAATAAATTTACCCCATGGTTTTGTAGTAATTGGAGATACAAAATCTTTTGTAGTTCCATTTCTAAATTTAATTTTCCAAGAAATAGTTCCTTTTTCCTCTTCTCTTCTTACTCTTACACTATGTCCCATTGGAGCAAAATCAGCATAACCTCTAACATCAATAGCATGATTAGGACAAGCTTTTACACAAGAATAGCATTCCCAACAAAAGTTAGGTTCAATATTTTTTGCACGTCTAATGTTTTCATCAATGTGCATTATATCTGATGGGCAAATATCTACGCAATGACCACAACCATCACATCTAGTCATGTATACAAATGTCGACATATTATTTTTTCTCCTTATTTAAAATTTTCATAATTAATAATGTTTAGGTTGTTCTCTTTTAATACCTAAACCAAATTGTTCAGGTGCATCTGCTGGTGGAGGTAAATTATCTCTAGACCCATCAGCTTCAGCAAGGTTTTTTTGTATTGCTGCGCCAGGCTTATAAAACATGTGAGCAAATTTAGACCAGTAAACTCCACCAAATAAAACTAAATTTGAAACAACAAATAAAGTCAAAAATAAAAATGAAAGTCCTGATTGACCGTTAAACTGTGTATATGACCAAGCTAAACCAAAAGTTGAGCATGCTAATAATGCTAAAACGAACAAATCTGCTTTTATTATTCTGTACCAAGGATGAGCTTCTGCTGACACATCAACTCTTAAAAAAAACCAAAACCAATATCCGCCTACACACGTAAGTATCGCCCCAACATGCCAAAACATTGACCACATTGAAGATGAAGATTTATCAGCTCCAGTATAACAAAATACTAACATTGCTGATGAAACCCAAAAAATGATGGTGCCATACATTCCAAGAACATGAGATAATCTTCTTTTTCCAAATCCAAGCTCTGCTGTGGTTCCAATATCAACAACAGTTGTTTTTGCAATTATTGAGGCTTTTTCTCCAGCACCAATTTCTCTGGTTGCCTGTAGTTTTGCTTTTTTTGCGTTGTTAAAGAAATAAGTAATATTTTTATGATGTATCATTTGAATGATTGTTCCTAGTGCTATTAAAACAATCATAGTAATAATAAAGCTTTGCATAGCAAACGGCGATACTGTCTCCGCTAAAATAGAAAATGGATTTGTATTAAACATGTTACCCTTATGTAAAATTTTATAGTAAAATTAAAAGTTTTCTAATCTACTTAATTCTATAGTTCAACCCTAACAATTGGTCAATGTGTCTTTAATAACAACCTATAATTTATATTTTACGTTTATAATGCTGTTTTTTTGGTATTACAGATCTAACCCCACCTTGGGGGTTGTCAACATCACCCTCTCTTCTTGGAATCAAATGAATATGACAATGCATGATTGATTGTCCAGATATTTTTCCAGCATTGGTTCCAATGTTAAATGCTTTTATACTTTTATCTTTATCTAGAACCTCATTTTTTACAATTTTAATCAAATCATTACATGCGATGAGTTCTTCATTAGATAGTTCAAAATAATCAACTACGTGTCTTTTGGGTATTATTAGGCAATGTCGATCCGTAACAGGATACGTATCATAACTTGCGTAAGCTAGATCATTTTCATGGGCAACACCACTCACCTTTGAGTTACAGAATAAACATGGGTTATTTGGATCTCTCATAATATTTATCTATATACTTTGCACTTAGTGATAGCCAATTTGTAATGTTTTAAGAGGATATTATAATGTTTTAAACTTTTTCTTTTCCATCCTAATTGGCTAATAGTTTTTACTGATGCAACACCTTTTCCAGATCCAATTAAAATAATTTCATCAAACTCCTTTAAATTATCAACAAAAATATCTTTTTTTACAATTTTTTTTATTTTTGACTTAAAAAATTTGTATGAAATACCTTTGTAAAATTTATTTATTGGTGAGAAGAATTTATCATTCTTAACAAAAAGTATGTTAGAAGTTCCGGTTTCAAAAATTTTTTTATTTGAACATAATCCAATATCTGATTTTGAATTATCAAGTTTTGATAAATGTTTTATTATTTCTTTATATTTTAAATTTTTAAATTCGGGTTTTTCTCTTTTTA
>JACWER010000011.1 GCA_014653385.1 Pelagibacterales bacterium SAG-MED50 | reverse complement strand
ATTTTGAATGAAAAAGAAAATTATAAAATTATTGAGAATAATATTGATGAAGTAAAAAAACATATAAAAGAAAGAATTTAATGAATATAAAAGAAAATGACAATCTACCAAACTCTGAAGTTTTTATTCTAGAAGAAGGAGAACCAATTAAAAAAAATATTGAAAATTTATTTAAAAATAAAAAAGTAGTAATGTTTGGCCTACCAGGTGCATATACCTCGGTGTGTTCTGCAAAACATTTGCCTGGCTATGTCAATATGTTTGAAAAATACAAAGAAAAAGGAGTTGACCAAATTATTTGTATTTCAGTAAATGATCCATTCGTAATGAATGCGTGGGGCAAAGAGAATAATGTAGAAAGCAAAATTTTAATGATGGGAGATCCTTTTTTAAATTTTACAAAGGCAATTGGTGCAGATGTAGATAAAAGAGCCAGAGGTCTTGGTATTAGATCAAATAGATACGCTATGCTAGTTGATGATATGAAGGTTATTAAATTACAGGAAGAAAAAGATACAGGTTCTTGTGAAATTTCAGCAGCTGAAAACTTCTTAAAATTATTTTAAAATAGCTGCTTTTTTAGCTAATTGGTCAACTTTTTCATTCATTGTATTGCCAGCGTGAGCTTTTACCCAATTCCATTTAACATCAAAAGTTTCATTCAAATTATAAAGTTCGATCCATAGATCTTTATTTTTTACATCCTCTTTTTTTGAAGTTTTCCAGTTGTTAAGCACCCACTTATTAATCCACTCAGTTATTCCAAGCTTTACATATTGAGAATCTGTATAGATTTCAATTTGTTCATTTCGTTTCATTTCTTTCAAAGCATTAATAGGAGCTAAAAGCTCCATTCTATTATTTGTGGTATCTCTTTCACTTCCACTAATCTCTTTAGTTTCACCATCTATAATTATAATTGCTGCCCAACCTCCATCTCCAGGATTTTTTAAGCATGAACCATCTGTGTAAATCTTAATCATTAAATTAAATAATCTTTATAAGAAATTAAGCTGTTATGTGTAATAAGCTTTTGATAATATTCATTAGGATCTTTAATTTTTATTAATGCAGTTTTGGGTGTATTTGAATAATCGTAAAGTCTAGTAAGTAAATATCTCATTGCAGCTCCTCGACACAAAATATTTAATGATTTTTTTTCCTTAAGAGAAATTTTTTTAATACTCTCATATCCTCTAATTAAATTTTTTATTTTTAATTTATCAATTTTAAATTTTGATTTTTTTTTATCAAAACAAAGTGCATTAATAGAAATAGCTATTTCATACATAAAATAATCATTTGCAGCAAAATAAAAATCAATAATTCCTGAAAGTTTATTATTTTTAAAAAAAATATTATCTATAAATAAATCACCATGAATAATCCCACTTGGTAATTTTTTTGGCCAGTTTTTTTTAATGTCTTTTAGATTATTTTTTAAAAACTTTTCTAAATTATTAAACTTCTTAGATTTAAATTTTATACTTTTAAGTAAAGGATCTAAATTTTTAATACTCATAGAGTTTTTTCTAGTTATTTTAATATTTTTAGTAATAGAGTGTATTTGTGCAATTATCTTACCAACTTCAAAACAATTTTTTGAATTAAGTTTATCTTTATCTTTTCCTTGCAGGAAAGAAACAATGCATGCAGTTTTATTCTTTAATTTTATTAAATAGCTTCCGTTATTATTTTTTAAAGGTTTAGGGCAATTAATCTTAGAGTCGTTTAATTTATCCATTAATTTCATGAAAAAAGGGATTTCTTTATTGGAAACTCTTTTTTCAAAAATTGTTAATATAAATTTATTATTTTTTGATTTTAATAAATAATTTGTATTTTCAATTCCCTTTTTAATACCCTGAAAACTAATAATTTTTTCAATATCAAACTTTTTATTTATTATAGAAATATCTTCTTTATTTATTTTTGTATAAACAGCCATTTAATTTAATTTTTTTGGGATTTTAAATACTACGTTTTCTTTAATTATTTCTACTTCATCTATACTTATAGTAAATCTATTTTTTAAATTATTAATAAAATTTTTTACCAAAATTTCTGGTGCTGACGCGCCAGATGAAATTCCAATAGTATTTGAGTTTTGAATTTGGTCATATGGAATTTTGCTTTCAGAATGAATTAGTATTGAGTTAATACAGCCTGACTTTTTAGCTACCTCAACAAGTCTTACGGAGTTAGATGAGTTTCTGCTGCCAATTACAAAAAACATATCACATTTTTTTGCAATATTTTTAACTGCCATTTGCCTATTAGTAGTTGCATAACAAATATCTTCTTTTGATGGTTCACGTATATCTGGAAATTTATTTTTTAAAATTTTTATCATTTCATGGGTGTCATCTACAGATAAAGTTGTCTGTGTAACAAATGCTATTTTTTTATCTTCATTATTCTTATAATTTATTGCTTCATTTTCATTTTGAATAAGATCAATAGCTCCAACAGGCAATTGACCCATTGTGCCTATGACTTCAGGATGATTTTGATGACCTATTAATATTATGTGATAACCAGCTTTATTAAGATTCTCAGCTTCTCTATGTACTTTAGAAACCAATGGACAAGTAGCATCCACATAAGTCATTTTATAATTTTTTGCATCATCAGGAATTTTTTTTGGAACTCCATGAGCAGAAAAAACAACTGGTCTTGATTTGTCTTTAATTTCTTCAAGTTCTTCAACAAATATTGCACCTTTATTCTTTAAATCATCAACAACATATTTGTTGTGAACAATTTCGTGACGAACATAAACGGGAGCCCCATATTTTTGAATTGATTTTTCAACAATTTCGATAGCCCTTTCTACACCAGCACAAAACCCACGTGGCGCAGATAACAAAATTTTTAATTGTTTATTTTTCATTTTTTTCGAGAAAATATTCCAGCAATATATGTGGAAAGGTTAAAGACGCCAAACCTATAAATATTATTTTTAATATTGAGCTATCAAAATCATAGTTATTATTTAATAGATAAAGACCAATTAAGCAAAAAATAGCAGTTAAAATAGTTAAAGGTAATGCTTTTTGGCCAAATACCTTCAGACCATTTTTAAAATCATTTTTGTCTATTTCATAAATAAGCGTAATGCTGTGTCTAATTGAATGTAAAAAACAAAAATAAACTGTAAATGCCACTAAAGGTGTTAGACAATAATTTAGAACCAAAATAGAAAAATAGTCAAAAAAAACTATAAATTTTTTAATCTCAAATTTACTCAAAAATAAAAAAATACTAGACAAGGAGCTTAAAATAATTGCTATGGGTAATATTTTGTTAACTTCTATAAATTCTAAAGTAGAGTAAAAAATTTCATTATCAACTAATAACAATTTAAAAATAGTCACTGTTTCTTCAAAATGAAAAAACATTGGTGCTACAATTATTAACAAACCTTTTAGGAAAAAAAGTAATTGATTAAAATAAGAATTTTCATTTATTAAAAATTGAGTATCTTCTTTTCCAAAGTGATAAGAGGCAACAAGTAAAAAAATCATCAAAGAAATGAAAGGTATTATTGTCCAAATAATTATAACCAAAATAGCAATTAAAATGTATGAGAAATAAAAGATAGAAATTTTATTAATATTAAGAATATTAAAAAGTCTTTTACCCTTAACGTGGTCTAAAGATCCATGAGATACGCCAATAGTTAATATTAATAATAAACATAATAATGGAGAGATATTAAAATTATTTAATTTAAAAATTATTATTGAAAAAATGTTTGAAAATAAAAAAAAAATAAAAGAATGATTTAGATTAATTTTTTTTATTTCATTATTCATATTTAAAATAATTGTTTTAAAAAAATAAATTTGGGCATTTTAGAAATAATAGAAATATCCTCCAACATATTACTTTTATTAGATAAAAAATTTATAACTGTTTTTGAAGAGCAGTTAAACATTTTATAAAATATTTGTGCCATTCTTTCAGGGTTTTTTTTTAAAACTTTTAAAAAAATATTATCTAAAAATTCATATTTTTTCTTTATTGAAAAAATTTTTGTATCCTTAATATTTTCTATATTTTCTCTAATATATTTGCTTTGTTCTTGAATGTTTAAAAATGTATATCCAGTACTTAGCCTTGTCATGCCTCCAGCAGTACCGATCTCAATTTGATTTAATTTTTTAATATTATTTGGATGAAATAAAGGAATAACACCAGTTTCCTTATAATTAATTTTATAATTTTTAATCTTTAGTTTATTTTCAACATAATCCTTTAATTGAATATCATAATCATTCAAAGAAGTGTTATTAAGATCTGAAATCCAAGTAGTTTCTATAAGTGCCTTTGTTTTTGAGAATGGTAGTGTATAAAAAAAATGCACACTATTTTTTTGATCACAATCAAAATCCATTAAGTTGAATATTTTTTCATCAAAAAAATCTTTGCTTGTTTCAATCTCTATGCCAGAAAAGTGTTGCCACAAACTACTTTTGTTATCTACGGTGTCACTCACACTGTTAAAAATGATAGAATTTTCTGTATTTACTTCATTAATATTTTTAAAAAAATAGATATTGGTATTTTGTTTTATTTTGTCAATTATTTTTCGATAAAATAAACCACTATCAATTGTTTGATAGGGCATATTTTTACAGTCAACATGTTTAAGATGACCTGGAATGTTAATTGTAAAATTATCCCAACTTTTTTTAGTACAGTCTTCAAAATTATGAGATGAAACTTTCCAAAAAGACCATGTTTTATCTTTTTTATATTCATCTCTAGGCTCAACAATTGCTAAAGTTTTATCTTTTAATTTTGAGTGTAAATCTAATTCATAAGCTAAAGATAGCCCAGCACAACCACCACCAATTATTATATAATCAAATTCTTTCATCTAGATTTAATTCCTCGATAATTAATACATGGTCATGTCTAATATGATCATCATTTTTATCTATTAATAATAATTTAATTAGGTCAAAAACAGAAAGAAAAGTTTCAATTACTTTTTCAAGATTTGAAACATAAATTTTTCCAGATTTTCTATAATTTTCTAAATTTTTCTTTTTTAAAATTTTATATCCAATTTTTCTGTATACTCTTCTTGCTACCAAGATAGCAAATCTAAAGCTTATAGGGATTTTACTAATTGAGTGAAAAGAGTTTTCATAAAATTTTTCTGCAAGCATTAAGGTAGATTTAATTTCTTCAAAATTTTCATTTATATAAGATCTATTGTTATTTAAATCTTCAACTACATCTCTTGATATATTTGTTAATTGCATTGCTATTCCCAAATCAATCGCTGACATTAACGAACTTTTTTTACTTACTTTAAGAATTTTTGCCATTAATAGACCAACTGTTCCAGCAACTCTGTATGAGTAAATTAATAGCTCTTTTTTTGAGTTTAATTTTACTTTTTCTTTTATATCAGATTTAATGCCTTCAAATAAATCGTTAATAATTATTAATGAAATATTGAATTCATCTACAAGATCCCACATATTTTTAATGATAGGATCATCAAAATTTTTATTATTAAAATTACTTTCAAAGTTCTTAAATTTATTTTTCTTAGATTCAATTGTATCATTATCGTCAGCTATATTGTCTGCGACTCTACAAAAATCGTACAAAGCTGAACACTTCTGATAAGTCTGTTTTGGGAGAAAAAAACCTGCCCAATTAAAAGACTTAGCATAAATTGACAGGTAGTTTTGATTTGTCATTATATAATTTTATCTAACACCTTTGCAGATGATAAAACTCCTGGAACACCAGCCCCAGGATGTGTGCCAGCACCAACAAAATAAAGACCATCATAAATTTCTGATTTGTTATGAAACCTAAAATAAGCTGATTGAGTGAATTTTGGTTGTATAGAAAATCCAGAGCCATATTTTGTATTTAAGTCCTCTTCAAAATAATCTGGTGTTAAGTAAAAATCTTCAACAATATTTTCTTTAAGGTTTGGCATCAGATCCTTTTCCATTTTATCTATAATTAGTTTCTTCATCTTCTCTCCTTCTATTTTCCAGTCAATTCTAGACTGGTTATTAGGAACAGGAACTAAAACGTAAAAACAATCATTTCCTTCAGGTGCCATAGATTTGTCTGTAGCTGATGGTCTATGAAGATAATAGCTGATGTCGTCGTTTAATTTTTTTTTATTAAATATATCGTCGAGATGTTCTTTATACTTATTACCAAATTTTATAGTGTGATGTTCAACATTTTCATAAATCTTTTTTGTTCCAAAATAATAAACAAATAGTCCCATAGAATATTCCATTCTCTTTTTTTTCCAATTAAATAAGAATGAATTATTACTTTTTCCATCTAGTAGTTTTTCATAGACAGCAGGGGGATCAGCATTGCAAATAATATTATCAGCATTTATAATATCATTATTATTCAACTGAACACTAGTAATTTTATTATTGTTTGAAATAATTTTTCTAACTTCATTACCTTTAATTACTTTTATGCCAACTTCGTTCATTAACTTCTCAAAACCTTTTATTATGTTTCCAGTTCCACCCATTGAGTAATGAATTCCCCATTTTTTTTCTAAGTAAAGAATTAATCCATAAATCGAAGTTGTGGTAAAAGGATTTCCTCCAACTAAAAGTGGATGCATACTTAGCAATCTTCTTAATTTTTCATTTTTTATATATGAAGACACTAAAGAGTAGACAGATTTGTAACTTTTCAGCTTTAATAGAGCAGGGAGTTGCTGCATCATTACAAATGGCTTGTCAAAAGGGACATCAGCAAGTTCTGTAAATCCTTTATCGAAAATTTTTTTTGTAAAATCAACTAATTTTTCATAACCCCGTACATCCTCTTTATTCAATTCTTCTATTTGTGCTTTCATTTCATTTTCGTTACCTGAATAATTGAATTTAGATTTATCTTCAAAAATGAATTGATACCAAATTTTTAAAGGAGATAGTTCAATATAATCTTTTGGGTCTTTCTTGAATAATTCAAATAATTCATTAATTAAATACGGAGCAGTAATTACAGTTGGGCCACCATCAAATATAAATCCATTTTTTCTAAATACCCGTGCCCTGCCCCCAAGATCTTGATGCTTTTCAATTAATGTAACCTCGTGACCTTTTGCTTTAAGGCGCAGTGCTGCAGCGATTCCACCAAAACCAGAGCCAATAACTATAGAAATCATTTTTATAATTTATAGCTTTTTAAGAAAATTGTAAGAGTATTATGGATTAATTTTTTTTAATTCTTCTTTAGTTTCATCTAAATTTTTTTGAAACACGGTATCAAGTTTAGATTTATCAACCGATGTTGTGATAATCTTTTTTACAGAGTCTACTGCTATTTTAATTGATGCATCTTTTATTTCTTTTATAGTTGCCTCTTTCATTTGACTTATCTTACTTTCAGCTAAATTCTTTTTAATTTCTGATGATTTGTGAAATTTGTCATTTAATTCAATCATTAATTTGTCAGAGTCTTTTTTAGCCTCATTAAGAATTTCGTTACTAACAGATTGAGCTGTATCTAATTTATTCTGCGCATTGTCTAGTAATGTTTTTGCCTCTGTTCTTAATTTTTCACTTTCATCAATCTCATTTTTTATGTCATAAATCATTTTATCTAACATTTCAGTAATTTTTTGAGGGATCTTAAGATAAATTAAGCCTCCAAAAAAAATTACGAATGATACTGCTACCCAAAATGTTGCATCAATTGCCATAATATTTATCTCCATTTCTTTTAGATAAATCATCAACAATTGCAGATATGCTGCTATTATTTATTTCAGCACCAATAAGTTTTTGTACTAGTTCAGAAGATGTTTCAATTGCTATCTTATTAATTTTATCAGGCGCACTCTCTCTTAAGATCTTTATTTCTTGCTCAGCTTTGACAATTTCATCATCAATTTGTTTATCTAGCACCTCTCTTTTAGCATTAATGTCCTTTAATGCTTTTTCTCTACCTTGATTGAAGATAGTTTTTGCAGCAAGTCTGCTTTTGGAAATAATTTCCTCATAATCTTTTAGCTTTGTCTCACTATCTTCTCTCTGCTTCTCTGCAGCCTCAATATTTTCTAATATCTGCGATTTACGTGACTCTAGGTTAGTACTTATTTTTGGTAGTATTAGTTTGGATAAAACTAAATACAGAATTCCAAATGTAAGTGTTAGCCAAAAAATCTGTGAAATCCAAAATTCAGGATTTAATTGAGGCATACCACCGCTTTCAGCTGAAAAAGCTTCCATAGAAAATAGGAAACTAAAAAATATTGACTGAAAATATATTTTTTTAATCATTAAATTTAAAATGCAAAAAGAATGATTAACGCTACTACTAATCCAAATAATCCTGTTGCTTCTGCAAGTGCAAAACCTAAAAGCAAATTAGGAAACTGCTTTTGTGCTGCAGAAGGGTTTCTCATTGCTCCTGACAAATAGTTTCCAAAAATTATTCCGATACCAACACCGGCACCAGCTAAAGCTATTGCTGCTAAACCTGCTCCGATCATTTTTGCTGCTTCTAATTCCATTATATCCTCCTATGTTAATTAATGGTGTAAATTTAATGCATCATTTAAATAGATGCAGGTTAAAATTGCAAAAACATATGCCTGAAGAAAAGCAACTAAGATCTCCAAACCTGTTAATGCAACCGAAAAACTCAGTGGAAGCCATCCACCAACTATTCCAAGACTTATCACAAAGCCTCCGAAAACTTTCATCATTGTATGACCTGCCATCATATTAGCAAATAATCTAACTGATAAACTAACTGGCCTACTTAAATATGATATAATTTCAATTACTACTATTAAGGGAAGTAGTACTGCTGGTACCCCACTAGGGACAAATAATTTTAAATAACTAAAACCATGTTTCATAAAACCGATAACAGTTACCCCAATAAAAATAAATGCCGCCAAGACAAATGTCACAATGATATGGCTAGTTACTGTAAAAGTATAAGGTATCATTCCAAACATGTTACAAAATAGAACAAACATAAAAAGAGAAAATATAAATGCAAAATATGGTTTCGCTTTTGATCCTGCTGTATCACTTATCATCTTTGATACAAATGTGTAGCTCAGTTCTGCTAAAAGTTGAATCTTATTTGGTAGTAATGAATTTTTTTTAGAACCGAAGCTAAAAATTAATAAAATAGCAACAGAACTTATAATCATAAACAAACTAGCATTTGTAAATGAGATATCGAATGCTCCTACTTTAACTTCTGGTCCAATTCTATAAACATTGAATTGGGTCATGGGATTTGCTGCCATAAAATTTTTCTATTTTTGCATATTTTTTGCAGACCTAATTACATTGGTTATTCCAGCAACTACGCCAACAAAAAAAAATATTAATATAAACCAGGGTGTAGTACCAAAGGTCTTGTCAAAAATAAACCCAATAATTGTCCCAACCGCTACTGCAGCGACTAATTCTGTGCTTAATTTGAACGCTGTTCCAATAGAAGAGGGGTTATCATTTTTATTGCCCTGATTTTTCTCTGAAATCCTCTTTTTTGCAATCTCTAAGCGAGTTTTGAACTGATCTTTTGGCATTTATATAGTTTAGGCAACCATACTCTCTGCTTTTTGTAAATCAACAGCAACTAGTTGGCTTATACCTTTTTCAGGCATTGTGACCCCGTAAAGTCTATTCATTTTAGACATCGTTAATGCGTGGTGAGTTACAATAATGAATTTTGTATTAGTAATCTTTATTAACTCTTCAAGAAGGCTACAAAATCGAGTTACATTTGCATCATCAAGTGGTGCATCAACTTCATCCAATACACAAATTGGTGAAGGGTTGGTTAAAAAAACGGCAAATATTAAAGAAAGAGCTGTCAAAGCTTGCTCACCTCCCGATAGTAAAGTTATTGATTGAAGTCTTTTACCTGGAGGACTGACCAACATTTCAAGTCCAGCCTCAAGAGGATCGTCGGAGTCAACTAATTCTAGTTTAGCATTTCCTCCATTAAAAAGTTTTGTATAAACTTCATTAAATTTTCTATTAACTTTTTCAAAAGCTTCAATTAATCTTTCTCTACCTTTTTGATTAAGTTCATTAATACTTTCTTTTAGTTTAATTATTGCAGTAACTAGATCTGAACGATCTTGCTCCATTTTTTTTATTTCTTCTTCATGCTTACTAGTTTCCTCATCAGCTTTTAAGTTAACTGATCCCAATTTTTCTCTTTCTTGTTTCTTTTTATCTAGTGAATCTTCTTGATCCACTGGATTAGGTAGGTCTTCAATACCATTCAAGTTTGAATATTCTAAAATATTTTCTTCAGTTAAGTTAAGTTCTGAATTTATTCTATCTAGTAAATCACTTTTTCTTTTTTGTAGACCTTCAACGGTTGCTCCAGAACTTGCTTTTCTTTCTCTAATTTGTATTGATTGTTCTTGAATTTCATTTAATTGAGATCTTAAGTTTTCTATTCGTTTATCAGTTTCTTCAATAACAGCATCATTATCGATTTTTTCTTTATCTGATATTCTTAAATTTTCAGAAATTTGACCCTTTCTTTCAGCTTGAATTTTAGGTTGATTATCTAATTCTTTAAATTGATCTGTTAATTTATTTTTTCGATCAGTTAATTCTCCAACCATCTTTTCTGAATTAACTAATAAATTTTTCCAACTTTCAACTTCTATTTCAATAGTTTTTATTCTCTCGTTACGTTTTATAGATTCGTTTTTAATTGATTGATTTTTACTGTAAGCATCAGCATATTTTTCTTGAAGTTGTTTAATATTTTGAGATTTTTCATTTACATTTAATAACTCCTCTCTTGATTTTTCATTTTTTAAATCATTTAAGAAATTATCAAGTTCCATATTACATCTATCTAATAAGGTGACAGCTTGATTGATTTCATTGCTATCAATTAGCTCTTTAACTCTATTTATAGAGTTTTTAACGTTTTTAATTGGACCAATACTTATATTTAATGTTCCTTCAGCAATAGTGTTAACAACTTCATCTACAGCTTCTTGCTCTTTTTTTAGTTCTCTCTTAGCTTCTTCAAGTTCTTCATTGGATAATTTCTCTGTTTCAAAATACTTAGAGTCTACATCTATCAAATCAGTTTTTTCTTCTTTAAGTCTCTTTTCATTAGAATTAGCATCAATAATTATTCCTCTTTCTCTAGAAATATCTTCATCAAGAGTTTGAATTGATTTTTTAATACCTTCTATTTCATCTTGTGTTCTTGTGTTTTCTTCATCTAGGCTTTGAAGTTCAAGATTAAGTCTTTGAATTCTAGAGAGATTTTCAATATTTTTTTCCCTAAGAGGTGAGACTTTATCTGTTGCAGATTTAATTAAATTTTCTAATTCAGATATTTTACTATTGAAGCCTTCTACTTCTCCCTCTGCCTCGTTATTAATTTCATTTTCAATTTTAATTTCTTTATCTATTTCAATTAATTTTAAATAAAAAAGTCCTGCTTCTATTCTTTTTATTTCTTCAGTAATTAATTTATATTTTGATGCTTCCTCGGCTTGTTTTTGAAGATTAGCCAGTTGTTTTTCTTGTTGTCTTCTAAGCTCATCAGCTCTTTTAAGATTATTTTCTGCAGCTCCCAATCTTAGTTCAGCCTCATGTTTTCTGACATGTAAGCCTGAAATTCCTGCAGCCTCCTCTAAAATAGCCCTTCTGTCAGTTGGCTTTGCAGTTACTAATGCACCAATACGTCCTTGACTAATCATTGAAGGAGAATGCGCGCCAGTCGATAAATCTGCAAAAAACATTTGAGCATCTCTTGCTCTTACCTCTTTATCGTTAATATAAAATTTAGAGCCTTTATCTTTTTCTATTTTTCTTCTAACATTAATTTGATCTAGTTCACGGTATTGAACTGGTCCTTCATTATTTTTATTTTCTACTTCGATTGTAACTTCTGCAATATTTTTAGAAGCTTTATTTGATGTCCCAGAAAAGATTACATCTTCCATTCCTGATCCACGCATACTTTTTGCTGATGTTTCACCCATGACCCATCTTAAAGATTCAACAATGTTCGATTTACCACATCCATTAGGCCCAACAATTCCAGTAAGACCATCTTCAATTAAGAAATTTGCTTTATCAGCAAAAGATTTAAACCCATTTAATTGGATTTTTTTAAACTCCATGCACTAACTTATATCAGTTTTTCTAGTGCTTTTTTTAAATTTTTGTAATTAAGAGTTTTTTCAAACTTTTTATTGTTGATTATTATCGTAGGGGTAGCATTAACTTTGTATTTTTTAACGCCATCGATTCGGTCATTTAAAACAAAATCCTCGATTTCTTTATCATTTATACACTTATTAAAATCAACACTATAACCCTCACTAATTAAAAATTTTTGAAGATTTTCATTGGCCTCTTGTGCCGAGCTACCTTTGACCCATTTTTGTTGGTTTGCATATAAACTATTTAAAATTTTCGAATCACCATCATTATTACACTGTGAAACTTTTGAGGCATTGAAAGCTGCTATATCTAGAGGAAAGTGTCTAAATTCGATTTTAGCTAAACCAGTATCAAGATATTCTTTTTTAAGTTCTGGAAATACATCTTTGTGAAAATTTGCACAGTGACTGCAAGTCAAAGATTCAAAAGCAATTATAGTTATCTTTGCATCTTTATTTCCAACAACAATTCTTTTTATTTCTTCTGCACTAATAGTTGAAATAGTGCTAAAAAAAATTGTTATAATTATTAAAATTTTTTTCATTTTTCTTTAAATACCTTGGTTAGTTCAATGAGTGATTTCCTAATTTTATCATTCTTAACATCATTAATTTTATTTTGATATTTATTAATTGCCACATTTTCCTGATGTAGATCTTTTTTTGAAAAGATTTTCTGCTCATCATCAAAGCTAATGAATTTCAGTTTTTCTACGACAGAATAACCAAAAAAACTATTCATTTTATCTAAAATATCTTTTTTTGAGTATTCCATATCAACCTCATGACCTCTTTTAACCATTACTATGAGAGTGCTAACTCCAAATTTATTAGAATTCTTAAATGTCTTAGGATAACAAACTTTAAATAGATCATCTCCAACAATATATCTCCAGTTACTAAGAGTTTCAGAATAAATATGACCCTTCTTATTAATGATTTTTTTTACATTTTTGGGTAAAGTGTCCTTAAAAGATCTTAAACCTTGAATGGTTACATTTCCACGCTTAGTATTATTTTTAAATTGCATATGAAAGATCAGATAATAACAAATAAAATTCTTAATTGGTATGATATTAACAAAAGATCATTACCTTGGCGAAAAAAAACTTCTTCAAAAAAAAAGCAATATTACACCTTAGTTAGTGAGTTTATGCTACAGCAAACTCAAGTTGTAACAGTGATACCATATTTTAATAGGTTTATTAAAAATATTCCAGATCTAGAAACTTTAGCCAGTTATGAAAATCGAAAACTCATTAAGCTTTGGGAAGGTCTTGGTTATTATTCAAGAGTTAGAAATTTAAAAAAAGCTGCTCAAGTCGTGATTAAAGATTTTAATAAAAAATTACCTAATAATTTTTTAGATTTAAAATCATTACCTGGTGTTGGAGATTATACTGCAAGCGCAATATTGGCTATTGCATTTAATAAGCCTTTTATTCCATTAGATGGAAATGTGGAAAGAGTTTTAAAAAGATATCTACACTTAAAGAAAGAAAATCAAATACAAAAAGATAATTTAATTAAAAGCAAAAAAGTTTTAGGAACCTCAAGTAGATCGAGTGATTATGCTCAGGCACTAATGGAGTTAGGTGCACTAATCTGTAAACCAAACAATCCTCTTTGTGAAAAATGTCCAATCTCAAAAAATTGTAAATCCCTTGCTAAATATGATTTTGTTTTAAATAAAATTAAAAAAGATAATAAAGATAAATACTTTTTAATCAAAGTTTATAAAAAAAATAATAAATATTTATTGGTCAAAAATAGAAATTTCAATTTTTTAAAAAATTTTAATATTTTTCCAATGCAAGAATTAACTAGACCTAAAAACTTTAACCAAAATTTAAGTTTTAAATTGTCAAATATGAATATGAATATTAAAATTAAAAATGACAAGATGATTAAACCAATTCCATTTTCTTATTGGATTGATCCTAAAAAATTAAAAAACTATACTTTGCCAACTTTTACAAAAAAAATAGTTACATATTTGGAAAAACGTAAATGAAAAAAATTGCAATAATAGGAGCGGGTATTTCAGGTCTATTTGTTGCAAACTTATTTAAAGAAAATCTTGATTACCAGGTAACTATTTATGAAAAAAATACATCAATCAATCTAGATGAGGGATATGGAGTACAGCTATCAATAAACAGTATAAAACTTCTTAATAGAATTGGATTTAATACTTTAGAAAGTAAAGATAGATTTAACCCTGAAAAAATTGATTTTTATGAAATTAAACACGAAAAAAAAATATGTGATATTAATATTTCAGAGTTTAATTCTGAAAATTGTAAATACACAACGTTAAAAAGGTCAAAATTAGTTGAATTTTTAAAAGATAGATTAGAAGACAATATAATTAAGTATGATCATAATATTGAAAAGATTGAAAAAAATAATAATCAAATAATTTTAACTTTTAATGAAAACATTAAAGTAATTTGTGATTATCTAATTATTTCTGATGGTGTATTCTCCAAAGGCAAGTCTCTTATTTCTAATAATGAAATAAAACCTGCTTATAATAATTCAATTGCTATTAGAGGCAATATTTCAAGAAAAAATCTTCATAACTTAAATGAAAAAAATATTTCTTTATTTATGGGGCACAATTTTCATTATGTGATTTATCCAATAAATAACGATAATGAAGTTTCTAATTTTATTGGAATTTTAAAATATAAATTAACAGCAAATGAGCTTGATAATTATGGACTTTTTAAAGAGGAAGGTTTTATTCGAGGTGTTAAAGATAAATTACAAAATAAAATTTCTGCAAATATTTTAGATAATCTTAATAACATCAAATGCTTTCCAGTTTTCGTTAGCAAAGGCTACCTTAAACCAGGTAACAATATCTCTTTAATTGGAGATGCTTTTTTTGCTTTTCCACCTTCATTTGCGCAAGGAGCTTCTCAATCTATAGAAAGTGGCTCAGAGTTGTTTGATAGTATTATAAATAAAAAAAATAATTTCTATGATGACAGAGTTGTAAAAGTAAAAATGATTAATAATAGATCAAAATTAAATCAATTTGCCTTTCAGATATCTAATCCAATTATAGTTTTTTTTAGAAATTTAAGTTTAAAAATATTAACAAAAAATAAGAAATTCTTAGAAAATTATTTGGGTAAAATTTATAAGAATTAATTTTTTGAAATTAATCTTTGTCTTAGATAATCAATTGGATGTGTTCTTCCATTAATATCACAATGCCAGTAAGTCCAACCGTTGCAGCTTTCTGCTCCTAAAATGGTTGCAGCAACTTTATGAATAGATCCTTCAGTTTGATCATGTTTGATGCTTCCATCAGCCATAATTCTTGCAGTAATTTTTTTCTTATTGTCAAAAATATTTGTACCAGGTTTAATTATGCCAAGCTCTACTAGTGACCCAAAAGGTATTCTTGGTTTAGATCTATTATTTTTTAGAGTATCTAAGAGATTATCTTCAATAGGTTTTGTGTTTTTTAATCTTTGTTCAGCAGCTTTGAAATAAGTTTTTTCTTTTTCTATACCATAATAATTTCTACCTAATTTTTTAGCAACTGTTGCTGTGGTTCCAGATCCTAAAAATGGATCTAAAATCATATCATCTTTATTTGATGATGCTAATAAAACTCTATGTAGTAGAGACTCTGGTTTTTGTGTTGAGTGTACTTTTTTGCCGTTGTTTTTAATTCTTTCAGAACCACTGCAGATCGGTAAATTCCAATTAGATCTCATTTGCAGATCGTCATTTAAACATTTTAAAGATTGATAGTTAAAAGTATATTTTGATTTTTCACTTTTTGAAGCCCAAATCAAAGTTTCATGAGCATTTGTAAATCGTGTTCCTCTAAAATTAGGCATGGGGTTATTTTTATTCCAAATAACATCATTTAAAATCCAAAATCCTAAATTTTGAATAGCTGTACCTACTCTAAAAATATTGTGATAACTGCCTATGACCCAGATAGCTCCATTTTTTTTCAAAATTCTTTTACATTCGGCTAACCACGCATATGTAAACTCATCATATTTTTTAAAATTTTCGAATTGATCCCATTTATCATTCACTGCACTTACTTTAGATCTGTCTGGTCTAGTAAGCTCACCTTTTAACTGTAAATTGTAAGGTGGATCTGCAAAAACTAAATCAAAAGTTTCACTTGGAATTTTTTTTAACTTCTCGAGACTATCTCCGTTAATAATTTTATTTTTAAAATCAGTTTTCATTTGTATAAAATAATTAGACTCCAAATGGATTCCAGGGTCAACCTGAGATTGAATTATTTGGAATCGATTTGTGCTAAATAAAAAATAACTAACTAGATATTGTGTGTCTTGAGTTTAGATATAGGAGAGAAGGTTTTTCTGTGATGCTTGTTGACGCCAAGTTTTTTAATAGCTTTTAAATGTTGCTTTGTTCCATACCCAAAATTTTGATCCCAACCATATCCTTTATTGTTTATTGCTAGCTTAGTTATAAATTTATCTCTAGCGACCTTAGCAACAATAGATGCTGCCGAGATAGAAGGTATTTTTTGATCACCTTTAATTATTGCTTTTAAATTATAATTTTTTAAATCAGGAACTTTATTTCCATCAATTAAAACATGTGTTGGTTTTTTTTTTAGTTTTTTAATTGCTCTTTTCATCGCAAGTAAACTTGCTTGCAAGATATTGATATTATCTATTTCTTTTACTGATGCTTTACCTATTACCCATATAGAATTTTTTTTTATATAATTTGATAATAATTTTCTTTCTTCTTTAGAAATAGTTTTAGAATCTTTTAATAATTTTATATCAACTTTTTTATTCAATATTACTGCCGCAGCATAAACTGGTCCTATTAAACTTCCTCTTCCTACCTCATCAACACCAGCTATAATTTTCATTTAAATGATTAAAAAGTGATAAATTAATAGTCCAACCAAAACTCCTTTTATAAAAGAAATCCATAGCAGGCCATAATTAGAAATATTGAGCTTTTTTTTCCACCAAGAAATATATTTTTCATGTAATTCAATCATATAAATTTAAATGACAATCTTCATTTCATTAATTTTTTGTTTAATCTTTTTTAAATCCTCCCAAGAATATTTTTTATTTTCAGGAAATCTAATTAGATAAGATGGATTATACGATATCATTACTGGATATGTTTTGTTCTTTAATATTATTTCTTTCCATTTTCCTCTCTCTAAAGATATTTTAGTATTAATACCCGTTAAGGACTCCATTGCTGAACTACCCATTAAAATAATGATTTTTGGATCAATAATTGAGATATGTTTTTTCATGAAAACAGAATATCTTTTAATTTCTTGAGCAGTAGGTTTACGATCTTCTGGAGGTCTAAAATTTATTGCATAGCTACAATAAATATTTTGTTTTTTTACTCCTATTGCTAACAGCATTTTATTCAATAAATCTCCAACTTCACCTTTAAATGTTGTGCTAGATTTATCTTCTTCAATTCCTGGAGCCTCACCAATTAGCATAATTGGACTATTTATATTTCCATCCCCAAGAACAAGATTTTGAGAATTATCTTTTAAATTACAATTTTCAATTGAATTTATTTGTTTTTTTAATTCTTCTAGTAGTTCAACTTTATTAGCTTGATCATAATCATTGCTATTTTCAACAGTGTTGAATCTGTTGATTGGCTTATCCTTAAATATGAAGTTTGGTTCTATTATATTTACCAATTCATCGTCGAATTTGCCTTTTTGATTTATCATTTTTTTAGTCATACAATGATCGAATGTTTAACAAACTAATAAAACTAATTATAGTTCTTGGAGTATTATATCAGACGCCTTTATATTCTAAAAGTGCTAGTTTTAATGATTTTAACTCAAGGGAATTATCAAATTATTTTTCAGGAATTATTGCTTTTGAAAATAAAGATAATTTTGATGCATTAAAATTTTTTAATGCATCTAAGATGCTTCTTAACAAGCATGATGCGTATTTAAAACGATATGTTTATTCTCTGGTTTTAGAAAATAAAGTTCCTCAAGCTATTAATGTAATAAAAAATAGTAATAAAAAAGGAAATTTAGATTTTTTTGATGCCTATTTGCTTTTAATAATTGATAATTTAAAAAAAAATAATTTAGTGCAAGCAGAAAAAAATTTAAATTTAAGTTTAAACTTTCAAAATGAAAATAGATTTAATTTAGTAATATTTGAAACTCTAAGACAATATCTCTACACTTTTAAAAATAAAAAAACTTTATCTAACAAAAAAAATTTTGGCAACATCTCTATTATAAATCAAGCATTTCTAAGATGTTATTTGAAAAAGGAAAATACTAGATCATCTTTTTTAAATTTAATTAATAATCCAGATGGAGATTATTCAAGATACATATTCTTTTATATTAATTATTTGATTGAAAATAATAAAATTGAGGAAGCAAAAGCTATCTCTGATCAACTTGAATATATAAATTCTACACTTTTATTATCTCAAAGCAAAAGCTGGATTGAAGACAAAAATTTTAAAGTATTTAGTAAGATTTTTTCATGTAGTAATCATAATGATATAACTGGTGAGTTTTTATTTTTAATTTCAAATCTTTTTTCATCTCAAGGTGATATCGAAAAGTCTAATTTCTATTTAAATCTTTCTAACTATTTAAATCCTAAATTTACTTTAAATTCATCACTTGTAGCTGAAAATTTTTATCTTAATGGAGAATATGAAAAGACTAAAAAAGTTTTAAAAAACTTTGATTCAAATTATGAATTTTATTATTGGTTTAGGGTAAAAAAAGATGCTCAAATTATTGTCAAAAAGCTTGGGTATGAAGAGGGAATAGATTTTATAAGTTCGAAGTTTAATAAAATTAAAAATCCAAATGTTAGAATGGTTTTTGATGTTGCAAATTTTTATAAAAATTCAAAAAAATATGAAACAGCAATTAAATACTATACAGAAATTATCTCATCTTTGAATATTAATTCAGGGATCAAATCTGATTTATTGTATAGAAGAGGTGGCAGTTATGAACGATTAGGTAATTATCAAAAAGCAGATGAAGATTTAAAACATTCACTTAAAATTAATCCAGACGATGCTTATGTTTTAAATTACTTGGCGTATTCGTGGTTAGAACGTGATTATAAAATTGATGAGGCAATGGAAATGTTGGAAAGAGCTTATGCTCTTAGAAGTAATGATCCCTACATTGCAGATTCAATAGGGTGGGCGTATTATTTGATAGAAGATTATCCTGAAGCAGAAAAATATATTAGAAAAGCCGTTGAATTAATGCCTGAAGATCCGACTGTTAATGATCATTATGGTGATATTTTATGGAAGTTGAATAGAAATATTCAGGCTAGGTACTTCTGGAACTATGTTTTAAAATTAGATGATACCGACGAAGATATCAGAAAAAAAATAAATATTAAAATCATAGAAGGTCTAGATAATTCTTAAATGAAAATTTATAAAGTTAAGTCATTTGCAAAAATAAATTTAGCTTTACATGTTACTGGAAAACTAACCAAACTTCATAAAATTGAAACTATTATTAAATTTATTCAATTGCACGATTTAATTACTATTAAGATAGGTAAAGGCAGTAATCACAAAATTTCTTTCAATGGACATTTTTCTAAAAATATAAAAAAAAATAATACAGTTGATAATTTATTAAAAATTCTAGATGACAAAAATTTATTAAATAATAAAAAATTTCAAATTAATGTGAAAAAAAATATTCCACAGGAAGCAGGACTGGGAGGTGGATCAATGAATGCTGCTACTATTTTAAATTTTCTAATTAAAAAAAAGTTCATCAAAATTAACCAAAAAAAAATTCTACAGATTACAAACTTAATTGGCTCTGACGTAATCTTGGGTATTAATCCATTGAGTGCTATTTTGTCATCAGATGGATCAGTAAAAAGATTTTTAAAGACTTCTAGTTTTTACACTTTATTAGTGCGTCCAAATTTTGGATGTTCTACAAAAAAAATTTATTCTGGAGTAAAAAAATTTAGCAAACCTGTATTGAATAATCCTAAAAAAAATATGTTAAATTTAAATTTGTTATTAAAATATGATAATGCACTTGAAAAAATTGCATTCTCAAAATACCAAGAACTAAAAAAACTTAAATTTTTTTTAGAAAACCTAAACAAACCATTATTTGTGAGAATGACTGGCTCTGGTTCAGTATTAGTTGCGTATTATCAAAGAAAACAAGATTGTGAATTAGCAAAAGTTAGATTTAAAAGAAAATTTAGAAATTATTGGTGTAATGCTTCGAAAACTATATAAATTTTATTTTTTTGTGTTATACGAAAACAATATTGGGGCGTAGCCAAGTGGTAAGGCACTGGTTTTTGGTACCGGCATCCTAGGTTCGAATCCTAGCGCCCCAGCCATATATGGATAACTTTTTAGATAAATTTTTTTTTAGATCTCGTAATCTTGATTACATAAGTCAAAATCTTATTAATTTAACAAATCAAACTCCTGTTAAAAGAATATTTGAAGTGCTTAATAATTATTCAGAGAGTAGTGAAGTTAGATATGTTGGTGGGTGTGTTAGAAAAATTATTAAAAAAGAAATAGTTGATGATATTGATTTAGCTACAAATTTAAAACCTGGTGAAGTTTGTGATGCTTTAAGAAAACAAAACATTAATTATTATGAGACTGGTATTGAGCATGGAACTATCACGGCTATCATTGATGACTATAAATATGAAATTACTTCTTTAAGAAAAGATGTATCAACAGATGGAAGACATGCAAAAGTAGAATTTTCTTCTGATTGGAAAGAAGATGCAGCAAGAAGGGATTTTTCTATAAATTCAATATACTCTGATAAAGATGGGAATTTGTTTGACCCTTATAATGGTAAAAAAGATCTTGAGAGTGGTAATATTAATTTTATAGGAGACTCAGAAAATAGAATTAGAGAAGATTATTTGCGTATTCTCAGATATGTTCGTTTTTTTATTAATTATTCAAATCAAAGCCACGACCTTAATATAATTAAAAAGATAAAAAAAAATATTGGTGGTGTTTCAAAATTATCATCAGAAAGATTGTTAGATGAATTTAAAAAACTAACAAGATCGAATGCATTCTTAAAATTATTTAAAGATAAGACTAGTTTAGAACTTATAGAGATTATTTTTCCTCAACTAAAAAACTTAGAAAATTTAAAGAAATTAAATTCACATGCTATTAACAATCTATCTAAGGTAGATTTCATTTTTTTATTATCACTATTGATTATCGATGGAACAGATAATACTGATTATTTTCTTTATAAATTTAATATCTCTAAAAAAGATCAAAAAAGATTAAAATCAATTGATTTTTTTTATAAAGAAAATGTAAGTATAAAAAATTTTAATGAAAAAAATTTTAATAAGATTTTTTATTATAATGGCAGGCAAACTGTACTTGATATTATTAATTATAAATTATTTATATCATCTAAAGTTGAAAAAAAATTACTTAAATTAATAGAAATTTATAAAGATAAAGTTATTCCAGCTTTACCAATTGATGCAAACACACTCATGAGTAAATATAATATTCCTGAGGGAAAGATGTTGGGGAATAAGCTAAAGTTGATAGAGGAAATGTGGGTTCAAAATAATTTCCAAATTTCAGATAAAAAAATCCAAAAAATTATTAAAAGTTAAATATATTTAACATCTTTTATTTCAAAATTTTTTATTCCAGCAGGAGTTTTGATCTCAACTAGATCATTTTTATTTTTTCCAATTAAACCTTTGCCAATCGGTGATTGAAAAAAAATTAGTTTTTGTTTTAAATCAGCTTCATCTTTTCCAACAATTTTGTAGTTAATTTTTTCACCATTATCTAGGTTTTCTAAAAATACAGTAGAGCCAAAGATTATTTTGCCCTCATTATTTAATTTTGTAACATCAATTACATTAGCTCTTGCAATAATATCATTGATTTCTGTTATTCGTCCTTCGCTATGAGACTGCTCTTCTTTAGCAGCATGATATTCTGCATTTTCTTTGAGATCTCCATGAGATCTTGCTTCTGCAATTGCAGCTACAATTTCTGGTCTCTTTTTTTCTTTTAAAAAAACTAATTCTTCTTTTAGTTTATTTAAACCATTCAATGTTATTGGTTCTTTATCCATTTTTTATTTCCACTTGGCTATTGGTGGTAAAGACATCAATATACCTTCCACGTTTCCACCGGTTTGTAGGCCAAATTTTGTACCTCTGTCATATAATAAATTAAATTCAGCGTATCTACCTCTTTTAATATGCTGCATCTCTTTATCTTTTAAAGTCCATTTCTTATTAATTTTTTTTTGAATAATGTTATTGAATATCATTTGAAATGTTACCCCAACATCTCTTACAAATTTAAAGTCTTTTTCAAAGTTATTTTTTTTGTAATCAAAAAAAATTCCACCAATACCTCTTGCTTCATTTCTATGTGGTAGATAAAAATATTCATCACACCATTTTTTATATCTTTTATAATATGCTTTATTATGATGATTACACATTTTTTTTAATGACAGGTGAAAATTATTTTCTTCTTTTTTATCTTTAATTGAGGGAGTTATATCCATTCCCCCACCAAACCAATTTTGAGTTGTACAAATATATCTAGTATTAAAATGCATTGCTGGAATATGAGGATTTTGCATATGCATTACTACAGAAATTCCAGAGGCCCAAAATCTTGGATCTTTACTAGCTCCAGGAATACTCTTTTGAAATTTTTTTGGGAATTTTCCGTAAACTTTTGAAAAATTTATTCCTACTTTTTCAAAAATTTTTCCATTTTTTATAATTCTATATTCTCCTCCACCCTCATCCTTAATTTTACTTCTTTGCCATGTAGTTGATTTGAATCTTATTTTATTTTTTTCAAGTCTATTAATGTCGTCACAAATAGCATTTTGAAGAAGCTTAAACCAATTGCTTGCTAAGTCTTTTTTTATTTCATTGTCCATTTTATATTAATTTAGTTTGTCTCAAGCTTTCTGCCAATACAATTGCTACTGAGGATGCAATATTTAATGATCTAGTATTCTCATTCATAGGTATTTTTAGTTGGTCACTAATTGATTGATGAATTTTTTCAGGTACGCCAGCGCTTTCTCTACCAAAAAGTATTGTGTCATCTTTTTTAAATTTAAATTTTAAGTATGATATCGAAGCTTTTGTTGTCATTAATATCACTCTATGATTCCTTTTTGCCTCAAAAAATTTATCTGAACTTTGATATATTTCAATTTTATCCCAATCCATATAGTCCATCACTACTCTTTTAAACCTTTTATCACTTAAGTGAAAACCACATGGCTCAATAATTTCAAGCCTGGCGCCTAAACAAGCGCATGTTCTAATTATTGCTGCAGTATTTTGAGGTATATCTGGCTCATATAGTGCAATTTTAGGTCTTAGAATTGTTGAATTCTGTGTCATTCTTTCAGTAGTAAAATTATTATTTTATATTATATGAATTCGTATATTAAGTATTTTTAAATCAATAATAGACAATATAAACAACTAATTCATATGTCAGATAAAAAACCGGAAAGACGAGATTTTTTATTTACTGCCTCATATGCTGTGGGAGCAGTAGGTGTGGCTGCAGTTGTTTGGCCATTAGTTGATCAAATGAATCCAGATGCCTCTGTAAAAGCACTAGCAAGTACAGAAGTTGATGTAAGTTCAGTTAAACCTGGAAATACTATAACTGTACTTTGGAGAGGAAAACCAGTGTTTATTAGAAGAAGAACTCAAGAGGAAATTTCAGAAGCTAGGTCGGTTAAAATGGAAGATCTAATACATCCTGAAAAAGATGAAGATAGAGCTAAAGATCCTGAGTGGTTAGTAATGGTTGGTGTTTGCACTCATTTAGGCTGTGTTCCATTAAATGATAAAGGTGATTATGATGGTTGGTTTTGCCCATGTCATGGCTCGCATTACGATACATCTGGTAGAATTAGAAAAGGTCCAGCACCTTTAAACATGGAAGTTCCAAAATACGAATTTGTTAATGATAATACAATTAAAATTGGATAATTAATATTATGAGTGATCACGAATATACGCCTACATCAAAAGTTGGAAAATGGTTTAATGATAGACTTCCACTTTTAACTTTAGCAAATCACTTAACAGATTATCCTACTCCAAAAAATTTAAACTACTGGTGGACATTTGGAGGAATTCTAACTTTCTGTTTAATAACTCAGATTGTAACTGGTTTAACACTTGCAATGCATTACATAGCTCATGCTGATATGGCTTTTGAAAGTGTTGAGCATATAATGAGAGATGTTAACTATGGTTGGTTAATAAGATACATTCATGCAAATGGTGCATCAATGTTTTTTTTAGCAGTTTATATTCATATATTTAGATCTTTATTTTATGGATCTTACAAATCTCCAAGAGAAATTATTTGGATAATTGGAATAATCATTTATCTGTTAATGATGGCCGCTGCATTCATGGGCTACGTATTACCTTGGGGTCAAATGAGTTTCTGGGGAGCAACAGTTATTACAAATTTATTTAGTGCAATCCCATTAGTGGGTGAGGGAATTGTTACTTGGTTATGGGGCGGTTATTCTGTAGATAATCCTACTTTAACTAGATTTTTTACACTCCATTATTTAATTCCTTTTTTAATTTTGGGATTAGTAGTTTTGCATATTTGGGCTCTTCATGTTCCTGGAAATAACAACCCAGTTGGAATTGATATAAAGAAACCTTCAAAAGATACAGTTCCGTTTCATCCATACATTGTTATTAAAGATGGATTTGCATTACTGATGTTTATGATTGTTTTTGCCTTTTTTGTTTTTTATTCACCAAATATTTTAGGCCATGCTGATAACTATATCGAAGCTAATCCAATGGTAACTCCTGCTCATATTGTTCCTGAATGGTATCTTTTACCTTTTTATGCAATTTTAAGATCTGTGCCTGACAAGTTGCTTGGAGTTGTAGCAATGCTTTCAGCTATTTTAATCTTAGCTGTACTACCATGGTTAGATACTTCAAAAATAAGATCTGCAGTTTTTAGACCTTTGTACAAACAGTTCTATTGGATACTTGTAGCTGATGTTTTAATTCTAGGATACATGGGAGCTATGCCAGCAGAAGGGCTTTACTTATTAATTGCGAGAGTAGCTACTGCATATTATTTTCTTCATTTCTTGGTGATTTTACCAGTTTTAGGATTTAAAGAAAAAACATTGCCTGTTCCATTAAGTATAACGGAACCTATTCTCGGAGGGTCTCCAAATTTGGCAATGGCTAAAAATAAAGAAAGTATAGATAAATAAAGTGAAGAATTTTATTAAATTATTTTCAATTCTAGTCTTATTTTTTTTTACAGTTACTCAATCACAATCAGCTGAAAAAGTTGATTATTTAAAAACTGATTGGAGTTTTAAGGGACTTTTTGGTAAATTTGATAGAGGTTCACTTCAAAGAGGTTATCAAGTTTACACAGAAGTCTGTGCTTCTTGTCACTCAATGAAATACCTAAGTTATAGAAACTTAGGAGAAAAGGGTGGTCCAGAATTTTCAGAGGCAGAAGTGAAAGCTATAGCAGCATCTTTCGAAGTAACTGATGGACCTAATGCAGATGGTGAAATGTTTGATAGACCAGCAAAATTGTCTGATAAATTTGTAATGCCATACGAAAATGTCAAAGCAGCTCAAGCAGCCAATGGTGGAGCATATCCACCTGACATGTCAGTTTTAGTTAAAGCTAGAGGGGGTGGGGTAGATTATATTTATTCTTTGCTTCAAGGTTACGAAGATGCGCCAACTGGAATGACCTTAGACGAAGGTGTTCATTACAACAAATATATGTATGGAAATAAAATTAGAATGTCTGCTCCACTTTCAGATGATCTAATAGAATATGGAGATGGAACTAAAGCAACAGTTGAACAAATGTCAAAAGACGTGACAACATTTTTAATGTGGGCAGCAGAGCCACACTTAGAATCTAGACACCAAATGGGTTTTAAAGCAATTGTTTATTTGATTATTTTAACTATCTTAGTTTATTTCAGTATGAAAAAAATATGGTCACGTGTTGAATCTGAAGTTTAATACATCACCGTCTTTAACTATATAATCTTTACCTTCTAATCTCATTTTTCCATTAGTCTTTGAATTAACCCATCCATCATTTGCTACAAAATCTTCATAGGAAACTGTTTCTGCTCTTATAAAACCTTTTTCAAAATCAGTATGAATTTCACCAGCAGCTTTAGGAGCTGTACAGTTTTTTTGTATAGTCCATGCTCTTGTTTCTTCTGGACCAGAAGTAAAATAAGTATCTAATTCTAAAATCTTATAACCTTTTTGAATTAACATGCTCAATCCAGTTTCTTTCAAACCAATCATTTCCATATAGTTTTTTCTCTCTGTAGACTCAAGTTCATTGATTTGGTTTTCTATATCGGCTGACACTATAAGAGTATTTTCTTCACCAAATTTTTCTGTAAAATTTTTTGTATACTGATTACCTTCTTGAACACTTTGCTCATCTACGTTGCATACAAATATTTTTGGTTTAATAGATAATAAACCACATTGATTGAGTAATTTTCCTTCAAATTGAGATTTTAGAATTGAGATATCTTTATCGTTATTAATACAATCTAATGCCACTTCTAGAATTTTTAATTGATGTTCATCAACGTTTTTTTTATTACTTTTTTCTAATCTTTTTTGAATTGACTCTAAGTCAGCTAGCATCATTTCAGTTTCGATTATTTCTAGATCTCTGACGGGGTCTACTGTCGGATTTACATTTTGAATATCATTAGAGTCGAAGCATCTTATCATGTGAATAATCGCATCTACCTCTCTGATATGTGACAAAAACTTATTACCTAATCCTTCTCCTTTAGATGCGCCCTTCACTAAGCCAGCAATATCAACAAATGAAATGGTAGTATTTATAATTTTTTTAGATTTTGAAACTTTAGATAAGTTATTTAATCTTTCGTCAGGTACAGGAACCATACCAACATTTGGATCAATTGTACAAAAAGGAAAATTTGCTGCTTGAGCTTTACTGGAATTTGTTAATGCATTAAATAACGTAGATTTACCAACATTGGGCAAACCAACAATTCCACATTTAAAGCTCATTATTTATTGTTATTTACTGTACTAGAAAATAGATCTAATTTTTTTTCAACTAATATAGAAATTGACTCATTAATATGATTTGAGATTTTTTCTATAACAGTTAATTCTTCTTCTTCAAAATTTTGAAGTACAAAATCTCCCACTTCAATATTTTCTTTTGGTTTGCCAATACCAATTCTTACTCTTGAATAATCTTTGCCTATAAATTTATCAATGGATGCAATTCCATTATGTCCCGCACTTGATCCGCCAAACTTTGCTTTAATTTTTCCAAACTCTACATCTAAATCATCATGAAAAACAATTACATCTTCTGCATCTATTTTAAAATATTCAATAAGTTCTCTAATGCAAATTCCTGAATTATTCATAAATGTTAATGGTTTGATTGCATAAACTTTTTGATTACCAACATTCCCAGTTGTTAGTAGTCCTTTAAATTTTGGTTTTTGTTTTGATAAGCTAAATTTTTTATTAATAGAGTCTATAATTTTAAAGCCAACATTATGTCTATTATTCTCACTATCTGGAGTTGGGTTGCCTAAGCCTACAAATAAAAGCATATTTTTTTAATGAGTAGTAAAATTTAACTTTGGCAGATTATTTCTTTTCTTCAGCAGTTTTTTTGTCTTCACCTTCTTTTGCTTCACCTTCTGCAGTTGGCTTTTCACCATCAACCGCTGCTTCAGATCCTGCTTCACCTTCTGCAGCTTCCGCTTCAGCAGGTTTTTCAGGTTCTTTCATTACTGTAGGTGCGGCTAATGTTGCAATAACAAAGTCTCTACCCTTAATTGTTGGAGTTACATCTGATTCTAAGTTTATCGATGATATTTTAAAACTTTCACCAATATCAATTCCATCTAGATCTATTACTAAACTTTCAGGAATCTTTTCACTTGGACATCTTAACTCTACTTTTCTTCTAACAATGTTTAAAACTCCCCCTCTTTTTAAACCTGGAGATTTTTCATGATTTATGAACTGGACAGGCACTTCTATTCTTATTTTTATACCTGGAACAACTCTTAAAAAATCTACATGAATTGGTTCATCAGAAATAATATGGTACTTAATTTCTCTTGGAAGAACATTTTGAGGCTTACCATCAACTTTTAAAGTGACTATATTGGATAAAAAATTTTGTTTTTCTATTAGTGATTTTAATATTTTTTTAGAAACAGATATTGTTTCATTTTGAGCTTCTCCTCCATAAATTACAGCTGGCACATTTCCACTGTTTCTAAGTAAACTCAATTCACCCTTAGTTTTGGTATTTCTAATATTTGCATCTAATGAAATCATAAAATCATGGGTTTTTAGCCCAAGTTCTTTAATAACTCAAGGTAATTATTTAAATAAATCCGAAACAGATGTCGAATTAGATATTCTTTTGATTGCTTCTCCCATTAAACCTGCAATTGGCAGGACCTCAATGTTTTTAGTGCCTTTAATTTTATCATTGTTATCAATCGTGTCTGTAATAACGAGATTTTTAATTACAGAATTTTTAATTTTTTTTACAGCCTCTCCACTAAGCACACCATGTGTGATGTAAACATAAACTTCCTTCGCACCTCTATCTTTAAGAGCCTTAGCGGCATTAACTATTGTTCCACCTGAGTCAATTATATCATCAACGATTATACAAGTTTTGTCTTTAACGTCACCGATTACATTCATTACCTGTGATTGGCCTGGCTTTGGTCGCCTCTTATCCACAATTGCAAGCCCTACATTTAAAAGCTTTCCTAATGCTCTAGCTCTTTCAGTTCCACCCACATCAGGTGCAACACAAATAATATTTTTATTTTTTATCTTTTTTTTGACATGTCTTGCAAAAATAGGAGTTGCAAATAAGTTATCAACTGGAATATCAAAAAAACCTTGAATTTGACCTGCATGCAAATCAACAGTCACAACTCTATCAGCACCAGCTTTAGTAATTAAGTTTGATACAAGTTTTGCTGAGATGGAAGTTCTTGGGACAACTTTTCTATCTTGTCTTGCATAACCAAAATATGGAATAACAGCAGTGATATTTTTTGCTGAAGATCTTTTTAAAGCATCTATACACAGCAAAAGCTCCATTAGATTATCATTAGCAGGTGATGAAATTGATTGAATAATAAAAATACTGTTTCCTCTTATGTTTTCATTTATTTCAACATAAATTTCACCATCAGAAAAATTTCTAATACTTGAGTTCACCAATTTAGATTTTAAATATTTTGCAATATTTTTGCTAAGAGGCTTGTTGCTGTTTCCGGATAATAATTTCATTAAAAAACCTAATTAAGCATAATTATTGAAATATTTCTACCATAATCATTATGTTTCAATTTTAAAGCTCTTCTTGCACTGAAAAATTTATTTTTGATATCAAAAGTATCAATTTTTAAAAAATCTATATGTTTAATCTTAATAGTTTTAAGTGATGCATATATATATTTAGGTAAATCAAAATATAATTTATTTTTTTTATTTTTAAAAAATATCAAATTTTTTTTATCCTTTTTAATAAATTTTTTCTTAAAATCCTCTTTTATCTCATAGTTTTTTGAAGAAATAGATGGACCTATAACAGCTGTGATATTTTCTAACTTACAACCTTTTTTAATCATAAATTTAATTACTTTATCTACAATACCTTTAAAAGCACCTTTCCAGCCTGCATGAATTGCAGCTATCATTTTAGTTTTATCATCATAAATTAATATTGGAGTGCAATCAGCAGTTAAAACAGCAATAGGTAAATTTCTTTGATTCGTAATTACAGCATCAGCCTTTGGTTTGTTTTTATTGCTATATTTTTTATCAATGAATATAAACTTATTGCTGTGGACTTGATGAAGTAAAATAATATTTTTTGCTTTATCGCTAATTTTTTTTCTTACTATTTGTAGGTTTTTTTTTATATTTGTTTTATTATCTAATGAGCCTGGCCCACAGTTTAAACTTTTGTAAATATTTTTAGAGTGTCCACCGATACTATTAAAAAAGCCGTGTTTAAGATTTTCTATTTTTGCTAATTTTTTTGATTTAATCAATTTCAAAACCTGTTTTAAATTTATTTTTTTTCTTTTTTATTAACATTACTTTAAATAACTCACCCATTTGTTTTTCATCTATAAGACGTCTAATTCTGTAAAATAAGTCTGATTTTTTTGTGAAAGGTATATTTTCACTTATAATTTCTGCTCTTTGAACTATTCCCATGCTGGTCAAAAATTTTTTTTGATTACAAATCATAGAATTTAAATCACCAAATTGATCAACAAATGTTTTAAATAAATTGAAATTAATATTATACGTTATATCAGAGTCTCCAATATCTTCTAAAATGTTTGTATGTTTATGATTTTTGACAGCTTGAAGAGTTTCGTGCATTTTAAATTGCAAATATCCATAATCAATTATTAGTATTCCACCATCATTCTTTTTAATTAAATTACAAATATGTTTTAAATATTCAAATGAACCTGGAGAATATTCAATAATTTCTTGGTCTTTTGAAATTTCAAAATTTACATCATGTTCAATATCTTTTATATCTACTGGCTCTTCTTTAAATTCAGCTTTTTTTTCAGCCTTTAAATCAACAAATCTTTCAAACCAAACTTCTTTTTTTTTAAAAAATTGCTTAATCGGCAGTGCATCAAAAAACTCATTTGCTAAAAATATTGTAGGAAATGAATTATTTTTTTTTATATCTTTTATCCAGGTTATTTTTTCAGATTTCAAACTTAATTGTTGTTTTTTTTTTAAAAGTTCACTCTTTTCATGTATTTGAAAATTACAATTAAGAAAACACTCTGGAAAGTTTTTCAATGTTTCAATAATAACTTTCATCATCTCACCATTTCCAGACCCAAACTCTAATAAGTTAAATGTTTTTGGTGATCCAATACTTTTCCAAAAGGTCACCACCCATATCGCAATTATTTCTGAAAAAAGTCTTGTAATATTTGGGGCAGTAATAAAATCACCTTCTTTTCCAAAAGGATTTTTTTTCATATAGTATCCATTAACTTTGTCGTAAAGAGCAAGTTCTATAAATTGATCTAAGGGTAAATTTCTATTTGCTTTCATATTTATGGTAAAAAATAGTTATTCCAATCAAAGCAAACACTAAACTTATAATTTGACCCATAGTTAAATTCAAAATCAAATAACCTATCTGTTCATCTGGAACTCTTAAAAATTCGACAAAGAATCTAAACAAAGAATAAAAAATTAAAAATAATCCTGAAATTAAACCAGGTTTTTTTAAATAATTTCTATTTTTAAAATATATTAATATTAAGAATAAAATTATACCTTCTAAAATTGCCTCATACAATTGCGAGGGGTGTCTTGATAAACTGTCTACTTTAATAAAAATAACTGACCATGGCACATCAGAAGCTTTTCCATAAAGTTCTGAATTTATAAAATTAGCTAATCTTCCAAAAAAAATTCCAACTGGGGCCACCAACGACACTTGGTCTAAATATGAAAATGGATTTTGGTTATTTTTTTTTGCAAAAATATAACTTGAAATAATTACGCCAAGCAATCCACCATGAAATGACATTCCTCCTTGCCAAATCTTAAAAATATCTAAAACGTTATCCAAGTAATAGGAAAAGTTATAAAAAATGACGTAACCAATTCTTCCACCTAAAATTATTCCAATTATAAGATAAGTTATATAGTCATCAAATTTTTCATTTATATCTAAATTTTTAATAAATATTTTTTTGCACAATGTCCAACCAATCACAATCCCAATAATGTAAGCTAAAGAATACCATCTGATTTCAAATGATAAAATTTGAAAAGCTACTGGGTCAAAATTATTGATGAACATTTTAAATAATAATTATAATATATATCTTAAATATGAAAAATTCTAAATTTATAATTGACAAACTTGGTAAGCTTTTTGAGCAAGGTATTATTTCCTCAAAAGATCTTAGTTCAGAGCTTTTTAATATTTTAAAATCCAAAAGAGATGAAATTGTTTTTAAGATGAAACTTGTTAGCAAAGATGAATTCGATGTACTATCTAAAAGAGTTGAAAATTTAGAAAATAAAATTAAGAAATTAGAAGTAAAAAAAAAAACTAAACGGGCAAAAAAATCTTAACAGATAGTCCGTTCAATTTAGATTTATCAAGCACTATATTGCCTCCATGAGACTTGATTATATCTGACGCAATAGATAAACCCAAACCAACACTCGACTTTGCATCTGATCTACTTTTATCAATTTTATAAAAGGGCTTAAAAACATTTTCATACTCTTTTTTTGGAATACCGGGGCCATCATCATCAATAATAATTAATAAGTTTGTATTTTTTTTATTAAATTTGATTTGAACTTTATTTCCATATTTTAATGCATTATCAATTATATTATTTATACACCGATTAATTAAATTTTTTCTACCATTGAAATAAACTCTAGGTGTTAAATCTTTTATAATATTTTTATTATTATATTTGATAACAGCTTGCTCTATTAATTCTGATAAGTTAAACATTTCATCTTTTTCAATATAAGATGAACTTGTAAATTGAAGATATTCATTTAGCATTTTTTCCATTTCATTAATATCTTCTGATAACTTTTTAGCTAAATCTTTATCTGCAATAAAAGCAATTTGTAATTTCATTCTTGTAAGTGGGGTTCTTAAATCATGACTTATTCCAGATAACATTTCATTTCTTTGATTTAAATGTCGAAGTATTCTTTTTCTCATTCTATCAAACTCATGTCCCGCCTGTCTGATTTCTAGAGCTCCTGATGGCTTGAACTCTTCTATTTTTTCACCTTTCCCAAATCTTTCGGCAGCACGTGCAAGATTAGTAATTGGTCTAGTTTGATTTTTTAAGAATATTAATGAAATTATTATCATTATAATTGCTGGAACAGTTATCCAGAGTGCAAATATTCTTGCTGATGAGCTAGTAACTCTATCTCTAGGTACTAGAAATTTAAAATATCCGTCTTCGTATTTAATTCTTATATCAATTAATTCTTTGTAGCTTGTTGTATCAAACCAAAATTCTCCAAGATTAAAGTTAGACTTTAGTTCTCGTCTAAGAGTTCTGTCAATTGGACTAAACCATCTTTCGTTGTATTGATAATCAAATGTTTGATTATTAAACAACTCTATATTTAAATCTAGAAATAGAGAGGAAGTATTTTTTAAGTCCTTTTTATCTATTTCTTTATTGTTATAAATTTCAACAAATAGATTAATTTCATTAATTAATGCTCTAGTCATTCCTTTATTGGTTTTGATCCAAAGGCTGTCAAAAAATACAATAGTAATAATTAATTGAAGAACCAAGATAGGAACGGCTATAATTAAAAGCGCTCTATAAAACAACCTTTTTGGTAATATTTTTTTTAAAAAATTATTCAATCCAAAGAACATATCCAGCACCTCTTATTGTTTGTAAAAATTTTGGATTTTTTGGATCAATTTCAATTTTTTTTCTCAATCTTGTAATGATTACATCTATAGATCTCTCTTTATCTAATTCAATTAACTGACCAATGCCCTCTCTTGAAAAAGTTTTACCAGGATTATTAATCATTTTTTCTAAAATTATTTTTTCAGTATTGTTAATTTTGAATTCATTATCATTTTTTAAAATTAAAAGTTTGTTTAGGTCAATTTTGACATTCGCAAACTCTATAATTCTAACTTGTTCAGTTTTTATAGTTTTATTCAAAATATTCTTAATTCTAAGTATTAGTTCTTTTGGTTCAAATGGTTTTGGCAAATAATCATCAGCACCGATCTCTAAACCTTCAACTCTTTCACTTGCCTCACCTTTAGCGGTTAAAAGAATAATAGGTGTATCTAGTTTTTTTTTATGATCTTTAATAAATTCTAGTCCATTTTTTCCAGGCATCATTATATCAAGAATTACTAAATCAAATTTTATAATTCCAATTTTTTCTGATGCGTCTTCCGCACTATTTGCAGTTGTAACTAAAAAATTATTTTCATTTAAATATTTTTTAACCAAAGATCTTATTCCATCATCATCATCAACAACAAGAATATGTGCAATAAATTTATCCATTTATAATTTTGCTTAACACATTATCAAAATTAATTACTTCTTCTGAGCTTGAATTAAGTAATGCGTTGTAAATCCTTTTTTTTTGTAAATCGAAGATTTCGTTAAATATTTTTTTTCCTTTTTCATTTAAAAAGACATGCTTAACTCTAGTGTCTTGATGATCTTTTTTAAAAGTTAAAATTTCTAATTTAATTAAATCTTTAAGCACTCTATTTAAGCTTTGCTTAGTCACTTTCAGGCGTTTTAAAAGTTCTGAAATTGAAATACCTTGGTACATAGATAACAAATGAATAACCTTATGGTGAGCTAATCCAATAGAATGTTTATCTAATACTTTTTTTGCGTCAGAAAATGTATCTCTATAGCTAACAAATAATTTTTCAATCAAATCTTTTAGCTGTTCGTCTTTTAAATATAAAAGTTCTTTCATTATAGGTAAGTTATATTGACATATTAAAGATACAAAGATAATTTTTGTTTATAATTTAAAAATTTCATAAATGGTACCCTACGATAAAAGATCTGGAAAAATTTGGTATAATAGTGAGTTAGTTGATTGGGCTGACGCTAAGATACATGTTTTAAATCATGGACTTCACTATGCAAGTTGTGTTTTTGAAGGCGAGAGAGTTTACGATGGTTCAATATTTAAATTAGAAGAACACACTTCAAGACTTTTTTATTCTGCAGAAAGAATGGGGATGACAATTCCTTATACTGAAAAAGAAATAAATAATGCCTGTAATAAGATTATTTCAGTTCAAAATGTAGAAAATGGATATGTAAGACCTACGATTTGGAGAGGTAGTGAGATGATGGCAATTTCTGCACAACATACAAAAATTCATGTAGCTATAGCAACTTGGGAGTGGGGCTCATATTTTGATCCAAAACTTAAAGTTGAAGGAATAAAACTTAACATTTCAAACTGGAGAAGACCTGCGCCGAATACAATTCCCTGGGATACAAAAGCTTCTGGTCTTTACATGATCTGCACTTTATCTAAGCATGAAGCGGAAAAAAAAGGTTATACAGATTCATTAATGTTAGATCATGATGGGAATGTTGCTGAAGCAACTGGAGCAAACATTTTTTTTAAAGATAAAAATGGAGAAATTCATACTCCGATTCCAGATTCTTTTTTAGATGGTATAACTAGAAGAACAGTTATTGGAATTGCGAAATCTAAAAATATAAAAGTACATGAAAGAAAAATAAGTCCATCTGAACTCTCTAATTTTGTTGGATGTTTTTTAACTGGAACAGCGGCAGAAGTAACACCCGTATCATGTATTGCAGAAAATCAATTTAAGGTGTGCGAAACTATAATTGATTTAAATGAAAGCTATCAAACTTTAGTAAGAAAGAAAAAAGCAGCTTAATTTTTGTTGTCTTCTGACATCGCGTGATCAATACCTTTACGCATATAATCATATCCAGTGAAAAGAGTTAAAAACGCTGAAAGCCAAAGAAATATAATCCCAATAGTTTGAGCATTATAATCTTGAAAATTAATAATTTTATTTCCAGTTTCACCTGAAAGTAAGAGAGCAATTGACACCATCTGTAAAACAGTTTTTAATTTTGCAAGATTTGATACTGGAAGTTTTATTTGTCCTTTGGCTAAGAATTCTCTTAAGCCAGAAATTAAAATTTCACGTGTAAGAATAATTATTGCCGCAATAACTTCATAATTTCTAATAGTGCCATCCATTACTAACAAGATTAGTGCTGTAGCTACAATAATTTTATCTGCAATTGGGTCTAATAATTCACCTAACTTAGATTCTTCACCAAGCATTCGAGCCAGCATTCCATCTAAAAAATCAGTAAATGAGGCGACAACAAATAATATTAATGCAGTCAAATCTCCATAAAAACCAGGAAGATAAAAAGCTAATACAAAGAAGGGGACAATTATTATTCGTCCAATAGTTAAAATATTTGGAATTTTTCTAAGCATAATTATTCGTGAAAGAAGTTATATATCTTTTTTGCAACTTTTTCCTCAACACCTTCTACAGACTTTATTTCATCAAAACTAGCAGACTCGACAGATCTTGCAGATCCAAAATGGTTTAATAATGCTCTTTTTCTAATAGCACCGATACCATCGATCTGATCTAACAACGATTTTGATAATCCTTTAGCTCGTTTTGCTCTGTGTGAGGTAATTGCAAATCTATGTGCTTCGTCTCTAAGTCTTTGCATGAAGAATAAAGTTGGATCATTTTTCTCAAATTTATAACTTTTACCGTTGTAGAAGAAAGTTTCATCTCCACTATTTCGCATCTTACCTTTTGCAATAGCAATCATTGGAAGATCATGTAGACCCAGTTCATCAAGCACCTCTTTAGCTGAAGAATACTGGCCTTTACCACCATCAATTAATATTAAATCTGGTAATGTTAAATAATTTCCCTTCTCTAAAATCGCTCTTTTAAACCTTCTAGATAGCACTTCTTTAAGCATAGCAAAGTCATCTTGTTCAGCACCTTTAGTCTTAATATCAAATTTTCGATATCTTTTTTTTACAAAACCCTCATTACCAAAGGTAACCATGGCACCAACACTGTTTGTTCCTGAAATATGACTGTTGTCATAAACTTCCACAAGATTGATAACATTTTTTAAATTAAATTTTTTAGAAACACCTTCAAATAAATTTTTATTATTATTTGTTTCATAAAGTTTTCTGTTTAATGACTCTTTGGCATTTTTTTCAGCCATTGCTACAACTTTTGCCTTAGTTCCTTTTTTTGCAGCATTGATGGAAATAGTATTGCCTTCTTTTTTACTTAAAGTTTCTTCTATTAGTTTCTTATCTTTAATATCACTATTGATAATAACTAATTTAGGAACAGTTTTATTTTCGTAAAATTGCATTAAAAAAGACGACATAATTTCTGAAATCTCTTGATCTGGATCATGTTTTGGAAAGTAAGCTTGATTACCCCAGTTTTGTTTTGATCTGTAAAAAAATACTTGAATACAAGCTTTACCAGATTCTTTATATCCAGCAACTACATCTGCATCAACTAGGTTTGCCTCATTAATTCTTTGAGAAGATTGAATAATGTTTAAAGATTTTATTCTATCTCTAAAAATTGAAGCTCGTTCAAAATCAAGTTGATCACTTGCAGCTTCCATTTCTTTAGAGAGATTTTTTTGAATATCTCTAGATTTACCCGATACAAATTGAATTGCTTGATTAACAGAATTTTTGTAATCATCTTTATTTATGTAGCCCACACAAGGACCCGAACATCTTTTTATTTGATAAAGTATACAAGGTCTTTTTCTATTTTTAAAAGTTCCATCATCGCAAACTCTTAATTGAAATATTTTTTGAAGCATTTTAATAGTCCAGTTAGCAGTTCCCGCTGATGCGAAAGGTCCAAAGTAAAATCCCTCCTTTTCTTTTTTACCTCTATGCTTTGTAACCCTTGGCCATTGTTCTTTTTCACCAATAAATATAAATGGAAAGGATTTGTCGTCTTTCAGTAAAATATTAAATTTTGGTTTGTGTTTTTTGATTAAATTAGCCTCTAAAAGCAGGGCTTCACTCTCATTAGCAGTGGTTGTGATCTCAAGCTTAAAAGTTTGAGACAACATTCTTTCTGTTCGAATGATGTGGTTTTTTTCAGACACATAACTCTTTAATCTATTTGGTAAATTTTTAGCTTTTCCAACATAAAGAATATCATCTTTATGATTGAGCATTCTGTAAACACCTGGGCTTTTAGGAATTAATGGAAGTTCTTTTTTTATTACTTCTTTTCCAAGTTCAGAGCTTTTCATGACTTCTTTTTTTGGTAATTTGAATACCAACAGAGGTGCATTCTTTTAGAATTTCTAATTTTTCAATCTTCAACATTATTTTACCAATACGCTTATCCTTAAACAAAACATCAAAAACATCTTCAGCTAGTGTTTCTAAGAAGTTGTAATGTTTATTTTTGGTAAGCTTTTTGATTAATTTTACAACTTGACCATAATTTACAATAGATTTGATATCTTTATCACTTGTTGGTTTTTTATCTTCGTAATAAATCTCTAAGCTAAATTTAACTTTTTGAGGCTTTTCTTTTTCAAATTCATAGTAACCAAGCTTTAAATCTAGAGTTAATTCTTTAATTAGAATCTTTTTTTCGTAGTTGAATAAACTTTTATTCCTATCTATTTTTACAATTTTGAAATTATTTTTTTTCACTCTTTTCCTATCACATCTGGTGTTTGCCAGTTCAGGTTCTGACCACTATCAATAGCTAAAACCTGTCCAGTAATAGAACTGTTTTTGATAAAAAAGTCAACAGCATTACAAATTTCATTTACATCGACTTGTTTTTTTAAAGGTGTCGATAAGTACTGTTTTTTAAAGTGTTTATCACTTTGTCTTTTATTTTTAATTGTTGGACCTGGGGCAATTCCATTTACTCTTATATTTGGAGCAAAGTTCATAGCACTTGTTTTAGTTAAAGTATAAAGACCAGTTTTACTTATCGTATAAGAAAAAAAATAAGGTGTGAGCTTAAACACCCTTTGATCAATTATATTTATAATGTTGTTATTTTTACCTTTTATATTTTTTGAAAATTCTTTAGATAATAATGCTGGTGTTCTTAGATTTGTTCTTAAGTGTCTTCCCCAGCTATCAGTTGTAAAGTTATCCAATTTATCATTTTCAAAAAGAGAAGCGTTATTAACCAAACAGTCAAAATACTTCAATTTTGATTTTGCAAACTTTACTATTTTATTCACATCGACTTCTTTACTTAAATCACCTTTGACTAAATAAATTATCGTACCTTTCTTTTCTAATTCTTTTTTTAAAGCTTCTGCTTTTGATTTAGATTTATTATAATGGATTAATATTTCTTTCTTTGGTCCTGATAATTTCCTTGCGATAGCCGCACCAATTCTTGTAGCTCCACCTGTAATTATTATTTTATTTGCTTCCATTTTTTCTTACCTTTTTGTGCTCGAGTACCTGGGAGACCCATTGTTGATCTACCTTTTGGATAAATTTTATTTTTTGAACTATATTTTTTTACCTTAGGATTTAAAGTAATTTCTAATTCTGATGCCTCAAGTTTTCTAATTTCATCCCTAATTTTAGCAGCTTCTTCAAATTCAAGGTTAGTTGCAGACTCTTTCATTCTTTTATTAAGAGCTTTTAGATGTTTTTTAAGATTGCCACCAATATTCTCATCAGTTCCAACTTTGACATAGTCTTTTTCATAAACACTCTCAAGAACATCTCCAATTTCTTTTTGGACACTTTTTGCAGTGATTTTGTGTTTTTTATTATATGCAACTTGAATAGATCTTCTTCTATCTGTTTCTTTAATTGCATTTTTAATACTTTTAGTTTCTTTATCTGCATAAAGAATAACTTTACCTTCAAGGTTTCTTGCAGCTCGACCAATAGTTTGAACCAAAGAAGTTTCAGATCTTAAAAAACCTTCTTTATCTGCATCTAAAATTCCAACCAAAGCACATTCTGGAATATCAAGTCCTTCTCTAAGCAAGTTGATTCCAACTAAAACATCAAATACCCCAAGCCTTAGATCTCTCATAATCTCAATTCGCTCTAAGGTATCAATATCAGAGTGCATATATCTAACTTTAATGCCATTTTCGTGAAGATATTCAGTTAGATCTTCAGCCATCTTTTTAGTTAAAGTGGTAACCAATACTCTAAAGCTGTTATTAATTACTTTTACACACTCGTGCATTAAGTCATCTACTTGGTTTTTAGCAGGTCTAATTTCAACAGGTGGATCAATCAATCCTGTTGGCCTAATTATTTGTTCTACAAATTTATTTTTTGTTTGATTTAATTCCCAAGGTCCAGGTGTTGCTGATACAAAAACAGTTTGAGTTCTCATTGCATCCCATTCTTCAAATTTAAGTGGTCGATTATCCATACATGAAGGTAATCTAAAACCATATTCTGCAAGATTACTTTTTCTAGATCTATCCCCTTTATACATTCCATTTAATTGAGGAACTGTTACATGACATTCATCAACAAAAATTAAAGTATTATCTGGAAAATATTCAAATAGAGTAGGTGGTGGCTCACCAGGTTTTCTGCCTGATAAAAATCTTGAGTAGTTTTCAATTCCAGCACAAGATCCAGTTGCTTCAATCATTTCCAAATCAAATTTAGTTCTCTCTTCTAATCTTTGCGCTTCAAGTAATTTATTTTGTTCTTTAAATTTCTTTAATGTTGATTCTAATTCTCTTTTAATTTTAATTATTGCTTGTTCAATTGTTGGTTTTGGAGTGATGTAGTGACTATTTGCATAAACTTTTATTACATCAAGTTCATTTACTAAGTCTCCTGTTAATGGATCAAACTCTTCTATCTTTTCTAATTTATCTCCAAATAAACTTAATCTCCAAGCACGGTCTTCTAGGTGAGAAGGAAAAATTTCAAGGTATTCACCACGTGCTCTAAAAGTCCCCCTATAAAAGTTTTGATCATTTCTTTTATATTGAAGTGCTACTAAAGACTTTATTAATTCCTCTCTATTATAATCATAATTGGTTTTTAAGCTTAAAGTCATCTTACTGTAAGCTTCAACAGAACCTAAACCATAGATACAAGAAACACTTGAAACAATAATGACATCATCACGCTCAAGAAGTGATCTTGTTGCTGAGTGACGCATTCGATCAATTTGTTCATTAATTGATGCTTCTTTTTCAATATAAGTGTCAGAACGAGGAACGTATGCTTCTGGAGTATAATAGTCATAGTAGGATACAAAATATTCAACAGCATTATCAGGAAAGAAAGATTTCATTTCACCATATAGCTGTGCTGCTAATGTTTTATTGGGAGCAAGAATAAGTGCTGGTCTATTTGTTTTTTCAATAACCTGAGCCATTGTAAAAGTTTTTCCAGAGCCAGTTACACCAAGTAAAACCTGACTTAGTTGGTCTTTATTAGCGCCATTGACCAACTGTTTAATAGCTTCAGGTTGATCACCAGCAGGCTTAAAATCAGTTTTCATCTGAAATTTTTTTCCACCTTCAAGTTTAGGACTTATGGCAGGATTTTTATTTTGCACGGCTGTAATTAGATCTTGATAAGTATTCTGCATTATTTATAAAACTAGTAGATTAAAATTATATTTCAATGAGCATAATATCAGACAGTTTAAAAAGAATTAAACCATCACCAACAATAGCTGTTACTCAAAAAGCTAGAGAATTAAGAGCAGCAGGCAAGGATGTAATTGGCCTTGGTGCTGGAGAACCTGATTTTGATACTCCAGATAATGTTAAGAATGCAGCAATTAAAGCCATTAAAAGTGGAGACACTAAATATACTGCTGTTGATGGTACACCTGCTTTAAAAAAAGCAATTATAGCAAAGTTTAAAAGAGAAAATAAATTAAGTTACTCAGCTGATCAAATAACAGTTGGAACTGGTGGTAAGCAAGTTCTCTATAATGCTTTCATGTCAACTTTAAACAAAGGTGATGAAGTAATAATTCCAGCACCTTTCTGGGTATCTTACCCTGATATGGTTTTGTTGGCAGGTGGAAAGCCAAAAATAGTTAAATGTACCGAACAAGAAGGCTTTAAACTTACAGCATCAAAATTAAGAAAAGCAATTACCAAAAAGACAAAATGGTTAATTTTAAACTCACCTTCAAACCCAACAGGTGCAGGTTACACTAAAAAAGAAATTGAGGATTTAGCAAAAGTTTTAATTAAAAATAAAAAAGTTCATATTTTGAGTGATGATATTTATGAGCATATTAAATATGATAATTTTAATTTTTATACAATCGCACAAAATTCTAAATTAAAAGTCAGAACTCTTACTATGAATGGTGTTAGTAAATCTTATGCTATGACTGGATGGAGAATAGGTTATGCTGCAGGTCCAAAAGACATCATTAAAGCAATTGGAAAAATTCAATCACAATCTACATCTAACCCTTCTTCAATAAGTCAAGCAGCTGCAGTTGAAGCTTTAAATGGAAACCAAGGTTTTATTAAAAAGAGATCAAAAGCTTTCAAAGAAAGAAGAGACTTTGTGGTTAAAAGCTTAAATAACATTAAGGGAATTAATTGTTTAACACCTAACGGTGCTTTTTATGTTTTTCCAAGCTGTAAAGGTCTTTTAAATAAAAAAACTAAATTAAAAACAGATACTGACTTTGTTCAAAAGTTATTAGAAAAATCAAATGTAGCAGTAGTACAAGGATCTGCATTTGGTTTAGATGGTTATTTTAGAATTTCTTATGCTACTTCAATGCAAAATTTAAAAAAAGCCATGGATAGAATAAGATCTTTTTGTGAAGGCTTATCTTAGAAGTGAAAACAGCCTTATTATTTGGTGCATCTGGGTTAGTTGGTGGTCATCTTTTAAATCAATTAATCAGTAATAATAATTATTCTAAAATAAAAGTATTTGTTAGATCAGTTCCTGAAATTATAGATCCAAAAATAGAGATTATTGAGACTGATTTTAATAATCTAGAAAATCACAAAGAAGATATTAAAGGAGATGATTCTTTCTATTGTATTGGTACAACTAAACAAAATTCATCAGATAAAAATGAGTATAAAAGAGTAGAACTGGAGATCCCAAAACAAATTGCCCAAATAGCAAAAGCAAATTCAGTAAATTCATTCGTTTTTGTCTCTTCAGGTTATGCAGACCCAAAAAGCTCAGGAGATTATTTAAAGTTTAAAGGAGAAGTTGAGGAAGAATTGAAAAGACTTAATTTTCCAAAGCTTGGAATAATGAGACCTTCTTTTTTATTAGGTGATAGAAAAGAAAAAAGAGTAGGGGAGAAAATAGGAATATTTGTATTTAAATTATTATCTCCTTTGTTTTTAGGGCCTTTAAAGAAAATGAGACCCATTCATTCTGAAATCGTTGCAAAAGCAATGATTGCTATTGTGCAAAATGAAAATCAGCAAATGATTTTTGAGTCTAACGAAATATCAGAAATAATTAGTTAATATTTTTTAAACTAATCCAAGTCTTATTACTGAATTTCCAGCATCTTTGATGCTATCGCGTGCTGGTTTGAATTTTATCCCCAATAAGTCTTCAGCATAAGAAGTGTCTGTTTGCATTAGGATTCCTAATTCAGGTACCATAAGTTTTGCAGATGAGTCTAAGTAACTAATCAACTTTAACATAAAGTTTGGCATTTCTTTTTTTGGTAGTTTTTTTGCATATTGAGGAAACTCTTCTTGCATAATTTTAGAAATTTCGAGCATTTTTTTAACTTCTGAACCAATTAGCAAACGTCTACCATTTACTTTAGAATTTTTCAATGAAAGTACATGTGCTTTTGCAACATCTTTTACATCAGAGATCAATATTCCAAAATTCGGAGCCATTGGATATTTTCCGTTAAGGAAAAGTTGAACATATGTAGTTGATGTATTTTCTTTATCATCTAATGCATCACCGTTAACTCCACCTGGATTAATTACAGTTAATTTATTTCTCAATCCTTTGCTTTCCATTAGTTCCCAAGCAGCTTTTTCAGCTTTAGTTTTAGATACAATGTAATCAGTAGATCCATCCCAATCAGTATCTGACCAATCATTTTCTCCAACATTATAAGGATTAGTTCTATTGGGTCTTTTAAACATTGCAGCTATTGATGATGTAAGAATTATTTTTTCAACACCAACTTCTATCCCAGCATTTAAAACTCTTAAAGTACCACCTTTAGCAACAGGAACTAAAGCCTCTCTATTTCTTGAACTTTTCATGGGATAAGGAGAAGCAGTATGTATAATATATTTACAACCTCTAGCAGCCTCATTCCAACCTTCATCATTTAAAAGATCCAACTCAACAAATGACAATTTATCTATTGAAACATATTCGCTTAGAGTTTTCTTAGTTTTCTCTAATGAGTTTTGGTTTCTTACAGTTCCTAAAACTTCATATCCAGAATTTAATAATTCAATTGCTATATGTTTTGCTATCCATCCACTTACACCAGTTAGTAATACTTTTTCAGTCATTTTTATTTTTTTGGGATTGTACTTTGTCTAGAATTTTTAAATTTTAAAATATTCTTTTATATCTTTTTGAAACATTAAGTATATTAATGAAATCTGTATTAAAGTATTTAAGCTTAAAACAAATCTTACACCCGAGGCAGTTAAACCTATTTCTGGTAAAGGCCCAAAAGGAGCTTCAAAACTGACCATAATTGCTCCAAATAAATCAAATAGACCAACTACATTCCATGAAAGTAATAGACCCCATAAGATAGCACTTGGCTTTTTTATAATGTGGTAAACTAAGAATATTGCAGTTATTCCAATTATAAAGTCACCTACAAAAGGAACTATCCATTCAGATGGTGCTGAACGTTCATTTCCAGTAAAAGTCCAAAATAAAAACAAGCCTGATCCTAGGGCTCTGAATGACATCCATCCTGTTGCAAAAATAAGCCAATTTAATTTCATATTTTTAATGTGATAAAAATTTTTCAGCTTCGAGAGCAGCCATACAGCCCATCCCTGCAGCAGTTACAGCTTGTCTAAAAGTTTTGTCTTTAACATCACCTGCAGCATAAACTCCAGGGATATTAGTTTCAGTAGAATCTGGTTTAGTAATTAAATATCCTTCTTTATCCATATCCAACTGTTCTTTAAATAAAGCTGTTGCTGGATCATGACCAATTGCAATAAACAAACCATCAACTTTCATTTCTTCAACATTATTAGTTTTTAGATTTTTAACCTTGATACCTGTAACGTTCTTAGGTTCACCGTCTCCAATTACTTCATCGACAGCACTATCCCAAATAATTTCAATTTTTTTATTTTCCATTAATTTCTTTTGAAGCATTTTTTCAGCTCTTAATTCATCTCTTCTATGAATTAGTTTTACCTTTGATGCAAATTTTGTAAGAAACATTGCTTCTTCAACAGCAGCGTTTCCACCACCAACTACTGCAACTTCTTTATCTTTAAAGAAAAAACCATCACATGTTGCACATGCAGAAACACCAAAACCTCTATAAGCTTGTTCCGATTCTAAATTTAACCATCTTGCTTGAGCCCCAGTTGAAATAATTATGCTATCTGCACTATATGTTTGACCACTATCACCAACTGCTTCAAAGGGTGTAGATTTTAAATTTACTGATGAGATATGATCTTCAATCATTTCTGTTCCAACAGCTTTAGCTTGATCTTTCATTTGATCCATTAGCCATGGACCCTGAATTACATCTGAAAATCCTGGATAATTTTCTACATCTGTCGTTGTTGATAATTGCCCACCAGGAGCAGAACCATAGACCAAAACAGGATTTAACATTGCTCGAGCAGCGTAAACAGCAGCGGTATACCCGGCTGGACCGGATCCAATTATTAACACTTTTGTGTGTTTTGTTGGATTATCACTCATACAAAAGTTATATAAGGATAAATGACGAAATTAAAAGGGATATTATTGACCGAAGGTATGCATGGTATGATTAGCCAAGTAGAAGGTTTGGCTAAAGCCTTAGATATAGATTTTACACACCAAAAGGTTGAATTAAATCATTTATGGAAATTCATTCCACCAAATCTTAGTCCAGTTTCACAAAATGTGTTTAAAAAAATTGATCATGATGATTTTGATGTGATTATATCTTGTGGGCGTAAAAGTGTTATTCCTTCAATCCATTTAAAAAATACAGCTAATAAAAAAGTATTTAATATTCATATCCAGGATCCAAAAGTAGATTTAAATCATTTCGATTTTATTGTAGCTCCAGAACACGATGCAATACATGGTCAAAATGTTATTAGTACGAAGGGTGCTATTCACTACCTTACAGAAAACGAGATTAGTGAAAATAAAGATTATTTGAATTCATTTATTAAAAAGGACGAAAGAAAAATTTGGACTTTAATATTAGGTGGTCCAACAAAGTATTATGATTACTCAACAAAAAATATGAAACATATTTTTACATCTTTATATAAATTATTAAAAAAACATGATTTTCAGCTTGTAGTAATTCCATCAATGAGAACACCAATAAATACTATCCATTATGCTGGAGAATTCTTTGGAGATAATCACACAATTATAATGGATGTTGATAAAAGAGCCTATCTATCAGCTTTAGCATTATCTGAAAATATTGTTGTTACATGTGATTCTAGCTCAATGATTTCTGAAGCGGCCTTAACTGGTAAACCAATTTATATAGCAAGTATTTTGCCTAGAAAAAATGATAAAAGATTTCAAAGGTTTAGAAATTTATTTAGAGAATTAAATATAACTAGAAATTTAGGTGAAGAAGTAGAAAAATGGAACTATGAAAAGCTAGATGAAACAAATAGAGTAGCAAATATTATCAAACAAAAAATTAATTCTTAATGTCATTTTTAAATTCAATCCAAACTCAATCAAAAAAACACGAATTTCCTTTTGACCATTGGGAATACAACAACGCTCTAAGTAATGGCTCTATAGAGGAAATTATCAAAGCAGATATTCCCGATGTTAGTAAACATAATCTTAATTATGATGGAACTCGAGCAATTGATGGTGGTGCAGCTGAATTTAGAGAGGGGATAGCCTCAGGGGGGAAAGCAATTAAATTTAGATGTTTTGTAACTAAAGAAAATGAAAAACAATTTCCAAATTTAGTAAAATTTATTAACGAACTTCAATCTAAAGAAGTTCATGAAACTATTTCAAAAATGACTGGTAGAGACTTATCAAATTCATATGTTAGAGTTGAAGTTATCTGTGATCGAGAGGGTTTTTGGCTAAAACCCCACTGCGATATTAAAGAAAAGTTAATGTCAGGATTAATATTTGTTAATAATACCAATGAGTCTGAGGATTTAGGCACAGATTTTTATAATGACAAGTTAGAAAAAGTTAAAACTTTACCTTATAGAAATAATTACGGTTATCTTTTTACGAGTGGGCCAAACACCTGGCATGGAATGGAAAAAAAAAAAATTTTAAAAGAAAGACGATGTTTGCAAGTTAATTACGTGACTTTTGAGACAGATTGGAAAGTTAAATAATTTTATTTTTCCCAATCAAATCTTGAAAATGAGTCAAAAACTTTGAAAATTCCCTCTGACCATTGATTACAAACCATTGCATAATTCTCGTCTGTAACATTTAAACATTCAAGCATAGATAGATTGTCATCATCTTTTTTAAGAACTGCAAAATCTATTGGAGGTCCAACCGTAAGATCACTTTTTAAGGTAGAGTCCATTGAAATCAGTGCACAGCGTGATGCATCACCAATAGAAACAGTTGGTTTTATAACTCTATCAAGAATTGGTTTACCATATTTTACCTCGCCGATTACGAGGTAGGGTTTACTATCTGCTGGTCTTATATAATTACCCTGAGGATAAACCAAATATAACTCATGTTGCTGCCCTTTAATCTGTCCACCAACAATAAAAGTAGAACCCAACAAAACGTTGTCAGTATTTATTCCTTGAGGCGCTGAGTGTTCAATATTTAATGATCCAACATAAGATGCTATTTGTTCAAAATCACTACAGGTATTTAAATTCATTATACCCGTAGTACTCTTTAGATCTTTTTCAATTGATTTAAAAACTGCTTGAGATGTTCCTAAATTTCCAGATGTAACTATGACAATAGTTCTATCACCTATATCATGAGTTAACATTTTAGAATAAATATTGACGTTATCTAGACCTGCGTTTGTCCTAGAGTCTGAAGCAAATACAAGTCCTTCATTCGTTTTAATACCTATACAGTATGTCATCTCAATTATTAAAATAGATAATTTTAAGGTAAATTAATAATCAATTAAAAGCATAACTGATATCTGCATTATGCATTTGCATATTTTAGGCAAGTAATGGACATTATTGTAATATGGTTTCAAAACTCTGGAATAATTACAACTCAAAACAAGCTTATGATGGATATTTTACTAAAGATAATAAACTTCGAAAACATGCTACAATAATTTCATCAATCTTAGAAAGATACGGTAAAAAAAAACTTCAAGAAATTGAGAAAAATTGTCAAAGCACAATAAGTGCTAGAGGTATAAACTTTAGAGTATATGCCGCTAATAATAGAGCAGAAGAAAAAAAATGGCCCCTTGATATTATCCCACGAATAATCCCAAAAACACAATGGAACAAGGTCTCAAAAGGTTTAAAGCAACGCGTGAAAGCTTTAAATTTGTTTATTGATGATGTCTATAATCAAAAAAAAATATTCAAAGATAAAGTAGTTCCAAAAGAAATAATTTTTAACTCTCCCTATTATGTAAAAGAATGCGAGGGGTTTTCACCTAAACACAAAGCTTGGTCAAATATTTCAGGTGTGGACTTAATAAGAAATGCAAATGGTGATTATTTAGTTTTAGAAGATAACTTAAGAGTTCCATCTGGAGTTTCTTATATGCTTGAAAACAGAATGGTAATGAGAGATGTGTTTCCAGAACTATTTACTAGGTATAAAGTTGCATCAATTCATCAGTACACAAATAAATTATTCAATTGTATGGTTGAGTGTATTCCAAAAAAAACTGCAAATCCTCATATGGTAGTTTTAACACCAGGCATATATAACTCAGCTTATTTTGAGCATTCTTTCTTGGCAGATCAGATGGGTATTGCTTTAGTAGAAGGAAAAGATTTGTTTGTTGAAAACGATATTGTTTATATGAAAACTGTAAAAGGTCCACTTAAGGTCGATTGCATATACAGACGTCTTGATGATAATTTTTTAGACCCCAAGGTATTTAATAAAGAGTCAGTTATAGGTGTTCCAGGATTATTTAAAAGTTGGCGTAAAGGGAACGTTGGCATCATAAATGCTATAGGTACAGGAATTGCTGATGACAAAGTAGTTTATACTTATGTTAATAAAATGATTGTTTATTATCTTGGTGAACAGCCTATCTTGAATCAGGTTGAAACTTACTTATGTCACAATAAAAACGAAAGACATTATGTCATTGAAAATATATCAAAATTAGTTGTGAAACCTGCTAATGCCTCTGGTGGTTATGGAATCATGATAGGTCCTAAAGCAGATAAAAAAGAAAGAGATGATGTAATAGCAAAAATTAAGAGAAACCCAAGAGAGTATATTGCACAACCACTTGAAACTCTTTCAACAGCACCAACAATTACTGAGAATGATATTGAACCAAGGCATCTAGATTTAAGACCTTTTGTGCTTAGCGGAAAAACTACTTATGTCAGCACAGGAGGATTAACAAGAGTTGCACTTAGAAAAGGAAGTACAATTGTTAATAGCTCTCAAGGTGGCGGGTCTAAAGATACATTAATTGTGGATGTTTAAAATTTAAATGTCCTGCAAAGAATTTACTTCTAATTTTTTAGTTTTAAGAGATTTGATTGCTTGTAAACATGCTTGAGCAGTTGACATATTAGTACAATACGGCACTTTGTTTTTTAATGTTGCTCTTCTAAGTGCTATTGCATCATTTAATCTATGTTCAGAGTTTCCGCCCCCAGTATTAATTACTAAAGCAATTTTTTTAGAGTCTAAGACATCTACAATATGAGGAGATCCGCTACTTACTTTATTAATAATTCTGCATTTAATTTTATGTTTTCTAAAATATTCTGCAGTTCCTTTAGTTGCACAAAGTGTGAAATTTAATTTTATAAGATCTTTTGCTAATTCTATTCCTTCATCTTTGTGAGAGTCTTTTAATGAGACGAATGCAAGTCCATTTTTTGGTAATGAGTTTGCAGCACCAATTTGGCTTTTAGCAAACGCCATACCAAAATCTTTATCAAATCCCATTACTTCACCTGTTGATTTCATTTCAGGACCTAAAAGGAGGTCGCTGTTTGGAAATTTATTAAAAGGAAATACAGCTTCTTTTACAGCATACATTCCTTTAGATTTATCTTTTAAATTAAACTTAGATAATTTTTCACCAGCCATTACACGTGATGCAATTTTAGCTAGAGGAAGACCTTTTGCTTTTGATACAAATGGAACTGTTCTACTAGCTCTAGGATTTACCTCAATTACATAAATTTCATCCTTTTTAATTGCAAATTGAATATTCATAAAACCTTTAACTTTTAAAGCTAAAGCTAATTTCTTAGTTTGATTTTCTATTTTTTTAATTAAATGTGGTTTAATTGATATTGGAGGCAAGCTACAAGCTGAGTCACCTGAGTGAATTCCAGCTTCTTCTATGTGCTGCATAATACCTGCTACGTGAACCTGTTTACCATCAGATATTGCATCAACATCAACTTCCATTGCATGATCAATAAACTTATCAATTAAAATTGGGTTTTCTTCAGCTGCTTTAAATGCTTCTTCAACAAAGTTTTTAAGCTGACTTTTTTCGTGAACAATTTCCATAGCTCTACCACCTAATACATAAGAAGGTCTAACCATTAAAGGTAAGCCAATTCTCTCTGCTATTTGAATAGCTTGCTTAAACGTTTTAGCAATTCCACTCTCAGCTTGCTTTAATTTTAATTTATTAAGAAGATTTCTAAATAAATCCCTATCTTCTGCTAAATCAATTGATGTGTACTGTGTTCCTAAAATTGGAAGTTTGTTATCGTGTAAAAATTTAGCAAGTTTAATTGGAGTTTGGCCACCAAATTGAGCAATAATCCCAATTAGGTTTCCTTTTTCTTTTTCTTTTTTTATAATATTAAATACATATTCTTCTTTTAACGGCTCAAAATATAACCGGTCACTGGTATCATAATCAGTTGAAACTGTTTCAGGGTTACAGTTAATCATAATGGTCTCAAAACCTGCGTCTTTCAATGCAAAACTAGCCTGACAACAGCAATAATCAAACTCAATCCCTTGTCCTATTCTATTAGGCCCACCACCTAATATTATGATTTTTTTCTTAGCTGATGGATCAGCTTCACACTCTGAATTAAATGAGAAATTTCTTTGGTAAGTTGAATACATATAAGGAGTAAACGATTTAAATTCAGCTGCACAAGTATCAACCTTCTTAAATACAGGTAATATTTTAAGTGCTGTTCTTTTTCGTCTGACAGCATCTTCAGAAATTTTTGTTAACTCTGATAGTTTTTTATCAGAAAAACCAATTGATTTAATTCGGTTAAATTCATTAAAATCTTTAGGTAATCCTTTATTCTTAATTTTAGTTTCATTATCTACAATTTCTTTAATTTGTTCTAAGAACCACGGATCAATCTTAGATAAAGTAAATATTCTCTTTAAATTGATCTTTTTTCTAATTGCTTCAGCAACTAGTAAGATTTTATTTGGAATACTTTCTTTTAGTTTCTTTTCAATTTGTTTTTTGTTTAGATCAAATATTCTATCTAATCCTGAAAACCCTGTTTCAAGTGACACTAAAGCTTTTTGAAGCGACTCTTTAAAGTTTCTTCCAATTGCCATGGCCTCACCAACTGACTTCATGGAAGTACCTAATGTTGCAGTAGAAGTTGAAAATTTTTCAAAGGTAAATCTTGGAATTTTGGTTACCACATAATCAATGCTGGGCTCAAATGATGCAGGAGTTACTTTTGTGATTTCATTTTTTAATTCATCCAAAGTGTAGCCAACTGCAAGTTTAGCGGCAACTTTTGCAATTGGAAAACCTGTTGCTTTTGATGCAAGTGCAGATGAACGAGATACTCTCGGGTTCATTTCAATTACAACCATTCTCCCATTTTTTGGATTGATTGCAAACTGAACATTTGATCCACCTGTTTCAACTCCAATTTTCCTAAGACATGCAATGGAGGCATTTCTCATTACTTGGTATTCTTTATCGGTTAAGGTGAGAGCAGGGGCAACAGTTACAGAATCTCCAGTATGAATTCCCATTGGATCGATATTTTCAATCGAACAGATGATGATACAATTATCTTTTTTATCTCTTATAACTTCCATCTCAAATTCTTTCCAACCCTCCAAGCACTCTTCAACTAGAACTTGGTTTACAGGAGACTCGTGTAATCCACTTTTAATAATTTTTTGATATTCTTTTTCATTTTTAGCAATACCACCTCCAAGACCTCCAAGAGTAAATGCAGGTCTTATGATTGCTGGCAATCCAATTTTCTTTAAAACTTTAGACGATTGATTGATGTTATTTACGATTTCAGATTTAGGTAAATCTAAACCAATATCGATCATGTTTTTTCTAAATTTCTTTCTATCCTCTGCATTTGAAATTGCTTTAGAGTTAGCCCCAATTAGTTCTATTTTATATTTTTTTAGAATTCCTTTTTTCTCAGCTTCCATTGCAAGGTTAAGAGCCGTTTGACCACCCATCGTTGGAAGAATTGCATCTGGTTTTTCTTTTTTGAGAATTTTTTCTAAAACCTCGAGAGTAATAGGCTCAATGTAAGTTTTATCAGCAACGTCAGGATCGGTCATAATTGTTGCAGGATTTGAGTTAATTAAGACAACTTTGTATCCTTCATCTCTTAAGGCTTTACAGGCTTGTGTTCCTGAATAATCAAATTCACAAGCTTGGCCAATGATAATTGGACCAGCTCCAACAACTAATATTTTTTTAAAATCTTTTCTTTTTGGCATTTTTTTTCATATTGTTAATAAATTCTTGAAACAAATAAACACTGTCTTGTGGTCCAGGGTTAGATTCAGGGTGATATTGAACTGAAAACACTGGTTTGTTTTTTAATTTGATACCCTCAATACTATTATCAAATAAAGACTTATGAGTGACTTCAATATTCTTTGGTAAATTTTCTGTGATAACCTCAAAGCCGTGATTTTGACTAGTGATTTCAACATTGTCATGAATTAAATTTTTAACTGGATGGTTT
>JACWER010000010.1 GCA_014653385.1 Pelagibacterales bacterium SAG-MED50 | reverse complement strand
AGAAGAAATATGGAGTAGAAATTTTACCAACTTATTTATTGCCCCAATGAAAATCAGTGAAATTATTATATCACTGGTCTTTACAGCTTTAATTAGAGCTTTAATTGGATTGATTCCAGCAATACTATTAACATCTCCTATATTTGGAATATCATTATTGGATTTAGGTTTGCCTCTGGCGTTTCTTTTTTTAAGTTTATATATTTTTGGGATTACACTTGGATTATTTGTTTCAGCAGGACTATTAAGATTTGGTCCATCTTTTGAAAATATTGCATGGTCAACTATGTTTTTGCTAGCACCCTTTGGATGTATTTATTATCCAGTTGAAACCCTGCCAGAAATTTTTCAATCAATAGCTTATGCCCTACCATTGGTTTATATTTTTGAAGAAACAAGAAATATTTTAGTTAATCAATCTGTTAATTATGAAAATATTATGCAAGCTCTTTACCTTAATGCTGCATATCTTATTGCAGCAATATCAGTATTTTATTATTCATTTGATAAAGCTAGAGACAAAGGCACATTAATAAATATTGGTGAATAAATTAATTTTAACTTTTTCAGTTAGTTTAATTTGTTTTAATAATATCTTAAAAATGAATAGTTGTTTATTGACTAAGTTTGCTTATTATTCTTAGTAGCACTTATTCCAAATATTTTTTTTATTTTTTTTTTCCAAGTTTTAATTGATAGTGGTAAATATAAATCATACTCAGTGATATTTTCTGATTTATAAAGCCTTCCATTTGTGAACTCTGGGAGAGTGTCTTGAATTCGGTTGCAATATTTGGATGAGTGATTATCATCTTTTACATACACAGCAACAAAATCATTCCACACATCTTTTTTTTTAACACCAATAAATGATTCCAGCATTGCACAGTTGTATCCACTTTTATTTCCCCAATTCTGAAGAGCAACTCCACTATCTGGATAAAAGCGCCAGCAATCAACCGGGTATCTATGATACGCTCCATTTGAAGGAACATTCATATAAATCAAGCCTGAAGGTTTCAGAATTCTTAACATTTCATTAAAAACAAGCCAAAAAAACTCTGAGTGTTCGAAGCAAGAACTGCTTACAATAACATCGACCGTCTCATTATCAAAAGGCAAAGAATATGGATCTTTAATTACAATATCTACACCCCTTGCTTTTGCAAAATCAACTCCAACATATTTGTTGTTTGAAGGAGCAACGGATCTTAGGCTTCCATTCACATCCTCAGAGCCTATATCTACAATAGTCAAATTTTCAACATTTTTTAAATAAATGTCAAAAAATTTTTTTCCATATATCAAAGCAGTATCATGCATTTCATATTCCTCTTAATTGACACTTTAGCACAAAGTCAATTTATAAATTTGTATTATGGCCTAAAGCTTAAATTTCAATATTTAATACAAAAAAATTTACTTATTACTTAAATGTTTAAATTAATTATGAATCTTTTAATTATAGAATGATCGAATATTTGTAAACAATATTTTACTCTATGACTGCTTTTAAAGTTTATAGGTATCTAATTACCTTAAAATCAAATAAACTTAATATACTTAAAAAAAATTTTTAAAGAAAATAAGCTTGCTTCAGTTTTACACTCTTCATCAGTATCTATTTCGTTCATAATTGTTTTGATCTTGACTTTTTTAAATGATGAGAAAATTAAGAAAGCTCAATATTTTTAGTGGCGCGCCTGCTAGGAGTCGAACCCAGAACCTCCTGATCCGAAGTCAGGCGCTCTATCCAGTTGAGCTACAAGCGCATATAGTATTAATATTACATTTTATGGAAAAAAACATTAATTTTATAGTTGAAGAAAATGAAAATAATCTAAGAGTTGATGTATTAATCAACAAAAGAGAAGAATTAATTAGCAGAACTAGAATCAAAAATTTAATCCTTAAAGAAAAACTAAAACTAAATAATCAAATTATTAACAGTCCTTCAAAAAAAGTTTTAACTGGTGACAAATTAAGCCTTAGCATACCAGAACCTCAAGAAGCTTCTTTGAAACCTTATGACTTTAAACTAGAAATAATTCATGAAGATGAGGATTTATTAGTGATAAATAAGCCAGCTGGAATAATTATGCATCCAGGTGCAGGAAATTATGACAAAACAATTGTCAATGCATTAATCCATTATGATAAAAACTCACTATCAAATATCGGAGATGAACTTAGACCAGGTATTGTACATAGAATTGATAAAAATACGTCAGGTTTAGTGGTTATTGCAAAAAATAATGAGACACATGAAAATTTATCAAAACAATTTAGTGACCATACAATCACAAGAGTTTATCAGCTTTTGATTTGGGGCAAACTAAGACCTTCATCTGGTAGAATTGATACTTTTGTAACTCGAAGCTCAAAGAATAGACAATTAATGGAAGTTAGTAGATCTAAAGGTAAACATGCAATTACAAATTATAAAACTATAGAAATTTTTGAAAATGATAAAACGCCAACATTAAGTTTAGTTGAGTGTAAACTAGAAACTGGAAGAACTCACCAAATTCGTGTTCATATGACTTATATGGGAAACAGCATTGTAGGAGATGATAAATATAAAAAAAAATATAAGAAGCTAAAAAATATAGATATAGGATTAGAAAGTTTGATCTCTAAATTAAATAGACAATTTTTACATGCAAAAACTCTAGGATTTATTCATCCAAGAACTAGTGAGGAAATGATTTTTTCCTCAATTTTACCACAAGAACTAAATAATTTATTAAAAATGCTTAGAAATACTAACAAATAAATCATTGAAAATTTAATATAGTTAATTAAATAAATACAGCGATGAACAGAACTTTTAACAGCAATGTACCAGCTCTTTCAAATGAAGGGGGTCTATCTGCATATTTAGATCAAATAAAGAAATTTCCAATGCTAGCTGCAGAAGAAGAATACATGTTAGCAAAAAATTGGAAAACTACAGGCAATATCAAAGCAGCTGAAAAATTAGTAACAAGCCATTTAAGGTTAGTAGCCAAAATTGCAATGGGCTACAAAGGATATGGTCTACCTGTAAATGAAATGATTTCTGAGGGTAATGTTGGTCTTATGCAAGCAGTTAAAAAATTTGAACCTGAAAAAGGTTTTAGATTAGCAACATACGCTATGTGGTGGATCAAGGCTTCTATCCAGGAATATATATTAAGATCTTGGAGCTTAGTTAAAATAGGAACTACCACAGCTCAAAAGAAATTATTTTTCAATCTTAAAAAAATAAAAAATCAAATTGCACCTCAAGCAGAGGGTGATTTAAGAGATGAGCATGTGAATGAAATAGCCGATAAACTAGATGTGAGTAAAGATGAAGTTGTTTCAATGAATAGAAGGCTTTCTGGTAAAGAGTTTTCATTAAATGCTCAAGTTGGTGAAGATGGAGATGAATGGCAAGATTGGTTGGTTGATAAAGAGCTCGACCATGATTTAAAGTATGCTCATCAAGAAGAAATGGAGCAAAGAAAAGATCTATTAAAAAATTCAATTAAAGTCTTAAATGAAAGAGAAAAAGAAATTTTATACTCTAGAAGATTAAATGATAACCCAATAACTTTGGAAGATTTAAGTAAAAAACATAAAATCAGTAGAGAAAGAGTAAGACAAATTGAAAACAAAGCATTTGAGAAATTACAAAAGCAAATGCTACTTATGGCAAAATCTAAAAATCTGCTGCCAGTAAATTAAATATCAAAAGGATTCTCAATTAAAATAGTATCATCTCTTTCAGGGCTAGTTGATACGCTAGAAACTTTTGCACCTATAAATTCCTCTACTGCATGAATATATTTTTTTGCATTTTCAGGTAAAGCAACCATATCTTTAATTCCATTAGTAGATGTTTTCCATCCAGGAAAGATTTTATAGATTGGTTTTATTTTTAGTTGGTCTTCAAGTGCTGCAGGTAAATAATCTATCTTTTTTCCATCAAGCTCATATTCAACACACATTTTAATTTCATCTAATTCATCAAGAACATCAAGTTTAGTAAGTGCAATACCATGGATGCCTGAAATTTTTATTGTTTGCCTTACCAATACACCATCAAACCAGCCACATCTTCTTTTTCTACTAGTCACAGTGCCAAACTCTTTTCCACGTGTGCCTAATAATTCTCCCACATCATCAGTTAATTCAGTTGGAAAAGGACCTTCACCAACTCTAGTTGTGTAGGCTTTTGTAATTCCCAAAACATAATTAATTGAGTTTGGGCCACATCCTGTACCTGTTGCAGCACTTGATGCAACTGTATTAGAGGATGTTACATAAGGGTAAGTGCCATGATCTACATCTAATAAAATTCCCTGAGCGCCTTCAAAAAGAATTTTCTTTTTTTGTTTTTTAAACTCATCAATCTTGAGCCAAACTGGCTGAGAAAACTTCAATATTTGAGGTGCAATGTTTAATAAGTCAGATTTTAACTGTTCTTTTTCAAAAATTTTTTTTCCAAGACCTTTTCTAATTGCATTGTGATGAACTAAAACAGATTCTAATCTTTGATCTAAATTTTTTTCAGATCTAAGATCCATTACTCTAATAGATCGTCTTCCAACTTTGTCTTCATATGCTGGACCAATACCTCTTCTAGTTGTTCCAATTTTTCCTTTTCCTGCTGCATCCTCTCTTATTTCATCCATTTCTCTATGAAATGGTAAAATTAAATTTGCAGCTTCAGAAATAATAAAATTATTGATGCTTACATCAACTCCTTTTGATTTAATTTCCTCAATTTCTTCTAGTAATGCCCAAGGATCAACAACAACTCCATTTCCAATAATTGAAATTTTATTTTTTCGTACAATTCCAGATGGTAATAATCTCAACTTATAAGTCACACCATCAATTACTAGTGTATGACCTGCATTATGCCCTCCTTGAAATCTAATTACTACATCTGCTTGTTCAGAAAGCCAATCAACGATTTTACCTTTTCCTTCATCACCCCATTGAGACCCAACTACAACTATATTTTTCATTACCTAAATTTTCTTTCTATATTGATTGTATGGAGATGATTAATTGGGCCATGACCTTTACCGTATTTAGGATTAGTTCTTATGCCTGAACTTACATACTTAATACCAAGCTCACAAGATTTCATTATAGTTTTTCCACATGATAAAAATGTAGTGATTGCACTAGATAAAGTACAACCTGTTCCATGGGTATTTTTTGTATTGTATCTTTTACTATTAAAAATTTTAATATCAGATTTTGAAACAAATATATCTTGGACAATATTTGAAGTTAAATGTCCTCCTTTAATCAATACATTATTTGCGCCAATTTCTATTAATTTGTAAGCTGCAAAGATCATATCTTCTTTACATTTTATATTCATATTGGCTAATATTTCAGCTTCAGGAATATTGGGAGTAATTAATGATATTCTTTTTACTAATTTGGTTTTTAGTAAATTAATTGCTTTATCATCTATTAATTTTGTTCCCCCTTTTGCAACCATTACAGGATCGAGAACTATTTTATTTGTTTTAATAAATTTAAGAGAACTTATAACTGAATCTATTACCTTTGTAGAATGTAACATACCAATCTTAATTGCATCAGGCTTAATATCTTTAGCTGTGAATAAAATCTGATTTGAAATTTCTTTTGGTGGAATTGGAACAATTGATTTAACTCCTGTTGTGTTTTGGGATGTAATAGCAGTAATTGCAGTCATCGCGTAAGATCCAAGTGCAGTAATAGTTTTGATATCTGCTTGAATTCCGGCCCCACCTGATGAGTCGGATCCTGCAATAATTAATACTTTAGAATTAGGCTTCACTTTATTTTAGTTAAAATAATATTTATACACTTCTCTAAAAGTTTTTTGTTTTCACTTTCACCCATAACTCTTATTTTTGACTCTGTACCTGACGCTCTTACAAGTATTCTTCCATGACCATTCATTAATTTTTGCGCTTTTTTAATAGATTTTTTTACATATGAGCTTTTAATTATAGATCTATCTTTAACTAATATATTTTCTAGAATTTGAGGAGTTTTTTTAAACTTATTAAAGAAAGAACTGGCTTTTTTTCCTTTTCTTAAAGCAAATAAAACTTCTAATGCTACTAACAAACCATCTCCTGTTGTTGCGAATTTACCTAAAATAATGTGTCCAGATTGTTCGCCACCTAGATTAAAATTATTTTTTTGCATTTTTTCTTTTACATACCTATCTCCAACGTTTGCTCTAATAAATTTTATCTTATTAGCTTCAAAAAATTTTTCCAAACCATAATTAGACATTAAAGTTCCTATAACTCCACCTTTTAACATTTTTTTGTTTTTCCATCTTGTGGCTATTGCTGCAATTATTTGATCTCCATCAATTATATTTCCTAATTCATCACTCATAATAATTCTATCAGCATCACCATCTAAAGAAATACCAAGATGAGCTTTGTATTTTTTTACCGCAAGTTTTATCTTATTAGGATAAGTCGAACCACAGTTTTTATTAATATTTATTCCATTTGGATTTATACCAACCGCAATCACTTTTGCTCCTAAAGACTTTAGCAATTCTGGTCCAGCTTTATAACCTGCTCCATTTGCACAATCGATTACTATTCTAAGACCTCTTAAATTAAATTCTTTTGGAAAATTTTTTTTAATAATGTTTAAATATTCTTTCGTTCCACTCTCTAATCTTTTAACTCTACCTAATTTTTCAGGACTAGAAAGATTTATTAAAATTTTTTTATCTATTAACTTTTCAATTTTTTTTTCTATGTTATCAGATAATTTCATACCATCTGGACCAAATAATTTTAAACCATTATCATTATGAGGATTGTGAGAAGCAGTTATCATAATACCCATATTAGCTTTCATTGTTTTAGTTAACATGGCCAAACCATTTGTTGGCATAGGGCCAAATGTATAAACATGCATTCCAGCTGAGGCCAATCCTGAAACAAGCGCAGGTTCAAGCGTATAACCAGATAATCTTGTATCTTTAGCTATAATTGCCGTTTGTTTTCTTTTTTTTTGCGATTTAAAATATGTTCCTGATGCTAGTCCAAACTTAAAAAACATATCTCCATTGATATGCTTGCTATTAATTGCGCCTCTTATTCCATCGGTCCCAAAATATTTTTTTGTCATTAATATTTCATTATTTCTTTAAAGACTTTTACACCCTGAAGCAATTCATTTACATCATGTATTCTTAAGATTTGCACACCCTGCATCATCAGATAAATTGAAGACGTCATTGTTCCTCCAATTCTACTTTTTGTATCATTTTTTCCTGCTATTTCTTTAATAAATCTTTTTTTTGAGTTACCCACAAGTATAGGAAAACCTAGAGAATGAAAAATAGAAATATTTCTAATAAGATTCATATTATGTTTCAAATTTTTTCCAAAACCTATTCCTGGATCAATAATGATATTGTTATGTTTAATGCCAATTTTTTTTAAAGATTTTATCTTCTTCTCAAAAAAATCAAAAATATCTAACAATTCATTTTTATACCTTGGTTTATTTTGCATTTTTTCAGGTGTTCCTTGTGAATGCTGGATAACAAAAGGTATTTTATATTTTTTTAAAACATTAATAGTTTCAGGGTCGTAATCTAATCCAGAGACATCATTAATAATTTTAACTCCATACTTAATTCCTTTTTTCATAACTTCAGATTTTCTAGTATCTAAAGACATTGGAATTTTTTTACTTATTAATTTTACTATTTTTTCTATTCTTTTCCATTCTGTTTTATTATCTATTGCTTTTGATCCTGGGCGAGTAGACTCCCCACCTATGTCAATAATATTTGCTCCTGAGTTAAACATTTCTAAAGCATGTTTTAAACCCTTGTTTTTTGTATTAAATTTTCCTCCATCCGAGAAACTATCTGGTGTGAGGTTTAATACTCCCATTATATTTGGAATTTGTATAAAATTTAAATTTGAAAAATTTTTTTTCTTTGATCTTATTTTTTCTAAATCTAATTTAATTAATTTTTTTAATGATTTTGCTAAACTATTAATTTTATTTATAGGGATTTTTTTTTTTGAAGTTCTTGATATTATTTCGATATGATCAAATGAAATATTTATATTTCCATTAAGAGGAATCGATTTATTAGTATTGACTAGTAATCTTGACTCTTTACCGTAATAGAAATTACACACTCTAGTGTAATATCTTCTCATTACTTTTTGTTAATGAACTATTTTAGGCTTTAAACCCATTGCACCTAAAGCTGAGCTTTGATCGTCATTTTCATCTAGTTTTTCAACTATTTTATCTTTTGGGTATAAATTTTTATTAATTATATTTTCAATTTCCTCACCTGTTAAAGTCTCATAAGTAATCAAAGCTTTAGCGATTTTGTGTAAATCATCAATTTTTTCAGTTAATATTTTTGTAGCCTGATTATAACCTTCATCAACTAACTTTCTAATTTCTTTATCTATTTTTTGAGCCACATCTTCTGAAACAGATTGAGTTTGTGTAACTGATCTTCCTAAAAATACTTCCTCCTGGTTTTCACCATATTCTATTGGCCCCATTTCTTCACTCATTCCATATTTTGTAACCATAGCTCTAGCAAGTTGTGTAGCTTGATTAATATCTGATCCACTACCACCTCCTGCTCCTGTAGAAATATTGTCTTTTCCAAAAATTAATTCTTCTGCAACTCTACCACCAAAACAGACAGCCATCCTAGCTTTTAAGTATTTTATTGAATATCCATGTTTATCTCTTTCTGGTAAATTCATAACCATACCTAAAGCTCTACCTCTTGGAATTATTGTTGCTTTGTGTATTGGATCATAGCTTGGCATATTAAATGACACTAAAGCATGTCCACCTTCATGATATGCTGTTAATTTTTTTTCATCTTCTGTCATCACCATTGAACGTCTCTCAGATCCCATCATTACCTTATCTTTAGCTTCTTCAAACTCAATTAAGGTTACAATTCTTTTATTTTTTCTTGCGGCTAATAAAGCTGACTCATTAACTAGATTGGCTAAATCAGCTCCAGAAAAACCAGGGGTTCCTCTTGCTATAGTTCTTAAATTTACATCTGGTGCCATTTTAATTTTTTTAACATGAACTTTTAGGATTTTTTCTCTTCCAATAATATCTGGATTTGAAACAACCACCTGCCTATCAAATCTACCGGGTCTTAATAAAGCTGGATCAAGAACGTCAGGTCTGTTTGTTGCAGCAATTATAATAACACCTTCGTTAGTTTCAAACCCATCCATTTCTACTAACAATTGGTTTAAGGTTTGTTCTCTTTCATCATTACCACCTCCCAAACCAGCACCTCTACTTCTGCCAACCGCATCTATTTCATCTATAAAAATAATACATGGTGAATTTTTTTTACCTTGCTCAAACATATCCCTTACTCTTGAGGCTCCTACTCCAACAAACATTTCTACAAAATCAGAACCTGAAATTGTAAAAAAAGGAACTCCAGCTTCTCCAGCAATTGCTCTTGCTAATAAAGTTTTTCCTGTTCCAGGAGGTCCTACTAATAATGCACCTCTTGGTATTTTTCCCCCAAGTCTACTAAATTTCTTTGGATCTTTTAAAAATTCTACAATTTCTTCAACTTCTTCTTTAGCTTCTTCAACTCCTGCAACATCATTAAATGTAACTTTACCTTTAAGCTCATTCATCATTTTGGCTTTAGATTTTCCAAATCCCATCGCACCACCTTTGCCACCTTGCATTTGTCTCATAAAGAAAATCCAGACTGCAATTAAAAGTAACATTGGGAACCAAGATAAAAGAACTCCAAATAATGATGGCATTTTTTCATCTAAAGGTGCAGCAGAAATGCTAACTCCTTTATCTGATAGCTTTTCAATTAAGTTAGGGTCATTAGGAGAATATGTAGAAAAGGAGTTACCATTAGAAAAAACTCCTTTGATATTGTTACCTTGAATGTCAACTTTTAAAACCTCTCCATTTTCAACTGAGGTTAAAAACTCTGAAAATATAATTTGATTTCCACTTCTTACGTTTGATTGTGGATTCTTGAACATATTATATAAACCAATAGTCAAGAAGACTATAATTCCCCACATAGCGAGATTTTTTAAATTCATAATTGTAAGATAAGAATTATTACAAGATTAACAAGTGACAAAATATCATTAAATATTTATATTTTATTACTCTTTTGACAATATAATGGTTTCATTAACCTTTTTAATTACACATCCTCCTAAAGTAACTTTAAATGATGATTTAGATTTTACTAAATCAATAATCTTATCAATTTTTTTTCCTCTAACAGTATAATATTTTTTTCCTATAATTTTTATTACCTCACCAAAAGACCTAAATATAACTTCTTCTGATTGAGAAAAAAAATTTTCTTTTAGAATAGCATTTTGTTTTTTTTGAAAAATAGTTACATTTTCTTCTAAGTTTTTTTTTGTATAAAATTTTATATTTTGATTAGCAAATTTTAAATTTTTTATTGTTGAAAAAAATTTATTTTTATCCAATCCCTCTAAGCTTAATTCTTTTAATAAATTTCTAACTTTAACTCTTTTAAACTTATCATCTTCATTTGATGGATCTATAATATATGATTTAAAAACAAGTTTGCTAATATAAACTAAATCATCTTTTTCAATGTTTATTAAGGGTCTAATTAGATTAATATTGTTTCTTTGTGTCTCTCTATCTAAAGAGACTAATCCTTGCAAACCACTTCCTCTTAAAATTCTTATAAAAAAATTTTCAAATAAATCATCTAAATGATGGCCAACTAGAATATTTTCTATTCTGTATTTTTTTGCTCTATCACATAACAATTTGTATCTTTTTTCTCTGGCAATAGATTGAATATTTTTCTTTGGCTTAAATCCTCTCCAAGTTAAAATATTTAATTTTATAGAGAAATTTTTTAATTTTTTTTGAACATTTTTGGCTTCTGTTGTTGAGTTTTTTCTCAATCCATGATCAACAATAAAATATTTTGCATCCAAAGATTTTTTGATTGAATAGATCTTTGATAAAAAAGACAGTGCAAGACTGTCTGGGCCTCCTGAAACAGCTACAATAAAATTTTTATTAATTGCTAATTCATTCTCAAATTTTTTATAGATTTTAAGAGTTCGTCTATCTTTTAATTTATTTAATAAAAACTTATGAGTCTTCTTTGATGCATTCGAATTTTTTAGACTCATATTTTGCTTTTTGAATTACTGATTGATTAGCCTTAGGGTATTGTAACTCTACTCCATTTATCATTTTACAACCTTGATCTTTTTCTCCAATCTGAACCATTGATACACCAAGTTTTAACAAATTTATAGGAGCCTTATTACCTTTTGGATATTTTTGATAACCTTCTAAATAAGCAGATGCAGCATCAGTATAAAGTTGTCTTATTCTAAATGTTTCTGCATACCAGTACTGAGCACTACCAGCTAATTCATGCTCACTATTGTCTAAAACAAATTCTCTAAAAGCTCTTTCAGCTGTAGTATAATCACCAACTTTTAAAAAACTTGTTGCAAATTCATACTGTTTCTTTGGAGTTAAATCTTGAGGTAATAATTTTTCTTCAGCTTGAAAGGTTTCGGTTAACACAGTTGCAGTGGTATCCACTGATTGAATTTGTTGAGAAGTTTCAGATGTCTCAGTATCTTTGTATGTAATTGTACCTAAATCTTGTGGTTGAGAACTCCCAGGTAATATTTCATTTTTTGTGTCTATTTTTGGTTTTGATGTTAATTGAGTTGTAATTTCACCCGAACTTATTGAAGACTCTATATCTTGAAATCGTATCTGGTTATCTGCTTGAATTTTTGATAACCTATTAGATAATTTATCAAGTTTAAAATTAATTTCCTCAAACTTATTAGTTAATTGTCTAAATTGATCCTCAACTTCAGATAATTTTAATAAATGTCTTGTGAGTACATCCTCTGAGTTACTGTCTAAACCAATACTTGAGTCTTCATTAGATGATGATGTGTTGATTTCGAATGAACCAGAATAAACTGCTCTTTCAAGAGTTTTCAGATCATTCTTAATAATTTCCAAAGTTTCATAAATATTATGATTATCTCCAAAAGAATTACTTAAAAAACTTAAATTAAATAAAATTAAAAATATTATCTTAAGTGTAAATCTCATTGTTGGATAGATTTATGGTTATAAAAATGGCAAAAAAAAGACCCTTAAACTCTTATGTTTTAGGGTCTTTAAATTTAAATTACTAATTTGCTTTAACAGTTACTGATCTTCTGTTTTTTGACCAAGCTAAAGGAGTAGAGCCAGCATCAACTGGTCTTTCTTTACCATAGCTTAGAATTGATATTCTGTCCGAAGAAATTCCGTAGGTCATTAAATAGTCTTTAGCTGAATTTGCTCTTCTTTCTCCTAGAGCTAAGTTATACTCTCTTGTGCCTCTTTCATCAGCATGTCCTTCTACAACTACATTAATATTAGAATTTTTTCTCATCCAAGCAGCTTGTGCTCTTAAAGTTTCTCTAGAAGCTGTAGTTAAAATTGACTCATTTGTTGCAAAGAAAACTCTATCTGGAACACCGTCAGCTAAATATTTAACTGTGTCATCTCCAGTATATGTGTCACCTTGAATTTGACCTGAAATTTCAGGAGCGGTAGTAACTTCTTTTTTTGTTGCACACGCTGTTAAAACCAAGCACGCCGCTAGTATCAGAAATCCATTTTTTAAAATTTTACTTAATATCATTAAATTGCTCCTTGCTGCTAATTTCAATTACTTACTTTTTCACAACTAATTAGAGGTTTCAAGTTAAAAAATCAAGTTTTTTTACTTAATTACTTAACAAAGATGACCATGATGGGTCTGAAGCATCAGTCTGAGTTTCGACTAAACGCTCATTATATCCAGTTAAATCTATTGACCATAGCTTAGCGGAAAATCCTTCACCTTTTGCGTTAGTTTTTGTTTCTCTATAAAAAATTAGAACTCTGCCGTTTGGAGACCAAGATGGTGCTTCTTGATAATAATTTTCTGTCAGCAATCTTTCGCCCTTTCCATCTGTCCTCATAACCCCAATATAAAAATTTCCTTTGTGTAATTTAGTAAAGGCTATCAAATCTCCTCTAGGTGACCAAACTGGTGTTCCATAAATACCGTTTCCAAATGAAATTCTTCTAACATCACTGCCATCACTTTTCATAATATAAATTTGCTGGTATCCACTTCTGTCGGAATTAAAAGCAATATATTTTCCATTAGGAGAATAAGATGGTGAAGTGTCAATTGACGGATGATTTGTAATTTTTTCAACCAATCTATTTTCTAAATCCATCGTATATATGTCTGATTTTCCATCTTTAGCAAAACTCATTATTATTTTTTTACCATCAGGAGAAAACCTAGGTGCAAAAGTCATGCCAGGAAAGTCACCCACAACTTCTTGGGTTCCTGTTTCAATATCTAGCAGATATACTCTTGGTAAATTTTTAAAGTACGATAAATATGTAACCATTTGACTTGCAGGATTAAATCTTGGAGTTAATACAAGCTCATTTCCTAATGTAAGAAATTTATTATTCGCACCATCTTGGTCCATGATTGCCAACCTTTTTTTTCTTTGAGTTTTTGGACCTTCTTCAGCAACATAAATTATCCTTGTGTCAAAATATCCTTTTTCTCCAGTCAATCTTTCATAAACTTTGTCAGATATAATGTGTCCTACTCTTCTCCAGTTACTAGGTACCGTGGTGAATGCTAATGCCATCATTTCTTTAGCAGCTAAGATATCCCATAACCTGAATTCAACCCTCAATTTTTCATTAACATATGTTACTTTGCCAGTAATAAGTGCTTGAGCTTTAATTAAATTCCAATCTTCAAATCTAGGTTTTAAATTTGCAATATCTGGTGCTTGTAAAAATGCATCTTTACTTAATGGATTAAACAAACCAGATGTCCTTAAATTATTTTCAACTATAATTGAAATTTCGGATCCTATATTTTCCTTTTTGAGGATTTTTTTAAAACTTGTTTTTGATTTATCATCAATTGACAAAGGTGATACTGCTAATGGAAGTGGGTTTAAATTTCCTCTAGTTATATCTACTTCAATTAAAGCAAAAGCCTTAAACGGAAATATAATCAATAAAAATAAAATAATTAAATTTTTTTTCATTTCTTTATCTTAACCTTCTAACATCTCTCTTGCATCAAAATTTAATTGCAGCTCTTTCCATCTTTCATAACCTGACGTTGGCACTCTTAAAGGTTGGCATAATTTTACAGCTCTTAATGCACTTTCTGCCAATACTTTAAAAAAGCCCTGTCCTGGTTTATTCATTCTAGCGTGATCTAAAATTTCAGTTTTTACTACTGAGCCATCTGGCTCAAGCATTAATTTAATTCTAACTAACAAATCTTCATTATAAGGTAATCCAAGAGGAATACTCCAACATCCAAAAATTTGAGCTTTTAAAGCGTCTTCTTCGCTTAAAGTTAATCCCGAAGTCACAATATTCTTATCTTGATCTTGAGTAATATTGTTATTTTTTTTAATTATTTCAGCTGTATCCTCTTTTGCTTTATCAATTAATTTTGCAATGTTATCTAGATCAACAAATTCTTTTTTTTCAAATTCCGAAACTTGTTTTACCTCTTTGTCTAATTTATCAGGATTTTGTTTATTTTCTTTTTTTGTCTCAATTTTCTTAACATTTTTATCTGGTAATGGAATTGCTTCAGCGGTTTGGTTGTCAATTTTTTCTTTTTTTTCATCTAACGAAACAACAGTTTTAGTTTTTGTTTTTTTAACTTTTTTTGGAGGTGCCTGTTCTGATACTAATTTTTTTTCTTTTTCTTTTAATTTCTTTTTCTTTTTCTTTTCAATTATTTTTTTTGCTTTTGGGGCAAATGGTATATTTGTCTTTTCAGCGATCTGTATTAATTCGACTGAAACTATTGGTGGAATATCAAGTGGTTTTTTTGCTAAAAAAGGGAGGCTCATAGCTGTAATTAAAATTAAAGCACCATGCAAAAAAGAAGAGATAATCAAACTTCTATTCACTTTAAACTACCTTTGCTTTAATGGTTCTGATATTAATGCAACTTTAGTAAAACCAGAGCCTGATAATAGACCCATTATTTCAAGCACTCTTCCATAATTAATAGTTTTGTCACCTCGAACATAAATTCTTGTATCTGTTCTATTTTTTGAGACTGCTAAAACTTTAGCAATAATACTGTCATACTCCACTTTTGCTTCTTGAATAAAAATTTCACCTTTTGAATTTATAGATAGAGTAAGTGGTTCTGTTTCTTCTGGAAGTGAGTCTGCTGAACTTTCAGGTAAATCAACTTGTACTCCAACCGTTAATAATGGAGCTGTAACCATAAAAATAATGAGAAGAACTAACATAACATCTACAAATGGAGTGACATTAATTTCACTCATAGGTTCTTTCGATGAGCGGTTTAATTTAAATGCCATTTAAATTATTGTTAAAAATCTTTTTGAAAAATTTTCTAACTTTTGAGAATACTTTTGAGAATCTGTGTTAAATTTATTATAAGCAACTACAGCAGGGATTGCTGCTAACAATCCCAAGGCAGTAGCAAATAGTGCTTCTGCTATCCCTGGGGCTACAATTGCTAAACTCGTATTTCTTGAAATTGCGATAGATTGAAATGAGTTCATTATGCCCCAAACTGTACCAAATAAACCAATAAATGGTGCTGTAGACCCAACTGTTGCAAGGAAAGTAAAACCTTTATCAATTTTAGACATTTGTTTTTCAATTCCAACCTCTAAAAAAGTACTCATTCTCTCACTTAAATTATTTTTAGATTTTTTTTTCAATAAACTTTCCATTGCATCTTGAAAAACCACTGCCATAGGGTCTTCAACTTTTGTTGGCAAAGTATTATAAAATGTTTCTGCTGATTTAGAATTCCAAAACTTTTCTTCAAATTCTTCAGATGATTTGTTTATCTTTTTAAATAATCTTAATTTTTCTATAATCACAGCCCATGAATAAATTGAGCAAACAATTAAAATAATCATTACTGATTTAACAATAATATCAGCTCTTAAAAATAAGCTCATTAAAGAAAAATCAGTATTAGCCCCCAACCCAACTGCTTGTGAAGTGATATCAGCTTCCATATTTACTCTTCACACTTAAATGTGTCATGAATTTGTCTTATATTTTTGACTATTCTTCAGTTTTGTAAGTTTCATAATAAAAGCTTGCTATCAAGATTGCGTCAGCTTTATTTGAGTCTTTTTTTCTAGATAATTGACCAGAAAAATAAGGAAAAATCTCAATTGCTCTTGTTCTACTTGCGTCTTTTTCTGAATTTATCAGATTAAAATACTTTTTCCATTTAGCAGGCCTAACAAAATACATTGATAATTGCATTGCGGAACATATTCCCTTTAAAATTCCAAATGACTGACCAAAATTAAACATGCTTGTCACACCTTGGCCAGGCATAGCTGATACTTGTTCTATAACTACTTTTATCTCCTCTTTATCTAAACTTTTAATTTTTTCAGAAATTTCATTAAAAATCTGAGATCCGTTAACCTGTTTTTTATTCTTTTTACCTTCCGTCATTGTAGGCATTTCTACCACGTCAATTATTTTTCCATCTTGAAAAAAACATATTGATCCTGAAATACCCGGATCAATTCCAATTATAAGCATTAATTATTACTAAAATTTGCATTTGAAAAAACATTTTGCACATCATCATCGTCTTCTAATGTTTCTAAAAATTCTATTACACTTTCTTGTCTATCTTTTTCAACATCAGCATTATTTAATGCAATCCACTCTATTTCTGTCGATATAAAATTTGCAACAACTGTTTCTAACTTTTTCTTCACATTATAAATATCACTCATTGGACATTGAATTTCATGAAATTCATCATGAGAAATACATTCATCCGCTCCTGAGTCAATTGCAAGTTCAAAAATATTTTCATCAGAAATTTCTTTTTTATCAATTTTAATAATACCTAATTGATTAAAATTATGTGAAGATGATCCCTGTGTACCTAAACTTCCTCCACTTTTTTGAAATATAGTTCTAATGTTTGATGCAGTTCTATTTTTATTATCTGTTAAAGTTTCTACAATTACTGCAATTTTATCTGGACCAAACCCTTCATATCTAAGATTTTCAAAATTAATACCTGATGCAGCTGAAGATTTATCAATTGCTCTTTCAATATTATCTTTTGGCATATTTGCAGATCTTGCAGCTTGAATTGCTGACCTTAATCTTGGATTCATTGCTGGATCTTTATCACCAAGTTTTGCAGCTACACTTATTTCTTTAGATAATTTTGAGAAAATTTTAGATCTTTGCTTATCTGCTTTTCCTTTTGAATGCTTAATACTTGCCCACTTTGAATGACCTGACATAATTTTTTTTAAGTATTTTTTAACTGACCTCCACAAATATAACTTTCAATATTATTTGCTAGTCCAGTTTCTATATTACAATCAACAATTACACCACACAAAGTAGCATCACCTATAGCTGGAAAATGTTTAATTGAATTTTTTTTTAAAAATCTATTCAATGAATTTTCTTTATTCATGCCAATAATAGAATTATAATCTCCACACATTCCAGCATCTGTTTGGTATCCTGTACCACCATTTAATATTCTTGCATCATTAGTAGGTATGTGAGTGTGTGTTCCTACAACTAATGAGGCTTTACCATCAAAAAAATGACCTATTGCATTTTTTTCACTTGTTATTTCACCATGAAAATCAACTACAAGCAAATCATAGTCTTTTTTTAACTCATACTGTTTCATGAATTTTTCCGAAACCTCAAAAACGTCATCACATTTTTTCATAAAGACATTACCCATTAAATTTAAAACTCCAATTTTTATATTGTCTTTAGTTTCATAAATATTGAATCCTTTACCTGGTGCAGGTTCAAAAAGATTTTTTGGACGTAATAATTTTTCCTCTTTGTCAATGAATTGCATTATTTCTTTTTGGTCCCACACATGGTTACCGGTAGTAATAACGTCAACTCCACAACTAAAGAAATCATTGCATATTTCTTTAGTTAAACCCACACCTTGGGCTGCTGCATTTTCACCATTAACAATTACAAAATCTATTTTTTTTGATTTAATTTCATTTAAAAGATTATTCATTAATTTTGAACAACCTGAAATTCCAACAACATCTCCTAAAAATAATATTTTCATTTTAAAATTTCTTTATCTGTAACTATAAAATCTAATTTTTTATCATATTGATTTAAGGGTATATTTTTAATTTTTTGACATGAAAATGCTAATCCAATTTTAACAACCTTTTTAATTTTTTCAATTTTTTCAATGTAGCGGTCATAAAAACCTCCACCATAGCCCAATCTATTATAATCATTATCATAACCAACTAATGGAACTAACAAAATATCTGGATAAAATTTTTTTGAAGAAATAGGTTCAGGTATGCCAAATTTATTTATTTTTAATGGATCATTATTTGACCACTTATAAAAATCCATTTGATTATTTTTTTTTATTACTGGCAATGATATCTTAAAATTTTTTTTTTGTAACAAATCTAAAATTTCTAAGTCATCTATTTCATAATTAGATGGGTAATATCCACCAAGATTATTAATATTATTTATATTTATTTTTAAAAAAGAAATAAAGTTATTTGTATTAATTTTAAGATTTTGATTAAAATTATTTTTTCTAATATTTAAAATTTTTTTTCTTATTTGAGATTTATTCACAAAAATTTATTGAGAGATATTTTCTAATTTAGCTTTCTCAACAAAATTAGATATCTCATCTGCTGCCTCATCAATTAATTTTTCATATTTTTTTTGATTTACCTCAATTTCGTTTTTAAAATTTAAATGATTAGTATTTAATTGATTAATCTCTTGATCTTTTTTATCTCTATAGTCATAAATAAGCGATTTTAATTCTTTAAATTTACTGGAAAGATCTTTTAATTCATTTTTCTTTTGATCAACCTTTTTTTTGGTCTCGTAATACTCATCCATAATTTTAACAGCCGTAATTAAAAGCAATTTATTTTCACCTAAATTTCCAAGATTGTTTTTTAAATCATTAAACTTTTGATTAATATGAATTAGCAATTCTTCAAGATGCTCTTCTTGACCATCCTCACATGACAATAAAAACTCTTTGTTATTAAATTTAATACTTACATTTGCCATTTATCTATTTCTTCTAATAAAGTATCTGTTTCCTGATTTAATTCATCAATTTTATCAGAGAACTCTGTTTGTTTTTTTTCTTCTAACTTTTCTTTATCTTTAATTTCTTGAAGTTTTTTTTCTAAATTTGAGTGTTCCTCTAATAGAGATTTATATTTATCCTCTAATTGAGATTTTTCAATTTCTAATTGAGTTTTTTGAGAATTCAAATTATCAATATTATTTTTTAAATCAGGACTACTAAGATCTAAATTTTTCAACTCTAAAAGAGCTTCGTTTAATTTTTTTTCTTTTTCGATTATAGAATTCATATATATATATTTATATTATTAAATAGATTCTTCTTAGTCTAGTCAGGATAATTTTGAGCAAACTACACAATGATTTGGCAAATTGCATCAGATTTCTCTCAATTGATGCTGTGCAAAAGGCAAAATCTGGCCACCCTGGTATGCCAATGGGCATGGCAGATGTCGCGACAGTTTTATTTAAAAGTTTTTTAAGATTCAATCCTAAAAATCCAAATTGGCTTAATAGAGATAGATTTGTTTTATCAGCTGGTCATGGATCTATGTTGCTCTATTCTTTATTGCATTTAACTGGATATAAAAGTATTTCACTCAATAGTATAAAAAAGTTTAGACAACTTAATTCAATTTGTGCTGGTCACCCAGAATATCATCCTAAAACTGGCATTGAGACTACAACAGGTCCACTTGGTCAGGGAATTGCAAACGCAGTTGGTTTTGCAATTGCAGAAGAAATTTTAAAAAAAAAAATTGGTAAAGAAATTATAAATCATAAAACTTATGTTCTTGCTGGGGATGGCTGCTTAATGGAAGGAATAAGTCATGAAGCTATGAGTTTGGCTGGACATTTAAAACTAAAAAATCTTGTGATGCTCTTTGATAATAATTCAATATCGATTGATGGACCAACTAACTTAGCAGTATCAGATAATTTTAAGAAAAGATTTGAAAGTTATGGCTGGGAATATATTCTTATCGATGGTCATAACGAAAAAGAAATTTTTAAGGCTTTAAAAAAAGTTCAAAATGCAAAAAAACCAACCGTTATTTCCTGCAAAACTAAAATTGGTTATGGATCTCCAAACAAATCAGGCAAATCATCATCACATGGAAGTCCTTTAGGTATAGATGAAATTAAACTTGTGAGAAATGCACTAAATTGGAGTTATAAACCTTTTGAGATTCCAAATAAAATTCTAAATGAGTGGAAAAAAATTGGTAAAAAAGGTCAGATGCTTGAGATCACTTGGAACAAGATTTACAAAAAGAAAAAAGTAATAATAAATAATTTACTTAAAAATAATTTTACAAAAATTTTAAAAACTGAAAAACAAAATACAATTAAAGAATTAAAAAGTTTAGCCACACGAAAATCCTCAGAGCTTACTTTGAGTGCATTAACTAGCGTTGGTAATAATTTAATTGGAGGCTCTGCAGATTTAGCAGGATCAAATAACACTAAAACTAAACATCATAAAATAGTTAAGCCTGGTGATTTTAATGGTAATTACATTCACTATGGTGTTAGAGAGCATGCAATGAGTGGAATAATGAATGGGCTTGCTCTTCATAGTAACTTTATTCCTTATGGTGGAACTTTTTTAATATTTTCAGATTATTGCAAACCATCAATAAGATTATCAGCATTAATGGAGCAAAGAGTTATTTATGTCATGACCCACGATTCTATTGGTCTTGGAGAAGATGGTCCTACTCATCAACCAATTGAACAGTTGTCTGGTTTGCGATCTATTCCAAACCTAAATGTTTTTAGACCTGCAGACAGGATAGAAACTATAGAATGTTGGGAACATGCATTAAAAAGTTCAAAAACTCCCAGTATTTTGTCTTTAACCAGGCAAAATCTTGATCCGATAAGAAAAAAAAATTCAAACACTAATAAATGCTCTCTTGGAGCATATGAGGTTTTGAGAACAAATAAAAAAGTTCATTTAACAATACTTGCAAGTGGTTCTGAGGTTAATTTAGCAATTGAGACTAGTCATAAATTGGCCAAAGATAGGATATATTCAAAAGTAATATCGATGCCATGCCAAGATCTTTTTGATGCACAATCAAACTCATACAAACAAAAAATAATTAATGAGACAAAAATAAAAATTTCAGTAGAAGCTGCGTCAACAGATTGTTGGAAAAAATATGTAGGTAAAGATGGGCTATCTTTTGGAATTGATACATTTGGAAAAAGCGCTCCTTACAAAGAAATTTATAAATACTTTGGTTTGACATCATCAAACATTGCTAGCAAATTAAAAAAAATGGTTAGAAAGAAAATATGACTATAAATATTGGCATCAATGGTATGGGAAGAATTGGTCGAATGGTTATTAGAGCAATTATTGAAAGCCAAAATAAAAATATTAAAATAAAACACATCAATAACAGGTCTAATTCTGAAGCTAGTTGTACGCTAATTAAGTACGACTCAGTTCATGGAAAATTTAATGCAAATCTAGATTACGACAAAAACCATTTAATTATAAATAAAAATAAAATTACTTTCTCTCAAGAGTCAAAAATTGATGACATAAATTGGAAAAAATTTGGTGTTGATTATGTTTTTGAATGTACTGGAAAATTTAATTCGAAAGAAAAATTATTAGCACACATCAGTAATGGTGCAAAAAAAGTAATAGTTTCTGCACCATGTAAAAATGCAGACAAAACTATTGTTTTCGGGGTAAATGAGGAAGAGCTAACAAAAAAAGATCAAATAATTTCTGCAGCATCTTGTACTACAAATTGTTTGGCACCAGTTGCGAACACACTTCATAAAAATTTTGAAATCGAAAAAGGTTTTATGACCACAATTCATGCTTTTACAAGTGATCAAAGAATTTTAGATAATTCTCACAAAGACCCAAGAAGAGCAAGATCTGCAAGCCAATCGATTGTGCCTACATCCACAGGAGCTTCAAAAGCTATAGGAGAAATAATTCCATCATTAAAAGGTAGATTAGAAGGTGTGGCTATGAGAGTTCCAACTCCAAATGTGTCCCTTATTGAATTAGTTTTTTGCACAAAAAAAGAGATTAGCAAAGAAAAAATTAATGAAGCCTTTAAAGAAGTTTCAAAAAACCAGTCTAAAAAAGTACTAGAAATAACAACAGAAAAACTAGTATCTATTGACTTTAATCATAATTCATCATCAGCAATTGTAGACTCATCACTTACTAGTGTTGTAGGTAAAAATATGGGGAAAATTTCAGCTTGGTATGACAATGAATGGGGATTTTCGAATAGAATGTGTGACATTGCAGAATACGTCCATAACATTTCTTAATGAAAAGTATAAAAGAAGAAACCAATCTTAATAATAAAAAGATATTATTAAGATTAGATTTAAATGTTCCTTTACTTGGAGATAAAATAACTGACACAACGAGAATTGATAAAATTCTACCTACTTTAAATTTTCTAATTTCTCAAAATGTAAAAATTATAATTATTTCTCATGTTGGAAGACCAAAAGGAAAAGTTATAAACGAGCTTTCCCTTAAACCAATATGTAAAAATTTAGAGATAAAATTAAGTCAAAATATAAAACTCATTTCTAAAGATGTTAAAGAGATAGACGGCATAGATCTATTTGAAAATGATGATGAAAAAATAGTCATGTTAGAAAATATAAGATTTTATCCTGAGGAAGAGATAAATAATCAACAATTTGCAAAACATCTTGCAACCTTAGCTGACATTTATGTGAATGATGCTTTTTCATGTTCTCATAGAGCACACGCATCAATTGATGCAATAACAAAATTTTTACCTTCTTTTTGTGGATTACAATTTAATTTAGAAGTTGTTGCTTTAAAAAAAATTACTTTTAAAATTAAAAAACCTATAACCTGTATTATTGGAGGCTCAAAAGTCTCGACTAAAATCAATATAATTAAAAATTTAATACCAAAATTTGATAATATTATAATTGTGGGTGGAATGGCTAATAATATTATCAAATACACTGGAAACAATATTGGGAAATCTTTACAAGAAGAAAACATTAATCAAATTATAAAAGAAATTTTTTCACTTTCAGAAACAACAAGCTGCAGAATAATTTACCCTCAGGATGTTATTGTGGGAAAAAATTTAAAAGACTCTGGTCAAATAAAAGAATTAAATGAAATCTCACCAGATGATATAATTTTAGATATAGGTCCAAAAACTATTAGTATGATTAAAAATATTATTGATAAAAGTAATACTATTTTGTGGAATGGGCCTGCAGGATATTTTGAAAATCCTAGCTTTGCTAATGGTAGTATTGAAATTGCCAAAAAGATAATTGAAAATAATAAGTCTAACAAAATATATTCCGTTGTTGGAGGGGGAGATACAGTTTCATTATTAAATAGTTTAGATTCAATAAAAGATTTTAATTTTGTTTCAACTGCTGGTGGAGCCTTCTTAGAATATCTTGAAGGTAAAGAACTTCCTGGTATAAAAGCTCTAAATTAATATGTCAGAACTAAATAAAATTGCTCTTAAAATTCTTTCGAAGGGCAAAGGTATACTTGCTGCAGACGAAAGTAATGGAACTATGACTAAAAGATTGGAGTCTGTAAACATTCAATCATCACCAGAAAATAGACTTCTATTTAGAGAAACACTTTTTTCAGCTGATAGTATGAAAGACTGCATTGGTGGTGTTATTCTATATGATGAAACAATCAATCAAATATCAAATGATGGAAAAACAATTCCTTCCATGATCTTAGAAACAGGAGCACTTCCAGGAATTAAAGTAGATACTGGTGCAAAAGATTTAGCAAATTCATTAGATGAAAAAGTTACCGAAGGTTTAGATGGGCTAAGAGCAAGATTAAAAAAATATTATGAACTTGGAGCAAGATTTACAAAATGGAGAGGTGTTTATAACATTAGTAAAAAATATCCAAGCCAACTTGCAATTAATTCAAATGCACACGCTCTAGCAAGGTACTCTGCACTTGTTCAGGAATGTGAAATGGTTCCAATTGTAGAGCCAGAGGTTTTAATGGATGGCGAACATTATGCTGAAGATTGTTTAACCAAAACTTCAGAAGTAATTCAAAAATGTTTTGAAGAATTAATTATTCATAAGATTGATTTAACAGGCATAATTTTAAAACCAAACATGATCCTAGCAGGAAATAAATCAAAAAATAAAATTTCTAATGAGGAAGTTTCCCTCAAAACACTTGAGTGCCTTAAAAAATCTGTTCCAAATGAAGTGCCTGGAATAGCCTTTTTATCAGGAGGTCAATCTGAAATAGAGGCAACTGAAAATTTAAATCTAATTAATAAAAATAATAATACTAATTTTATAATGACTTACTCATATGGAAGAGCTCTTCAACAAAGTGCCCTAAAATTTTGGTCAAAAGATATTAAAGATATCGAAGGAACTCAAAATATTTTTAATCATAGAGCAAACATGAATACTTTAGCAGCTCAAGGTAAATGGTCTAGTGAACTTGAGAATAAGTAAAAAAAAATATATTTATCTAATTTCCCCAAACAAAATATACCCTCACTTTTATCAAGATTTAAAAGAAGTACTTAAAACTGGTAAGATAAGTCTATTTCAATTGAGGCTTAAAAAATATTCGTTCAAACAAAAAATTATAATTGGGAAAAAAATCAATCAAATTTGTAAAAAGAATGGAGTAAAATTTTTAGTAAATGACGATCCTATACTTTCAAAAAAACTTAATGCTGATGGATGTCATTTAGGACAAAAAGATATGAGTTTAAGTGAGGCAAGAAAAATAGTTGGAAATAAAATTATAGGAATTACTTGTCATAACTCTATTAAATTAGCTAGAGTAGCTATCAAAGAAAAAGCTAGTTATATTGCCTTTGGTGCTTTTTTTTCTACTACAACGAAAAAAGTAAAGTTTAATGCTTCAACAAAAATTTTAAATAAAGTAAAAAAGTTAACCAAAACCCCAATAGTTGCAATTGGAGGAATAAATTTCAATAATTATAAAAAACTGTTATTGAACAATGCTAATTTATTAGCTATCTCAGGCTACGTTTGGAATAATAAAAAATATAAACCTTTAGAAACTATAGAAAAACTTAAATGAAAATTAATGCAGGAGAAATAAGAGTAGGAATGCTTTTAGAATATAAAAATGATTTATGGCAAGTCCTAAAGACTCAACATGTGAAACCAGGTAAAGGTGGAGCATTTGCTCAAGTAGAAATGAAAAGTGTAGGTAAAAACACAAAATTAAATGAGAGATTTAGATCTAGTGAAACTGTTGAAAAAGCATCACTAGAAGAGACAACGTTTAATTATTTGTATGATGATGAAAATAATTATTTTTTTATGGACCCTAAAACATTTGAACAGATTGAAATAAAAAAAAATATTATTGGAGAAAAAGGAAAGTTAATGACTGAAAATCTTCAAGTCTCAGTAAGTTTTTATAACGATAACCCAATTTCAGTCGAACTTCCAAATCAAGTTACATGTAAAATTGAAACAACAGATGTAGCACTTAAAGGTCAAACAGTTTCATCATCCTACAAACCTGCTACACTAGATAATGGTTTAAATATTCAAGTTCCACCGTTTATTGATTCTGGCGATGAAGTAATTGTTGATACAAGAACCCTAGAATATATAAAAAAGATATAATCATAATGATTTCTATATCTGCAAATCTCAACATAATGATTAAAGCTGCAGAAAAAGCATCTAAATCTATTATTAGAGATTTTGGTGAGGTTGAAAAATTACAAGTATCAAAAAAAGGACCTTATGATTTTGTTACTAAAACAGACAGATATGTAGAAAAAATTTTAATTGAAGAATTATCAAAAATTAAAAAAAACTACTCCTTTATAACTGAAGAAACTGGTGTGATTAAAAATAATGATAAAGAAAATATTTGGATTATTGACCCAATTGATGGAACAACAAACTTTTTACATGGCATACCTCACTTTGCAATCAGCATTGCTCTTCAATCCAAAGAGGAAATTGTAAGTGGTTTAATTTTTGACCCAATCAAAGATGAAATGTTTTTTGCTGAAAAAGATAAAGGGGCTTTCTTAAATAACCAAAGACTAAGAGTATCAAAAAAGAATTCCATTGATGATTGTCTATTTTCAAGTAACCATGAAGGTGTTAAATTTAGTGATCTTAATATGAGATATAGTGGGTGTGCTGCCTTAGATTTGGCTTATGTTGCATGTGGTAGACTTGATGGTTTTTTTCATAATAAGATTAACTTATGGGATATTGCTGCTGGGGAGATATTGGTCAAAGAAGCGGGAGGAATAGTAAACGATATTCATAAATTTGATGTAAATAAAATTGATATTAAGGCTTCAAGTACTGCAATTAATGACAAAATGTTAGAAAATTTAGTTAACTTTTAATTGTGTTATAAAATTCTTTTGTTATAAGTCTCGATATGAAAAAGGACATACACCCAAATTACCACAAAATTAAAGTAGAAATGACTGATGGAACCCAGTTTGAAACAAAATCAACTTGGGGGAAAGAAGGTGAGGTCCTTAAGCTGGAAATAGACCCAAAATCACATTCTGCTTGGACTGGTGGAAAACAAAAATTAATGGATAAAGGTAGAATAAGTAAATTTAATAAAAAATTTCAAAACTTTAAATCAGATAATAAAAATTAAATGTCTAACGCACCATTAATGCCAATGGCCACTGCTGTTTGGCTAGTAGAGAACACAACATTAACTTTTAAACAGATTGCTAGTTTCTGTAATCTACATGAGGTGGAAATTCAAGGAATTGCGGATGGTGAAGTTGCAAAAGGAATAAAAGCTTATAATCCAATTATCTCAGGACAATTATCTAGAGAAGAAATTGAATTATCTTCTAAAGATGAAAATAGAGCTCTTCAAATTAAAAGCGCTGATATTAAAATATCTAACACAGAAAAAAAAACTAAAAAATATATTCCTCTATCAAAGAGACAGGACAAACCTGACTCGGCTTTATGGCTTATCAGACAACATAATATGCTCAAAGACTCACAAATAGCAAAATTAATTGGTATTACTAAAAATTCTGTTACTTCAATTAGAAATAAGAGCTATTGGAATTACAATAACTTAAATCCAAAGGATCCTGTAGCCTTAAATTTGTTTAGTCAAAAGGATCTAGTAGAAGCTTTAGAAAAAGCTGAAAGAAGAATAAAGAGAGAAAAAAAAGAAAAAGAAAAGGCAAAACAATCAAAAGAATCTTCTAACAATGAATAAATTTGATAGACATCAAAATTTTATAATGCTAATTACTCACTTTTAGAAAAATTATGAAAATTGAAGTTAAAGATAATAATATTGAACAAGCTCTTAGAGTTCTTAAAAGAAAACTTCAACGTGATGGATTTTTTAAGGTCATAAAATTAAAGAATACTTATGAAAAACCTTCAGAGAAAAAAAAAAGAATTCTCCAAGAAAACATTAAGAGAGTTAAAAAATTAAATAAACTTAAAAATAGAATTTGAGTATACCGCGGGGTGGAGCAGTCTGGTAGCTCGTCAGGCTCATAACCTGAAGGTCGGCGGTTCAAATCCGTCCCCCGCAACCAATTCCAAGCTAGATTTTAAAATTAGATATTTTACTGTCTACTAAAAAAGCTTTAACTGTTTCTTTTGTGAGTTGATCAAATGATTTTCCAAAGTTTTCTATTTTTTCAATAATAGTCGGTGGAACAGTAATGATATGACAACCCAATTGTTTTGCTTGTAAATAATTATAAGGCTCACGAACACTGGCCCATAATATCTCAACATTCTTAAATCTCTTAGCCAATCTAATACTCTTAACAAATTCTGGTACTGGATCTTTGCCGGTATCACCTGCTCTTCCTGCAAAAATAGAAATAATTACTTTTGATTCTTTATTAATTAACTTTAAAATCTTTTCCGTTTGCTTGGCGCTATAAACAGCTGTTATGTTAAGTTTTATATTTTGACTATTTAACTCTTTAATAATACGACCCATAAATTTACCCTTAGAATTAGCAACTGGTACTTTTACATAAACATTTTTTCCCCAAGTATTAATTTTCATTGCTTGAATTTTTATTGTTTCATATTCATCTGCAAACACCTCAAGAGATACCGGTTTATTATTACAAATTTTAAGAATTTTTTTTGAATAAGATTTATAATCTTTTGCTCCAGCTTTTCTCATTAAGCTTGGATTGGTTGTAAGTCCTTTAACAATTTTTTTTTTAATAAATTTTTTAATTTGATCTAACTCCGCAATGTCACAAAATATTTTTGTATTCAAATTTAAACCTATAGATTTTTAGTTATATCCTCTGTCATTTTTTTTGCATCAGCAAACAACATTAGAGTATTTTCTTTATAAAATAGATCATTATCAATTCCAGCATAACCAGGTGACAAGCTACGTTTAACAAATAGTACTGACTTACATTTTTCAACATCAAGAACTGGCATACCATAAATTGGGCTTTGTGGATCTGTTTTTGCAACTGGATTTGTTACATCATTAGCGCCAATAACAAAAGCTACATCTGCATTTGCAAAATCATTATTAATTTCTTCTAACTCAAATACTTCGTCATACGGAACATTTGCTTCTGCAAGTAAGACATTCATATGCCCTGGCATTCGCCCTGCAACAGGATGAATTGCATAAGAAACTTTTATGTCGTTCTTTTTTAATGTATCAACCATCTCTCTTAAAGCATGTTGTGCTTGTGCAACAGCCATACCATAACCTGGCACAATAATTACTGATGAAGCATTCTTCATTAGAAAAGCAGCGTCATCTGCATTTCCATTTTTAACTGGTCTTTGTTCTTTATTTTGTGATGATGATGATTGTTCAGTTGCACCAAAACCACCCAAAATAACATTAAAGAATGATCTATTCATTCCTTTGCACATTATGTAAGATAAAATTGCACCAGACGATCCAACTAATGCTCCTGTAATTATTAATGCAGTATTTTCTAGAGTAAATCCAATTCCAGCCGCAGCCCAACCTGAGTAAGAATTTAACATAGAAATTACAACTGGCATATCCGCACCACCAATTGGAATTATTAATAAAAAACCAATCAAAAAGGATATTGCAAGTAATATCCAAAATAAATTAGAGGATTGTGTTGAACAAAGTAAATAGATAATAACTATTATAGAGATTAAAATTAAAGCATTAAGTGGGTGTTGACCTTTAAAAGTTATAGGCGAACCTGACATAATTCCTTGAAGTTTTAAGAATGCAATTATTGAACCTGAAAAGGTTATAGCACCAACTGCTGCGCCAATTGACATTTCTATTAAGCTTCCAAGTTTTATGTTTCCTTGTGAGCCTAAATTAAAAGCTTCTGGATTTAAAAAAGCAGCTATTGCAACAAATACAGCCGCAAGACCGACCAAACTATGGAAACCAGCAACTAGTTCTGGCATCGCTGTCATTGGAATTTTATAAGCTATAAAAGCACCTATTAATCCACCTATTAAAAGAAAAATTAAAACAATTGCAAATCCAGTTGAAAAATTACCGATAGATAAAAATGTGACTGTGATTGCAATGATCATCCCTAAAATTCCAAAGAAATTTCCCTGTCTAGATGTCTCTGGTGAAGAGAGACCTCTTAATGCTAAAATAAATAATACCCCTGAAATTAAATAAAATATTGCTGATAAATTTGCTGATAACATTATTTATCCTTTTTCTTTTTTTTATACATTGCAAGCATTCTTTGAGTTACTAGAAAGCCCCCAAAAATGTTAATTGCCGCTAATGATATTGCTAAAAACCCAAAGATACTTGAACTGTTAAATATAGCTTCAGAGTTTCCAGCCAATCCTGCAATAATTGCCCCAACAATAATTACTGATGAAATAGCATTTGTAACAGACATCAAAGGTGTATGTAATGATGGAGTCACACTCCAAACTACATAGTATCCAATGAAAATTGAAAGGATAAAAATACTTAATCTGAATATAAAAGGATCTATTTCCATAATTTTATTTTATTAAGGTTTTCTCAATTATCTCATCATCTAAATTTATATTTATCTTCTTGTTTTCTTTATCATATAAATTTGAGATAAAGTTAAATACATTTTTTGCATATAAATTTGATGCAGAGGTTGGGAGTTTGTTTAAAATGTTAGTCTCCCCCATTATTTTAACTCCATTTTTATCAACAACTTCATCAACTTTAGTATGGGCTGTGTTTCCACCTTGAATGGCTGCTAGATCATAAATTATTGAGCCAGACATCATATTATTAATCATGTTTTCTTTAATTATTACTGGTGCTTTTTTTCCTGGAATTAAAGCTGTACAAATCACAATATCTATTTTTTTTAGTGTTTCTGATAATAATGCTTCTTGTTTCTTTTTAAAATCATCAGATGCTTCTTTAGCATAACCACCCTCAGTTTCTAAATTCTCCGTACCTTCAACTGTTAAAAATTTTCCGCCTAAACTCTCTACCTGTTCTTTTGAGGCCATCCTAACATCTGTTGCAAATACAATCGCTCCCATTCGTTTTGCTGTTGCAATTGCTTGTAATCCTGCAACCCCAGCACCAACAACTAATACTTTTGCAGCTGGGATTGTGCCTGCTGCAGTCATCATCATTGGAATTGCTTTTTCAAAATTGGCAAATGACTCTACTACCGCTTTATAACCTGCAAGATTTGCCTGAGAAGATAATATATCCATTGACTGAGCTCTTGTTATTCTTGGAAGTAATTCGAGTGAAAAAATGTTAATATGTTTCTTAGCTAAATTAGTTATTTTATCTTTATTATCATATGGATTTAAGATCCCAATAAATACCTGATTTTCTTTTAATAAAGAACTTTTATTATCATCTAATAAACCCAACTGAACAATAATATCTGAATTAGATATTAATTCTTTTTCATCTTTTAAAATTGATACTCCTAATTCTTCATATTCTTTATCTTTAATTCCAAGATGACTTCCATAATTTTCAAATAAAGAAACCTTAAAACCAATTGATATATATTTTTTTGCAATCTCTGGGGTAATTGCTATTCTTTTTTCAATTTTTTGATTTTCTAAAATAGAAGCTATTCTCATATATTGATCTTACAATAAGAATATTACCATTAAAACTAAAACACCAATAACTGCGACGGTTCCCCACAACACAAACTTTGTAAAATTATTCCAGGTATTTTTATGGTTTTTATTGTCCATAAAAATTACTTCTGTCTTGCTTTAAATTTTGGATTAGTTTTATTAATTACGTAAACACGACCTCTTCTTCTAACTAATTTAGAATTAAGATCTCTTTTTTAATCGACTTTAATGAACTTTTTATTTTCATAATTTTTCACCTTTAATAAACGAAGTTACATAATCTTTCAAATCTATTTTTCCATATTTATTAATTATTTCACTATTATTTGATATTTTAGTTAATGCAGACGCATATCGCTCACCTGGTCTTGCATTTAAATACACTATTTTAGTTCTAAACATTTTTGCAAGATCTTTAACGGAATAAGATTTTTTGTGACTTATGCTGTAATGAAGACATTTATTTCTTTTCCAGGCCTCTATGCAGATTTTAACAGTATCATCAATATGAGTAAATCGTCTTGTTTGAGTTCCGGGTCTGACAATTGTTAAAGGTTTCTTTTTTTTGTATTGTTCTTCAAAAATTCCAACCACAGTAGCCATTTTGCCTACTTTAATTTGCCCAGGCCCATAGACGTTATAAAAAAAAATTACCTCAAACTTAAAATTAAACCATTTTTTTAAGTTTTCTAATAACTCTAGATTTTTTGATTTAGTAAATGCATAGGGTGATAAATTTTTGTCATTACCATCATTACCTAAAGATGCAGAGGTTGCTGAATATATAAGTTTAATATTGTTTTCAAGGCAAAATTTAAAAACAGCATTTGAACCTATTGAATTTGATTTAAAACATTCATCAAATTTTTTAAAGCTTTGATAAATTCTTGCAAATTCTCCAAAATGAAAAATTGAGTGAATTTTTTTTTTTACTATTTTTAATTGATTGGAAATATCGATAGTATCTGTTTTTAAGTATTTAACCCTAGCATCTCTAACATGATTTATTTTACTACCTGAAGAATAATTATCTAAACTAATGATATTTTTATTAGTTTTTATCAAAAGAGATTTAATTAAATTGGAGCCAACAAATCCAGCACCTCCTGTTACAACTATAAGATTTTTCATTTTAGATATGCCTGGCAATGTCCTACTCTTCCGTGTCTTAAGACAAAGTACCATTGGCGCTGAAAGGCTTGACTGCCGAGTTCGGAATGGGATCGGGTATTACACTTTCGCAATAATCACCAGGCATCGTTTAATACTAAAATTAAATAACAATGTAAAGACTAATATCTAAAATTTAAAATCAAAAAACTCTAAATTTAACAATTAAAAGTAAGCTTAATCAGTTAATTTTTTCTAAAATTTTTTTTAGATTTAATTGCATTATTAATAGAGACATAAAAAATTCCAATTATTAGACCAAATATCATCGCTGAAAATATCGATTTATTTGGACTATTATCTACAAATTCAAATGTGGTTGAGGAAGTATTTATAGATGCAGCTAAAAAATCATTATTTTCACCTAAAGGTGTTGAATTCAGAACTAATTTAGTTCGTTGTATGGTCTTGTCTTGCTGAAGTTTTCTTTTTTTTTGTTCTAACTCTAACAGTCCATCAACAAAAGCTCTTTTATCAGTCCGCATATCAATTAATTCTATTTCTTTGTCAATTGCTTCATAGCCTCTTAGATAAAATGGCGAATCTGTTTTAACATTTGATAATAATGCATTTTGATTACCAAATGTTTGTACTTCAATTGTATTTTGTGCAATACCTAATTTTTTAGCTATTTCTGATTGCTCTCGTAAATATTTAACTCTATTTTTAGTTTCACGATCATAATCATCTACAATATTATTAATTAATATCGTAACATCCTCAAGCAGGTGAACTCTTTTTTGTTCTTCTATGGACATCATTATATCAATTTTATTTAGTAGGTTTTTTTTTACATTTTCGTTAGCTAATTTTTCAGCATATTTTAAAACAGCTTTCCAATTTTCAACATCATGGTGTTTGAATTCAATAATTGCATAAGAAATTTCAACACCTCCCTTTTTTCTTTTATCTATATTCATTGGGGAGATGATTTTTATCGAAGAAGCCAGTCTAACAACTTCTTCATTATATTTATTAATGTCACTAAAACTATTAGCATCTATTATATTGTATTTCTGTATTCCCTTTTGGAACACTTTTCTTTCATTTAATATTTCAATAAAAAGACTTAAAAGTTGATACTTTATTGAACTACCGACAAAAAGTTTGGACTTCATAGAATTATCAACAGTTAAAATTTCATAATTATTCTCATTAGGGCTATTGGCTATTTCCATATCATGTTCAAACATATTTTTACCCACTTCAATATTTTGTAAAGGAATATAATTACTTTCTTCATCAATGGTTATAGGTAAAATTTTAGTTTTAGAAATAAAACTATTTGTCTGAGACTTATTACTAATGTGATAAATAATAGAAATCATTATTGAAATAAGTATGGCTAAAGTTATCTTCCACTTACCTTTCCAAACTAACATTAACCAATCAATTAAATTGATTTCATAATCATTTGTTTGTTTAGTTGTTTTCATAAATTCAGTTATTTAAAATAATTATAGGTATAATACAACTTTTTTAAAATAAATATTAGTTTTTTGTTTTTGAATAAATAGATTGAAGATAAAAACCTATTGGCAAGCTATAAGTTATCATTAGCCAATTATGAAAAAAATTACCGTTTGGACTAAAAGGCCAAATTGTTATTAATATTCCCGCTAATAGGCAGACTTGATAATCTGTTAAGTGTCTTTTTTGTTTAAAGATTATTGATTTAAGTTGCCTTAAAGCAGCATAAGAAACGTATCCTAAAATACTAAAAATAAATAGAAAGCCTACAGCTCCAGTTTCAGCTAATAATTGCACATAAAAATTATGAGGATGCGTCATACAAGGACCAATACCAGTTGAATACTTCTTCTCTTTACAAATTATTCTAAACATCCTCGGACCGTGCCCAAATAAAGGTTGATCTTTAAACATGTTATAGGCAGTTCGAATTAGGCTGTCATGGGCTGGGGTAAAAATAGTTGGCTTATCAGAAGTTGTCTTATCAGAAGTTGTCTTATCAGAGTTTTTAATGAGACCCATATTTTTAGCAGGATCTTTAAACATTCTATCACTTAAATTTGGAGAACTAATACTTAAAACACTAATAAAAAATATGGCTATAATAAATGTCAGTAATCTAAATTTTTGATATTCTTTAATTAAGATAACAATAAATATTGTTGATATATTTAAAAAAAAGAAAGCAGTTCGCTCAGTTGACATATAAATTAATGTATCAACTAAAATAAATAAAATTCCTATAAAATAAATTTCAAATTTATGTTTTTGTTTAATTAAAAATAAAGCAAACAATAATGGAAACAATCTTGATAGGTATGAACCCATGATTAGCTCGTCTCCAAAAAAAGATGAGACACGACTGCCAGTTAATTTAATTCCAGATAAATTCTCCCCAGTAAAAAATTGAAAATAACCATCTATAACTAAGGCTGAAAAACATAAGATTAACGCATAGTAAAAATAAGTTAAAATTTTTTTATCTTTATCAATTAAATACCAAATGAAACAACTAAACACTCCTATTCTAAAATAGAATAAAGAACTTTTAAAACTGAACATCGTATCTTTAGCTACAAAGATACTAAGTAAAATACAATAAATACAAAAAATAAAAAAAATAATTAAAGGTTTGTTAAAAAAATAATAAAAATTTTTATTTTTAAATGCATAATATAAAAAAAATAAAGTTGAAGTACTAACTATTAAATCTGGAAAAAAGGGGCCCCAAATTAAAAAAGGAATGATAGATACAACTATTAAATTAATTATAACTACATTTGAATACTTTAAATTTTTCATAAAAATTTTAAGATTAAATTAATTACAAATTATTTAGTCTTAATCCTTATAACTTTATTTTCTTTATTATTAACTGTTGGATAAGATTTTACTTGATTTTTAAAAATTTGCTGCCCCTTATAAATATGATCAACAATTTTTGAGTTTGATTGATAAGCTGGAAGCAATTCACGAAGCTTATCTTTTACATCTGCTGCTCTATTATCTTCTAATAAATTCGATAAATTATCTAAATCTGTCTTAAGTTGGTTGAATGGAATGAAAGGATCTTGCGCTTTTTGAATTTTATCATGATAAGTATTTTGGGGATTTTCTCCTAATAATAATTCTTCATACAATTTTTCGCCTGGTCTAAGCCCTGTTATCTTGATTTCAATATCTCCATTTGAATTATTACTATCTTTGACCGTTAAACCTGAAAGGTTTATCATTTTATAAATCAAATTTCTTATTTTTATACTTTCACCCATGTCTAGAACAAATACCTCACAACCTTCAGACATCGCCCCTGCTTGGATAACCAATTGAGAAGCCTCAATAATTGTCATAAAATATCGGGTAACATCAGGGTGAGTTAAGGTTACTGGGCCTCCTTTTTTTATTTGTTTTTTAAATTTAGGAATTACAGAGCCAGATGATTGTAGAACATTGCCAAAACGTACAATAGCAAATTTGGTATTTTTTTCTTGATCGTGATATAGCGCTTGTACACATATTTCAGCTAATCTTTTGCTTGCACCCATTATATTGGTCGCCCTCACAGCTTTATCACTTGAAATTAATACAAAGTTGGACACATTATATTTCATTGCTATCTGAGCAATTAAGAAAGTGCCTATAACATTATTTTTAACACTTTCACAAATATTTTCTTCAACTAAAGGAACATGTTTATATGCTGCAGCATGATAAACCGTATCTACTTTAAAAGTTTTAAAAACTTCCTCAACTCTTGATGAGTTTTGAACATTAATTAGTAAAGTAATAATATCTAAATTTGGCATTATATTTTTTATGTCTTCACTAATTTTATAGAGAGCAAACTCATTCAATTCTAAAAGTATTAATTTCTTAGGTTTTAATTTTATAATTTGACGACATAATTCAGATCCAATAGAACCTCCTGCTCCCGTAACTAATACAACTTTTGAATTAATATTCTTATTTAATAATTCAAAATTTGGCTGAACTTGTTCTCTACTTAACAAGTCTTCAATAGTTAAATCTTTAATATCAGATACTGATATTTTGCCATCTACAATATCTTGAATGCTAGGTAGGGTTTTGACTGTTATCTTAAATTTATTTAAATCTTCAATAATTTTATTTCTTTTCAATCGACTAATTGATGGAAGTGCAAGTAAAACTACATCAATAGCTCTAAATTTTATTAATTCATCTATTCTTAATGGATCATAAACAGTTTGACCTAATATTGTTTGTTTATGAAATTGGTCGTTGTTATCTAAAAAACCAACCACTTTCATTTCAGGATTATTTTCTAAACTAGATAATAATTGCCTTCCAGCACTGCCTGCCCCATAAATTAATACTTTCCTCTTATTTTTAAAATTTGTTAAAGCAAAAGTATTTACATATAAATACATGATAATTAATCTTGAGGCTGAAATTCCTAAAAATAATATTACAGGCTGAATGATGCCGATAGATCTTGGTATACCTTGTAGTCCATAAATACTTGGTTTACCCTGAATTCCGTAAATACCAACAACTACAAAATATAATAACCCATAAACAAATGTAGCAAATGCTACATTTAAAATTATAGCTGAACTTACAAAACGAAACATCGTTTTATATAAACCAAATAACCAAAATATTGGGATCGCGATAAATATTGAAATTAATACTGCTAAAATAGTTATGTCATTTATTCTAATAAATTGCTCTAGCCTGAGATAAAAAGCTAGCCAAGTACATAAAATACATAAACCCAAATCTACAGCAATCGCAATCATCCTTTTTGCATATCGAGGCAGATTAACTATATTTTTGGATGCTATATTTAAAATTGACATAAATCTTTCAATCTTAATATTAAACCACAAATTGTAAAAAACAATGAAATTGAATTTATAAAATATCAGAATTTATAGAATTAACTAACAACTATTTTAGTAGATGAAAATTATTAATTAAATTTTAATCTTTGTAAATTGTGTCATCCAAAATATCTTTAAATATCTTAGATCCAATTCCAGCTTTTACATTATTGCCAATATGAATGCCTGGATGAATAGATGTGCCTGAGCCTAAGTGAGTAAATTTTCCAATTCTTACGCTACCAGATATTGAGCAATTAGGAGAAATATGTGCAAAATCTTCAATTAAACAATCATGATCAACGGATGCAGATGTGTTTATAATAACACCCTCTTTAATTATAGTTCCAGGGTTTACTGCAGCGTTACTCATAACACAAGTGCCTTTACCCAATGAGCTAAATTTACTAATTGTTGCTTTGGGATGAATTAGGCTAACAATATTCATCTTATGCTTTTTAAGCCAATTTATTTTATCACCTCTAGTTTGATTATCTCCAATTGAAACAAAGAAAGCATCATAATTTTTTAGATTTTGTTTTAAATTATCAAAAGTATCAATAACAGTGAATGGAAATGTTTTAATTTCATTTACTCGATCATCAAAGAAATCAATAATCTCATATTGATTTAATAAAGCAATTTCTCCAACTACTTTACCATGACCTCCAGCTCCAATTATTGCTATTTTTTTATTCATAAAATTTTTTAAAATCTTTATATTGTTTTTTTTTAAATAATATTAGCTCAACTGTTTTAAAAAGTATTTTAATATCTAAAAAAAAACTAACCTTTTTTGAATAATAGATATCTAATTTTATACTTTTATTCCAAGATTTAACTCCTGAAAACTCTGGATTTACTTGTGCTAAGCCTGTAACACCTGGTTTAACTAAGTGTCTTTTTTTTTCATGATTAGAATATTTTTTAAGATATTCTACCAATAAAGGTCTTGGGCCCACAAAGCTCATATTATTTTGCAATATGTTAAATAGTTGTGGCAATTCATCTAAACCTGTTTTTCGCAAAAAATTTCCAAATGTATTTTGCCTTTTCTCTTCTAAAATATTTTTAGGAGCATCGTACAAAGTTTTAAATTTATATAACGTAAAAATCTTATTATTTAAGCCAGGTCTTTTTTGTCTAAAAATTGGAAATCCAATAGTAGGCCACACTGAAAAAAATATTAAAATCATAATAGGGAATAAAAGTATAATTAAAAGTAAACTAAAAATTATATCAAATAATCTTTTAAAATATTCTTGATACATAAACTATATATGATTATTTAATATTTTCTTTATAGAGTTTATCTCTAACTTTATTTTTTTAATGTCAAGATTTGGATTAATTGGAAACATTATACTTGTTTCGCCAAGTAATTTTGCATTTAATAGTCTTTTTTTTGGATGTAATTTTAATTTCTTAAATATCTTTTCTCTATAAATTTCAGGACATGATCCTACACCACAATTAATTCTATTTTTATTAAGTTGTTGTATTAATTCATTTTGATTAATTTTATTTTTATTTAGAAATAAATTTAAGCGATAAAAGGCATGCACATATTGATTATTTTTTTTTAAAGGATAGGTCTGGTTTTTAAAATCTGGTTTTTTAAAAATATCATATTTTAGATAATAATTTTTTAATCCATTTATATATAAGTTTGCTATTAAATTTCTTTTTTTTATTTGTTTATCTAGTGATTTTAACTGTTCTCTCCCAATCACAGCTTGTATTTCAGTCATACGATAATTAGATCCAAGGTCATCATGCAGCCATTTAAATCCTGTTTTATGCTTTTTAAAAAAAACACTTTTATAATTTTTGCCATGATCTTTTAAGGACCATAGTTTTAACCATAATCTTTTATTATTAGTTGAAATCATTCCGCCCTCACCACCTGTAGATATTATTTTATCCTGGCAAAAAGACCAGGTAGATATATCTCCAAATGATCCTAGTTTCTTACCTTTATAAATTGCACCATGAGCTTGGGAGCAATCCTCGATTAACAAAATTTTATTTTTTTTAACAAACTTTATAATTGGGTCCATATCACATGCCAATCCATTTAAATGAACAACAATTATTGCTTTAACTTTTTTATTATAAGCGTTTTTAATACCTTGAATGCTTAAATTTCCATTGTCATCTACATCTGCAAAAATAGGCTTTAGTCCCAAACTAAATACACAGCTCGCAGATACAATAAATGATCTTGGTGAAACAATAATTTCGTCTCCCTTTTTTAATCTTAAAGCTTTTAAAGCTAGCTCTAAAGCAACACTTCCATTGCTTAAAGTTATTGCATATTTGTTACCTACATACTTAGAAAATTCTTTTTCAAACTCTTTACACTCATTGCCAGTCCAATAATTAACTCTCCCTGACTTTAAAACTTGATGGACTTTTTTTAAAGTCTTTTGATTATAACTGGGGTAATTTAATTTCATAGTATATAGATCATTATAGTTGTTTAATGTTAAAACTAAAATATATAAATTAAGAAATATTTTATTTTTGTTAATTTATTTTTATTAATAAATTTAAAATTATTATCTTAATTATTATAAATTCATTATATCTAAAATACTCTGGTTAACTTTATTAATTTCGTACTTGTTTTTAGCAATTAAAAAGCTTTCTTTTGCCATTTTTTTAATTTTTTTATCTTTCTCTTTAAGTAGTTTCATCATAGCATTTGCAAGAGCTAGTGGGTCTTTTTCTGGGACTAGCAAGCCATTTTTTTTGTGAATTACAGTTTCACGACAGCCTGGGACATCAGTTGTAATGACGGGTCTTCCTGTTGAAAGAGCTTCAAGTGTTGAACGGGGAGTGCCTTCTCGATATGAGGGTAAAACATAAAACTTACAAGATTTCAAAATTAATTGAACTGATTCAATTTTTCCTAAATATTTTATAATACCTTTATTAATCCAAGATTTTAATTCATCAGCATTTATACTGGCGGGGTTTTCATCAAAAAACCCAGCTAATTGAAAAGTAACGTTAGAAAAACTAGAGTGTACAATTTCTGCAGCCTGAGCATATTCTCTAACCCCTTTATCAACTAACAACCTTGAAATCATTAAAAAAACTGGCTTTGAGGGTAAAGAAGACATTGGATAAGCCTTTAAATCAACTCCTGAACCATTTACAATTTTTGTTATCTTCTTATTTTTTATTATTCTCAATTTTAAAAATAGAGATTGATCATCTTTATTTTGAAAAATAATTTTTTTTGAGGTCTTTAATCCCTCACGATACAACTTTATAATTAAATATTTGATAATTTTGTATTTAATAGAGGTTCTTGGAATGAAATAATAACCTAATCCAGTTATCAATGGATAATGTTTTATTTTTTTAAAAAATTTTAAAACTAGTCCTGTATAAATTACTGGTTTTGAGGTGTAAGAGATAATTATATTTGGTTTAGAATTTTGAATAATTTTATAAATTTGAAATAAGCAATTACAATCTTGAAAAAAATTTAAACCTGTTCTAGAGAGTGAAAAAATATTGACGTGAACACCTAGCTTTTTAAGCTCTTTTTGTAAAGTATTAGAAAAGTTTTCTTTAGGTGAAGCAACACTAACTTTATAACCTTTGAATAGTAATTTTTTAATTAAAGATAATCTGAAATTGATTAATGAAGGGCCATAACTTGTAACAAATAAGATGTGTTTCATTATTTATTTTTAAACTAACTTTTTTCTTTATCTAGCCAAGATTGAAACATAAGAATATCCCATAAATGATATTGCCAATTTTTTTTCTTAGAAAGATGTTCATTCCATATCTTTTTAATATGCTTATGATCAAAATACCCATCATTTTTTAATCGTGTCTCATTTAATAAACTTTCAGCCCAATCTCTAAGTTCGCCTCTTAACCAAGTATCAATTGGAACTCCAAATCCCATTTTTGGTCTTTCAATAATTTTTTTTGGGACATACTTGTTTAAAATTTGTCTCAAAATCCATTTACCTTTGCTGTCTTTAAATTTTAGTGATTGAGGTATTTTCCAAGAATACTCAACTACTCTGTGATCAAGAAAAGGGGTTCTAATTTCTAGTGAGTTTGCCATAGAAGCCCTATCAACTTTAACCAAAATATCATCTGGTAAATAAGTCAAAGCATCAAAAATCATCATTTTTTGTTGATTATCAAATTGCTCTAATTCAGAATTATAATTAGATAAACGAGTTTCTTTTTTTCTGCTTTTTAAGACAATTTTTGTTGGATCATCAAAATGAGAGGTTAATTTTAAATAAGCATTGTCTAACGTTTCGCATCTTAGAACTCTTGAAAACTTATACATCAGATCACCTAAATTACCGAGATAATTTGATCTTAAAAAAATCTTTAATAGTTTATTCCAAGAGTTAGGTGAAATATTTGTAATTCTATCTGATAAAAAAATTCTTATAGGTAATGGTATCATGGCTAACTTATTCCACCAGTTTTTGCTCATTGTATACCTATTGTAGCCACAGAATAATTCATCACCTCCATCACCAGAAAGTGAAACTTTTACATTTTGTTTTGCAAGCTGAGAAACTAAAAAAGTTGGTATTTGTGAAGAGTCTGAAAATGGTTCATCATATATATTTGACAATTTTGGGATTACTTCTAGGGCCTGTTTGTCAGAAACATAAAATTCGGTATGATCAGTTCCAAGATATTTTGCTACATCTTTTGCATATTTAGCTTCATTATAAGTTTGTTCGTGAAAACCAATAGTAAACGTTTTGATTGGTTGAGAAGATTGACTTTGCATTAATGCAACAATCGTTGATGAGTCAATTCCTCCTGAAAGAAATGCTCCTAATGGAACATCAGAAATCATTTGTTGTTTTACTGTTTTTTTTAATATGTTTTCTAATCCATCTTTAATATTTGAAATATTGTTTGGTAATAAATTGCTAGCTCCTGAAACAGCAACGTCATTTAAAGACCAATAAGGTTTGGAATTTGGCAATAAACCTTCTCTCAAATCATTTTCTTTTAATTGTAAAAAATGTGCAGGTAATAATTTATAAATATCTTTATAAATAGAGTAAGGAGCAGGTATACAATTGTGATGTAATTGAAGAGCAATAACATCTCTACTAATCTCTCTATTAAATACAGGGTGAACTTTTAGCGCCTTTAACTCTGATCCAAAAAGAAAAGCTTTATTGTCACCCTTGCCTTGCCAACCAAAATAAATTGGCTTTTCTCCCATACGATCTCTAGCAAGTGTCAAACATCGATTTTTTTTATCCCACACAGCAAAGGCAAACATGCCAACAATTTTTTGCAATGTTATTTCAATACCCCAAAATTCTATTGCTTGTAACAATGTCTCTGTATCAGAAGTACCTCTCCAATTAATAGAGGCATTACTTTTTTCTAGCTCATTTCTAATTTCCAAATGATTATAAATTTCACCATTATATGTCATAATAAACTGATCGGAATGTGATTGCATTGGCTGATGACCAGCTTTAGATAAATCTATAATAGATAATCTTTGATGACCTAAAACAACACCTGTATTTTTATCATTCCAAACTCCGTCTGTATCTGGCCCTCGGTGAGAGATTGCAGAATTCATATTTGTTATCGCATTATTGAAAGTCGATGATGTTTTTGAATAAAATCCGTTAATACCACACATTTTTTTTCCTTAATTTAATAATTAAAAAAATCATTCTAATTTCTTTATTTTAGATTTGATTACTTCTATTTTTAAAATTTTTCATAATTTTTGATGGTCATATATTTACTTACATTGTTCATGTTTTATAATTTTAGGTCAACTTGATTTGAATTAAATAGGTTTTTTAAATCATAAATTACATGTGTTTTTTTACATAAATTTTTAATACTTTGAAGTCCTAGTGTTTTAAATTCATTGTGTGCAACTCCAATTAAAATAGCATCATATATGTTTTGATTAGGTTTTGGGGTAGGAAAAATATCATAAATTTTTTTTATCTCTTCTTCGTCCGCCCATGGATCTTGTAGATCTAAATCACATTCAGATTTTTTCAATTCTTTAATAACATTATAAATACCTGAGTTACGTAGATCTGCACAATTTTCCTTAAAAGTTAATCCCATAATTAAAATTTTTGCTCCTTTAATTTGAATATTTTTTTTTTCCATTTTTTTGATTAACTGCAATGCTACGTGGCCTCCCATGCTATCATTTAGTTTTCTACCTGCTAAAATAATTTTCGGCTGGTAACCAATACTTTCAGCTTTATAAGTGAGATAGTAAGGATCAACCCCAATACAATGACCACCTACTAAACCAGGTTTAAAAGGTAAAAAATTCCATTTACTTCCCGCAGCATCTAATACGGCATTTGTATCAATGTTCATTTTATTAAAAATTATTGATAATTCATTTACTAAAGCAATATTTAGATCCCGCTGAGTATTTTCAATTACTTTTGCGGCCTCAGCAATTTTTATACTTTGAGCTTTATGAGTACCGACTGTTATTATTTCATTATATAAATCATCTATTAAATCTGCAATCTCTGGGGTAGATCCTGATGTAATTTTTTTTATTTTTGAAATTGTATGATCTTTATCTCCAGGGTTTATACGTTCAGGACTGTATCCACAAAAAAAATCTTTGTTATATTTTAATTGTGAATTTTTCTCTAAAATTGGAACACATACTTCTTCAATACATCCAGGGTAAACTGTAGATTCGTAAATAATTAAGTCTCCTTTATTAATTATTTTACTTGTCATCTCTGAAGCTTTTATTAATGGTCTGAGATCTGGTTTTTTTAATTTATCTATTGGGGTTGGAACAGTAACAATATAACAGTTTGCAGTTTCTAATTCATTAATATCACTAGTGAAACTTAGATTTTTTGAATTTGTTAATAATTCTTTATTAAATTCTAAATTTCTGTCTATCCCTGAATTTAACTCTTCAATTCTTTTTTCGTTATTGTCAAACCCAATAACTGTTTTTTTTTTAGCAAACTCTAGAGCAAGTGGTAATCCCACATAACCTAGGCCAATAATTGCTATTTTAAGATCTTTACTTTTAATCATATTTTATAATAATCTTTGTACCACTCTACAAATTTTGAAACTCCCTCAATTATTGAAGTAGAGGGTTTATAATTAAATTTTTTTTCTAAATTATCTGTATTAGCATAAGTGTCTGGCACATCTCCTGGCTGTAATGGTAAAAAATTAATTTTTGCTTTTTTGCCTAAAGTTTTTTCTAAAGCATCAATATAATCCATAAGTTTAACAGGTTTGCTATTTCCAATATTATAAATCCGCCATGGAGCTTTACTGGAAGCTGGATCTGGTTTATTACTGTCCCAATTAACATTTGCAGTTGCTGGATTATCAAGCACTTTTAGGATCCCTTTTACAATTTCATCTATATAAGTAAAATCCCTAGTATGTTTTCCATTATTATATACATCAATAGGTTTTTCCTCTAAAATTGCTTTAGTAAATTTAAATAGAGCCATATCAGGTCTTCCCCATGGACCATAAACTGTAAAAAATCTAAGACCTGTTGTTGGCAATTCATAAAGGTAACTATAAGTATGCGCCATAAGTTCATTCGATTTTTTTGAGGCTGCATAAACAGATAATTGATGATTAGTGCTATCATGTTCTGAGAATGGCATTTTAGTGTTAGCACCATACACACTTGATGTACTTGCATAAACTAAATGCTCAACATTATTTAAACGGCAACACTCTAGAATATTTGCAAATCCCAAAATGTTACTATTTATATATGCAATTGGGTTTTCCATAGAATAACGTACCCCTGCTTGAGCGGCAAGGTTAACTACTTTGTGAGGTTTATGATCTTTGAATATCTTATTTAAACTTTTTTCATCTTTAATATCTATCTTGTAATGCTGATAATTAGAATATGTTTTAAGCTGTGTAGTTCGTGCATCTTTAATTTTTGGATCATAATAATTATTATGATTATCTACACCAATAACATTTTCACCCCACTCCAAAAGTTTTAAAGTTAGAGAATATCCAATAAAACCAGATGAACCAGTTACAATAATATTTTTTTTCAAATTTTTGATCATATTCTTTAATTGTTTTTTTTATGAATTTGATCCCACAAATTATTATATGATTTAACCATTTTCATAATTTCAAAATTTTTTTTAATCCTCAATCTTGCTTTATGGGATTTTTTGTCTAATTGTTTAGTTTGCATTTCATATATTCCTTTCTCAATCCCTTTTGCTAATTTATAAGGATTCTTGGGTGGAACTACCCATCCTGTTTTACCAACAATATTAAGAGCATCTCCTACATCTGTTACAACACAAGGTGTCCCACAGGCCATTGACTCTGCAACTACATTTGGAAAACCCTCACCAAAACTACTGCTTTGAACATAAATATCTATTCCATTCATAACTTCAGTAATATCATTACTTTGACCTAACAATTTAATATTGCGTAATAATTTAAATCTTTTTATCTCTGAAATTAATTTTGTATTATGTGTTTGAATCTTAGACCCAACAAGTACACAAAAAAAATTTATGTTTTTATATTTTAATAATGAGAGTGCGTGAAGTAAATTTGAATGATCTTTTTTTGGATCAAATCTTGCAACGTTACCAATCAATGGTATTTGTTTTTTTATTTTTATTTTTTTTCTAAATCTTTTTTTTTTTGTTTTATTAATCTTTAAAATAGATAAATCATACCCATTTTGAATTAATCTTAATTTTTTTTTATCATAACCTTTTGCCTCATAGAGTTTAATACCTCTCTTTGAATTAATTATAATTAATTTAGGTATTATAAAAGATAGAAGAACTAATATTTTCATTATTAAAATAGTTAAAATTTTTGTTTTTCCAAGTTCAACGTCTGAGTACCTGACATTCCAAATTACTTTTTTAATACCAGCTAATCTTGCAGCAATCCCTCCAAAAAAATCTGCGTGAACAAGCCAAGTTTGAACTAAATCTGGTTTTAAAGATCTAATTAATTTTATAAGAAAAAAAATTTTATAAACTTGAAAAATCTTTAAATTTAAAAAATAAACATCAATTCCTAATTTATTTAATAGCGGAAAATATTTTCCAGAACCTGACAAAGATATAACAATATGTTTATTTACAATATTATATTTACAAATTTTAAATAATGTATGTTCTGCGCCTCCATCATTTAGGCCAGTTATTATGTGTACAACCTTCATTTAATATATTTTGAACTCTATAACTTATCTTTGGTATTTCAATAATTTACTTTTTTGAAAATCTATAAAATAATTTATTTCAAATTATAGAATTATCTTAATTAACAGCTTACTATCTATCAGCAAACATTTTTTACATAAAACTTCTAATTTCTTACATTAAACTCTTTGCTAACTGTTTATGAAGGTTTTCTGTATACTTTTTTTCAATAAAGTATTTGTTTCTAATTTAATAATATATTTACTCACATTATTTTTTTAATTCTAACATTACTGTCCTTATACCGCCTGCTTCAGTTATAATATCAATAAAATCTTGGTGGTTTATTTCTTTATAAATTCCCCTGCGAAATAAATGATCATTTATAATCTTAAATGGATAATAACTTCTAATTTTTAACACTTCTACAGGCTCATTTGGTGATGAAAAATATTTAATTTCATATCCTAACTCAAATATTTCACTTAAAATCTTTCGAACATACTCTTTTTGTTTTTTATAAACATCACAATGAGTCTCAAAAATTATCTTTTTAGGTAAATGATTTTCAAAATTTTTAGAAAACCTTATTAAGGAGTCAAATATATTGATTTCATGGCCCTCGATGTCCATTCTAACCATATCAAATCTTTTTTTATTTTTTAGATAGTTTCCAAAATCATATTTTTGTACTTTAATTGAATTATCATAATATTGATTTTTTTTAGGTTCAAAGGTGTTGATATTCGTTTTAGCTGATAATTTAAGTTCTGCTATTTCATCCTTATTTGAAATAGCACCTTCTTCTAAATAAACTATATCATCTAAGTTGTTTAGTTTTATATTCTTTTTTAATAATTCAATATTTCTAGGATCGGGTTCTATGGCATAAATTTTACCCAAACTTCCAATTTTTTTGGCCACCATAATCAAATAATAACCAATATTTGCTCCTATATCTAAAACAACACTTCCAGGTGACAATTCATTATCAATCATCCATTTATGATCAAGTTCCCTTTTTTTAAGCATATATAAAACTTTACTTATTCCATCATATTTCAATGAAATTAACATCTTGAAGTTATAAATATTGATTAATAGAGAACCTTTTGGATTTATTTTTTTATGAAGATAAAAAAGAAAATTTCTAAAAATTATCTTAAAAACTTGAAAATTATAAACTTGAAAATACTTGATTATTTTTTTCATAAATTAATTTTCTAATATTTTAATGAAGTGATCGCAAAACTTTTCTGTTCCAAATTGATTAAAAGAAAATTGTCTATATTCATTTTGAAGTCTGATTGCATATTGTATATATTCATCATAATTACTTATAGTTTTCTCTACCAATTCTAAGAGATTTGACAAATCCCATTTATACTGGACCACAGTATCTTTATTAAAAATATTCGGCCAAGTATCTATATGTGAAATATCTGGCTTAAATAAAACTGAACCTGAAAGTGCTACTTCATAGTCTCTTGGAAGATTAATCTCACCCCATCCAAAAGGAGATACGACTACTTTAGAATTTTGAATTTCAGAAAAATAATCTTTTCGATTAATTTTATTCGTTGACAATTGGTTGCTCAAAATTTTGGCTGTTTCCTCTCGATGAAAATTAATTCCATTACTATATTTATTTAATAAAATTCTACATGACAAATCTTGCTTTCTATTTATACTTGGAGTTACAAAATCGTAACTTTTAGGAATTTTCATTATTTTATTAAATATTTTAAATGAACGTCTAGCTAATCTATTAAAATAATCATGCTTCCATAAATTAGAATTACAACTGTAGTCTGCAAAAACATAATTAAATCCTACTTGAATCTTATCTAGTAGTTTTTTATCTCCTTTTTTTAAAAAATGAGGCATTCTAAAAGTATCATAATTTATCATGCCTCTTTTTTGATAATAGTTTGTTATATTATTGCACTCGTCAAGAGGAAGAAAATAATTGGTCCTATCTTTAAAAATGTATGGTTTTAAAAATTTATCAACGTAGGGAAGTACAGCTAAATCCCATGAATAAGTAGAGTCTCCCAAATCAAAAAAAAATACTTTATTATTTTTTGTTTTTAAATTTATTAAAAGTTTAAATATTTTTTCTTCATCTTTAATCCAATAATCTCTAACAAATTTACTTTCAACAATTACCACATCACAGAATTTAACCTCTTCAGAATTTTTCAAGTAGAAAGATAAATCTATTCCCCTTTCAGATAATCTAGGTATATGTTTTATAATTGAATATAGCCACCCTCTCGCATTTGGTGATAAAAAACCTCTTGTTAAAATATTAACTTTCACTAAAAATTAATTTATTAATTTTTTAATTAAATTCATCTTTCGAAATATGATTCTAAACAAAACTATTAATTTTACCATTTTAATTTTTTTTAAGAAGTCTTAATCAAAATCAAATACAAACACATAGTGGTCTTAAAATAGTTTTAAATCAAAAAAATTAGTTATTAATACAAATTCTATGTTATTGTTTTATTACCTAAGGGTTTTAATTTATAAATGAGTAAAGCTCCAAACATAAAAAATACATATCATTTTTATAATAAAAAAATAAATATCGATTTTTCTTTTGTAAAAAAAATATATTTTTCTGATGGTCCTAATAAAATATTTATTTTAGGAGATCCAATATTAAATTCCATTATAGATCTTCAGTCAATAATTACTGTGGTAAATTCGAATGCCTTGAATAATGATTTTTTAAAAAAAATTGATGGGGAATTTTTGATAATAATTATTAATGAAAAAGGTGCAAAATTAATCAGTGATAGATTTAGCTCTATACCTTTATATTATTCTTTAAAAAATGATGAATTCAATATTTCAACAAATATTTTTACGATATTTAAAAATTTGGACAAAAAAAATTTTAGGACTGAAAAATTTATGGAATTTTTATATTTTCAGAGATTACATGGATATACCACCTATAGTAAAGAAATACATATTTTACCTGCATCAACAGAATTAAATTTTAACTTTAAGAATATCCAATTGAATAAATATTGGTTTCAAAATTTTTACAAAGACCACAATTATAGTCTTGATGAATATGCTGCAAAGTTAGGAAACGCGATTCAAAAATCTATTAATAAAAAAACCTCAGACAAAGAAAAATTAGATAGCAAATTTGGATTATTTTTAAGTGGAGGTATGGATACGCGAACTATACTCGCTGGATTTTCAAATATTAAACCTATTTGTTTTACATTAGGTTTTTCAGAGGATGCAGAATATAAAGTAGTAAAACTATTAAATAAAAAAAAAGAAATTCAACATCACTTTATTAAATTACAAAAAGATCATTACGAAAAAAATTTCAATAACTTAATAGAAATTTCTTCAGGTATGCATGTATTTGATCATGGTATTTTTCATGGTATTAAAAAAGATATTGCGAAATATGTTAACGTTACATTTAACGGACATGGTTTTGATTATATGTTTCAAGGTATGTATGTACCAAAAGTTAATTATAAATTATTTGGAAAACCGACTTATCTAAATAAATTAAGAATTCCTAAAAAGGAATTTTTAACTGATTATTTTGAAAATATTACTTACAAATGTAAGCATATAAATCCTTTAAAATATATTAAGAATAAATTTAAGACTGAAATCATTGATAGCTTGATGCAAGAAGTAAAAAATATTTTGGATGAAGGTAAAAATTATGGTTGTAAAACATTTTATGATAGTTGGGATTATATGATTTCACACCGCATATCAGGACATTATCCTTTTTCAAATGTATTAAGTATGAATGACTCAGGTCATCCTCGAACAGTTGCTTTTGATAATGAGATTTTTGATATTTTTTTGAAAATACCAGTAGAATATAGATTAGATGGGAAAATTTTAAAAAAAACTCTTCAACACCTCAATAATGATTTTGCAAATATAATTAGTGCAAACCATGGCTTCAAAATAACTTCATCACCTTTAAACATGACAATAAAAACTATTCTTCGAAAATTACTTAGTAAAATTTCTAACTCTAAAAAATTTAGACACCCTAGTGCAAATGAACGAACATGGCCCGATAGATATGACTATTTGATGAATAATAATTTTTTATATTCAAAAGCAGAGGATTTAATTTCATCTGAATATCTAGATGTTGCTATGCCTTATATTGATAGAGATTTATTAAATTTAGACATTAAAAATTGGTTAAATGGAGATAAAAGAGGGGCTGACATGTTATTTTCTTTAATTACTTTGAACGAATTCATGAAAAAGGTTTGTGCTTAAATGTGTGCTATATTTGGGTTTTACTTAAATAGAGAGCTGAATATTAACGATATCAATTTAGGAAAAAAAGCTCTTAAAATGCTAGAGCATAGAGGTCCTGATGATTCGGGAGTTTGGTTTAATAAAAAAAAAGGAATTTTTTTTGGTCATAATCGACTTTCAATCATAGACACCTCTCATCTTAATAAACAACCAATGAGCTATAATGGTACTACATTGATATTTAATGGAGAAATTTACAACTTTAAGGAAATCAAAAAAAAGTTTGAAAATAAATTTCCTAAATTTAAGACACTTGGTGATACTGAGGTTTTGTTAAAATTATTCCATTTTAATGAAAAAAAAACTTTAGACCATTTAGATGGCATGTTTGCTTTTGCATGTTTTAAAAATGAAAAATTATTTCTTGCAGTCGATCATTTTGGAGAAAAACCATTGTATTATGCTAAAATGAAAGATGGTATTTATTTTTCTTCTGAAGCAAAACCTCTTATTGAATTATTAAAGTTATCTCTTACTAATAACAAAAAGTTAAAAATGGAATTTACATTATTTGGTTATATTAATAGTCCTAATACAATTTACCAAAATTTGTTTAAACTTGAGCCAGCTCATTATATTGAATGTACTACACACGATAAAAAAATTCGATTAAATAAAAAAAAATATTGGGCAGTAAAACCAAGGTCTTTTAGTTCAGGAGCTATTCAACCAATTAGTAAAGATAAAATTGAAAATATTAAAGAAATTCTATTAACTTCTATTGAATCAAGAATGATTTCAGATGTGCCAATAGGATTGTTTATGTCGTCAGGTATAGACTCGATCTTAATCGCTAGTTTAATTAAAAAAGAATTAAATCAAAATATCGACACTTATACTGTTAAATTTAATTCTGCAAAAGTACACGATGAGTCAACATATGCAAAAAGAATTGCAAAACATTTGGGTCTAAATCATACAATCATTTCTTCTGATTATAAAAAAAATTACAACTTAAATAATCTTTTAGAATTATACTCATTAGATCCAAATGATAACTTAACGATATTCTCAATATTTGCCATGTCTCAATTAGCTAGAAAAAATATTAAAGTTGCTCTTTGTGGGATGGGGAGTGATGAAATTTTTTTAGGATATAATAGATATTCTTTTTTTTACAAATATATTAATTTAATAAAAAAATTAAGGATTTTCAGACCCACAATTAACTTGATTGATAAATTATCAAAAAATAAATTTAAGAGAATTCAAACCCTAAATAAAAATTTTTTACAAGTGAATAAAAGAAATATCTATTTAAATCATCTTAATCGTAATCAACTACAGCTATATGAAGAGAATTTAATAACTTCTATTTCTAGCAAATATTTCTCTGGAAATTTAAATATTTTTTTAAAAGAAATGTTTGATTATGATTTAAAGTATACAATGCCAAATTCATACATACCTCCAATTGACTTAGGTAGTATGAAGGCAAGTTTAGAGGTTAGATCTCCTTTTTTGAATAAAAACTTGTATGAATATATAGTTAAAAATATTGATCAAAGAAGCTTATTAAAATTTGGCTCAAAAAATATACTAAAGACAATTTTAAAAGAATATCTACCTGAAAAATATTTAGCTTTACCGAAAAGAGGTTTCGTATTCCCTGTTAGTGAATTAATAAAAAAAAAGAGCACATCTAGTGAAAAAAAAATTATTTTAAGAAAAAAAATTTTAGAAAAATTAAATATTTAACAAAATTTTTTTATATTTGTTTGTTTTTCATTAGATGCAACATGTTTCTGATAACTTTTAATATTCACTCAGGTTAAGTCAATATATTAAACATATCAAATAATTTGGTAAATATTTTCAATTGTTTCAAAATAATTTTTTATAGTAAACTTGGCCTTGACACTCTTGTGAAGTTGTTTTCCATATTTATATCTCAAATTTTTATTCTGAGACAAATATAAAATAGACTCTGATAGTAATTTGGGGTTTATCTCTTTAGGTTTTTTTAATTTATAATTTTTTGGATTAATAACAAAATCTGGCAACGGAGCTTGATCTACATAATTTTTTAAAGTTATTTTTTGATTTGGATTAATTAAGATTCCACTATAATTTTTTTTTATAACTTCGGGTATACCATCAACATTTGATGCTATAACAGGTACCTTGCATAATCCAGCTTCAATATTTATCAAACCTAATGGTTCTCTTATTGATGGTACAACTAAAATATCTAATGTTTTGATAAAATTAATTGGATTTAAAATTTCTCCTTTAAATTTAATTTTCTTATTCCCTTTTGCTAATTTTTTTAAATCTTCAGCTAAATAACCATCACCTCCAATATGAAATTCTATATTTTTGTCTTTAAGTAAATTTGCCGCTCTTATTAATGAATGAACACCCTTAAAAATTTCAAACCTTCCAATAAATCCAACATAAATTTTTCTTGTTTTATTTTTAGAAATTTTTTTAGATATTTTTGGAACTCTATAGCCGTAATAAGCTAATTTTAGCTTATCCTCTTTTATTTTAAATTTTTTAATCAATAAACTCTTAGTCGCAATTGAATTTACTATAATTTTTTTTACTAAACTTGCATTTTTTTGGTATCTTTTTACTTCTTGTTTAGTCTTAATGTTCCAGGCTAATCCATGCTCATGATATAAAATGTTTTTAGACGGTAAAAACTTTAATAAATAAAAAATTGGTTTACTAGATAATTTATTATGCAAATAAATAATAGAGTTTTGAAAAAATAGATAATAAATAAATCTAAAAAAACTTAATCTGATATTAAAAGAATTATTAAACTTACCCCACTTCTTATCAATAGAATATTTAGTAAAAATATAATGTTTAAAATTTGAGTATTTTTGTGCAAATTTTAAATAATTTGAAAATGCTTGCTGCACCCCACCCATTCTTCTAGTTAAAGAAATTATATGAATTACCTTTCTCATAAAATATCGTTAAATTTTTCATAGTATTGTTTGTCAATTGAACGTATAGAAGTGATAATCTTAATTTTTTGACAGTTTTTATCTATAGTTTCTTTATCAATTCTTAACGACATTTTAACTTTATCAACCCAATCATTAACATTAAAATTTTCAACTAAAAAACCACCTTGATTATTTTTTATCCAATAACCAGTTGATCCCAGCATTGAATTTGCAACTATAGGGATGCCGCAAGCTTGTGCTTCAAGAATTGGTGTTCCAAGACCTTCATTCCAAGGAGGAAATAAAAAAACATCACACATTTTTATAAATTCATCTATATTTTCAACGAAACCTTTTTTTAAAGTTACTCTTTCTTCTAAATTTAACTCTTTAATTTTTTCATTAATAATCGAATAAATTTTTTTATGTTCGTCATTTTCAACAGGACCTCCCAAAAATAATTTATAATTATTTGGTAATTTTTTTATAATATCTAAAAGAAAAATATGATTTTTTCTCTTCATATAACTTGCTATATGAAGTAAGACAATATCATCTTTTGAAAAGTTAGTTAATTTACTTCTTAATTTATATTTATCTTCCTTATTAATTTGAAAAAATCTATTTTCATCCACTGGGTTTGGACGCATCCAAATATTTTTTACTTTATTAACTATACATAATTCTTCTAATTTTTTAGAAATTGCAATAATAAGAGTATTCTCTCTCTGAAATACTTTTTTAAAAAAAAATTTAAACTGTACCGGATAGTAAGGTGTTTTAGTATCATTAACCAATTCTCTTATTATAGGTTTTTTTTTTAAATAAAAATAGTAAGTTAAAAAGCCAATCGTCCATGTATTACCAAATGTATGAAGTAAATTATAATTGTCTATATTCTTTCGAATAAATTTCCAGCTATATAAAATTTCCCAAAACATACCCAATATAATTAATATAGTTCGCCATATTGATTTTTTTAAAGGTATTTTAAATGGTGGTGATACTCTGACAACATCAACTCCATCAAATTTATATTTTTTATTTCCTTGATAAAGAATTGAATTCGACAAAATATCAAAACTAATTCTATATTTTTTTTCAAATCTTTTATAAGTATTATGAGCTCTTAATCCTGAGCCTGAATATTCTGGTTGATATTTACTACTAATTACAAGCACTTTCACTATTGTTAGTTCCGTTTTAAATTTATTGAGTTAATCTTTTTTATTTTATTAGTTTTAATTACAAAAAAACAGTTATCTTAACAAAATTTTTACTCAAAAAAATTAAAAATAGTGATAAAAATTCTATATTATCATTAAAAAAATCTTTAATACTATAATCTAGTATTTTAAATTTAAGAAATGATAAAAATTTCAATCATCTAAAGAAATATTATTTTTAAATAAAAATATTCAGACAACTAGAAATGAATAAAGTTTTTCTTGAAATTTTAACTCTCTTTAATTCCTCAAAAAGAACTGTAGATTTAATCACTCTCTAGATAATATTCTTTTACAAGTTTTCTTTGTTTATCAATATTTTTTTGGGGAGAGCTTAATGCTTTTAAAATATTTTCAGTCTCTACATAAAAAGTTCCACCATGCTGTTTGGCAGGAACTATTTTAACAACAGAATTAAAATCTCCAAAATTATCTTTGTTAAATTGTCTAAGCTTCATATCTATAAAAATTACATCCTTTCCAGCACATAATGCTTCAACTAATGCAGTTCCAACAATATCCACAATAACAATATTTGAGTCTTTTAGGCTTTCAATAACTGATTTGGTATTTTTATATCTTGCTATTTGACCTAGATTATTATGTTCATGAAATGAACCTTTTGGATGCATCTTATATATTACTTCATATTTAAGACTCTGTAATTTTTCTATTAAATATTTTTGAAAATCGTAATGTACAGGGTTAATTTTTGTCCCATATAATAAGCCCCACCTCTCAGATGTAAAAGAGCTTGATAAATATAAAACTTTTTTATTAATGTCTGATTTTTTTTCAAAATATAAATCAAATATCTTATTAAGATATTTAGAGCCAATAGATTTAACTTGAATTTCTTTATTTAAAAGTTTTGCTTTTTTTTCCACATATTCTTTAGACTTTTTCCCATATGTAACAAATACATCTGTATTGTAAAAAGCTGAATTCCAAAAATATCTAAAAAAATTT
>JACWER010000001.1 GCA_014653385.1 Pelagibacterales bacterium SAG-MED50 | reverse complement strand
GGAGCTGACAGAGCTAAAATGGATATTATTCAAATGGACCCAGAAGAAGGTGCTGCTGCATTAGTAAGTGGTGACGTTGTTATGGCTTGTCTATTTGGTGGTAACTCTATCAAAGCTGCAACTGCAGTTGGATCAAGACTTTTAACTGTTCAAGAAGCTAGAGATGCTGGTATCTTAGGTATTGATATTACATCTGTAACTGACAAGTTCATGAAAGAAAATCCAGGTATGTTAAGAACTTTCATCGAAGTAACTCATGAAGCAAACGCTAGATACGCGTCAGGTAAATCAGATATGGGTGTTATAGCTAAAGATGCTGAAATGAAACTAGCTGATATGAAAGAAACAATCGGTGGATTTAAATTTCTTTCACCTGCAGAAACTGAAAAGTCTATGACTTCTGGAAACCTTGCTGGTTTCTTAAAAGGAATGGATACTCCTAACGGAGCAGTTGATACAAGCTTTTTACCTCTATAATTTAAGAGCGTAAAATAAATTTTAATAGGCGCCAATTAGAAATAGTTGGTGCCTATTTTTTTAAAACATTCTAATATAAAGTATTCTTATGAGTGATTTGGTTTCTCAAAATCTAAATATGATTTTTAAAACTCCTAAAGGAGAAACAGTTCACGCATTAAAAGATGTAAACTTTACTCTAAAAAAAGGTGAACTTTTAACAGTTCTTGGCCCCTCTGGATGTGGGAAAACTACTTTACTTAATATTACAGCGGGATTTTTAAGACCTACATCAGGTCAAATAATATTGGGTGATAATGAGATTAATGGACCTGGTGTTGAAAGAGGAATGGTATTTCAACAAGGAGCTCTATTTGAATGGCTAACGGTTGCTGAAAATGTGAATTTTGGATTGAGAATGAAAAAAGAGGATCCAATTGAAACTGCAAAAAAAGTTGAAGAATGGTTAGAAATTGTTGGTCTACAAGGATTTGGTAATACGCCTACTTATCAATTATCAGGCGGTATGCAGCAAAGGGTTGCTCTTGCAAGATGTTTAATAAATGACCCTGATTTAATTTTAATGGATGAACCTTTAGGAGCTCTTGATGCACTTACTAGAGAGAAAATGCAGTCACTTGTTTTAAAAATTTGGAAGGAAACTGGAAAAACAATTATTTTAATTACTCACTCAGTTGAAGAAGCTCTATTGCTTGGTGAAAGACTTTATGTAATGGCACCAAGACCAGGAAGAATACATAAAGAATATAAACTTCCTTTTGCAGAAATGGGATTAAAAGAAGATTTAAGAGAAATAAAAAAGAATAAAGAATTTTCATCTAAAAGAGAAGAGATTTTAACCATGATTTGGAACATGGAAGAAGAAATCATGGGAAAAGATATTTAGTATGTTTACTCAAATCATCACCTTTTTTATTATAGTTGCTATCATTGGCTGCATTATGTATGGCCGAAAGCTAATTAGAACTGAAAAAGTGGATGCGGTGTTTGGAAACCCTGAAAGAGCTAAAGGAGGTACACACTGGATTATTGTTGGAAGTAGTGTCATTTTACTAACATGGCTTTATTATTCATGGGACATAGCTAAATCGTTTTATCCTCAATCAGCAAACGAATTATGCCAAGTTGGTAAAGTAAACGACTCTTTATTATCATTAAAATATTTATTCCCAATTGAAGAAAGGGAATTCAAAAGTACATCAATTATTAAATCTGAAAATAAAAATATAATTAAACTTAAAAATGAAATTCAAAACTCAAAAGAAATTAGCGAACAACACAGATCATTTTTAATTGGATTAATTGATAAAACTAAAACAACTATTCCATTATTAACGAATGAAAGTTTACTTGAAAATCAAACAAAAATTAAAATTTCAGAGCTTGCTGGTAAAATTGATCAATTATCTAATGAATTTAAAAAGGAAGATTATCCTTATGAAACTTCAGAACAAAGAAATAAAAGATTAATCGATGCTCAAGCTGAGGGTGGTTGGGGTGCATCTGGAACTGCTGTAGAGAATACAGTTGAAGTTCCAACAATTCCTAAAACTAATAAAGGTTTAAAATTTGATGCTGCAGCTCAAGAATTAAAAGTAATCAGTGATGAGTTCTTTAAGTTAAGAAATCATAACTTTCAGTACAAATCAGTAATGAAGGAAATCAAAGACGAGGTTAAGGCATTTAGAAAGGCAGCAGACGATAGTGAAGAAGTGGCTTCAACCTTAGCTAAAGATGTTCTTAAAATTGCAAGACGAATTGAATATGCGAGTATTTTTCCGCCAAACACATTGGATGAAATGCAAAAATCTATCCTCACATTTGATAAGGTACAAAAAGATGAGCAAGGATCTCTAAGATTTGTTGATATTCTTTTATTTCCGGCGGGAACCATTGTATCTAGTGGGCCAAACTGCTCAGAACAAGGTTCTGGTAGATGGCTACCTAAACCATCAGATACTTTAAGCAAATTTATTCTTCTATCAAAACCAAGTGTTGGATTTAAAAATATTCCATTGCTTTGGTTTGAAATGATGGATGTAAGTAAAATTGTTGGTTTTGTTTTACCAGACTGGATTGCAGATATTATTCCAGGTAAATACCCTGTTCATAATGAATTTGGTGTAGTTGAACCTAACTTTAAAAGTAAAGTTTTAAGCATAGTATCTGGAGAGTTTAGTTTATTCAAAATACCCATTCCTATGGGTCACATATGGGATTCTTTTTTAAGGGTTTTATTAGGGTTGGTAATAGGAATTATCCTAGGGGTTCCTCTTGGTTTATTTATGGGACTTAATAGATTTGCTAAAGGCTTTTTTGATCCATTAATTGAATTATATAGACCTGTGCCACCACTTGCTTGGGCTCCACTTATTATATCAGTACTTGGAATTGATAACGTTGGAAAAGTATTTTTACTATTTATGGTATCATTTTCTATCATGATTATTTCAGCTAGAGCTGGAGCATCAGGAACTCAATTATCAAAAATTCATGCTTCACACTCACTAGGTGCTTCTAGATGGCAAATTTTAAGATATGTAATATTTCCTAATTCATTACCTGAAATTTTAACAGGTGTTAGAGTAGCAATTGGTATGTGTTGGGGAACATTAGTTGCAGCCGAGTTTTTAGCAGGAACTACTGGTATTGGTTTTGTTGAAAACGTTGCTAAAAAATACTTCCAATATGAAGTTATCTGGATCACTATTTTTGTTATGGGAATGTTGGGTTTATTATTTGATGTCACTTTAAGAAAACTTATAGACAAATATATTCCATGGCGTGGTAAAGGGTAATCGTGAAAACCCCTATTCTAAAAAAACAAATCATAAAAATCTTTCAAAAATATGGTCTTAGCAAAGATCATGCTTTAATTTCAGCAAATGCATTAATTAATGCAGAATTAGTTGGTGCTTATGGACATGGTTTATCAAGATTAAAAATGTACTGTGACCGTATTTCAAAAAAAGTAATTAATCCAAAACCAAAAATTAAAATAAAAAAAATTTCTCAATCTGTTTCACATATAGATGCAAATAACAGTATTGGTTTTGTTGCAGCAGATCTTGGCATTAAAACAGCAATTAAACATTCTCAAAAAACTGGTATTGGAATGGTTGCTGTAAAGAATAGTGGCCATTATGGACTATCAGGTTATTACGCTGAACAAGCAGTTAAGAAAAATTTAATAGCGATGATTTATACAAACGCTCCTCCAGCAGTTGCACCTCATGGTGCTTTAAAATCTTTATTTGGAACTAATCCTGTTTGTTTTGGAACCCCTACTGGTTCTAAAATTCCTTTTATATTAGATACATCAATCTCTGTAATAAACAGAGGTAAAATTAGAGTAGCCGCAAGAAACAATCAAAAAATTCCAGAAGGAGTTGCTTTAGATAAATCAGGTAACCCAACAACTGATGCAAAAAAAGCTTTATCAGGTGTTCAGCTTCCAATTGCTGGTTTTAGAGGTTCAGGTCTTGCTTGGATGGTAGATATTTTAAGTGGAGTTTTAACTGGAGGAAATCACGCAGGAAGAGTTAAAGATCCTTTTGATGATTTTACTGGTCCACAAAATATAGGACATTTATTTATTACTTTTAAAGCAAATCTATTCCAAAAAAATTACAATCAAAGAATTAAAGATAATATTAAAACAATTAAAAAACTTCCAAAAATTAAAGGAGTTAAAGAAATAATGTATCCAGGCCAAAACAAATTTAATCGATATAAACAAAATCTTAAAAAAGAAATCTCAATCCCAGATATTATTAAAAAAGATTTAGAGACTTTGATAAATTAAAACAGATATAACGCACAACAAAGTAATTATTACAGATAAAATAATTGTATTAATAATAAATTGTCTTTTTTGTTTTACTCTAAGTTTTTTTTTTAAGTCGTGAACACATAGAGTTTTTTGATTTTTAACTTCATTTAATTCACTAGTATTTTCAGAAGCTTCATCTAATACTTTAGTCATAACGAGAGTTAACCACTCATTAATTTTTAGTTAAATAGATTGATAGTCCAAATTGGGCAAATGTTAATTTGCTAGAAAAGTTAAAGCACCTAAAGATACACACACTGTAGAAAAAATAATTGTTCTTTTAAATTTATCTTTTTTCTTTTGCTCTATTATTCTTTGCTTTAGAACATCTACATTAACTCTTGGAGTCTCGTTTGATTGAGAGGGGGTCCCAATAACGTCAGATGTTCTATTTAAGCTTTCATTACTCATCCACGCAATTAACCATCTAATACTTTATTTATAAATAGATCTAATGTCCAAAATGGGTTGACTCTTATTTAATGATTGTTCAAATTGGGTTTTTTTAAATATATGAATAAAATTCCAAGAATATCAGCTCAATTAGATGAGAATAAAATTTTTAAGATTATTAATAAAAATTTTAGCAAACTCGCACCTACATACTACAAGATGCTTAGTAATTGGTTCATAAGGGCTTATGGAGTTTATGGGGATATCGATAAGTATATAATTCTTATCTATCTTGTTAACAAAGATTTTATATTTTTTAGAAAAAATGGGCTCATTGTAGAATTTGAGACTTTTTTTAAAGATAAAACACTAGAAATTGAAAAGATTAACATAAGCGATATTTCAAAAGATCTTCAAATCCCCAAGGAAAGTGTGAGAAGAAAAGTTGAAGAATTAGAAAAAAAAGTAGTTATTAAAAAAATTAAAAAAAAAATTTATATAAATATGAATGCTTTTTCACCTGACAGAGTAAATCAGGGAATAAAAGAAGTTAGTACATTGCTTCATGAATTTAACAAATTATTAAAAAAAGAAAATGAAATTAATAAAACTTTTGAAGTTGAGGAAATAATAACTTCGATTAAGAAAAATTATTCTTTTTGTTGGTATCAATTTTATAAATTTTTGTTTGTCTTTACGAATAGATGGAGAAAATCAGTTGGCGATTTAGAAACTTTTTGTATAGGAATGGTTGTGATGCTTAACCATGTTGAAAGACAAAGCTTTAGGGTTAATGATCTTAACATGAAACAATTTCAAAATTCACTCCCAGAAATAGATGATAGAGGTGTGAACGCAATGTCTATTTCAGAGATAACTGGTATCCCGCGGCCAACAGTAGTTAGAAAATTAAAACACTTAATCGATAATAATTTTCTATCTATTGATGAAAAAAAACTTTTAGAAATAAATATAACAGGAAAGGCTCTTAAAATAAGCAAAGATCAACAAGATAAAAATATTTTAAGCTTGAGTAATTTTACTTACAGAGTTTTTAATCAAATAAAAATTATTGACTCTAATAAAGATAAAAATGATGATTTTATACCAGGATATCTTAGATAAATTAATTAGATTTTCGTAAAATATAGATAAAGATAAAACCAGTTATGTACATGATTAGTGCATAAGCTGCGGTTGGTATCATGTAGGCAATATCATCAAACATTAAGGTTGCAACAAAGACTGCTAGAGTTCCATTTTGCAAACCACATTCTAGTGCAATACATTTTTGTTGAGCATTTCCTGACACAAATTTTTTAGCTATAAAATAAGCTAACGTCATCATTACGACATTTAAAATTAAAACAGCTAAACCTGCTTCAGCAAGATAAGTTAAAATATTATCTTTCTCTTCTATCCATATTGCTGCAAAGACAATAACAAATAACCAACCTGTTATTTTATTAATAATATTAATTTTTGATGAAATAAAATTTTCTGCCAAACCTCTAATAGTCATTCCAATAACAACTGGCACTGTAACAACTAGTGCCATTTTTAAAGCAATTCCAGTCATTGAAATATTACTTGATATAGTAACTCCTAAAATATCTGCAGATGTAATTACTACAAAAGGTACAGATACAATGCTTATTAAACTAACAATTGCAGTTAAAGAGATAGATAAAGCAACATCTCCATTAGCAAATTTTGTTAATACATTTGATGTTACTCCTCCTGGAGCTGCTGCAATTATCATTAAACCAACAGCTATTGGGGCTGGTAAATTTAATATTAAAGCTATTGCTAAAGCAACAATAGGTAAAATTACTAATTGTGAAAAAAATCCAACAAAAAAATCTTTTGGAACTCTTAATATTCTCGTGAAATCTTTAACGGAAAGACCAAGACCTAGACCTAGCATAATCAATGCTAAACAAATTGGTGCAATCTTAGTTACTATTTCCATAGTGTATATCGTTATCTACTCTTAACTATATTACCTAGTGTGAAAATATCAAACCGAATTAAACCTGTAATTGTAACTGTTTTATAAGTAGCAAAAAAATAGTGACAAATATAACTAAAAACTTCTAGAAAATTTTCTAATATCATTAACTAAAAGATCAGGTTTTTCTAGTGCAGCAAAATGGCCTCCTGCAGGCATTTCAGTCCATTGCTTGATATTAAATATTCTCTCAACATAAGATCTTGGTGGCCATTCAGACATTTCAGCAGGAAATACTGCTGCAGCCGTTGGAATTTCAATTCTTTTAAAATCTTTTGGAAAAAATCTTCCCCCCTCTTCTCTTCTGCCAAAATAAATCCAACTAGCTGTATCAAATGTTTTTGTTAAAATATAAACCATTATATTTGCTAACAATGTATCTTTTGAATAAACACTTTCTAGTTTGTTATCTTTTAAATCAGACCAAGAGTACATTTTTTCAATAATCCAAGCGGCAATTCCTACGGGACTATCCATCATTCCATAACTTAGAGATTGAGGTTTTGTTGCTTGTTGGGTTCTGTACCCATCTTGCATAACCTGATCTTTATCAAACTTTATTTGCCAATTTTTTTCTTCATCAGATTGTGGGCCATTAGGATGACGCATTGTAAGACAGTTTATATGTATCGCTTTACAAAATTTAGAATGATCATAGCCTATCCAATTAGCAATAGTTGCTCCCCAGTCACCACCTTGAGCCATATAATCTTTATAACCAAGATTTTCTATCATAAGCTTATTTAATATTTCAGCCATTTTTCTTGGTCCAATTGGTTTATTTGGCTTACCAGAAAAACCAAAACCTGGTAATGAAGGAATTATCACATCAAAAGAGTCTTTTTCATTTCCACCAAATTTTTCAGGATGGGCAAGTTTTTCAATGATATGTAAAAATTCTACAACTGAACCTGGCCAACCATGCATTAGCAGTAATGGTTTCGAATTTGGACTGGTTCCTTTTTCTTTAATAAAATGAATATCTATACCATCAACATTGGAAATAAAATTTTGAAATTTATTAATTTCAACTTGATGTTTTTGCCAATCAAATTCATTTATCCAATAATCACACAACTCTTTTAAATATCTTTTATTGGTTCCGTGCTCCCAACCTTCTAGATTGGGGATAGAATTCCAGGGATAGTCCTTAATCTTTTGATAAATAGGCGATATCTCTTTTTCAGTAAAATTAACGTTGAAATCTGTTATCATTTAGTAAAATTTATTATCTATAATTATAAATTGAACTATATACATTTAACAAATTATTTATAATTATAACTTATGCTTTCAAACAAAGAAATTATCTGCCCAAATAATCTACTTGATCATGCTCATAAAAAAAAGGGTGTGAAAGCAGCAATAGTTAATGCTGGATTACCTTTGCCTATGCTTTCAGTTCAAGATGCAGTTAATGAAAATTTAATAATACCAATATTTATAGGAAATAAAGAGGAAATTTTAAAATGTGCCGATCAATTAAAATGGGATATTTCTGAGTATGAAATTATTGATGAGCCCGTAGAAAATAATACTGCAAAAATTGCTGCTAAACTTGCAAGCAAAGATAAGGTTAAGATCATTGTTAAAGGGCATATTCATACTGATGTTTTGATGAAGGAAGTTTTGAAACGTGAATATAACTTGCTTGGCAAAACTAGACTTAGCCATATATGGCATATGACTGTTGATAAAGAAGATAAACCATTAATTATTACTGACGGTGCTTTAAATGTTTTGCCAAATGTGAAAACTAAAATGCATATTTTAAGAAATGTTATAGATTTTTCAAATAGAATAGGAAATGAAAGACCAAAAGTTGCTATTCTTTCAGCAACTGAAGAAATTTTAGATAGTGTTCCAAGTTCAATTGAAGCTAATGAAATTACTAAACTGGCAAAAAAAGATAATTTAAATGCTGATGTTTTTGGGCCTTTGGCTTTTGATAACAGTATTTCAAAAAAATCTGCAGCGATAAAAGGTGTAAAAAATATAGTAGCTGGTGACGCAGATGTATTATTAGTTCCAAGTGTCGAAACTGGAAATGCTTTAGTTAAAATGATGATTTATTTTATGGGTGCGTGTGCAGCAGGTGTTGTTGTTGGTGGAAAAGTTCCAATAGTAATCACTAGTCGTTCTGATGAAGCTCAAGCACGACTGGCATCTATTGCGGCTGCTGTAGTTGCTCTAGATTAATTCTAGGTATTAAAATGAGACCATTTAATTATATTAGTCTATATTTCCTCGTTATTATCTTATGTGTTGTTAGTGTTAATATTGGTTATAGATTTTATTTTTAAATCATTGAATAAAACTTACTTTTACTTTATTAAGATAATTTCAAATTAAAGGAAACTACCAATGGCTATACAGTATTTAAAAAAATCACCAAAAACATCTTCTACAGATGACACTAAAACAAGAGAAATTGTTGAAAACATTCTTAAAGATATCGAGCAAACTAAAGAGGAAGGTTGTAAAGAATATTCAAAAAAATTAGATAAGTATGAGGGTGATGTAGTCGTTTCAAAAGAAAAAATTGAAGAAATTAAAAAAAATTTAGATCAAAAAACAAAAGATGATATTCAGTTTTCACACGAAAGAGTTAGAAAATTTGCTGAAGCACAACTTAAAAATTATGGACAAGATTTTGAAGTTGAATTATCTGATGGATTATTTGCTGGACAAAAATTAATTCCTGTTAACACAGCAGGCTGTTACGTACCAGCTGGTAGGTATGCTCATATAGCGTCAGCTGTGATGAGTGTAACGACAGCAAAAGTTGCAGGTGTAAAAAATATTATTGTAGCAAGTTCACCAAAACCAGGTGTAGGTGTTCATCCATCAATTGTTTATACTGCTGATCTTTGTGGTGCAGACTCAATTTTAAACTTAGGGGGTGTTCAAGGTATAGCAGCAATGACTAATGGCTTATTTGGTAATGCTCCAGCTGACATATTAGTTGGTCCTGGTAACCAATTTGTTGCTGAAGCTAAAAGAATGTTATTTGGAAAAGTTGGAATTGACTTATTTGCAGGTCCAACAGAAATAGCTGTAATAGCTGATGATAAAGCTGATGAAGAGTTAGTTGCAGTTGATTTAGTTGGTCAAGCAGAACATGGTTATAATTCTCCTGCTTGGTTATATACAACAAGTAAAAGAGTTGCTGAATATGTGATTAAAAGAGTTCCAGAGTTAATTGCAGAACTTCCAGAATTACCAAGAGAAAATGCTGGTGCTGCATGGAGAGATTACGGAGAAGTAATTCTTTGTGATACTGATGAAGAAATGGCAACAATCAGTGATGAATATGCTCCAGAACATTTAGAAGTTCAAACTCAAAACTTAGAATGGTTTCATAAAAGATTAAAAAATTATGGCTCATTGTTTATTGGAGAAGAAACTACAGTTGCTTATGGTGATAAGTGTTCTGGTACAAACCACATTTTACCAACTAAAGGTGCAGGAAGATATACCGGTGGTCTTTTCGTTGGAAAATTTATTAAAACACTAAGTTTCCAAAGAATGACAAAAGAGTCTACCAAAACTGTTGGTGCTGCTTGTGCTAGAATTTCAAGATACGAAGGAATGGAAGCTCATGCTAGAACTGGTGATGTTAGACTAAGAAAATATGGATTTTCAAATTAAATATTTAAATAATAAAATTTTTAATTAATTTATTAAATTTATCTGCCTCTTCTAAGTGAACATTGTGAGCACAATCTTTAAATATTTCTAACTTACTATTTTTAATATTTTTATTAAGTGTGTCTACTTGTTCAAAATTATAGGAAGTATCTTTGTCTCCCCATACTATTAGTGTTTCATTTTTTATATTTTTTAAATTATCTATACCAGACCAATTCTTCATTGCTTTAAGAGCATTATCTGCAGTTTCAGATGAAACGTTTTGAACTGCATTTGCACATAAATAATAATTTTTATTCTGATCCCCTTTTACAAACCATTTTTTAGGAACTCTTGAAAATGAAATATCAGCTCCTTCTTCTTTCAGTCGTTTTCTAGTTTCATCAATTGGTTCAAACCTTCCTGGTATTTCACCAATAGAACCAGTTGCAAAACAGATTAATTTATTAATTCTGTCTCCTGCTAATTTAGCTATTTCTTGAACTATCATTCCACCCATGGAGTGACCTAATAAATTAAATTTATCAATTTTTTTTTCATCAATAATATTAATTACAAACTTAGCCATATCATTAATTGAATCTAGAGATTGTGCTTCATGACTTTCTCCAAAACCAGGTAAGGCAGGAGATATTATTCTAAAAAACTTTGATAAATAATCTCTTTGAAGACACCACATTTCTGAAGAGCCCAAATAACCATGAACTAATACTATCGGAAAACCTTGACCTGTATCATTTATATAGATTTTGCTCATAGAAGCTGATTATTTCGTTCAATAAATATTAAAATATTGTAATATTCTATCAACTAAAGCAATTAACATAAAAGGATTTTTTATGAATACTTATGAATGCTCAAAATGCGGTATGTCGGTTAATGCTAATTGCGGGAAATGCAATGAACCTTTGGTTAATGACATGCTTAAATTAGATGATGGGAATGAAGTACAAATATCAAAGTGTCCTAATGATCATGGTAAAATAAAATCACCATTATGCTGCGGACAAGATATGTCTTGTAACGTTTAAATTATTTCTAAAAAAATATAAAAAGTTAAAAAACTCATAAAAGTAATAATAAATATATTAATTACTTTCCAAATTTTGTGATTTTGAGCATATTTAGATAAAAATTTGGATAAATATCCAATTAAAAAGAAAAACAAAAAAGAAGAAATAGAGGCACCTACTCCAAATAAAACTTTTTGATTTAATAAAAAGTTCTTTGAAAAATTTCCAAGAAAAAAGACAGTGTCTGAGTAAACATGAGGATTTAGGTAAGTAAATCCAAGTGTTTTTAATAGAATGTTAAATTTTGAAATTTCTTTTGTTTCACTATTAAAATTAATACTTGAATTATAAGTTTTTATTTTTGAATAAATAAAATGAAGTAAAAATATTAATAATAAAATATTAAATACTAATTCAATAGTTGAATTAAAATATTGAGTAAAATAATGAAATAAAAATATTCCTAAAAATATCAGGATCAAGTCTGATATTGAACAAATTATACAAACTAAAAAAATATATTGTTTTTTTAAACCCTGCTCGATAACAAATATGTTCTGAGCTCCTATTGCAAGAATAAGACTTAAACCAGTAAAAAAACCTAACAATAAATATTCCATTAAGTTTTATTAAACTCTTTTTTTACCTTGAACAACCCTATCTAAAATTAATGCAACAAATAATATTGCAACACCTGCAAGAATACCTTGACCTACATTGGCGTACTGAAGTGCTTCAAGAACATCTTGTCCTAAACCTTTCGCACCAATTAAAGATGCAACTACAACCATAGCTAAACTTAACATTACTGTTTGATTTACACCTGCTAAAATAGAAGGTGTTGCTAAAGGTAAATCTACTTTTCTAAGTAAATACCATTTACTTGCACCATAAGCTATTGCTGCCTCTCTTATTGTCTCTGGAACTCCTCTCAATCCAAGTACAGTTAATCTTACTACAGGCGTTCCCCCAAAAATCATTGTAATTATTACTGCTGCAACCTTCCCTGTTCCAAAAAAAGCAATTACAGGAATCATAAATACAAATGCTGGCATTGTTTGCATAAAATCCATGATGGGTCTAATCATTGAATAAAATCTTTGACGTCTCGCACAAAAAATTCCAAGTGGTATACCAATAGCTATGCTCAATATTGCAGCTGTTCCAAGTAAAGCTAGAGTGGTCATTGCTTTTACCCAAAAACCCAAAAATCCCATGTAACATAAAAATCCAGCTGAATATATTGCAGCTCTAGGTCCAGCAGATAACCCTGTTAAAGTTACTATTGCGGTAATGATTACTATCCATGGAGTTTTAACAAATAGTAATTCTAAAAAGTCTAAAACTGACCTAATACCAATAGTAATAGCTGTAAATAATGCATCTCCTTTTAAGACTGCATAATTGAATATTTTTTCAACCCAAGCTATTGATGTTAATCTTATATCTGGATGAGTTGGGAATTCATTCATTATTATAATTAAACCAGGAAAACTATAATGAACTACTGAAAAAAACATTATTACAGATGTAAAAATAGTACTTAAAATATAATTCTTAGTCTGCATACCAGGGCTTATCGTTTTATCAGACAACCACTCTGAATATCTCTTTTCTAACTTAGAATTAGCAAGAATTCCCTGAACTATTTTAATTGAAATTAGTAAAGCTATGCCAAAAATAGTAATCCAAATAGCTGAAGCTTCTATTCTACTGACTTCATCTATATAGCCTTGCATGGCATCTTCTAAAGATTTAATGTTTCGCTTGTATACATCAACCTTATCAGGATTATTTGTAATTGCTGCCTCGAGTTGTTTATTTCTAAACGCAATAGTTGATTGGACCTGTTCAATTTTTTGAACTGCCTCTGCTGTAATATTCCCAAATAAACCTCTTATTATTTGAACTACTGAAAAAGTTTCAATAATTAGAAAAGTTAAAGCCCAATTCCAAATGTTTCTCATTCCAAACCAAATAGGTCCAAGAATTGCAGCATATAAATTAAAAGAAAAAGAAAATGTTGGCTTGCTTCCAATTTGTTGGAATTTCTCAATATAATATTCTGGATTAGTTTTTACAAAATCAGTTATTAATTCAGATCTAGATGGATTATTAAGCTCTTTATTCACCATCTCCACCTTCTATAACAGCTTTTAAAAGATCTGATTGTGAAATAACACCAATAGTTTCGCTATTACCATTATGAACTAAAATTGGTTTGTCTTTAGATGCAGATGTTTCAATAAGTTTACTTAATAAATCGTGCTCATCAACTCTTTCCAAATCACTAGATAATTTACCATTCTTATTTTCAAAACTTTCTATTGATTGCATAATTGATTTTGCTTGAACAACCTTTAATCTAGAAATTCCTTTTACAAAATCAGCAACATAATTATCAGCTGGACTAACTACAATTTCTTCTGGAGTTCCAACTTGAATTACTTTTCCATCTCTCATAATTGCAATTCTGTGACCTACTCTTACCGCCTCATCTAAATCATGGGTTATAAAAACAGTTGTTTTTTTCATTTGTTTTGAAAGTTTGATAAATTCTGATTGAAGTTGTCTTCTAATTAATGGATCCAATGCACTAAAAGGCTCATCCATTAATAAAAATTCAGGATCAGCTGCTAAGGCTCTTGCAAGCCCTACTCTTTGTTGCATACCTCCGGACAATTCATGGGCAAATTTATTACCCCAACCTTGTAATTCAACAATTTCTAAAATCTTATTTGCGGCATCCAATCTATCATTTTTACTTATCCCTCTTATCTCAAGAGGCATTGCAATATTGTCAACGACAGATCTATGGGGCATTAAGGCAAAGTTCTGAAAAACCATACCAATTTTTTTATTTCTTAATTCTTGTAAGTTGTCTCTATCAAGTGTCATTACATCTTGACCATTAATTAAAATTTTTCCCGATGTTGGCTCTAACAGTCTATTAATATGTCTTACTAAGGTTGATTTACCGCTACCTGATAAACCCATTACACAAAATATCTCACCTTGTTTAACATCAAAAGAAACATCGGATACCCCAATGACTGAATTATATTTTTCTAAAGCTTCAGTTTTTGAAATTTTTTGATTTTGAATTGCATCTAAAGCTTCTGATGAAGTGTTACCAAACACTTTCCAAACATTTTCAATTTTAATAGCTGATCCAGATGAATCCATTTAACTCTCTTTTATTAAAGGAAGATATACTCGGCAATATAAAATTGCCGAGTATAGATAATTTATCTTAGATTAAAGACCTAACCAACCATCAACTGTTGATTTGTTAGCTTCCATCCAAGCTCTTGCAACATCAGCTGGTTGTTTTTTTTCAACTGAAATAGCATATGCCATAGCTGAAACATCATCCGCTGTTAATTGAAAGTTCTTAAAGAATTCAACAATCGCTGGAGATTTACTTTCTAAAGATGTTCCCCAACCAATTTGAATTTGTTTAAGTGCATCTTTCGAAGCAACATAAGATTTTTTGTACCAGTCAGCATCTTCTTTAGGTTGTACCATTTTGTATTTAGCTGGATCAAATTTTGGCTCTTCCAACATAACTACATCAGCCATTCCCCAAATTGCATGCGGCTTGTAACAATAGAATGCATATCCTTCACCTTTTTTAATCGAGTCAAGAACTCTTGCATTTTTAACTGCTTCAGCTGCTCTGATTGGCTCAATACCAGCATCATATAAACCATAGTCTCTTAATTTAACTTGGTTAACATTTGCTGAAGCCCAACCATCTGCACCAATCCAGAATTCACCTTTACCATTGCCATCACTATCCATAGCTTTAACAACTTCTGGTCTTCCTAAATCTTCAATCGCAGTAATATTAAATTTTTTCGCGAATTGTTGAGAAACACAATAACCTTGGTTTCCCTCATATGGTTTGCTACTTAATTTTAAAGTTCCTTTTGGAACTAGATCGTTTGTATAAGCTTGTTGGTTTGGTAGCCAGATATCAGGGTGAACTTCGATTTCACCTTTGCTTCTGTCAATTGCGCCATAGATTGCAGTATTGTTCCCTGGAACAAGCTCTGCTTCTCCACCCATTTTATCAGTAACAACTGCTGCTAATAAGTTTGCAATAGCTGTTGCACCTGTCCAACCTGGATCTCCAATTTTAACTTTTTCTGCAAACGATGAAACGGTTGCAAAAATAGAAATTAATCCAGCTACAAGTATAGTTTTAATTATTTTCATTATTTTCCCCTTGTTTATTTAAGAATTAATTTAACTAAATTAACAAAGATGAGTCAAAGAAAATGGACGTCCATTTTGGGTTAACTGATATGCAGTTAGGTTATATTAATTAAATTATTTTAATAATGTCTAATCCAAAAGAACTAGACCTTTTTCACAAAAGAAATTGCAGCACCAATGGTTGTCAAAAAACCAGCTAATGGCAAGATCGCAACTGCGTATTTCTTTGGCATATAATTCTCTTTGAACTCAATACCTTGGAAACTAATTTCAAAATACCACATTTCCCAATACTTCCCACGCATACCTTCTACAAGTTCAACTCCATAAATTATCAGAACTATACCAATTACCATAATCATGATTTTCCAGAACTGACGAATATATAACGACAATCTATTTGGTAATTTTTCATAAATTAAATTTAAAGCTATGTGTTCATTATCTCTAGCTGTCAGAGAAAGTGCTAAAAACATCAACCAAATATTACTTAATACTGTTAACAAATCGCCCCAAACAGGAGGGTTATTGAAAACATATCGCATGATAACATTATAAAGAGTGAAACCAACCATCGCAGCCAAAAAGAGTGAGCACATAGCTTCCAACATGCGATGGATAAAACGGTCAAAGTTGTTAAAAAATTTTAACATATCGTTAATTACTCAATAGGTTTGGAAGAAACATGGTCAACTCTGGAACAACAAGGATAAAAAATAAAAGTAAAAACAGCCCAACTAAATAAGGAATTAGCGCAACAGCTACCTTTTCTAAACGCACTTGTGCTATTGTTGCAGCAGTAAAGTACGCGACACCAACGGGTGGTGTTACTGATCCTATTAAGAAGCCAACTATTACAACGATTGCTGCTTGAACCTCAGGAAAGCCAGCTTGAGCCATAACATTAACAAGTACTGGGCCAACTATAATAATGTTTACTGCAGAGTCCATTACCGTTCCAAGAAGAAAAATGAATAGAATTACTGCTAAAATAAAAATAATCGGGGATTCTGTAAGGCTTAGAAGCCATTGTTCAAGATCACCGATTGCACCTAGAGAAGTAAGTAACCAACTGAAAGGCCCAGATGCTGCTATAATTATAAAAACCATTGCTGAATTACGAAATGCTCGACGAAAAGCACCAGTGCAATCTTTCCATTTAATAGTTCGATAAACGAATACACCTGTAAATAATGCAACCATTGCTGTAATAGCACCAGCCTCGACAACCGATGCAACTCCACCCATTACTGAACCCACTAAAACTAAAGGTATTAGAAGGGCAAACGAGGATCGATATAATTCTTTACCAGCTCGACGTATCGAAAATGGTTCATCACTACGCTCGAAGTTATATTTAATTGCAAAGTAATGATTGATGATCATGATCACAATACCGATCAATACACCTGGAATAATTCCAGCCGCAAATAATGCTGCAATCGAAATCTCAGTCGAGTTAGCAAGTACAATCATCATGATACTAGGGGGAATTATCCCTCCTATGGTGGAGCTTACGCCCGTAACTGCAGCCGAAAACGCAGCAGGATAACCAGCTTTTTTCATAGCTGGTAAAACTAATGCTCCAACTGTTGCTGTATCTGCTACAACGGAACCATTCATCCCTGCAAAAAACATACTCACAAGAACATTAACTTGAGCCAACCCACCTCGAATACGTCCAATTAATGCCCTACTCAAAGCTACTAACCGATCAGTTATCGTTGCACTTGTCATTAACTCACCTGTTAACATAAAGAATGCAATTGCAGTTAATGGAACCGAGTCAATAGCATTAAACATTTGACTAGGGATTAAAACAAGCGGTACTGCATCAGTAAATAAAATATAAACAAATGGTATCAATATTAATATGAAACCAATGGGAGCACCCAATAAAATTAGAAAAAGTAGTACTACGAGTAGAATGATACTTTCCATAATTACTTATATGTTATGATTTGTTTTAGGTAAAGATCATCTAACTCTAAAATTGAGCTAAATGATCTTTACATATTTTTTTGTTGAATGATTTACAGAGCTCCAGCTGCTTCTAGCTGAGCTACAAATCCATCCATTCCTTGTTCTAGAAGTACTCTTTTAGCTACCTCTGGTTCAAAAGTACCTTTGGCATCTAACCATGCACCAATTGCACCTTCTCTCCATTTAGACATTTCCGCTTCAGATGGTACATACCACTCTTTTGCAGATGCTTTAATTGCATCTTCACCATTCTTAATCCAAGCGTTATCTAACTGGTTTACTTTTTCTCCATAAGCATCAGCTGCCTCGTGTAACCATTTCTTCTCTTGAGACGAAAGTGCATTATACTGCTTTGCATCCATTGCTAGAATATTTCCAGACCACATGCCACCAATCTCAGTGAAGTATTTTGCAACTTCATGAAGTTTTGCTACGTGCTGCCAAGGACTAGCAACATACTGACCTTCAACTACACCCGACTGTAGGCCTGAATATAACTGGCTCCAGTCATAAGGAGTTGGAGTTGCACCCCAATTTTTAACTAGCATGAACTCAACTGGACTTTTAGTAGTTCGCCATTTCAGTCCCTTCATATCACTTGGAACATGAATTGGTTTTGTTGCATTACCAAGCTGTCTAAATCCACCACTTGAATATACAGAAAGGCAAATATGACCTGCATTTTCAAGCGCAAGTTTACACTGTCTTTCAGCTAACCATTCATCTGATATTCTTTTCGCATCTTCAAGTGATTTGAAAATGAAAGGTAAATCAAAAATTGCTAACTCTGGTCCAAAATTACCATAGTTTGCAGTAGAACTAGTCCATAAAGCTATAAGCCCTTGATTGGCTTGCTCACCACATTTCTGTTCAGCACATAAACTTTTTTGATAATGTGGTTCGACTTTCATCTTGCCACCAGAAGCTTTTGCCAATGCCGGTATCAATGCTTGATCTATGGCATCACCGATTGGCATACCTAATCTACCAGTAGTACCAAGCTTAAGAGTTACCTCTGCATAGGCTGCTTGGGCAAAAAAAGCAATTGCAAACACTTTGAGTAGTGTCTTGCAAATTTGTTTAGTATTAATTATTTTCATTATTTTTCCCCTTCTTTAATTTAAAATTAATTAAACTAAATTAACAAAGATGAGTCAAAGAAAATGAACGTCCATTTTGGGTATACTGATATGCAATTTAGTTATATTAACTAGTTAAATTGTCTCAAGTGTGGCTAATCCAAATTGTTTTAGTTTGAAGAAATGAATTTAACGCTTCTGTCCCTTGGTCTCTAGATAATGATCCAGATTGTTTATAACCTCCAAAAGGAGTTTTAATATCTCCTTCAGAGAATGTGTTAACTGATACAGTTCCACAAGGTAAACTTTTAGCTAAATGAAACGCTCGATTGATATCTTGAGTAAATACACTAGCATGCAATCCGTACTTTGAATTACTTGCAACTTTTAAAGCTTCTTGATCATTTTTAACTGTTAGAACACCAAGAACAGGACCAAAAATTTCCTCTTGAGCTATAGTCATATTTTCTTTTAACCCATCAAATAAAGTTGGTTTTGCATAAAAACCTTTTTGATTATTGTTAGATACTCCACCAGATAAAAGTTTTGCACCTTCATCAATTCCTTTTTGAATATATCCATCAACTGTTTGTAAATGTCCTTTTGAAATCATAGATCCCATATTAGATTTTAAATCTAATGGATCACCTACTTTTAATTTTTTTACTTTCTTAATAACTTTGTCTAAAAATTCATCTTTAACTTTTTTATGAACTATCTGTCTCATGTTTGCGGAACAGTTTTGACCACCATTCCAAAAAGCAGAGTTGATTGCATTATCAATTAAGTCATCATTAATTTTAGCATCTTCTAAGACTATAAATGGACTTTTACCACCCATCTCTAAGGCAACAGGTTTTAAATTACTTTCACTTGAATACTTTAAAAAATAACCCCCTACTTCCGTTGAGCCTGTAAAAGAAACTGCATCAACATCTTTATGACGACCAAGTGCTTCACCAACATCTCCATATCCTGGAAGAACATTCAAAACACCATCCGGAATTCCAGCTTCTTGAGCAATTTTTGCAACTCGAATTGCAGTTAACGGCGTATCTTCTGCAGGTTTAATAATTACTGAACACCCAGCTGCGAGTGCAGGTGCCATTTTCCAAACTGCCATCATTAAAGGGAAATTCCATGGAACAATTCCTGCTACAACTCCTATTGGTTCTTTAACTATTAAACTTGTAATAGATGGTTCAGTTGGACCAACTTTTCCAAAAACTTTATCAATAAGTTCTCCATACCACTGAAAGTGCATTGGAGCATCATTTGCAACTTCATTAATACAATCAGCAATCAATTTTCCAGTATCAACACATTCTAAAACTGAGTTTTCATCACCAGTTTTTCTTAGTAATTCTGCAAATTTTAATAAAACTTCTTTTCTGTGTTCTGGTGAACTTTTTGACCAAACTCCAGTATTAAACGCTTTTCTTGAAACTTTAACAGCTAGATCCACATCTTTATGATTACATTTTGCAACAGTGCAAAGTTTTTCACCAGTTGCAGGATTTATTGTTTCAAATTTTTTACCATCAATAGCATTTACATATTTACCATTGATAAAAGCTCTACCTTCAAATTTTAATTTTTTTGCTATTGCTTTGTAGTTGGTAGCCATAATTTATAGATTATTATTTATGAATTTAATAAGCAAGTCTTAATTTTGAAATTAATCTTTAAAGTTTAAAATTTCATCTAAAGATTTATTTTTTTTTAGAGATTGTAAAAATTTTGAAAGAGATTTTATTTCTTTTGTAGCAAAAGGTTTCATAATTTCTTCTGTTTTATTTGTTGGCAAAAGACCTTGTTTAGTCGAATGATTGATTAATTTCCTTTTCTTTAATAAATCTATTTTTCTTCTAACAGTTTCTCTTGGTAAATTTAGAATATTTGCAACAGCAAAAATTGTTAACTTCTTTGAAGTATAAAACTCCTCTATTTTAGATGATCTCAAAACTTCCCATACATCATCCCAATCACTTCCAAGTTTGTTATTATTTTTTATATAATGGGAACCCATTACTGAAAGTATCATAAATGAGTCATAATCAATTCCAATCATACTTTTTGATTGCTGAAATTGCTCAATTCTAAAATTAATTAAATGATATAAAGTCTCACTGTAAGCTTCTAATTTTTTTTTCACAGAATAAGTTTAGCTTATTCTGGATTGCTTGTAAGAGTTTTAATTTCTAAAATGTTTTCGTTAGGGTCTTTTACAAAGAAAGTTTCTTGTTCATATTTTGTGCCTTTAAATCTTAAATAAGGCTCATCATAGTACTTGGCTCCTCTTTCCTTAAGTCTACTCTTTAAAGAGTTAAAATCTTTTCTTGATAAATGAACACCAAAATGTGGGACTGAAACATTACCCATATCAACATCATGTCTTTCGCTATCCAATTTATGGTCACTTGCATGAAGAGTTAACTCATTTCCCCAAAAATCAACATCTGCCCACTCTTGAGCTGAATTATCCAATCTGCAGCCTAGAGTTTCGTTATAAAATTTTTTTGCCACCTCTAAATCACCACATGGTATTGCAAGGTGAAAACAATTAGTGTTTCTGTACATAAATCTCCTCTTTAATTTTCAGTTATAATGATTATATAAACTTTGCTTTAATTTCAACCATCAAAAATAACATGAATAGTTTTTTACAATCTATAATTGACAGAGATCCGGCAGCAAAATCTAAGCTGAGTTTGGTATTAACTTACCCTGGTGTTAAAGCAATTTTCTTTCATAGAATTGCTAATTTTTTTAGCGTTGCTAAGTTTCATTTAATTGCAAGAATCATTTCTCAGTTTTCAAGATTCTTAACTGGCATTGAAATTCACCCAGGGGCAAATATTGGAAAAAATTTATTCATCGATCATGGTATGGGTGTTGTAATTGGAGAAACATCTGACATTGGGGATAATGTTACTATTTATCATATGGCAACATTAGGTGGAATTGCACCAAGTATAAATTCAAATGATCAACGTAATATAAAGAGACATCCAACAATTGAGGATGAGGTCGTAATTGGATCAGGTGCACAAGTATTAGGACCAGTTACAGTTGGAAGATGTGCAAAGATTGGAGCAAACGCAGTGATTACAAAAGATGTTCCGGAAAAAGCAGTAATGGTTGGAATACCAGCTAAAAATGTTGGTTTAGCAGATAGCGAATTCAAACCTTATGGTATTACACCAGATAGTGATACAAAATCAGATTAATGAGCAATATTCAAAATGATTTTATTTCAGGAATTGGCAACACTCCTTTAATAAAGTTAAGAGCAGCATCTGAAATTACCGGATGTAATATTTATGGTAAAGCTGAATTTTTAAATCCTGGTGGATCTGTTAAAGATAGAGCAGCACTTGCTTTAATCAAAGATGCTCAAGCAAAAAAATTAATTTCAAAAGGTGGTACTGTTGTTGAGGGTACAGCTGGTAACACCGGTATTGGTTTGGGCCTTCTTGGAAATTCTTTAGGATACAAAACAATCATAGTAATGAATGATAGTCAAACGCAAGAAAAAAAAGATTTACTTAGAAATTTAGGAGCTGAACTGAGACTAGTTCCAGCAAAACCTTATAAAGATGATAATAATTATATTAAGATTGCATCAAGGCTTGCTGATGAACTAAGACCATCAAACAATAATGGTGTTATCTGGGCAAACCAATTTGATAATACTGCAAATGCCAAAGGTCATTACGAAGGAACGGGTCAAGAAATCTGGAAACAAACAGATGGAAAAGTAAATGGATTTGTTTGTTCATCAGGAACAGGTGGAACTATTTCAGGTGTAAGTAATGCTTTAAAAGAAAAGAATAAAGATATTAAAATTCATTTATCAGATCCTAAAGGATCTTCACTTTATAATTACATAAAGAATGGAGAATTAAAATCTGAAGGTGGTTCAATTACTGAAGGAATTGGCTCAAGCAGAATAACAAAAAACTTTGGAGAAGCTAAAATAGATGATGCCTATTCTATTGATGATCATGAATCGTTACCAATTCTTTATGATTTAATACAAAATGAAGGTTTAAGTTTAGGAACTAGTTGTGGGGTTAATATCGCTGGAGCTATTAGAATGGGCAAAGAACTAGGTCCTGGAAAAACTATCGTTACAATTCTTTGTGATAGAAGCGATAAATACGCTACTAAAATGTTCAATAAAAAGTTCTTAGAAGAAAAAGGACTGCCAATACCAAGCTGGTTTTAAATATAAATCTTGTCCGCTAATCCGTAACAGAGAACACCACTTAATATTGTTAGCACTAACGGAGCATAGATTGCTTCATCTGAAGTTTTATCTGTATGCCCGAGTTTATTTATTTTGGTACTATAAAAACCAACAATAAATGCGCATAAGTTTTGTAAAAAAATTACATTAAAGAAACCCCAAGTAGCTTCTAAGCCGTTAGGTCTAATAAAGCCGACATAGATTGCCATTAATGTGGAACCAATAAATATAGATCCAAAAAATCTAACTACACCTGCGCCTGTAGCATCCATACCATATTGATCTAAAAAAGATTGAGTTTGGAAAACACATCTAAACCCATAATAAGCAAAGCCTATAAAATGAATTAAAAAAAGGATTAAATAAAAAACTCCATTAAATTTTTCAATCATGAACAAACAATATCAAAAATAAATTTTAAATACACTGTATTTCTTAAATAAATAAATTACATTTCAATTTTGAGTTGATGTAGGTTCTGCACACTTGTTATGCACATTTGACGCATGACGTTTTAAAGAATCTGTAACAATATGTCCTTACGGTTAGTATAAATTTTTACTCTAAAACAAACCAGAGGAATATTTATGGTAGCAAAAGAAATAGTGAAAAAAGCCTACGAGGCATTTGGTAAAGTTGACATGCTTGGTAAAGGAATGGAGATAACGTGGTTAAAATAGTTGGAAACTTTGAAGTAAATGATTGGGCTCATTGGAAAAGTGGTTTTGATAATCATGCTGAAGCAAGAGAAAAAGCTGGTATTAAAACAATCTACGTTGGAAACGAAATAGAAAATCCAAATAAGGTTCATATTGTAATGGAAACTCCAGAAGCAGATACGATGCAAAAGTTTATGCAACAACCTGAAAATCAAGAAGTAATCAAAAACTCAGGACACAAACAAGAAACAAGTATAATGATTGTTTGCTCTGATTAACAAAAAGAAAGTAAATATGAAAAAAATAATAGCAACAATAATTTTAAGTTTAATATCAACCTTATCTTTTGCAGATGGACATTCTAATGCAAATGGATTTGCTATAACAATTAAAGTACCTGCGAGTGATGTAGCAAAAGTAGAGGCAATGCTTGTCAGTCATTATAACTGGATGAAAGAAACTCATCCTATGACTGGTGATAAAAAACTAAATTCGTATTCAATCATGAAGGGTCCAGAATGGAATAATCCTGCTGATCCATCTCAAGGGATGACTGGAAATATGTACTTTGTATTAAATGAATTTTATGAAAATCCATCTGGATTTGCTAATCACCAAGAACTTGGTTCAAAGTGGTCTAAAATACAAGAATTTCAGACTATGCTTTTCACCTATGTAGTTGGTTATGCTTTTCCAGGAACAACAATTGCAACAATTGAATAATTAACAAAGGAGATAAAAAATGAATGCAAAAGAAATAGTGAAAAAAGCCTACGAGGCATTTGGTAAAGGTGACATGGAAACAATGTTTAATGACTTGGTTCATGATGATTGTACTTGGATTTTTCCAGGTGAAGTAGGTAAACACCCTTTATCAGGTACTCATAAAGGTAAACAAACAATGATGGAAACATTTCAAAAAATTCCAGGAGCTTGGGACGATTTTCAAGTTATTCCAGGAGAGATGATCTCTGAGGGTAATAAAGTATTTGTTAAATGTGAAGGAAAAGCAAGCGGTATGAGTACAATATTTGGACATTTTTTTGAGGTAGCTGATAATGGTAAAATTTCAACAATGATAACATACGACGACACACTTAGTATGTTCAATGCAATGAAGAAATAAGAAACAATATGTCAATTTTAGAAAAACTAAATAAAGTAATCATGGAGAAGGATGGTGCAGCAGCAGCTGAGATAATCCATGATGATTATAAGAGGTATTCTCATCTTCAAAGAAACTATACTGAAAGTGGAAAAACAGGTATGATTGAAGCAATTAATAAAGGTTTCATGAAAGTTGATAAATATAGGATTTTATATGAAAACGATGAAATAGGTTTTGATCATTCTATTGTTACTTACGCCGAGGATGGAAACAAAGAAGCTTTAATGTGCTATTGGAAATTTAAAGATGGCAAAATTATAGAATTAGAAACTGGAGCTACAAAATTACCACAGCAGTAATTAATTAAAGGAGGAGATAACAATGAAACTATTAGTTCATTCAATACAAGGACCAGAAAATTCTGTGAATGGAGTATTTCCAATAGGAATAGCTTCAATAGCAGCTGAAGCAGGTCACGATGTAAATATATTTTTAGCAGGTAATGCTGTTTCTTTAATGAAAACTGAAATAGTAGAAAATATGTCAGCTATTGGAGTTGGAAAGCTAAGCGATTATATGAAAGTTATAAAAGATAAAGGAATTAAAATTCATTTATCTACAGGAAACTGTAAAGCAAGAGGTATTACAGAAGATGATATTAAAGATAAAAATGGAGTTATGTCAGGACCTCCAGGATTATTAAAACTTGTAGAAGAAGCTGAAAAAGTTCTTTCTTATTAAATATGACTGGATTTGCAATATTCAATATAGATATAAAGAAATCTGAAGAATATAAAGAATACGTTTCTAAAGTTAAACCTATTGCAGAAAAGTATGGTGGTGAATACATCGTTAGAGGTGGTGAAAATGAGATTGTTGAAGGGACTTGGACTTATCCTCGAACAGTAATAATTAAATTTCCCACTTATGAAAAAGCTTTAGCGTGGTATAAATCAGAAGAATATCAACCAGTAAAACAAATACGTTTAGATAATTCTATATCCAACGGAATTATAATAAAAGGAGCATAAAAATGTCAGTATCAAGAATAAGTATAGTTAAGTTTAAATCAAAAGAAGCATGTGATGAGATGATAGAGTCTTATACATCAAATGCACCAAGTGAATTTCCAGAGGCAGAACAATTATTGCACATGAGAATAGATGACAACACATCAATTGCTGTATCACTATATAAAGATAAAGAAGCAATGGAAAGAGCGTCTGCAGCTAGAGATAAAAGAATGGGAGCTAGAAAAGATCAATATGAGTCAGTAGAAACTCATGTTGGAGAAGTAAAATTAAATCATAATAACTAAAAAAGGAGATAACAAATGAAAGATATACTTGTATTAGGAAGACTTAAAGAAGGTAAGTTTGAAAAATTTATGGGCTTTATGCAGTCAGAAGAAGGAATGGCAGAAAGAAAAAAAATTGCCGATGTTACAAAAACAATAGCAACTGCAGCACCAGATAAAAGTGCAATAATGTTTAAAATTTCTGTTCATGATATGACTGCACTTCATGCATTTATGGATGGATCTAATCCAGTTTCAAAACCTATCTGGGATGAGGTTATGGAAAGTTTTGAAATATTTGAATTAAACAAAGTTTAAAAAATAGAAAGGAAATAATATGTCAATATTAGCAAAATATAACGCTGCAATGGAAGCTAAAGATGAGGCTGCAATGAATGAAATTTTACATGATGATTATAAGTTTACTATGCATGCATCAGGTAATGTTTTAGGAAAAGCAGATGTAATTAAATGGGCTATGAGTGGTGACATCAAAAGAGATAAAATAAGAGTAATTTTTGAAAATGATGAAATTGGAGTTGAGCACGCATTTGTAACATTTAATGACGGAAATACCGAGGCAGTAATGGCAGTATTTAAATATCAAGATGGAAAAATGATTTCTCTTGAAACAGGCGCTACTAAAATACCGAAATAATCATATATATTTAGCGAGATTTCATTTAATGTTATTAAATGAGTCTCGCTACTTCATACGCTTTCCTTATCCTAGCAGTTGTCTTAGGAGTAACTTCAAATAGTTTTGCCAAAAGTGCTGAGGGTTTTACCCTTCTCTTTCCAAGTATAATTACAGGTATTACAATTGTTATGTGTATGTATGCACTTTCAATGGTAATGAAAAACATTCCAATGGGAATAACTTACGCATCATTTGCAGGATTAACTATTATTGCAACTGTAGTTGTGGGTATCATTAGATTTAATCAAGTTCCTAATCTATATTCAATAATAGGATTAGCTCTAATTATTGCTGGAGTTTTAATGGTCAACTTGTTAGGTAATAATTAAATATGATTTCGAAAAAATACGCACAACCTCTATTTATGATATTAATGTCTTTTGGTATGAGCGTTATTATGAGTGGAGTTGTAACAGCAGTTAATACTGGAATGGTGGATGGCTTTTCTGAAAGATGGTTTTATTCATGGCTCTTTGCATTTCCAGTTGCTTTAATTGCAGCTTTTACTTTGGCCCCTGTTATGAGACCCTTTGTTAATAAGATCGCATCAAAGGATTAATTATGAAACCATTTATTGGATATGTCATTTTAGCAATAGGTATTTTTACAGGTATCGCTGCTAATAGTTTTGCAAAAATTTCTGATGGCTTTACAAAATTAACTCCAACCATATTGTGTTTAATCTTAATGTGCATAACTATGTTTTCTCTATCAAAAGCAATGTCGGTAATACCAGTGGGTTTTGCTTATTCTACTTATAGTGGTCTTACTGTTACGGGTGTATTGGTGTTTGCAATGATAAAATATAATCAAATACCAAATTTATATGCAATGATTGGTATAACTTTAATTGTTATTGGCGTTGTAATGGTTAATTATTTAGGAAAACTTAATTAATTAAAATTATCTGGTAGTTCGTGAATACCATTATTATTAAGAGTAATTTCAAATTCACCCACAACATTAGATAGATCTAATGAAGAATATAAATGAGGAAACATGTTGCCATCAGAGGCCTGTTCCCAAATTAAATGATCTAATTTTAATGTTTCAACCTTAAGTAAAACTAGTTTTCCTTGTTTTGAATAATACTTTTCAAGAGTTCCTTTTACCTGATCTTCTCCTGAAAAATGTATAAAACCATCTTCTATATCTTTTGAGGATCCAGAATAAGTGTCAGACTCTCTCACTTTTTGCCACTCATCAACATCAATTATTTTAAAAATATATTTTAAATTCACAACTACCAAGATGAATTAAAAGCGTTTAAAAAAGCTAATTCTTCTTCACTAGATTCTCTACTAAGAATTTTATTTCGATGAGGATATCTATGAAATAACCTAATTGCTTTTGTGTGATCTTGCCAAAATTTTTTAATTTTAACATATTCCTCATGTTCTCTTAAATATTTGTTTAACAAATAATATGCCATGTCATGATCAGTTATTTCCTCACTATGAATTAACGGTAAAATCATAAAAAATCTTTCATTTTCATTCATAGACTCGAGATAACCTGCATAAACTGCATCATTAACAATTAATCTTGTTTTATGATCCTGTGCAAAAGCTTTTTTATCATCTCTAAACATATTTCTTGAAAATTGATCAAAAAGAATAACTAATGCTAAAGTGCTCATTGGTTGATCCTGCCAATCATCATGCTCATTTTGGCTCGCAAGTTCATAATCATTTAAAAATTTATCTCTTATAGTTTTGTCGAACATTTCATCTTTTTTAAATCTTTTTTCTGAAGGAGTTTCCTTAAACCAAAAATCTAAAATTGCTTGAGCTTTTTGAGGGATCATTTTGCAACAGGTTTTAACAATTTTAAAAATTTATTATGAATAACTTTATTAGATGATACTAAAATATTTCCAGCATTAACTGCATCTCTGTTGTCCCATGTTGAAAGATGCCCTCCTGCAGCTTTAACAATTGGAATGATTGGGTGAATATCCCAAATTTTATTTGAGCATTGAATTACAATATCAACCCTACCTTCAGCTAAATGCGAATAACTCAAAGCATCACTACAAGGAAACTGCATTAATTTTAAAATTTGAGGAATTTTTTTTTGCTTATCTAATGAAAGCCACCCATGAAATGCTGCTGAAACTTTTACATCTTTAAATGAAACTTTTTTATTAACAGATATTTTTTTTCTTTTTCCATTATCAACCACATAAGCAGCTTTATCAGAATGGTTTATATAATACTTTTTAAGTACCGGAAAATTAGCTAATCCCAAAATAGGATTTCCTTTATAATTTAATGAAATAAGGTTACTCCAAGTCGGATTGCCAATAACAAATGATCTAGTTCCATCAATTGGATCTATTACCCAAGTAAAATCACTTTTTGATTTTTTGTGCCCAAACTCCTCACCTATAACTTGATGATCAGGGAATTTATTTTTAATTTTAGATCTTATAAATTTTTCAAAAGCCTTGTCAGAAGTTGTTACTGGATCGTATCCTTTTCCTTTAAGTTTATTGGATACTTTAAAAGTTTTATTTAATTTAGAATAATAAAAACTTGTTAAGTCTTTTGCTAACTTGTTTAAAAAATTAGCATAAATTGGGTACTTTTTTGAATTAAATTGATCCACGTTAATCTCTTACTATTTTATTTATGTTGAATAAAGTTAAAATTTAAATAATTCTAGATTTTAGTTATGAAAATTGAACTTAATGAAAATAAAGTTTACTTGAATATTGGTTCAATCAAAAAAGAGATACACCCTTTTTGGTTAAGAGAAAGAGTGGATGGTGAGGAATTTTTAGACAAAGGTACACAGCAACGACTATTTGATCCAACAACCTTAAGCAACGAAATATCAATAAATACCGCTATTATAAAAGAAAAATTTCTTGAAATTAACTTTAATGACGGTGTTAAATCTAAATTAGATATTGAGAAGCTTGCCTTAGAGTTCTCTAATGAGGATACAGTTATAAAGTCTATCCCTAAAATAAAATGGAACTCAGCTTTAGAAAATATAAAAAATTTTGAATACCAAGATAACTTTTTTGATAGCAAAGAAATGTATGATTTGCTTGTTTCTTTCTATAAATATGGATTTGCAATCATTAAAAATATTCCTACAGACAACAACTTTATTGTAAAATTTGCTAATTCAATTGGAAGTGTCAGAAGAACAAATTTTGGTGAATTTTTTAACGTTCAATCTAAGCCAGATCCAAATGATCTAGCATACACATCTTTAGGTTTATCTCCTCATACAGACAATCCTTACCGTAATCCTGTTCCATGCATTCAACTTCTTCATTGTATTAAAAGTGAAGTAACGGGAGGGCTATCTACACTAGTAGATGGTTTTACAGTGACTGAAGATTTAAAAAAAGAAAATCCAGAGTTTTATAAAATTTTATCTGAGGTGAAAGTACGATTTAAATTCATTGATAAAGATATAGTTTTAGAAGATTGGTCAGAATTAATTAAACTTAACGATGATAAGACTTTTAAACAAGTTAGGTTTAGTCCACGATTAGATTATGTGCCAATGTTAGATAAAGAAAAATTGGATATATTCTATAAAGCGCGTAAAAAATTATCTGAAATGTATAACTCTGAAAAATACAGAATAGAGTTTAAGCTTATTGAAAAAGATTTATTGATGATGGACAATTATAGATTGCTTCATGGCAGAACTTCATATGAAGTAAAAGAAGGTAATAGATTTTTACAAGGATGCTACATTGACTACGATAGTACAGAGGGTAAATTAAGACACTTAAAAAGAAAATTTAATTTATGAACAACATTGGTTTTATAGGTGTAGGATACATGGGCTATGGAATAGCTAAAAATATTTTGGAAAAAGGTAATAACCTATTTGTAATCGCTAACAAAAATAGAAAGCCAATAGAAAAAATTATAAGCAAAGGTGCAAAAGAAGTTAAAACCCTAGAAGAATTTAAAGAAAAAAAATTAAATGTTTTAATTAAATGTGTAACTAATACTCCTATTGCAAAAGAAATTGCTCTTAAGCTATCTAAAATTTTAGATAAAAATACTTTAATAATTGATATTACAACTCACAATAAAACAGGATCAATTGAAACTGAAAAAATTTATCAATCTAACAATATTAATTATATTGAGTGCCCTGTGATGGGAGGGCCTGTTCAAGCAGAAGAAGGTGTTTTAGGTGGTATTGTTGGAGCAACAGACAAAAACTTTAAATTAGCTGAACAAACATTAAAGCTTTTTTGTAAAAATTATTTTCATTTTGGTCCTGTTGGAATGGGTGCAAAATCTAAGCTTTTAAACAATTTTTTAACACTTGGAAATGCAGCTTTAATAAACCATATGGCTAAAGCAGCCAAAAAATTTGATTTAGATTTACAAAAATTATTTGATGTTGCAAAACTTGGATCTGGGAATTCAGCAGCACTTACTAGAGTTTTTGATGCTATGCTAGTAGGAGATTTAAAAGGATTTAAGTTTACTGCGACTAATTCTGTAAAAGACTTAACCTACATTCAAGATCTATTAAAAGATTTTCCAGAAGCTGAAAAAATTGCTGAAAACAATAAAAATTATTTTCAAAAAGCTGTAGATGATGGCTATGGTGAAAATTTTATTAGTGAATTAATTGATAAAAAATAATTTAAATAAGATTTAATTAATGTTTTTTAATATTTCTAGTGGTAATGGGGCATCAGGATATTTTAAGCTGCACAGTTCCTCATATTTTTTGCAAAAATCAACTAGAACCTGATGAACAATATCTTTATCCTTAAGATCTAAGCTTTTAATCATTTGATCTCTTTCTAATTCAAGTTCTTTAATTTGATCCTTGTTCACAAATTCTCCAGTTTCTATTTCCCAGAAAGTATTTTTTAAATCATCACTACTTAACTCCTTTAACTTTTTTTGAAGCTCTTGAATTACTTGATCATTGGTTTCTTTATCTTTCATAGGTGAGTCTACTAATTTGATTAAGCACTTATCATTTAATCCATCTATAAAATGATCATAAGGTCTTCCTTCAGACAGATCTCTAAAATGATTTGAGTTAAAATAACTATTAATGGCTGCTTTAGTTGATATTTTTTCCTTACCTTTTATTACTGCTATTTGAACATAGACTTCTTGATGAATGTAATTATCTAAGTGTTCTTTAATTTTTATTGGGATCATTAGGTTTAATAAATTATAAATAATATAGATTTAATGTGGTAATCGATATTTTGAATGACAAGCTTTGCAGTTACTCCACATTAACTTTCCTAATGTTCCTCTAATATCGTCTTCATCTTCAATAGTTGATATTAACTGAACCATGTCATTAGAAGATTTTTCCATTAAAGAGTTAAATTTTTCTTTTTCCTCCCATATTAGCGGGGTAACTTCTGTTTTAAATCCTTCTTTAGTATTTTCAGGAAACATTTCTTTTAAAGCTATGTAATTTTCACTCATTTCTAACATTAATTCTTTTGCCTCGTCGAAATCACCATTTGATGAAAGAGATTGAACTTTTTTAGCTGTATTATAATTTTTGCTAAATAAAGCTTTTCTATTTTTAATGATGTCTTCAGCTGATTGTTCGGAGTTTGCGTTAGTGCTTATAATTATAGTAAATATCACTAATAAACTGATACCAATCATCTTCACAATATGTTTAATTAGGCCATGCATATTAAAAATACTTTAGCAGAGTATGGTTTGATATCAAAATTATTACACTGGATAAGTGCAGTGTTACTTTTTGCACAAATTCCAATTGGGTTTTATTTAGTAGATTTAGATTTTGGACCAGAACGAATAAGTTTAGAAAATATTCATATAACAATTGGTTTATCTATATTTTACCTAGTAATTTTGAGATTACTTTACAAATTATTTAATCCAACTCCTAAGTTGGAACCAAGTATCTTTAAAGGTCAAAGATTTTTAGCAAAGCTTAATCATATAATGCTATATGTGACAATTCTATCAATCACAATATCAGGAATTTTTAAAAAATTATTTAATGGTGAAACTCTAACGATCATTTTTAAAAAAATTAAAATTCAAGATAATTTTCAATTAGGTGAATTATTTTATGATGTTCATGTTTTTTCAAACTATTTATTAATAGTTTTAATTGTAATTCATTTAATGGCAGTTATTACCCATAAATTATTTTTTAATGATAATTTATTAAAAAAAATTCTTTAATTATTCTTTATAATTAAACAAATTAACCTATCTTTAAATTTTAATACATTTCCATAATCATTCTAAGATTTAGAAATTAATAATTTTTTTTGATATATATCCGATCTTATCGAAACCAAAATAATCAACAAAACTAATGGAATGCATGCTAAATTAATTTCATTCCAGCTAAATTTTAAAATTGAATAACCTGCTATAAGACTTGCTATAGATTGTATTGAAAAAACTAACACATCATTAAAACCTTGTACTTTAAATTTCTCACTTTCCTTGTAACAAAGAACTAATAAGCTCGTTCCTCCAATAAATAAAAAGTTCCATCCAATACCTAATAATACTAATGCAATTAAGTAATTTATGAACGTTTGATCATAAAAACTTAAGAAAATACAAGTTAAATAAATTAAAGCTCCAGAATAAATTATTTTAGAATGGCCATATTTTTTTATTAATGATCCTGTAATTAAAGATGGCAAAAACATTCCTATTATGTGTGATTGAATAACAATACTAGTCGAACCTAATGTGAATCCGTGCATCTTATACATGCTGATTGGAGTAGCGGTCATTATGAATGACATTATTGAGTATGCAAAAGCAGCTGTAACAATTGCTTGAAGAATAATCGGGTTTTGTAATAACTCAAAATATGACCTTTGATTACCACTCGTGTTCTCTTTTGGCTTTGGATTTTTATCTGTTCTATAAAAAATTAATAAAAAAACTGGTATAACTGTTAAGACTGCTAAAGAAATATAAGAGCCTGTATAAAGATGATCTGAAATTATATCTTTTGTAAAGTTTGCAACATTAGGACCTATTAGAGCAGACAGAATTGTTGCGAGTAGTAAAATTGATATAGCTCTAGAGCTATCATTTTTTTCAACAGTTTCGGCTGCAGCAAATCTGTATTGATGAGTAAAAGCAATCCCTGTTCCAATTACAAAACACGAAATGCAAAATAAAATAAAATTTTCTGTGTAAATAGAATAAGCTCCTAGCAATGATGCTAAACTTGAATATGTTGATGATAATATAAAACCTTTTTTTCTTCCAATTTTACTCATTATCTTTGCTGCAAAAAATGAAAATACTGCAGTACCAACTATTGATAAAGATGTTGGTAGTGTTGCTAATGAAGCTATCGGAGAAATCTTTAACCCAACAATTCCACTTATAAAAACTGTAATTGGAGGTGCTGTAAAAGAAAATACTTGGCAAATAGTTAAAATAATTAAATTCTTATTGAGCATTTTGTAATTTAATAGTTATTTTGTATTGTTAATGACAAGCAATGCCAAATTTTTTTAAACGCCAATAGTTATAAGGCCAAGGCGTTAAGAAGCCTACTGCTAGCATGATTGGTACCACCCACCACGTTAACATGGCTCCACCTGTTAAAAGATAATCAGTTAAATTCATTGCAACTTCCATACTAACCATTGAAATAAAGCTCATCCCCATTGCTGTTTTTAAAGCATTTCTAAAATCAAAGTTTTGCTTCATAAGTACAATGGTTTCTAAAATTATACTTGTAATTAATCCATTGATAATTGCTAATGTCATAATTCCTAAAACTGGAAATGGAATTTTTGTTAATTGAAAAAATAATATTGTTCCAAAATCTCCAATAGCACATCCTAATAAGCACCATGCTGTATTTTTTGCACTTCTTTTCCATGTGTGATTACAGGACCAATTAAAAGTACTAGCTGTCATGATTATTTACTTAAATTTATTTGATATTCATACTCTTCTTTAGACCAAAAAGACTTGATATAAGCCAATACACTGTCAATTTCTTTATCAGATAATTCATCTTCAAAACCAATCATCTTACCTTGATAATTATTTACTAATTTTGCTAATCCATATTTTATAATAGCATGAAGTGTTTTGTCATCATGATGCCAAGTGTGCCCAGTTCCATTTAAAGGTGGAGCTTTTCGATGCCCATCTTCATCCACACCTTTCCAATCTTCAGCACCTGACAAATTTACCATATGACAAGAAGCACAATTTTTTTGATATGCAATCTTACCTCTTTCAATCATAATTTTTGATTCATTTGTAATTGGAAAATGATTGTGTGCTTTAGCAACTGTTAAACTACTAAATATGATGAAGATAATTAATACTGGTAATGATTTAATTATATACTTAAGCATATAAGTTATATAGATATTTCATTTATATTAACAAGTACATGTGTTAATTTAAGAAATGATCTTTAAACAAATTTTTGATACTGAAACATCAACTTATACATATATAATTGCCTCGGCAAAAGGTCGCGAAGCTGTAATTATAGATCCTGTTTTAGAAAATGTTGAAGATTATATTAATGCACTCAAGGAACTAGATCTTAAACTTGTAAAAGTAATTGACACTCATATTCATGCAGATCATATCACGGGTGCCTCAAAATTAAAGCAAGCTACTAATTGCATCACTATAATGGGAGAACATACACCTGCAGATACTGTCGAAATTAAAGTTAAAGATGATGAAATTATCCATATTGATAATTTGAAGATTAGATCAATGTACACACCGGGACATACGTCAGACAGCTATAGTTTCCTATTAGACAATTATCTATTTACTGGCGACACGCTTTTAATAAATGGAACAGGCAGAACAGATTTTCAAAATGGAAGTTCTAAAGATGCTTATAACTCTTTATTCAGTAATCTTTTAAAGTTACCTGAAGAAACATTAGTTTATCCTGGCCATGATTATAATGGTAAGTTTTCAAGTACAATTGGAAATGAAAAAAAATTTAATCCTAGACTACAAGTGAAAAGTGTAGATGAATATGTGGATATAATGTCTAAGCTAAATTTAGCTAAACCTAAAATGATAGAAACAAATGTTAGTAGAAATATTAAATTAGGTGCTAACTAAATATAACAAAAATTAAAAACCAATAAGAAATCAATCCAGATAAAATAGTTGCAATAATATTTTTTGAAAAATAACCAACAATAATTGCAACGATAGCTCCAAAAATTTTAGGATCATTCATTTCGACAAATGTCCCATAATCATTTATAAAGATTGCTGGAAAAATTATTGCAGGAAACACCGCTGAAGGAACATATTCTAATACAGCTTTAATTTTATCTCCAAGCAAGTCTCTATCAACTAGCGCAATCATAGTCATTCTCATAAAGTAAGTTAATATTCCTGCAATGATAATTGAAAACCAGGTCATTTTTTTAACCTCAATATTAATGAAGCAACAAATAAAGCAATAACTGGTGAAATAATTATATAAGATTTAAATGGAGCATCAAAAAACAATAAAGAACTTAAGCCACAAGTAATCATAACAATTACATGATCAATTTTTTTTAAATCTTGTACAACAATAGCTATAAAAGTAAGTGGTATTGCAAATTTTAATCCAAGCTCTGCAGGAACAAATGAACCCAAAACTATCCCTGATAATGTTGCTATCTGCCAGCAAACCCACATTGTGCAACCTGTACCAATTAAATGATAATGTAAATATTGCTCATCTTTGTTTTTTTTAAAAAATTTATTAGACTCAGCAAACCCTTGATCTACTACAAAATAAGAAATTAATAACTTTTTAATAAATGATAATTTTTCAAGATATTCAGATAAAACTGCTCCATATAATAAGTGTCTTGAATTGATAATTCCAACAGATGTAACAGCTACTAAACTAGAAGCGCCTCCTGATAATAATTGCAAAAATACAATTTGTGAAGCTCCTCCAAAAATAATGATGGACATTGCATAAACTAAGTATGGATTAAATCCAAGCTCAACTCCAATTGCTCCACAAATAATTCCAAATGGAATTACTGAAAGCATATGTGGAGAAATATCAAACATTCCTCTCGTAAATAATTGTTTTTTTGAGAGCATTTAATTAAATATTATTAAAAACAAACTATGTGATCAATATTAATTGGTCTCTTAATACCAAATTTTTCATCAACTTCATGTTGGTGCATGTGGTGAGAGTGTACAAAAACTGGTATCAACAGATCATTACCTGTTTTTAAAGTGTAGATAAAGTTGGTACCTCTAAACTTTCTATCTACAACCTCTAACTTCAAATTACTCTGATCATCATGCTCAAGATCCTCTGGTTGCAATAATAATTGAACATCGGAACCTTTTGGATAATGTTTAGTAAAATTTCCATTTATTGTTCCTAGATCTTCATTTTCTAAACTGTTTTCTCCTGTAACTTTTGCTGGAATTAAAATGCCTCTATTTAAAAAATTTACAACCTCTACAGAGTTTGGAAAATGATAAACATTGTAAGGGTCATCATATTGTTTCAATTGGCTATCTAAAATTATTCCACATTTGCTTCCAAGATAAAACGCTTCATAAGAGTCGTGCGTAACTATAATTGTAGTAATTTTTAAATCAGTTAAAACTTGTTTAAGCTTAACTTGAATTTCTTCTTTAAAACTTTGATCTACATTTGATAATGGTTCATCTAATAAAAGTAAATCTGGCTTAGAAAGTAATGCCCTTGCTAACGCTGCTCTTTGAGCTTCTCCAGAACTAATTTGATGAGGAAATTTATCTTTAACATGATCTAAATGAAGAAATTTAATAACTTCATTAATAGTTAAATTTTTTTTCTTTTTTATATTTCTTTCGGCTCCAAATTCAATATTTTGAAGAACATTGTAGTGTGGAAATAGTGAATTATCTTGAAACGCCAGAGAAATATTTCTGTTTTCTGGTTCAACATGAACATCTTTAGATGAAATAGTTTTATTTTTTAAGGAAATTCTTCCTGATTGAATTTTCTCAAGGCCTGCTATAGTTCTTAATATTGTTGTCTTACCAATTCCTGAGGGGCCTAGCAGACAAATAATATCTCCTTCATTCTCTATATTTAGTGAGACATTATTAACTTTATTTTTATCACTTGCTGCAAAAGTAACATTTTCAATTTCTAAAAAGTTTTGTGCCATAGTGCTATTAATCCTTAAGAATATATCTAGATGTAATTAAAATAAAGAAACTTGCAATAAGAATAAGGAATAATGAAGGGGCTGCAGCCGCCTCAAGTAGATCTTGAGAGGCATAAATGTACGCTTGGGTCGCAAAAGTTTCAAAATTAAACGGTCTCATTATTAATGTAATTGGTAACTCTTTTATGACTTCAATAGAAATCAAAATACCAATCAATAGAATAGAATTTTTTAAGTAAGGTAGATGAATATTTTTAAAAGTTTTAAACTTTGAATATCCTAATAAATAAGCACTTTCATCAATTGAATAACTTATTTTTAAATAACCTGACTTAATTCCATTACTTGCCAGTGAATAAAATCTTATAAAGTAAACTATAACTAAACCTAAAATTGATCCAATAAATATAGATTTAATATTTTTAAGTTCAAAAAAATTAATAATATTATTATCAAACCATGAAATAAAAGTGATAAATGCTACAGCTAAGATTATTCCTGGAATAGCATAACCAGAGATTGAGAAAGTAGTTAAAATTTCTAAAAACTTACTTCTAGATAATCTATTTCCATAATTCGAAATAAAAGCAAAACTAATTAAAACAAAGCTTGATAACAAAACTAAGATTATTGTATTTGAAAATAAACTAATTAGATCTAAATCAATTAAATGTTTTGGAAAAATAATTGTCCAATAAAGCATCTGAAGAACAGGGAATAAAAAACTTATAAAAAAAATTAAAAAACAAAAAGAAAAAGCCAATATTGCTTTATAACCATGTAAAGTTGTTAATGATTTCTTTTTAAATCCACCTTTAGTAGGAGAATGATATTGTGCTTTTTTTCTAGATAAATTTTCTATTACAAATAATCCAAGTATAAAAATTAGCAGATAAAAAGATAGTTGATTTGCTAACGCTAAGTCATCAAATGAAATCCATGCATTATATATTCCAGTTGTAAGAGTGGATATTCCAAAGAATGATACTGATCCAAAATCAGATAATGTTTCCATTGCAACAAGTGATAATCCAGCAACTATTGCAGGTCTTGCAGAAGGTAAGATTATTTTAAAAAACGATTTTTGTTTACTAAAACCAAGATTTTTTCCAAGTTCTATTAAATTTTGAGACTGATAATGAAAAGAAGCTCTTGTTAGTACATAAACATATCCAAATAAAGAAAATGAAATTGCAACTATCGCACCAAACATACCATCAAACTTTGGTATTTGAGAATTATAATTGCCTTCTCCAAACAAACTTTTTAAAATTGTAAACGCTGTTCCATAGTTCTCGAAAAAAGCTGTTAACGAATAAGCATAAATATAAGCTGGCACCGCAAAAGATAAAATTAATGCCCATTTAAAAAAATTTGATCCTGTAAATTTATAAAATGAAACTAAATAAGCGCACGATACACCAATTACAAAAGTTAAAAATAATACTCCTAATAATAGAGATAAAGAATTGAATATATAATCGTAAAGAAATGTATTCTTGATAATATCAGAATAATTACTTGTGCTTTCAAAAAAGCTAGAAAATACAGTAATAATTGGTATTGCTACAGCAATTGAAATAAAAAATGAACTTAAATACCAAATATTTATTTTTCTTAAATACATACTTACCCTTTTTTATTTAGTGAACATAATTAATAGAAGGGTAAGGACTATTAAATTATGTTCACTTTTTTGAAAATTAATCTTCTTTAGTAAAAATGTTTATGAGACGATCAATCTCTTCACTTTTAATTTCAGATAATTTTCTATTATTTATTTTAATTTCAATTTTTTTACACTCATTTGCACATGGTTCACATGTTATCTGACCTACTTGTAAACCACTTGCATTAGAAGAATTATTTTCATCAAAATTAAATAAATTTTTTTCCATTATTAATTACTTCCACTTAGCAGCAAGCATACATTCCAATGCTATTGCTTGATTTTTTCCATAATTAACAACTTTAGTATTTAAATCTTGTTTAAATCCAAGACCCATTTGTTTTACTAAATCATGCGGCTCAACACCATCAATCATTGGATATTCGAATGTATTGTTTACAATGTGTTCTTGTGCTTCTTTAGTTAATAAAAACTCAAGAAGTTTTTTTGCATTTTCTACATTTGGTGCATTTTTTAACACTCCACCTCCACTAATATTCATGTGAGTTCCTCTGTCACCCTGATTTGGGAAAAATGGTAATACTTTTTTGGCAGCCGCTTGTTGTTCAGCTCCTTTTTTTCCAGACAACATTAAAGCTAAGTAATAAGTATTTGCTACAGCTAAATCAGCTTCTCCAGCTGCAACTGCTAAAATTTGAGCTCTATCATTCCCTTTTGAGTCTCTAGCCATATTAGCAACAACACTTTTTGACCATTCGCATGTAGTTTTTTTTCCATTATTTTTTACTAATGAAGCAACAAGTGATTGATTGTAAATATTATTTGATTTTCTTATTACAACTCTGCCTTTCCATTTGGGATCAGCAAGACCTTCATAGGTCATTCCGTTTAATTCATTGGCATTAACTCTTTCTGGAGAGTAATACATAATTCTTGCTCTCTTAGCTATTCCAGTCCAGTTAGTAGATCTAAAGTTTTTTGGAACAGCAGCTTTGATTGCTGAAGTCATTGAGTTTTGAAACATTCCTTTAGCATCAAATGCTCCTAATCTTCCTGCATCTGCTGTAATATAAATATCTGCTTTAGAATCAACCCCCTCCTCAGTTATTCTTTTTTGAAGAGCTTTATCTTTTCCTGATACAACGTTTACTTTAATCCCAGTTTTTGTAGTAAATTTTTCATAAAGTTGAATATCTGAATCGTAATGTCTTGCGCTAAAAACATTTACTTCAGATGCTAAACTTAAATTGGCAAAGAATAATAAAATTATTCCCAATATTGTTATTTTTTTCATTTTATCCTTTTCTTTACCCTTATTGATTTGCGACTGAGAATTATTCTCAATGCGAATGATTATCAATCGCATATATTGTCTCAGTTGTAAAGGGATATTTAAAGTGAGTGGTAATAATTAATTAAGAAATTTATTGTTTCCAGTCACCAATTTTACTGAATAAGAAATTTCTAAAAGCTTGAACTCTAGCTGTGTTTTTAAGTGATTGAGGATAGACGAAATGAGCTTCTGTAATTGGACCCTCTGATTTAGGTAAAACTTTAATCACATTAGCTGAATTTGATACCAGGTACTCTGGTAAAGCCGCTAACCCAACTCCAGATTCTACGGCTAAAAGTAAACCCATAACACTATTTACTTTCATAACTGTTTTTCTTTTTTTACCATCATGCATTCCAAGTTTTAATGCCCATTCAGGACTATAAACTGGAGAAGGAGCACCTTTTCCAAAAGAAATAAACTTATGTTTATTTAAATCAGTAATAGTTTTAGGCATTCCAAATTTTTCTAAATATTTATTTGATCCATAAATATAATACTTAATATCGACTAGTTTTTTTTGGATATAATTAAGTTGTTTTGGTCTTCTCATAAAAATACCAATGTCAGCTTGTCGTGTACTTAAATCTAGCTCCTTATCATCAAACACTAATTCAATTTCAATTTCTGGATTTAATCTCATAAACTCTTGAATTCTAGGTGTTAACCAGTGCGTCCCAAAACTTCTAACAGTAGTAATTGTTAACTTTCCTGTAGGTTTATTTTTTTGATCTCCTAAAGATGTTTCAACTTCTTTTAATTTGCTAATTACCTCATGTGCTGTTTTAAAAACATACTCACCATTTTCAGTAAGAGTTAATCCTCTTGCGTGTCTTTCAAAAAGTTGAACTTTTAAATCATGCTCTAGAGCTTGAATTTGTCGGCTTATAGCTGATTGACTTAAGTTTAAATTAACTGTTGCATTAGTGAAACTACCAGCCTCTGCTACTGCATGAAAAATTTTTAATTTATCCCAATCCATTATTTATTTAAATCAACTATAACTCTTCCAGAAATCTCACCTTTTAAAATTTTTGGATAAGTTTCAATCAATTCTTCCAAACTTACTGTTATGATTGATTTTTCTAGTAAATCAAAATCAATTAATTTAGAGGCTTCTGACCATATAAAATCTCTTCTTTTAATGCTACAATTTGCTGAGTCCATTCCCCAAAGTTTAATTCCTCTCAACATAAAAGGTATTACACTTGTATTTAGTTCATTATTATTTGCATTACCACATACTGCTATAATTCCATTTGGTTTTGTTTGAACTATTGCATTTGCTAAAATTTTTCCTCCAACAGTATCTACCACTCCATCCCATAAACCTTTGTCAATTAATCGTGGATCTTTATCGAATTCAGACCTATTAACAACAGTTTTAGCACCTAATGATTTTAAATAGTCTGCTTTAGAATCTTTTCCTGTAACAGCAGTAACATTGTAACCTAGTTTTGTTAAAGCCATTACTGCAACACTTCCTACTCCACCAGTAGCGCCTGTAACTAAAACATCATTAACTTTTTCACCCAACAAAATACTTTCTCTTGCTTGAATTGCAAAAGCACTCATTAAAGAAGTAAAGCCAGCAGTACCTAAAATCATTGCTTGTTTACTTGTAAGATCTTTTGGTTTTTTAACTAAAAAATCTGCGTTAACTTTTGCTATTTGTGAATATCCCCCAAAGAAAACTTCACCAACCCTATAACCAGTTAAAATTACTTCGTCACCTTCTTTAAATTTTAAATTTTCACTTTCTAAAACTGTACCTGAAAAATCTATGCCTGGAATATGAGGAAATTCTTTAACTAATCTTCCTCCATTCTTTAGTATCATTCCATCTTTAAAATTAAGATCTGAATAATCTACTTTAATAGTTACGTCGCCATGTTTTAAAAAGCTTTTATCTACAGATTTTACTTCTCTTATAAAATTATCACCTTCTTGATTGATAATTAATGCTTTGAATTGATCTGACACTTTAATCTTTTGCGATACTGATAAATCTTAAATATCTATTTTGATAACTTAGATCTTCTTTAAATTGTCCCAAATAATAATTTGTAACTGTTGATGCTTGTTCTTTTTTAATTCCTCTCATAGTCATACATTGGTGAGTTGAGTCAATCGTTACGGCTACACCCTTTGCATCTAATGATTCCATTAAAGTTTTAGCGACTTGCATTGTAAGTCTTTCTTGAGTTTGTAATCTTTTTGAAAATACCTCAACAACTCTAGCAAGCTTACTTAAACCAACAACTCTTTCTTTTGGTATATATGCAACATGAGCTTTACCAATAATTGGTGCCATGTGGTGTTCACAATGACTTTGGATAGAAATATTTTTTTGTACTACCATGTCGTCATAACCATCAACATCACCAAAAGTTTTGTCTAAAATTTTACTCGGATCAACTTTATAGCCTGAAAAATATTCTTTATAAGCCTTCATTACTCTCTTTGGAGTTTCTAATAATCCTTCTCTGCTAGGATCTTCACCTAACCATGTTAAAATAGTTTTAAATGCTTCTTCTGCTTCTTTGTCAGAAACTGTATTCGCATCTAATATTTTACCTTCTGTGTCTTTAACTAATTTCATAGCGCCTTTTTATACAGTAATTACTTAATTTTAAAATATTTAATATATCGAGATTTATGCTAAATAATCAATTCATATGTTCAAAAAGAGAGAAAATGTCCTAGAAATAGAAGAGGGAAATCTTCTATCCCCTAAATTTGATAATGATGGTCTAATACCTGTAATTACAATGTGTTCTAAAACAAAAGACATATTGATGCATGGGTATATGAATGTTGAAGCTTTAAAAAAAACTATTGAGACTAAAGAGGCTCATTATTTTAGCAGATCAAGAAAAGCTATTTGGCACAAAGGTAAAACAAGTGGATTTACACAAAAAGTAACTGAACTAAGAATTGACGATGATCAAGATTCGGTTTGGATGACTGTTGATATTGGAGACGGTTCAAGCTGTCATGTGGGTTACAGATCTTGTTTTTACAGATCAATTCCAATGGGACCAATAGATAATGGTCGAGAAATTAAGATGAAGTTTGAAGAAAAAGAAAAATCTTTTGATCCAGAAGAAGTTTATAAAGGTCAGCCTAATCCAACAAAAATTTAAATGAGTGATAAACAAAAAAATGTTCTAGGTGAAGATCTAGAAGAGTGCTCAAATAATCCTTTAACTGGTTGGTATCGAGATGGTTGCTGTAATACTGATAAAAATGATCATGGTATTCATACTGTCTGTGCAAAAGTTACAACTGAATTTTTAGAATGGTTAAAGGTTGCAGGGAATGATTTAATCACACCTCATCCAGAATTTGGATTTCCTGGATTAAAGGATGGAGATGGATGGTGTGTCTGTGCAAGTTGGTATGCAAAAGCAGTTGAAGCTGGTAAAGGATGTCCAATATTTTTAAAGAGAACTCATAAAAATACTTTAAAACACGTGCCTATTGAAACTTTAAAAAAGTTTGCAATAGATTTATCTTAAACTACATATTTCCATATTTAGGTCCACCACTACCTTCTGGTGTAACCCAAGTAATATTTTGGGAAGGCTCTTTAATATCACAAGTTTTACAGTGAATACAGTTTTGAGAATTAATTACAAATTTATTTACATCATTTTCTTTTTGAACTTCATAAACACCTGCTGGACAATATCTTTGAGCGGGTTCATCAAATTCTTCTAAAGTATAATTAATTGGTAAATTAGGATCCTTAAGTTTTAAGTGAACAGGTTGATTTTCAGTATGATTTGTACCTGTTAAATAAACTGAACTTGTTTTATCAAAGGTAGTAACATTGTCATATTTTGGGTAATTTATTTTAGGCATCTCATTTGCTGGTTTTAGAGTTTCATGGTCAGCATGCTTATGTTTTAGAGTAAAAGGTAACTTTCCTTTAAATAAAATTTGATCAATTCCTGTAAATATTATTCCAAGAATTAAACCCCAACTAAAACTAGGTTTTACATTACGAGCTGCATGAAGTTCCTCATAAACCCAACTCTTTTTAAATTTTTCCTCATAAATTGATAAATTTTTATTTTCTTTAATGTTTTCAATTATTGTCTCAGCAGCAATCATTCCACTTTTCATTGCTGTATGAGAGCCCTTAATTTTTGGCATATTTAATGTTCCTGCATCACAACCAACTAGTAATGCTCCTGGCATAAACATTTGAGGTAAACTTTGAAGCCCACCTTCAATTAATGCACGCGCACCATAAGAAATTCTCTTTCCACCCTCTATTATTTTTTTAATTGATGGATGTGTTTTAAACCTTTGAAATTCATCATATGGAGAAAGATAAGGGTTTTTATAGTCTAAACCTATTACGTACCCTAAAAATACTTGTTTATTTTCCGCATGATAAATGAAGCTACCACCATAAGTGCTATTATCTAATGGCCATCCAGCAGTATGCATCACCATTCCTTCTTCGTGATTTTTATCTTCTATTTCCCAAATTTCTTTAAAACCAATTCCATACTGTTGAGGATTTTTGTCTTTTGAAAGATTAAATTTTTCAATTAATTGTTTTCCTAGGTGACCCCTACATCCTTCAGCAAAAACAGTAACTTTACCTAATAGTTCTATACCCGGTTCAAAACTATCTTTTTGATTTCCCTCTTTATCAATACCCATATCTTGAGTTGCAACACCTTTAACAGAACCATCTTCATTATATAAAATTTCACTTGCAGGAAACCCTGGAAAAATTTCAACACCTAAAGCCTCAGCTTGTTCTGCAAGCCACCTACATAAATTTGCTAAACTAATAATATAATTGTTATGATTTTGTTGGACTTTGGGCAGTAACCATGTTGGCCAACTAATTGACTTAGTTTTACCTAAAAATAAAAATTTTTCTTTTGAAACTTTAGTTTTAATTGGCGAGCTTAGCTCTTTCCAATTTGGTAATAGCTCATCTAAAGCTCTAGTTTCAAAAACATTACCACTTAAAATATGAGCACCTATTTCTGATGCTTTTTCTAACAAGCAAACATTTAAATTTGGGTCAAGCTGCTTAAGTTTAATTGCTGTAGATAATCCAGAGGGCCCTCCTCCAATTATAACAACATCATAATCCATCGACTCTCTACCCATATGATATTTTTATCTTTAAGAATTATTTTTGTATACTATTTAATTTGTTCAATTCTTCTAAGAATTGAGGAAGTGCTTCAAATAAATCTGCTTCTAAACCATAATCTGCAACACTAAATATTGGTGCTTCACCATCTTTATTTATCGCAACTATAATTTTACTTTCCTTCATTCCAGCTAAATGCTGAATTGCTCCTGATATTCCAACTGCAATATATAAATCTGGAACAACAACTTTACCAGTTTGACCAACTTGGTGTTCATTACTTATGTATCCTGCATCCACTGCAGCCCTTGAAGCACCAATTGCAGCATTTAATTTATCTGCAATATCAGTTATCAATTTAAAATTCTCTCCATTTTGCATACCTCTTCCACCAGAAACTACTACTCTGGCAGTTCCAAGTTCTGGTCTATCTGATTTAACTTCTTCCCTTTTTATAAATTTTGATGATGTAAATTCTTCAGTTGGTTCAATTTTTTCAATTGGAGCAGATCCACCAGATGTCTCACAAGGATCAAATGATGTAGGTCTAATAGTTACACATTTTTTGGTATCACTACTTTTTACTGTCGCAAATGCATTTCCCGCATAAATAGGTCTTAAAAACGTATCTGGTGAGATAACTTTTATAATATCACTTACTTGAGAGGTATCTAAGTGTGCTGCTATTCTTGGCATTAAATTTTTACCAAATGTATTTGCTGAACTAACTATATGAGTATAATTTTCAGAAACTTTTACAACTAACGGAGCAAAATTTTCTGCTAGATAATTTTCATAATGAGCAGCTTCAGCATGTAATACTTTTTTAACTGCTGACATTTCTGATAAAGATTTGGCAACATTTTCACAGTTATTCCCAATTAACAATACATGTACATCTGGATCAATTTGAGATGCAGCAGTTATGGCATTTAATGTAAAAGGTCTTACTTCTTTATTATTATGCTCTGCAATTAATAAAACTGACATTAAATTACTTTTGCCTCATTTTTAAGTTTACTAACTAGCTCAGCAACACTTGCTACTTTAATTCCTGCTTTTCTTTTTGGTGGTTCCTCTACTTTAATTTGCTGAACTCTAGGTGTTGTGTCAATTCCAAGGTCAGAGGCAGTTAAAATTTCTAAAGGTTTTTTTTTAGCCTTCATTATATTTGGTAAAGATGCATATCTTGGCTCGTTTAATCTTAAGTCGCAAGTTACAATTGCTGGAACATTAACTTCAATTGTTTCTAAGCCTTCATCAATCTCTCTAGTAACTTCTAAAACTTTATCTTTTATCTCGATTTTTGATGCAAAGGTTGCTTGCGGCCAATTTAATAACGCACTTAACATTTGACCAGTTTGGTTACAATCATCATCAATTGCTTGTTTACCCATAAAAACTAAATCTGGTTTTTCTTTATCAACAATTTTTTGTAATACCTTTGCTACTGCAAGCGGCTCAACAGTTCCTTCTGTTTTAATTAGAATGCCTCTATCAGCACCAACTGCCAAAGCTTTTCTAACAGTTTCTTGAGATTTTTCTTCACCAACTGTAATTGCTACAATTTCAGTTGCCTTACCTGCTTCTTTAATTTTGACAGCTTCTTCAACTGCATTATCATCAGGTGGATTGCTAGACATCTTAACGTTTTCAGTAACTACCCCAGATCCATCCTCTTTAACTCTTACTTGGACGTTATAATCAATTACTCTTTTAACAGCGACTAAAATTTTCATTATGCTCTCAATAAATTATTTTCTGGATCGTATGGACTCTCATCTAATATTGTAGCATCGTACATTTTTCCTAAAATATCAATTTTCAATTTTTGACCTGTTGTCGCAACATTTGGTTTAACCATACCTAATGCAATTGATTTTCCTAATCTAAATCCAAAATCCCCACCTGTTGCACGTCCTACTACTTTATCATTTTCATAAATTGGATTATTCCCTAAGACATCAGCATCTTCCACATTATGTATTTCCATAGTAACAAGTTTATTTTCAAAACCTTTTTCTCTCCACTTGTTGAGTGCTTCCAAACCAATAAAATTACCTTTGTTCGGGTGAACAAATCTATCTAGTCCAGACTCATAAGGCGAATATTCAATGGATAGTTCAGTCCCAACTAATTTATAAGATTTTTCAACTCTTAAACTATTCATTGCTCTAATTCCATAAGGCTTAAGACCTAAGTCCTTACCAGCTTCCATTAATTTATCAAATATATGATTTTGATATTCAATTGGATGATGAAGTTCCCAACCAAGTTCCCCTACAAAGTTTACTCTCATAGCATTAACAGGAGCATTTCCTACATTAATATTTTTTGCACTTAACCATTTAAAGTTTTCAGCAGAAAAATCATCTGTTGATACTCTTGTCATTAATTCTCTAGCTTTTGGACCTGACACAACAAGTACACCCATGCTATTAGTTAAATTTTCAAATTGAACTGTTCCATCACTAGGCATCCACTTTTGAATCCAATCATGATCTAATCTTTGATTGGCTCCTGCTGAAACTAAATAAAAACTATCTGAAGCTTCCCTCATTATCGTAAATTCAGAATGAACTCCTCCTTTAGTATTTAATGCGTGACACAATCCTATTCTTCCTATTTTTTTTGGAAGTTTATTTGCTACTAAATAGTCTAAAAATTCTTCAGCTCCAGGCCCTTTAATTCTACATTTAGCAAAGGCAGTCATATCTAGAAGACCAACATTTTCTTTAACATTTTGACATTCTTTTTTAATTGCTTCAAACCACTTAGATCTTCTAAAAGACCAGTCATCTTTTTGCTCCATTCCATCAGTTGCAAAGAAATTAGGTCGCTCCCACCCAAATTTTTGACCAAATACTGCTCCTAAATCTTTCATTCTATCATAACAAGGTGAAGTTCTTAATTCTCTAGCAGCCCCTCTTTCTTCATCTGGATAATGAACTTTAAATACATGGTTATAAGCTTCTTCATTTTTTTCTTTTAAATAAGATTTTGTTGCATAATCACCAAACCTTCTTGGTTCAACACCAAGCATATCGATTGTTGGTTCACCATCTACAATCCATTCTGCTAGTTGCCATCCAGCTCCACCTGCTGCAGTAATTCCAAAACTATGTCCTTCATTAATCCAAAAATTTTTGAGTCCCCACGCTGGACCAACAATAGGATTTCCGTCAGGAGTATAACATATAGCTCCGTTATAAACTTTTTTTACACCTACTTCTCCAAAAGCTGGCACACGATGAATAGCACCTTCTATATGTGGAGCAAGTCTATCCAAGTCTTCTTGAAATAATTCATACTCTGAATCTTTTGATGGGCCATCAACATAACAAGCTGGTGCACCATCTTCATAAGGTCCTAATATTAAGCCACCTGCTTCTTCCCTCATGTACCATCTGCTATCACTATCTCTTAACACTCCCATTTCAGGTAAGCCTTCTTTTTTTCTTTTTAAGATATCTGGGTGTGCTTCTGTAACTATATACTGATGTTCAACTGGTATAACTGGAATATCTAAACCAACCATTTTTCCAGTTTGTCTTGCAAAATTTCCTGAACAAGAAATTACATGCTCACATTCAATTGCTCCTTTATCAGTTTCAACTATCCATCCATCTTTGGTTTGTTTAATTCCAACTACAGCAGTATTTCTATAAATTTCTGCACCTCTGTTTCTTGCACCTGTAGCCATAGCTTGTGTTAAATCGGCTGGTTGAATATATCCATCTTCAGGATGTTGTATTGCTCCAAGTAAATCTGAAGTATTACATAAAGGCCAAATTTCTTTTACTTGATCTGGAGTTAAAAATTTTACGTCAACACCAATTGTTTGAGCAACACCAGCATACTGGTGATATTCATCCATTCTATCTTTTGTGCTTGCTAAACGAATATTTGAAACAACACTAAATCCAACATTTTGTCCCGTTTCTTCTTCTAATTTTTTATAAAGATCAACAGCATATTTGTGAAGCTGTCCCACTGAATAACTCATGTTAAACAAAGGTAGTAATCCTGCGGCATGCCAAGTTGAACCTGATGTTAATTCTTTTCTTTCAACAAGAACGACATCTGTTAAACCTTTTTTTGCTAGATGATAAAGGGCACTAACCCCTACTACTCCACCACCAACTACTACAACTTTAGTTTTTGTTTTCATTGGCGATTCCTACTAAATTTTTTGAAATAACGAAACAAAATTGTATCTGTGGACAATTAAATTGAACTACCTAGTGGGATTGGATTTGATACCATAGTAGTCAACCAACAATTCTTTAATACCCCATCAAGGGTGTACTTTTCAACTTGCCAATTGAACTTATGGTAGATTTTATTCTTATCCAAAATAACTACTTCAAATTGAGCCCATTTATTGCTACTTCCAAGCTCAGTTATTGTGTGGCTTAAGTGATCTAGCATCATTTGATAAGCGTCTCCTTTAATCATCTTTTTAAAGTTAGGTAAAGGACCAGTGACTTTTTTATTATTTGGGTGAGCAAAATTCCAAGTTTGCTCTATACCACTATCTTTAAATTCTAGATCATTTTTTTGAAGTCCAGTAAGCTGTATCTTGACTACTTCCGACGGCTTAATATCGCTATTAGGTTTTAGAATATCTGCGTTTGATGGAGATAGAAAAATAGAAATAAAAATTAATACTTTAAATATTATTTGCTGTTTTTTTAACATCTTCTAAAAATTCTTTTCTCTTTGCATCACTTACAAATGGTACTGCAAAATATCTTCTATAAACAATGTTATATATGCCACACATATGAAATACTCCTCTTTTTAACCTTCTAATTGGGAGATTTAAAAAGAAAGTTGTAATTGCTAATCTTGGTGAGCCATAAGTACAAAAAATAATTGCTTTTTTTTGCTTCAAGTTTCCAATTGGATATCCATAGTTTCCCCATAATTGTTTAAATCTAAATGCCCAAGGTGGAGCTAAAACTTTATCTATCCATCCTTCAACTATTGCTGGCATTCTAAAATTCCAAATTGGTGCAATTAAAACTATAGTGTCACATTCTTCTATTCTTTGGCGATGATTTAAAACATCTTCAACTGGATCTTCACCGGCAAAAACAGGGTCAAATTTTTCTTTATATAAATCAACAGAATCAACTTTATTACCGTTATCTTCTGCTGTTTTAATAAAAATATCTCTTATTGCGGCATTAAAAGATTGATCATTATAATGACCGTACACTAAAAATATTTTTTTCATTAAAAACTCTAAATTTTAAGATCAAGACGTGGCTTCCAAAATGGACGGAATAGTTCAATCTTTGGGCATTTATTCATCACTACCTTAAGACCTGCTTCTTCGGCTAACTTTGCAGCATCATGATTAATAACTCCAATTTGTCCCCATAAAACTTTAGCATTAATTGAAATTGCTTCTTCAGCAATAGCATAAAGATCTTCAGGTTTTCTAAAAACTTCCACCATATCAACTGGTCGGTCAATTTCTTTTAAACTTGGATAAACTTTTAAACCTCTAATTTCAGTTATACCAGGACGAGGATTTACAGGTATCATATCGTAACCTGTTTCATTTAATACTCTAAGTACTCCATAACTAAACTTTGTTTTATCTGGACTTGCCCCAACCATCGCAATTGTCTTAACTGAGCTAAGTATATCTCTTAAATACTCATCGCTGTAAGGTTCATTGTGATTCATTAATGTTATTTTTTTTTATTTTTCTGGCTAGCAATATCAGCTTTTAACTCATGTGGTGCAAGTGGGTCAAGAAAAGGATTGCGGTATAATTTATCATGGCTTTCAACCCCAATCTCAATCGTACAATCTGTTTTTGGTTTAGCTACGCATAAAATTATATAACCATTATTGATCTGTCGGTTATTAAGGGCAACTTGTGACCGCTGATCTACTTCGCCCTCAATCAATTTAGCTGCACAAGTAATACATCCTCCATATTGACAACCATAAGGTAAATCTACGCCTTGTTCTCTTAATTCTTGAAGTAAAGACATTTTCCCTGAAACTTTGTAAACACTATTCTCGCGATTAGAAATTGTAATTTGCATTACAACCAAATATCACTTGTACAATCTCCACCTGGATATCTGCTTTCATGACATCTACTTGGACCATTAGGCTCTTTCCCAAAATCAACTATGAAATCCTTATTGATTTTCATTCCTCCATTTTCAACATCACAATCAATCATTATCATGGCTCCTCCTTGAGTACGAATATCTGGATAGAATTGATTATCCCAAGTTGAAAATAATGAAGTTGTTACATACATACGTTTTCCATCTAAAGACAATTGATACATTTGTGGACCACCAGCAATTTTTACACCATTTACAATTGGTGCTTTCCCTAAAAGTCCTCCCATCCATACTTGACCAGTTAATTTTGGATTATGAGGATCAGAAATATCGTATTGCCTCATATCTCCATGAAGCCAATTATTTAAGTAAAGATATTTATCATCCATTGAAACAAGTATAGCAGACATTACTCCTGGTATAGGAATAGGCCATTCTGGATGTGGTTCGTTTTCAACATCAATAATTTTTTCCCACTTCCATTTTCCTTCTTTAGATTTCCAAAAATGAATTACATTTGCACTTAAAGCTGCTCCACAAAATCCATGACTGCTGTCAGGATTATGCAAAAATTTTACCTCTAAAGGGATTAAACCATCTTCACCTAAGTACATTGTCTCAACTGGTTCTTTCTTTTTAAAATCCCAAATATGTAATCTACGTCCGTATTTTAAGTGCCCTACTTCTTCAAGATCAAAACCAGGCATAAAAGTATTTGGTGCAGCCCATTCTGAACTGACCATCACATTATGTCTTGGCTGATACCAAAAATCGTAACTAAATGGAATATCGCCCATAGAATTTTCCCATCTTCCAACAATTTCAAAATCTTTATTTAAATGTAAATATCCTCCAGGAGCTTCTCCTCTTGCATTACCTAGAAAAGAAATAATAATTTCAGAACCGAGACAGTGGACTGTATGAGGTCCTGACAAATTTGTTTTTGATTTTATTTCAGAACCCTCTATAATTTTATGAATTTTTGGGGCAAAAGGATCTGATGCAGTATCAATTACATGAATATTATTAGATCTAACACCTGGAACTAAAAGATATTTTCTACTCATCCCTTCATCTCCATGACATGAAGAACAAGCATTCCATCCCATATGATGAAGCTCATCTCCTATTCCAGGCATTTCAAGACGGTGAATAACTTGAGAATATGTGGGGCTATTTGGATCAACATCAATAGTTGCAAGATAATCAGGTTTTTGAATTCCTGTGCCAGTATAAATTGCTATAGTATATAAAAGTTTTTCATTAGGTGCTTTAATTGCATCTGATGGACTTGCATAACCTGGTCCACAACATGATTTATCCATATTTTTAATATCACCCATTATTTATCTTTTTTAATTTGTTCTTCACAAAACTTTTTTGCCTTTTCTAAATCTGTTATTTTAGACTCAGATAATTTTTGACTACCTGCAAGACAAGCATCTACTGCTCTTTTGAAATTATGATCATTAAAACTCATAATAAAATACATTCCTGAAATAATAAATATAATGATTAAAATATTTTTTTTATTTAACACTATTTATTTTTCCAATTTGGTTTACGTTTTTCTAAAAATGCTGATATTCCTTCTTTGGCATCCATTGCCATCATGTTTACTGTCATCATTTTGCTAGTATATGCATAAGCTTTTTTTAATGGCATTTCTAATTGTTTATAAAAAGCTTGTTTGCCAATTTTAATTGTTAAGTTTGATTTTGAAGCAATAGTTTTAGCAACTTTTAATACTTCAGCGTTTAATTTTGATTTTGAATAACAATCATTAATTAATCCAATTTCTTTTGCATAATTCGCTTTAATTGGCTTACCTGTAAGCAACATTTTCATCATTGGTTTTCTATTAATTTTTCTACTAACAGCAACCATAGGAGTGCTACAAAATAATCCTATATTTACTCCAGGTGTTGCAAATAATGCGTCATTTGTACTGTAAGCTAAATCACAACTAGCAACTAACTGACATCCAGCAGCAAATGCAGCACCGTGAACTTTTGCAATTACTGGTTTTCTTCCCTCAACAATTTGAAGCATTACTTTTGAACAAAGATTAAATAATTTTTGATATTTTTCTCTCTTATTCAATCCTCTGACTTCTTTTAAATTATGTCCTGCACTAAATCCTTTACCAGCACCTTCTAAAATAATTACTTTTACTTTTTTATCTGAATCAATTTTTTTTAAGGCATTCAGTAAATCTGTTAAATTTTTAAATGATAATGAATTATATGTTTTTTGTTCATCAATAATAATTGATGTAATTTCATTAGTTATTTTTTTTGTTTTAATATTGCTTATCATATTAATCTGCTAAACCATCTGATCTTGTTCGATTCCTTTCTATATGAATTGGTAATACTTTTCCATAAATAGCTTCTGAATGTTCTGGCGTATTAACTCTCCAAGGATCTAATACATAAGCTGGAATACAAAGATATCTTGGTTTATTTCCTTTTACCCTTGTTACTCTATGCATTGTAAATCTACCCTTAAATATTTGTAAATCTCCAGGTTCTAACTTTAATTGTCTAACTTTTGACCTATCACCTTCTAATACTTTCTTAACCTCATTAAAATTTTCATTTCCTGGCTCTCTAATAAATGGACAATATTCAAAAATTCCTCCCTCATCAGGTTTTTGTATCATTATACTTAGTGTAAATTCACAACTATCAAAATGCCAAGGTAAAATTCCTTCTGGTTTCATTACATTATATGCATGACAAGCTAATGGATCCGCCCATCTATATATTGGTGAAATACCTAGGCAAGCTGACACAAATTTTAAAAGCTCTTCCTGCTCGTATAAAAATTTCATTTCAGAATCTTTATTGAAAAGGTCTGAATTTAAATATCCATTATCTCTCTCTAAGAAAGTTCTTTTAGGATGGCTTAGAGATAAAGATGGTTCGTCCTTAGAGTTAAGATAAGGATTAATACTTTTTTTTGACATAAAAACTTTGTCAATTTTTTTTTCTAATTCGAAATTCATTGATTTAATTGATTGAGGTAAAATAAAATTTGGAATAGTGGAGCAACTAAATTGATCTAAATCATCTTTACATTTTTTAATTAATTTTTGAATTTTTTTTGAAGATAAATCATGAATTGGGTAATTTTCTAAATCTACAATAGTTTTTAATCTTTCATTCATTGAAATTTATTATTTTTCTTATTGTTTGTTCAATTTTAATTTTTTTGAAGTTCGTAAATAGAAACATAATGTTTCTTTTTTGGCAATGGTATGATTGTAGGGACTTTTGTTAACCTTGGTTTTACAGAGTTCTTTCCAACTATAATGTTTTTATTGTAATTATCTAAATCTATCTCTGGATGAGGATTACCATCATTGATTAATGGCCATGCATCAGAAGCTCTATATCCAAATAAAATTAAAGGTCTAGAATTATTCATTTGATTGTGACCTGACCCATGTACAGATCTACAATGAAAAAAAACTACTGTTCCTGCAGTACCAGTTATAGAAACACTATTTTTTATCCCAATTTTATTTTTTTTTGTGTTTATTTTTCCAACAAAAAAATTTTCATTATTATGATGGCTATATAATTTTTCTTTATGTGAATTTTTTATTATTTTAAGAGGTCCATTTTTCTCGTAGCAATCATCTAAATATATACCAACAGTAACTAAATCATCGTTAGTATGAGGATAAAATGCCCAGTCTTGATGCCACCCAATTTCGCTTCCTTTTTTTTTGTTAGGAAGTTTAAAATTTAATTTACCCAAATGAAATCTTACAGATCCTCCTAACAACTTTTTAACTATAGATATTATTTTTTTATCTCTTGATAAATCATAAAAAATTTTATGTCTATTTTGAGGATTATTTAACCTTAAAATTTCTTTATTTTTTAATGTGTTTGAATTGTAAACAAAGTGATAATTATTATAAGATTGAGTTCCGTTTGTATCATTTTTTTTATTTTCTTTTGATACAACTTCATTAACAATTTCGTTTATCTTATTAATTTTTTTTTGAGTAATTAAATTTTTTTTTACTAGATATCCATTTTTTTTAAAAAAATTTAAATCTGAATTCATTGTAATTTACTTTAGCTTTCCGTCTTCTCTCATCTTGGCTCTAATTTTAGTAGCAGAAATTTCTTGAATCTCTTTTGAAAGTTCAATTTCTTCAATTTTGTAACCAACACCACGTCCATAACAAATATTTGTAATATTTGGCACAAGCATTACTTTAAATTGACCCTCAAACTCTGGATTTAATCTATCTTCAATATTTTTTTTAACTGTCTCAAAGTCAAAAGGATTGTCATCTACCCCTTGGACATCTCTAATTTGAATACAAACTTGTCCTGTTTTTTTAATAATTTCCTTAAATAAACTGTAATGACCGTCATGAAATGGTTGCCATCTTCCTAACATTTGAGCAGTTGGTTTTTTGTTATCCCATTCATAAGCCATTAATTTATCTCCTTTATTATTTTTGGTGCCCAATTTTTAGCATCTTGTGTAGTTACATGAAAGTCAAACTTATTTGGTTTAACAAACATCTTATTAGTGTCATCAAATCTTCCTTCTTTAATTGTATCAACCCAAACAATAAAATCTGCTGGAAATAAAGCTCTTGCTTCTGGTGTAGGGCAAACAAAATCTGCTACAACAAAACTTCCATCTTGTTTCAATTTTAAAGCAAAGTCTGCCATTCTTTTTGCCTGTCTTTTTCTTCCTTCTTCAGAAAAATCCCAATCATTTGCCTCTTTTCTAACTTCATCAGCATTTAATCTTTTAGCATTAAGTAATGGAGCTAATTCTTCAGCTAATGTTGTTTTTCCTGAGCCAGGTAAACCCATTATTAAAATTATTTTCATCTTTATAATAAACTATTTGCTACCCATTTATGAAATTGATGAGTTGGTTGATCCATCACTGGTGAGAAATTTCCACCGTTATATACAGGTGAACTTCTTCCCTCTTGCATACCCTCAATTGCACTAATGTCTTCTAACATTACTTCCTTCCAAAATCTTATATTTTCTTTTCTTAATTCTTTAAGTTCATTTCCGTTAGCACTTTTATCACCGACATAATACATTTCCATATGTTCTTTAGTTTTATTGATTGCAAGTGGTTCTAGCCAAAAAACATAAAAATGATCTAAATGTAGACCAATCATTACATTGGGAAATAATGCTATATATTCAGAATTTTTATGTGAGCTTTTTTCCCAATTCTTAAATGTATCAAATTTCCTATTTCCTTTTACCGGTTGTTCGTATTTTTCACTTCCTTGTCCTGCGAATCTATTGGGTAAACCTTGAATGTGATAATGATCATTAATGTTTGATACTTTATTTAATTCTGGATGAATAGTTGGTAAATGATAGCTTTCACAGTAATTTTCAATTGCAAACTTCCAATTACATTTAACTTCTAAATCAAAAGAACCATAATCTTTAGAATGAATTAATAATTTTTGATCTTTATAAGTAATGAATCTAGACCATCTTTGTTCAAGTGGCTTGATATACTCATTAAATTCAATTTCATTTGAATTAATATTAACAAAAATAATGTCCATCCATACTTTAGATCTAACTTCCTTTAAATTGCTCTGATTCTTTTCAAATTGATCTGAGTTATGAATATTTAAGCCACCTATATGAGGGGTGGCCACTAGGTTTCCCTTAAAGTCATATGACCAGGAATGATAAGGGCATCTAATTACATTTTTCAAAGTGCATGGTTTGTCTATTAGTTTAAATCCTCTATGGCTGCAAACATTATGAAATACCCTAATATTACGATCTTTGTCTCTGACTATCATTAAAGGAATCCCGAGTAGATTGTATGGTTTAGCATCCCCAACATTGGGTATAGAACTAGCTACCCCAATTACTGTCCATTTATTACAAAAAATCTTATCTGTTTCATATTCTAAATATTGCTCACTGGTGTAACACTGGTTTGGAAGTCCATTTGCGGTCTCTATAGGTTTGTCCACATCCATCAATTTCTTGATGTCCAAGATCTTTGAGAGAGAATTATTTTTAAGATTTTCGACCATAAAAAAAATTATCATGGCCTTAATTTTTGGCAACAAATTTCCATTTTGAACTATGCTGAATTTCTTTGACAGCATTTTTAAAAAGGATAATGATCTGGAAAAAATGAATTTTTCACTAGAAATTGGTCCTCATACTGACCTTGAAACCTTACCTGCTGTAAAGGATGTATATGTTACAATGTTACCTGGTGGTGATTATAAAGAGACTGCTGATAAATCAGGAGACCTTGTTAAAAAAGGTTTTAATCCAGTTCCACACTTTCCAGCCAGATCAATAAATAATGATGATGAATTAAAAGATTATGTTTCAAGATGTAAAGATCAAGGTGTTACGCAAGCTTTAGTAATTGGTGGAAGCAGAGAACCAGTTGGTAAGTTTGATAGCTCATATCAAATTTTAGAAACAGGTTTTTTTGGAGGAATTAAAATTGGTATCGCAGGCCATCCTGAAGGAAGTCCAGATATACCAGAACAAAATTTAGAAAAAGCAATGATAGATAAAAAGCCTTATGCTGATTACATAGTAACCCAATGGTTATTAGATAGTCAGCCTATTGTTGATTTTGTTTCTAAACAAAGCGTACCAGTGCATGTTGGAATTACTGGGCCAATGAAAATATCTAGCTTAATAAAGTTTGCTAATATTGTCGGTGCGAAAAATTCCATTAACTTTCTTAAATCTAATTTTACTAAGGCGTTAGATTTATTGAAACCTAAAGACCCTAATGAACTAATTGGGAAAGTTAAGTCACATACTGATAACTTCCACATTTATACATTCGGCGGCTTGAAGGAAACAAACAAGTGGTTGAAGGAGAATGGTTATGTCTAATGAATTTGACTATACTAAACTAAATCAGGCAACTTCAGTCGATCAATCGGATCGTGCAGTGCCTTATAACTTAAGACAAAGTGGTCCAACAAAAGTTGAAATGCTTATCTCGACAAGAGTAAGAAAATCTCCTTATTGGCACTTATCAATGCAAGCAGGTTGTTGGAGAGCAACTGTTTATAATCGTATTTATCACCCAAGAGGTTACGTAAAACCAGAAGATGGTGGAGCTATGGTTGAGTACGACGCAATTGTAAATCACGTTACTATGTGGAATGTTGCTGTTGAAAGACAAATCAGAGTTAAAGGTCCGGATGCAGAAAAATTTACTGACTATGTAATAACAAGAGATGCAACAAAAATTTCTCCTATGAGAGCAAGATATGTAATCTTATGTAATGCATATGGTGGGGTTTTAAATGATCCAATTCTTCTTAGAATTTCAGAAGATGAATTTTGGTTTTCGTTATCAGACTCTGATATTGGTATGTACCTTCAAGGTGTAAACGCTGATGGAAGATTTGATTGTACTATTGAAGAAATTGATGTCAGCCCTGTTCAAATACAAGGACCAAAAGCCAAAGCGTTAATGAAAGATTTGTGTGGAGATCAAGTTGATTTCGATAATATGCCTTTCTACGGTTTAGCAGAAACAAAAGTAGGTGGAAGAAGTTGTGTTATTTCTCAGTCTGGTTTTTCAGGAGAAGCTGGTTATGAGATATATCTGAGAGACTCCATGTTATACGCTGACGATATGTGGAATGCAGTTCTTGATGCTGGAAAAAAACATAGCCTTATGGTTATTGCTCCTGCTCACCATAGAAGAATTCAAGCAGGAATTCTTTCATGGGGTCAAGATATGGATCAACAGCATAATCCTTTCCAATGTAACTTAGGTTATCAAGTTTCATTATCTGGAAAAGGTGAATGGGCTAAAAAAGCTGACTATGTTGGTAAAGCTGCTTTAGAAAAAATGGGTGCTGAAATTAAAGATGGTAAAAAACCGTACAAGCTTCAATTAGTTGGGCTTGAATTAGGTGGAAAACCGATTGAAGAGTATGCTCCTGATTTTTGGCTAGTATCACCTGAGAGTGGTGGAGATCCAGTAGGATTTATTACCTCTCCTTGGTATCACCCAGAGAAAAAACAAAACATTGCAATGGGATATGTACCATTTGATGGAACATTGAATGCAAATGGATTTCCAAAAGGTAAAGTTGGAACTAAATATAAAGTTCATTTACCAGAAAAATACTCAGACACTCCAGGAACACCTGTTGATGCAGTAGTAGTAGACATTCCATTTAAAGAGTCATTCAACGCAAACACTAGAGAAGTTGTAAAAGGCTAAATTTATTATTTTGGGGGAGCAAAATCAAAGCTCCCCCATTTTCTCAATGACTAAAGGTTTTTTAATCGTAATTTGCATTATCATAGCGATTGCTTTAATAATATTTCCACTTTTAGTTTCGTATAAAGCACAGAAAAATAAAAAGAATAAAAATTAATGTTTGGTGAATTTTTAAGTATAGTTTTTAAATCAATTAAATTAGATAAATCTCTATACACAGATAATAAAAATTTTGGAGAAGCTTCAGTTTATTTTGCTGGACTTATAATGATCTTAGATGGAATTGCAGGTGCTGTAGCTGCAAACACTGTTATTAAAACAGCAGTTGCAATGTCTGGACTCACATCAATTCTAACTTGGTTGGTTTGGGCTATCTTTATATATGTAATAGGAGTTAAACTTTTTCCGGACAAAAAAACAAAAGTTCCTTTTAAAAAAGTATTAACTGCAGTTGGTTTTGCTCACGCACCTGGTTTACTTAGATTTTTTGCAGTAACACCAAATATGATGATACCAATTATTTTCCTTACACAATTTTGGATTTTTGCAGGGTTAATTATCTCTACGAAACAGGTGCTGGGTTTAAAATCTAATATTAAATCTTTTGGAATTGTATTTTTGTCTTTTCTAATAATTGCATTTTTGTCTATTTCTTTTGTAATGAGTAGAATGAATATGCTCCCAGTAAATCAGATTAGCTAGATCGGAAAAATAGTCTTAGAAACTCTACACGACGAACACAATTTGTAACTTGTCAAAATTAAATTTTGCGAAACACTTTTATCCTCTTTCTTGCACTCGTCACAAATATTATTTAATTCTTTAATAATTTCTTCATCATATTTATCTTCTAAATTATCAGTCATTATCTGTTAGTCCAGCACCTGCTGCTCCCTGTTTTAAACTTTCACTTTCTTCTACAAAAGTATTTTCAGCTAATTTATATAGACTATTCCACTCTATCTCTGTGAAATTGTCTTGATTGTTCAAAAATTTGATTTCAACTTTATCTACAAGTTTAGGAAACTCTTGATTAAAAAAACTTGAACAAATATTTAAATTCAAATTAAGTAAAATTTCATTTTTATCAAATTTAGCATATATCTTTTTTCCACTGATCTCTGAAGCTCTACTTAAGAATGATAGAAAAATAACTGGGTATGCAATTTTTTCAAATCTAATTATCTCAAAATTTTCTAATGATTTAATTTGATCTAAAAAACTAATTCCAAGAATGATTGGACAATAAGCTTCTGATGATGGTTCGTTTTTTTCACTAATTAAATTTAAATCTTCAAATTGTTTTTTCTGTTTATCTGCATAGTATTGATTTAAGTTTTTAATCCCTTGTAATCCAAACAGTTCCAACAAACGTATAGATTTTCCTACTTCTTCAGAGTTACCCCATGAAAAACCAACTGCTCTACTTGCTCTTTTGACTGCAGTTTCAATTTCGCTTAAAGATCTCATTATCAATTACTAGTTTTATATACCCATTGCTCATCATAATTTCTTAATTCATTTGGCAACGGTGCACCTTGAAACATGCAAATTCTTAACCATTTATCTGATCTTGGGTCAAACTTTAATGCACCAAAAAAAGATAGTTTAAGTCTTAGCATATCAATAGGTACAATACTTTTACTAATTGTATTATCTTGAATTTCTGAGTATGGAAATTTTTCTATGATAAAAGCTCTTCTCACAACATGTCTTAATTCTGAATTTAGTGATAAAAATTTAGCAATTGTTGAATTATTCTTTTCTAATAATAATTTTTCATAAAGTTTTTTTATATCTCTTGCGATTGCAAGTGGTTGTTCAAGTTCAGACCCATGTTCTTCAAACCTATCTGCTAATCTTGGTTCTTCTTTATTTTTAGATATAAACCAGAAATTTTGATTATTTTCTTTTTGATCAAAATTAATTTTTAAAATATTTGAGTATCTGGCTTCTATAATAACAATTAATTCCTGTACGGTTCGATTAGTTGGGATGTTAAAATATTTGTCTTCGTCAGAGCTCATATTAGAAACCAAAGGCTCAGTTATATTGTTATAGGGCTCCATCATTATAGATACAATGTATTCTATGCATTCTTCACAAACATTTCGCTCTAACCACATATATATCGTGTTAAATGGATACTCAGTTTTAAAATTAAAATTATTTTCAATATAATCTATAAAATTCTCCACATCCTTTAATAATAATTTAATTTTGTTTTGCTGATATTCGCTATCTGTATTCCAGCTAGTAATATTTTTTAAAGATTTTTTCACACAGTCTTTAAAAAGTTCACTATCTTCATTTTCAACAATTTTAATTTCTCTAATTTTTTTTAATGCTGTTTCTCTACTTAAAATCCAATTATTTAATAATGTTGGATGATTAACTATAAAAGGAGCCATTCCAAGACCAGTTGAATTACCAATACCTAGATTTTTACAAATCTGTTTGTCTAATTTCACTGCTTTTTTTGGATTTTTATAATGTGCAACATGGTTTACTTGATCAAAAGTAAATTGTCTTACAAGATAAACCAACATCATTTCTAATCTAAAAGGACCATTGATTTCCTCTCTATTTTTAATTCTAAACCTATCAGCAAGTCCAAATTTACCAGATCCATAAACTGCTGTGGTTCTGTATAAATAACCAACTTTTGATAACAAATTTAAATCAGGTTGTTTTCCCTCGCTTAAACATTCGACAACATGATTAAAAACTCTTACAGATTTATTTGCTCTTGATAAAGTTAACTCTTTAAATGAAAGTCTGCCTACTTCTTGTTTGGGAACCTCATTTTTTAATCTTTCAATATCATCTTTGCTTGGAACACCATCGTGTAATGTAAATGCTGCATCCCATTTTGTAGCTATTACTCTATCAGATCTTTCTTCGTCTTTAATCTCATTAGCAAAACAAATTAACGAATAAACTCTGTCCTTTTTTTTAAACGAATATACTGCTTCTCCATAACCATTTTGGTCGAGATTGAATAAATCTCTTTTATAATCCCAATCTTTGAACTCACTTAGAAAACTTCTTAAAAACGATAATTTTGACTGATGAAAGGATCCTAACCTTGACAATTTCATTATTGTATTTGGATCTCTTAACTCAACTTTCATAACTAGATAGATTTATAAAAATTATACCAGTTGTTTCCTAGTATTCCATGTGTCTCACTGTCTGAAAAACCTACTTTTTTAAGGCCACTTTCAATATTATCAAACCCTCTAGCATCCTCAAACCATTCTGGTTGTTTTGGAAAACCAGGTTTATTTTTAGATCCTTCTCCATAATTTTTATTTTTAGACCATGTTCCATTTCTCATCCATTCAACAACAGTATCTGGTTGATCCAAACAAAGATCAGATCCAATACCAATATTTTTTAAATCCATGATTTCAGCTGTTCTAGCAATCATTTCACAAAAACTTTCAACTGTACAATTAGTGTTATCTTTTAAATGATGGGGATACAAAGATAGACCCAGCATGCCACCACTTTCACTTAATGTTTTTAAAAGATCATTAGATTTATTTCTTTTTGCAGCATGCCAAAATGACGGGTTAGCATGAGTGATTGCTATTGGTTTTTCACTTAGCTCAATTGCATCAAATGTACTTTTTTCTGCAGAATGAGACATATCAACGACTATACCCACTCTATTCATTTCTTTTATTGCTTCACGACCAAAATTTGTAACTCCACTATCGATTTTTTCATAACAGCCCGTTGCAAGTAGTGATTGGTTGTTATAGGTAAGTTGCATAAATCTGCACCCTAGATCATGAACTTTTTCAACTAAATTAATATCATCCTCAATTGGTGAACAGTTTTGAAAACCAAAAAAAATTGCTGTTTTTTTTTCAGAATTTGCTTTTTCAATATCTTTGTAGTCTCTCCCAAAGAATATTAAGTCAGAGTTTTCAGAAAATAGAGTTTTCCATTTTTTTATTTCTTCTAGAAACTCATGGAAATCTTCATGATAAACAATTGTTACATGAACAGCGTCTAGTCCTGCTAATCTATTATTCTCAAAAATTTTCCTAGACCAGTTGCAGTATTGTAAATTATCAATTTTAAAATTCATATTCTGAATAACTTTAATCAAAATGATTTTCAAATACTATTAATTTTATTGAAATTTTAGGCTAATTTTGAAATAAGACATTTATTATTTCTCATGAAAAAAAATAAACCTTTAAAAGTTTCAATAATAATGGGTAGTCAGTCTGACTACAAAACTATGCAACTTGCTGAAAAAACTCTCAAAAAAATTGGGGTTTCTTTTGAAACTAAAATTATTTCAGCTCACAGAACTCCTAAAAGAATGTATGAGTTTGCATCATCTGCCTCGAAAAATAATATAGGTGTTATAATTGCAGGGGCTGGTGGGTCTGCTCACTTACCTGGGATGATATCAGCTTTGACTTCTTTGCCTGTTTTAGGGGTGCCGATAGAAAGTAAAAAACTTAAAGGTCTGGACAGTTTACTTTCAATAGCACAAATGCCTAAAGGTATACCTGTGGGAACATTAGCCATAGGCGAAGATGGAGCTATTAATGCCGCATTATTAGCTGCATCTATTATTGCAAACACTAATCCTGTTGTTAAAAAAAATTTAAATAATCTTAGATTGTTACAAACAAAATCTGTTAAAAAAAAACCTAAATAAAATGTCAGAAATAACACTTGGTATTATTGGTGGTGGCCAACTTGGAAGTATGCTTGCTATTTCTGCAAAAAAATTAAATATCAAAACTATAATTTATTGTGACGATCCTGATGCGCCAGCTCAAAATTTTTGTAATCAATTTATTTCAGGAAGTTATGATAATAAGGAAAAAATTACAGAATTTGTAAATTTAGTTAATTATGTCACTTATGAATTTGAAAATATTCCATTTGAAACATTAAATGAAATTAATAAATTAAAACCAGTTTTACCTAAACCATCTGTTAATAGACTAATTCAACATAGATTAGCAGAAAAAGATTTTATAAATAATTTAAACATTAGAACTACAAGATACGCATCAGTGGAAAATGCTTCAGAAATTAAATCTCTTGAAGATCTTTTGCCAGGTATTTTAAAAACAACAACTCTTGGATATGATGGAAAAGGACAATATCCTATAAACACTATTGAAGAGTTTGATTCATTAAACATTGATTTTTCTAAAGGTTATATTCTAGAGAAGTTGGTTAAATTAAAAAAAGAAATTTCAATTATCATTACTAGATTTAATGATCAAAAATATGAAATTTATGAACCAATAGAAAATAAACATGAAGATCAGATATTAAAATTTTCAAAAATTCCAGCAGATATAGATAAAAAAATCTTTGATCAATCTAAAGAATGGGCAATGTCTATAGCTGAAGAACTAAAATATATAGGAACTTTATGCGTAGAATTTTTTATTGATAGAAACGACAATTTATATGTCAATGAAATTGCTCCAAGAGTTCATAATTCTGGTCATCTTACAATTAATGCTTTTAACGTCAGTCAATTTGAAAACCATGTAAGAGCTGTATGTGGTTTGGAACAAATACCTTTAAAAAAATTATCTAATGCAAAAATGGTTAATTTAATTGGAGATCAAATCTCTGGGTATAGAAATTTAACTCAATTTAAAGAAAATGAATTCTTCTTTGATTATCTAAAAAAAGAGATAAAAGAAAAAAGAAAAATGGGCCACATCACAACGTTAGTATAAATGTTAAAATCAATAGAAGGTAATTTTGATAATCAAGAAGTTCATGAATTACTTATAAAGCATTTTATTGAATTAAGAGCTGCCTCCCCTGAAGGGAGTGCTCATGTATTAGATATTCCTGGACTAAAAATTTCATCAATAAAATTTTGGAGTTTATGGAAAGACGATATGCTAATGGGATGTGGTGCTTTAAAATTTTTGGATAAAGAGCATGGTGAATTTAAATCTATAAGAATTCATAATGATTTTAGAAATCAAGGTAATGGTATTAATGTTATCAATCATTTAATTAACGAGGCAAAAAAACTCGATATAAATAGATTAAGTATTGAAACTGGTGCTGGAGATTTTTTTATACCTGCTAGAAAACTATTTAAAAAGTGTGGTTTTGAAACATGCAAACCTTTTGCCCACTATAAAGAAGACGTTAATTCTGTCTATTTAACTAAAATTATAAACAACAATTAAATAATTAATCTATATTTTTAATCTATTTTGTTGACAAAACCCTTTAAAATCTAAACAAAGCCAGAATTACTTAATTATAAGTAATAAATTAATACAACGAAAAGTAAGAAGATAAATATGAGTCTACAAGGAAAAGTAAAATGGTTCAATCCAACTAAAGGTTTTGGTTTTATTGAAAGAGAAGATAAAGAAAAAGATGTGTTTGTACATGTTTCAGCTGTAAGAGATGCTGGTATGAACGGTTTAGATGAGGGTCAAGCTTTGACTTTCGATGTTGAAGATGGTCCTAAAGGTCCTTCAGCAGTTAACTTAAAAACTGCATAATTCACACTTCCTATTGGCTGAGATTTTTTATTTAAATTAATTTTTTAATTATTTAGCTAAATATTTCAGCCAATACCAATTAGTCCCTCGAAATATAACTTAAAATATTCCCTCTAAGAAGTTAATCATTTCTTTTTTATTAACATCAGATTCCGCAAAACATTTGGTTAAAGGTATTCCGTGATGTTTGCCAAAAATCAATTTTGCTTTGCAATTAGATTTACTAATATTTTTAAAATTTACATTATCTATATTTAAAAAAGAAAGAGATTCTGATGTTTCCCACTCATCTTTATCATGTACATAAACCATTGTATTTTTCAAATTTGTTATATCTATTTGACTAACACCATACTCTCTTATGATTGCCCAAAAAGGCCAATTTTTTCTATTGCTAAATTTTCCAGAGAATGCAGGATTAATAGCAATCACAGCACCAATTTTTTTTGGAAATTGAGATTTTAAAGTAATCGATGCCCAACCGCCAGCTGAATGGCCAACTAGAATAATATTATTAAATCCAAGATTTATTAAATCATCAATTTTTTGATTAATCAATTTTTGTTTAACAAATTGTTTTTGCGTTTGAAATTTAATTTTGTCACCATCAGTTTTAATTATGTTTAAAAATTCTTTTTGTTTTTTATTTTTATAACGTGCATCCATTTTATCCTGATGATTTTTACCCCAACCCCTAACACCAGAACAAAATTTTAAAATCTTGATTTTTAAATCATTTATTTTTTTATCATGCAAATTAAGTATAATTGGGGGTACTTTATTCCATTTTTTATTACATTTATCTAAAGTTTGGTCATTTTGACTTCCGTGATTATAAACAACTATTAAAGTATTTTTTTTATCTGTTATGTCATCAATTGGATAAATCTTTCCCAAATTATCTACGAACCCACTATCTTTAGAAATTTTTTTTAAATCTTTTTCAAATTTTTTATCTGCAAATGATTGGGCACTTAATAATAAGATAAAGATGATTATTGCTAAAAATTTTATATGCCTTAAATTTATCATAAAGAGATTGTATATATTAAGAAATTGTTATTACTATAAAGTATGGAAAAAAGACAAATAATAGACTTTAATAATCTTAAATTTGAACCTTTTGATAACTATGGTGTTGTTGTGCCTGGTATGAGTTGGCATAAAATAAGCTACAATAGAGAAAATGGTGGTCAGGGTACTTATGTTCTTAAGATGGAACCAGGTTCAAAAAGTTTACCTCATGAACACACTGGCTTTGAAGAATTTTTAATCTTAGATGGAGAATTAACTGATCCTGATGGTAAGATTTTTAAAAAAGGTGACTTTATATCTTTTAAGCCAGGTTCAAAACACTCATCACACACAATAAATGGTTGCTTGGTTCTAGTTTTTATGAGAGGAATTAATAAAGCAATCTAATTAAATTAATTTCAAAAATATATTATGATCGGTATCTTAGGTGGAATGGGAACTCAAGCAGGTTTAGATTTTTGTAATAAACTTGCAATCTTAAATAGAGGAAAAATAGATCAAGAGTACCCTTTATTCATTCTTTATAACAAATCAAACATACCAGGCAGACCAGAGTCTATAGGAGTGCAAACTGGAAATTTATCAAATAAATCCTCAAATAATGCTAGTAAAAAGAAATATAACAATGTTTTAAAAAGTTTACTTCATGGATGTAAATTACTTGAAAAAAATAAATGTAAATTTATTGTTATTCCATGCAACACAGCACATTATTGGTTTGATGATTTACAAAAAAAAATAAATATCCCTATTGTAAATATGCCAAAAGAAGTTTTTAAATTTACAAAAAAAAATTGTAAGAAAAATTCAAAAGTAGGTTTATTGGCTACTGAAGGGACACTAAAAACAGGTGTATATGATAAAATTTTTAATAAAGATTTTCACCTGATAAACCCTTCTCAAAACCTTCAAAAAAAATCAGTAAATAAAGCTATAAAATTTGTTAAAATGGGTAATGTTAAAGCTGCTGCAAAAGCAATACAGCCTGCAATTAATGAGTTAATTAAAATGAAATGTAAGAAAATAATATTAGGTTGTACAGAACTTCCAATTGCAATTTTTGCATTTAAATCATTTAGCAATATAAGATCCTCTAAAATTTTTTTAGATCCTAATTTAATACTTGCAAATTCTGCAATGAGTAAACACAAAGGCTAATTAATGTTTGAAGATAAAGATAAGCCTTATGTCCTAAGAGTTGCAGAATTAATTTATTACAAAGTTACAGATATTAAAAAAGAAAACCCTGAAATGACTAATATTCAGGCATTTGAAGTTTTTATGACAACAAAAGATTATGAATTAATTAGCTCAGGAGAATTTCATGACAAATGGTTTTTAGACTTAAAGAAAAATAATTTAATCGATAAAACTACTGGTAAAAAAGTTAATGATGAAACTATGAGACTTTTAGAGATACAAAAAGACTCTATGGTTAAATTTTTGATTAAAATACCTAAACTATATTATGCAAAAACTCATTTTCCTTTAGAAATATCTCAAAGGGCATTTGATCACCTTTGGAGAGTTTGTGAAAGTTATGAAATGTGGTGTAACGAAACAAAACAAAAGAAACTTATTACTTTAAATATTTTAAATTAGTTTGTTAATAGTTTTCTCTTCACTTTATCAATTGTATTGCTAGCAATATTTCTTATTTTTTCTTCAAGTTTTTTATTATCTTGTTCCTCGTTTACAGCATCTTTTAAATGTGTGATTGCATCTTTGCCAGTTTCATTTTTTATTGCCGTGTTAGCCCCATATTGTAGGCCAGCTTGCATAATATTACCGGTTGTAGCTATTGTAACACCCGGGCCTAGTAAAGCTGTAGACTGAATACACCCAGATAAAAATACAGAAATTAAAACTAAAAAATATATTTTTTTAAATTTCATAAATAAGTTGATTAATTAATACTTATTATGTGAATCAACTCAAGGTAGAATTGGTCCATTTTGGTTATTATTTCTAATACTAACTAAATATTTAAACTATAAGTCAAAAATGGTTAAAATTTTTCCACTCATTTTTATTTTACTTTGGTCATCAGCCTTTATTACTACAAAACCAATTATAGATAACAGTGATCCATTTGCTGCACTTGCATTCAGATTTGCTTTGGTAGCTTTAGGATTTTTTATGTTTTCTCTTTACTCAAAAGAAAAAATTTTAGTTAGTAGAAAAAGTTTTTTTGAGTCTTTTTTTAGTGGAGTGCTTTTTCATGGTTTTTATCTTGGAGGTGTTTTTTATTCAATTTCAATAGGTATGCCTACTGGAATTGCAGCATTAATAGTGACTTTACAGCCAGTTCTTACAAATGCTTTAAGTGGTCCAATCTTAAATGAAGAAGTTTGCACAAAACAATGGGTGGGAGTTTTATTGGGATTTGCTGGTGCAGCACTTGTTTTGGGTTTTGATATAGGTTCTAAAATACCAACTGCTGGATTAGTCGCAACAATTATAGCATTACTTGCAATTACATTTTCTACTTTATGGCAAAAAAAATTAAGTAATAATTTGCCTTTATCTGTCAGCAATATGAATCAAGCTCTAGGTGGATGTTTGTTTCACTTATTAATAATAATTTTATTTGCTGATCCTTATATTGATTTTACACAAACATTTATAATTGCAATGAGTCACCAAATATTATTGGTATCATTTGGTGCTTTTACAATATTGATGTATTTAATTAAAAATAACTCAGCAAGCAAAACTGTTTCAATATTTTTTTTAATACCAACCACCTCTGCTTTTATGGCTTGGTTGTTCTTAGATGAAAGTCTAACTAATTTGGATTTAATCGGATTTCTAATTACTTCAATTGGCGTTTATATTGCAACAAGAGATTAAAAAAAGTTATAAAGATTTAAAACCAAATTCTAAAGATGCATCCGTCACAGAGTGATACAAAGATTCACCAAAACTTCTAAGAGCAAATAATCTTACTTTATCAGGATTATCATCCAGCATATCCACAGTAAAAGCTATTCCATTGTAAGTAGAATTTATTGAATTATTTTTTTCTAAAGTATTAAAATTAAAAGGACAGCCTTTCTTTAAAATTTCTTTTGTATCTTTTCCCTCTATTTCAATTATAGCTTTTGAATGAGATAAATCTGTTACAGCAAAATCTGTTTCTTTAAAATTTTCTGATATATTTGTAATCAAATCTTTTTTTGTTGAAACCAAAAGCCAATTTTTTGGTCCGTTCCATAAAATTCTTGTATCAGTATTACTTGATACACTTAGCGGCTCATCTTTTAATTTTAAACCATCAATATCAATGCTATCAATTGATTCAGTAGAATTTTTATACTGAACTATTTGAACTATTAATAAATTTTTTATTTCAGAAATCTTTGTAAGATCATTTTCATTTTTACCTTCATGATCGCCAAACTGACCTGTTGAATGAGCATTTGCTAAAGCTGACATTAAACTCATGATCTAACCCTTTCACCTTTTGGATCAACATAGTGTGAAGAAACAATTTCAACTGGAATTACTTTATTTTTAAGTGGAGACATTACAAATAGTTTTTCACCAATCATGTTTTTTCCATCTTTAAGTATTGCTAGTGAAAATGGATTATCATGCTCTACACTCCAGCAAGATGCTGAAATATAACCTAATTTTGGATTTGGGAGTGGAGCATTTGAGTCTTTAACTAGATGCGATCCTTCAGGAATACTTGTTTTTTTATCTAATGGAACAACTCCAACAACTTTTTGTCTATCTTCAGCAGTAAATGCCTTTCTGCTTAAAGATCTTTTACCAATAAAATCTTTCTTTTTACTTAGTAATCCCTCCAAAGAGTTGTCATATGGTATTGTTCTTCCATCAAGCTCAGAACCTGCAACATGTCCCATTTCAATTCTAAGAGTTGAAAGTGCTTCTGTTCCGTATGGTTGAATTTTAAATTCATGACCCACTTCCATGATCTTTTCCCACATAAAGTTTCCATTATCCGACTCTACATTTACTTCATAAGCAAGTTCACCTGAAAATGAAATTCTAAAAATTCTTGCTTTTACTCCAAACAAATCTTCCTCTATGTAACCCATAAAAGGCAATCCTTCATTTGATACATCAGAATTTGGAAATAATTTTTGTAATAAATCTCTAGATTTAGGTCCAGCAATTGCAGCGCCAGCCCATTGCTCTGTAGTTGAAACTACATTCACATTTAATTCTGGCCAAACTAATTGCAAATAATATTCTAAATGTGAAAGAACGTTTGCAGCTTGTGCGGTAGTAGTTGTCATATGATAATGGTTTTCAGAAATTCTTGTAGTTGTTCCGTCATCCATAACAATTCCATCTTCTCTCAACATCACGCCGTATCTTGCTTTACCCACAGGTAGTTTTAACCATGCATTTGTATAAACTCTATTAAGTAACTCTGCTGCATCTGGTCCTTTAATATCTATTTTACCTAATGTAGTGACATCACAAATTCCTACATTTGTTCTGACATTTTTTGCTTCTCTTTTGGATCCTTCGAATAAATTTTCATTTCCTTGTTTATAATATCTAGGTCTTAACCAGACACCTGCATCAACAAAAACTGCATTATTTTTTTTATGCCATGAATGCATTGGAGACTTTCTTGTGGGTTTTGAGTGTTTTCCAACTTCCCTTCCAACAATCGCACCTATAGAAATAGGTGTATAAGGAGGTCTAAAAGTAGTGTGACCAACATTTGGTACTACTTTGTTTTCTATGTTAGATACTAATTGCAAACCATTTAAATTACTTGTTTTACCTTGGTCTGTTGCCATTCCAAGTGTCGTATATCTTTTTACATGTTCAATTGATCGATAGCCTTCTTTAAGCGCTATCTCAACATCTGAAACGGAAACATCATTTTGAAAATCTAAAAATCTTTTATAATTTTTTCCTTCAGGTAATGGTACACACCAAAATTTATCATGTGTTGTTGATTTTTTTTCAACAACGTTTGGAAAAGAAATTTCATTGTCGTTGTTCGTAATTTTTTTTGATAATTCATGTCCTGTTTCAAAAGAACTTTTTAAGGTTTCGTCCAGAGTATAAGTTCCATTTGCTGCACCTAACGTGGTTTCATTTTGTTTTGATATTCCTGGAACAAATGCATCAATATCCTCGTTGAATTTTGTTTTATTTCCTGATTGTGAGGCTAGATGAATAGTTGGTGTCCAAAAACCAGAAACACATATACAGTCACATTTTATATTCTCTACTGTTCCAAGTTGCTCTTTATCATCTGAAATCCTAGCAATATCAGCTGATTTTATCTTTTTGTACCCTTGGGCAGCAACTACTACATAAGAAAATTTAATATTTATTCCTAAATTTTTTGCTTCATCAACTATTTCTGATTGTGGATCTTTTCTTGTATCTAAAATGACTGGATCAACTCCATTTTTTTTAAATTCAATTGCGGTCTCATACCCACTATCATTGTTAGTAAATATTAAAGGGTTTCTTCCAACTAATACTCCATAAACTTTAAGATACTCTTTTGCAGCTGATGATAGCATTACACCTGGTGTATCGTTGTTACCAAAAACTATTGGTCTTTCGATTGACCCTGAAGAAATTAAAACTTCTTTTGCTCTAATGTACCAAAGTCTTTGTTTTGGGTGAAATTTTTTTGTTTTAGGAAGATGATCACTTATTCTCTCTGACATCACTAGCATATTATGATCATAATAACCAAAAACCTGTGATCTATTTTTAACAATTACATTAGGCATTTCTTTAAGTTCTGAAATTATTCCCTCAGCCCATTCCTTACCAGATTGATTTCCTATGTTAACATCACTAGTTAATAATGTTCCTCCATGTCTAGCTTTATCTTCAGCTAAAATAACTCGTGCACCATTTTTTGCTGCAGCATATGCGCTTGCTAAACCAGACGGTCCTGAACCTGCAATTAACAAATCACAATATTCATATTTATGTTCATATCTTTCTTTGTCATGTTTAGTAGATGCAACACCTAGTCCTGCTGCTTTTCTAATAAATGGTTCATAAACTTTATACCAAAAGCTTTTAGGCCACATGAAAGTTTTATAATAAAAACCAGCTGGAAGAAAAATCTTTAAGAAATTATTTATAGCACCAATATCAAAGTTAACACTAGGCCAACAGTTTACACTTGTTGCTTCCAAACCTTCAAAAAGCTCTTGTTCTGTAGCTTTAATATTGGGTTCAGTTTCACCGTTTCTATACAATTGTACTATTGCATACGGCTCATCAACCCCTGCTCCAAAAAAACCTCTAGGTCTGTGATATTTAAAACTTCTACCAACTAAATGGACACCATTAGCTATTAAGGCTGAAGCAAGAGTGTCACCTTCATATCCATTATAAGTAATACCATTAAATTTGAATGAGAGTTTCTTGTCTCTATTGATTAAGCCAATATTATCTAATCTGTAGCTTTGTGACATTATGAAATTTCCTCATTAGCTTTAAGGCTATTAAAAATTTCATGTGTAGCTGTATCTCTCTCAACCTTTATCCATTGTCTACAGCCTGACAAATGTTGCCATAACTCCCAATGTTTTCCTCTTAGACTTTTTCTATTATAGACAAAATTATCCCAATCTTGATCAGATATTTCTTTATCAAGCTCTGGTCTTTTAACAGTTGCATCTCCACCATAAGAAAATTCATTTTGAGATCTCATTCCACAGTGAGGACATTTAATATGAAGCATTTATGAAATCCAAGTTTTTGTACCAAGTCCTTTTTCATCAAGGAGATGACCTGTATTAAATCTATTTAAACTATAACCAGCATTTAGTTTATGAACTCTATCTTGTGCAATTGTATGAGCAAATGTCCAACCCGATGCTGGAGTTGCTTTAAATCCACCATAACACCATCCACAATTCAAATATAGACCTTCAATATGTGTCTTATCAATGATTGGTGAGCCATCCATAGACATATCCATTATCCCTCCCCATGTTCTAAGCATTTTCAATTTACTTAAAAATGGCATCATCGCAATTCCTTCTGTAAGAACATGTTGTAAAGTTGGCAAATTTCCTCTTTGTGCATAACTATTGTATCCATCTAAATCTCCACCCATTACCATTTCACCTTTGTCAGATTGGCTAATATAGAAATGTCCAGCTCCAAAAGTAACAACTCTATCTAAAATTGGTTTTACTGGCTCTGAAACACATGCTTGAAGAAGATGCGTTTCAACTGGCAACGTCATATTTAATTTTTCTGCTAAAATATTTGTGCTTCCTGCAACACAGAGACCAATTTTTTTAACTTTAATGTCACCTCTTGAAGTTCTTACTCCATTAATTTTTCCTCCACTCACGTCAAAACCTGTAACTTCGCAGTTTTGAATTATATCAACTCCCATTGAATCTGCTTGACGTGCATAACCCCATGCTACCGCATCGTGTCTTGCTGTTCCTGCACTTGGTTGCATTAAAGCTCCAAAAATTGGAAATCTTACATTTTCAGAAAAATCAGCCATTGGAATAATTTCTTTTACCTGCTCTCTATTTAAAAGCACTGCATCAATTCCATTTAATCTCATAGAATTTCCTCTTCTCGCATAAACATTCATTTGCGCATCTGAATGTGCAAGATTAATAATTCCTCTTGGAGAAAACATCACATTATAGTTTAAATCTTGGCTCATCTTTCTCCATAAATCCATTCCAAACTCGCTAAAGAGTGCATTATCATCATGCATGTAATTTGATCTTATAATGGTAGTATTACGTCCAACATTACCACCACCAATCCATCCTTTTTCGATGATGGCCACATTAGTAATGTTATGTTCTTTTGCTAAATAATATGCAGTTGCTAAACCATGACCACCACCTCCAATGATCACAACATCATATTCTTTTTTAGGAGTAGGATCCTTCCAGGCTAGATCCCAGTTTTGATGACCTGAAAAAGCGTTTCTAATAAGATTAAATATAGAATATTTTTGCATGACTGAATTTTATATAAAAGAATATAAATAGTTCTTATTTTTTTTATATATATTTTTTAGAAGTTTCCAAATTGATTAAAAAGAGATATTAATTTGGCAATTTAAATATTTATAAAGGACATTAAATGAGCGAAGTAAAATCAGATATACAAATAGCTAGAGAAGCTAAAATGCAGCCTATTAAAGATATTTTAGCAAAAATTAATGTGCCTGATGAAAACCATGCATTTAGCCCAATGGGTAGACATATTGCTAAAATAAATTTGGAATATTTAAATTCCCTAAAAAAAGAAGATGGAAAATTAATTTTAGTTACAGCGATCACTCCCACACCTGCTGGAGAGGGTAAAACTACTACCTCTGTTGGATTAAATGACGGTTTAAATAAAATTGGAAAAAAATCAATTGTTTGTCTACGAGAGCCTAGTCTTGGTCCTTCTTTTGGAATGAAGGGTGGTGCCGCTGGTGGTGGTTATGCTCAAGTGGTACCTATGGAGCAAATAAATCTACATTTTACAGGAGATTTTCACGCTATCACTTCAGCACATAATTTATTATCTGCATTAATTGATAATCATATCTATTGGGGAAATAAATTGAATATTGATGTTAGAAGAATTTCTTGGAGAAGAGTAATGGATATGAATGATAGGTCTTTGAGATCAGTAATTGTAGATCTTGGAGGAGTAGCAAATGGATATCCAAGACAAGATAGTTTTGATATCACTGTAGCATCAGAGCTAATGGCAATTTTTTGTTTAGCAACAAATTTAAAAGACTTAGAAGAAAGAATAAGTAATATCACAATAGGATATACTAGAGATAAAACTCCCATTTTAGCAAAAGATTTAAACGCTCATGGTCCAATGACGGTTTTATTAAAAGAGGCAATAAGACCAAATGTTACTCAAACTTTAGAAAACAATCCTGCAATTATTCATGGTGGGCCATTTGCTAATATTGCACATGGCTGTAATTCTGTAATAGCAACAAAAGCTGGTTTAAAATTAGCAGACTATGTTGTTACTGAAGCTGGTTTTGGTGCAGATCTAGGCGCAGAAAAATTTTTAGATATTAAATGTAGAAAGTCTGGAATTAAACCTGATTGTGTGGTTTTGGTTGCAACTATAAGAGCTTTAAAGATGCATGGTGGATTAAAAAAAGAAGAATTAAAAGATGAAAATGTAAAAGCACTAAAAAGTGGATTGGTAAATTTAGAAAGACATATTAATAATATTAGAAAGTTTGGTTTACCCGTGACTGTAGCAGTAAATCATTTTATAACTGATACCGATAATGAAATGAACGCATTATTAGATTTTTGTAAAACTCAAGGTGTTAAAGCATCAAAATGTACTCATTGGTCTAATGGAAGTGATGGTACTAAAGAACTAGCACAAATTGTGAGTGATATATGTGATGAAGATAAAAATACATTTAAGTATTTATATGAAGATGAATTACCATTATTCAAAAAAGTTGAAAAAATAGCACTGGAAATCTACCATGCAAGTGAAGTTGTTGCAGATACTAAAGTGAGACAACAATTAAAAGACTTTGAAGAAAAAGGATATGGAAAGCTTCCGGTTTGTATTGCAAAAACACAATATAGTTTTTCAACAGATCCAGGATTAAAAGGAGCTCCCACAGGTCATGTACTTCCAGTTAGAGAAGTTAGATTATCATCGGGGGCAGAATTTATTGTAGTTGTCTGTGGAGAGATTATGACTATGCCAGGTTTGCCTAGAGTTCCAGCAGCAGATTCTATTAAATTAAATAAAGATGGCGAAATAGAAGGATTATTTTAGACATTAGCTATTAAATTTAGCCAATTTTTTAACTCCCTCATTCTTAAGTCTTTATTAGTTATTTTGATTTCATCCTCTATAATTTTAATATGTGAGTTTAAATCATTTTCATCATTAAAAGATTTATTTTCTAAAAGTCTTTCTTTTCTAAAATTAATTAAAGTTATCATTTTTTCATATGTAATCTCTGGATGATATTGTATTCCCCAAATATTAGATAACGCTGATTTAAAGTTTATTCCCATAACATTATTTACTTTATTTGATGATAGAAGAGTTGCGTTACTAGGTAATGTTACAACTTCATCATAATTAAATGCAGGCGTATTAAAAATTTTATCTTTATCTTTATATAATGGATGTCTTAATCCATTTTCATTAATATTAATATCATGTGCAATTCCTCTATGTGAACCATTTTGGCCTTTTTTAACAATACCTCCTGCAGCAGTAACAGCAACTTGCATCCCCCAACAAATTGCTAAAATATTTTTAACTTTTTTTTGACACTCTTTCATAAATTCTAATTGTCTTCTAATTTCCATTGTATCACTATAGATGTTAAGGCTACTTCCACCCCAAATAAGACCATCATATTTATTCAAATCTTTGACTGTATCAAAAATATTTTTATCAGAGGAAGGATTAACAGAGTCAATTTCTAAATCATTTGTAAAATAATCAATACTTTCCCTAAGGCTTTCAGTATGTGTTTTAATTCCATTGTCAGTAAATTCTTGATTTGCCTCTCTCAAATTTCCTTCTACTAATAAAATTTTTTTCATTAAAATAATTCTCCTGAAATACTATGTTGATACATAATTTTCATATCTAATTTAGTCAATTTTTTTGGGTTTCCGCCTGTTGATGGATCCTCAAAAGCCATTTCTGCTAATTTATCTAAATCCATTTTATCTTGGTCAATAACATCTGAGATTTTATGCGGAATATTAAATTCTTCTCTTAAATCCATTATCCATTTAACAAAACTTTCAAAAGTTTTTTCTAGTCCAAGATAATCACATATTGAGATAATCTTGTTTGATATTTCACTTTTATTAAAAGTTAAAACATATGGCATAAATATTGCATTGGATAAACCATGGTGAATATTAAATTGTGCATTAACAGGATGACTAAGAGAATGGATCGCTCCTAAACCCTTTTGAAATGCTGTTGAACCCATACTGGCTGCTGCTAACATCTCAGATCTTGCCTCAAGATTATTTCCATTTTTTACTGCTTCACTTAATGATTTTTTAATTAATTTCATACCTTCTAGAGCTATACCATCTGCCATAGGATGAAATCCTGGTGCACAGAATGCTTCAAGATTATGTGCTAATGCATCCATTCCTGTTGCGGCGGTAATTCTAGGGGGTAAATCAATTGTCAGTATTGGATCTAAAATAACAACAGTAGGCATAAATTTTGGATGAAAAATAATTTTTTTTACCCCTGTTTCTTCATTAATTATAGCAGACGCTCTGCCAGTTTCAGAGCCAGTTCCTGCAGTTGTTGGAATAGCAATAATTGGTGAGATTTTACTTTCTTCTGCTCTTTTCCAATAATCACCAATATCTTCAAAATCCCACATAGGTCTTTTCTGACCATTCATGAAAGCAATTCCTTTTCCTACATCAAGAGCACTACCTCCTCCAAAAGCTATAACACCATCACATTTATTTTCATTATATAATTCAACACCTTCAGTTATATTTTTTCCTAATGGGTTACCTGAAAAATTTGAAAAAACCTTAATATTTTTAAATTTTTTTTTTAAATTATTTAAAACCTTTGAGGTCATTGGCAAGCTAATTAAATCTTTATCGGTGACAAATAATGGCGTACTAATTTTAGAGAATGAACAGGCCTCAATAATATCTAAAGATCTGTCTTCCCCTGTCCAAACAGTAGTTGGATAATTCCAATTTGATTTCATTTACCAGATGATTTCTAGTTTCTTATTTTCACAAATAGTTTTTAACATACTAAACATTAGTGGAAAGTGTTTTGGATTTAAATCTTGTAAAATTTTTGGACCTATCTCTAAAGCTAATTGTGCACCCTCTACAGTTATATTTTTCATAAATTTTTCTTTAGCTTCATTATATAAATATCCTTCTCCCAGATATTTTCCCATTAAACTATTTCTTCCACCAATTGCACTAACGTATAAGTCACCAAGACCTGCTAAACCATAAACAGTTTCGGGTTTACCTCCATAATAAGAAACAAATTCAACCATTTCTGAAATAGATCTATGAATTAATGATGCTGCTGTGTTTAAAAAATATTTAGATTGAATTTCTTTTGGCGCTTCAGAGTTACTTAATCCCTCTGATGCTCCAATCAACATAGAATAAATATTTTTAATTGCGCCTGATAACTCAACGCCTGTTATGTCCTCAGAAATTTCAGTTGAATAATAATTGGTAGAGATGATTTCTTTTAAAGATTGAGATTCTTCAATATTATTATTTGCAATTACTGTCCCTGTTCTCATTTTATTTGCTAGTCCAGCTGCAAGACAAGGTCCTTTGATAGCTGAAATATTAACTTCTGAATGACCTTCTTTTTTTAGAAGATTTTTAATTTTATCAGAAAGTGTTGAAAGCTCACTATCAAGTATCGACAAACCTTTTGTTAACAATACTATAGAAATAGTATTTTTATAATTTTTTGAAATTTGATCTACAAACCATTTAATTCCAACAGAGCTTACTCCACAAACAATAATATCTAGATCTTGCTCTAGTATAGTTTGTAATTTTTCAAATTTTTCAAATTTAATTTCAGTTGATAATTGAGTATTTAAAGCTGGATGTATTTTATTATTAGAATTTATGTTGTCTATAAGCTCATTTTCTAAATGTGTTCCTACTATCGTTACATCATTTTTGTTTTCAATGCATGGTACTGCAAAAGCAGATCCCATTGCACCAGCTCCTATAATTACTATTTTTTTCATAAGCTAAAGTTAAGCTAAAGTTTTTCTAATTGCTTGTTGCCACCCTTTCAATAAGTTATTTCTTAATTTTTTGTTAATTTTAGGGACAAAAATGGCATCTTTTTTCCATTTATTTTTTATTTCATTAAGTGATTTAAATTCACCTGCTTGATACCCAGCAAAGAAAGCTGCTCCTAATGCTGTAGTTTCTTGAATAACTGGTCGTAATACTTTTGTATTCAAAATATCTGATAAAAACTGAGCAAACCATTTGTTAGCAACCATACCTCCGTCAACTTTAATAATTTTAGGTCTAGATCCATCTTTTCTCATAGCATCAAATAAATCATAACTTTGATAAGCAACAGATTCGATTATTGCTCTAACTAAATTTTTCCAGTCAGTGTTTCGAGTTAACCCAGTGATTAAACCTTTAGACTCTGCGTTCCAGTATGGAGCTCCTAAACCTGTAAATGCTGGAACAATGTACACTCCATCATTATTTATTTTAGATTTTGCAATTTTTTCAGTTTCATAAGCATTATTGATTAACTTAATTTTATCTCTTAACCATTGGACACCAGCACCAGCAATAAAGATCGAACCTTCTAAAGCATATGTATTTTTATTTTTTAATCTATAACAAATTGTAGTTAATAATTTATTTTTTGATAAAATTTTTTTATTTCCTGTATTGATTATAGCAAACGCACCTGTACCATAAGTACTTTTAACTGAGCCTTTATCAAAACAAGCTTGTCCTACTGCAGCTGCTTGCTGATCTCCCAGTACTGCATTAATTGGTATTTCTTCGCCTATAATCTTTTTAGATGTTATTCCAAAATCATCAGCAGAATTTTTTACCTTTGGTAAAATAGATTTTGGGATATTCAATTTTTTTAGGATTTCATCATCCCACTTATTTGAGTTTATATTATACATCATAGTTCTACTGGCATTAGTTGCATCAGTTAAATGATTTTTTTTATTAGTTAATCTCCAAATTAAAAAAGTATCTATTGTTCCAAACATTAATTGTTTACTTTTTAAAAGTTTTTTTGATATCGAGATGTTATCTAATATCCATTTCACTTTTGTTGCTGAAAAATATGGATCAATAAATAATCCTGTTTTATGTCTAAATAAATTTTCTAATTTTCTTTTCTTTAAATTTGCACAAATTTTGTTTGTTCTTCTATCTTGCCAAACAATTGCATTATAAACAGGCTTACCCGTATTTTTATCCCAAAGTATAGTTGTCTCCCTTTGGTTTGCTATTCCAATTGATATGATTTTAGTTTTTAATCTTTTACTTTTTTTTATCGCTTCTTTAATAGTTTTTAAAGTTACTTTCCAAATCTCTTCAGGATTATGTTCAACCCATCCTAAATTAGGAAATATTTGTCTAAACTCATACTGAGATGAAAAAATTTTTTTTCCTTTAAGATCGAATAAAATAGATCTAGATGATGTAGTTCCCTGATCTATAGATAATATTAATTTTTTCAAAAAATTCTCACTTTGATTAGATTTTTTTCATTGTAATTTTCAGAAAATTGTTAGTAAAGTAGAATAATAAAATTATTATATTGGAGTTCATAATTTATGACTAAAGTTGCTATAATCGGTGCTGGACCTTGTGGTTTATCAATGCTTAGATCTTTTGAACAAGCTGAAAAGAAGGGTGAAAAAATACCTGAAATAGTCTGTTTTGATAAACAAGAAGATTGGGGTGGCCTTTGGAATTATAGCTGGAGAACTGGCTCTGATCAGTATGGAGATCCTGTTCCTAACAGTATGTATAGATATCTTTGGTCAAATGGTCCAAAAGAATGCTTAGAATTTGCTGATTATTCATTTGATGAACATTTTGGAAAACCAATTCCTTCTTTCCCCCCAAGAGAAGTTTTATATGATTATATTTTAGGTAGAGTAAAAAAAGGAAACCTGAAAGATAAAATAAAATTTAACACAACTGTTACCAATGTTACTTATAATAACGAAAGCTTTGAGCTCACATACAGAAACAAAAAAGACGATACAATTTTAAAAGATACATTTGATTATGTGGTTGTATCAACTGGGCATTTTTCAGTTCCATTTATACCTGAATATCCTGGAATGAAATCTTTTCCAGGAAGAATAATGCATTCTCATGATTTTAGAGATGCTGAAGAATTTAAAGGTAAAAATGTTGTTGTATTAGGAAGTAGTTATTCTGCAGAAGATGTTGCGCTACAGTGTCATAAATACGGAGCAAACAGTGTAACAATAGGTTACAGACATAATCCAATGGGATTCAAATGGCCAAAAGGTATGAAAGAAGTTTATCATTTAGATAAACTAAACGGAAACAATGCAATTTTTAAAGATGGGCATGAACAAGAAACAGATGCTATAATTCTTTGCACAGGATACCTTCATCATTTCCCTTTTATAACTGAAGATCTTAAACTTCAAACAACTAATAGATTGTATCCACCTAAATTATATAAAGGTGTTGTTTGGCAAAATAATCACAAGCTTTTATACCTTGGTATGCAAGATCAATTTCACACTTTCAATATGTTTGATTGTCAAGCATGGTTTGCAAGAGATGTAATTATGGAAAAAATAAAAGTTCCAAATGATACTGAGATAGATAAAGATATAAACAAATGGGTATCAATGGAAGAGAAACTAGAAAACCCAGATCAAATGATTGACTTTCAAACTGAATACACAAAAGAACTTCATTCTTTATCTGATTATCCAAAAATCGATTTTGAATTAATTAGAAAGCATTTTAAAGAATGGGAACATCATAAAGTTGAAAATATTATGACTTATAGAAATAAATCTTTCTCTTCACCGGTGACAGGTTCAGTTGGACCAGCTCATCATACACCTTGGGAAACCGCGATGGACGATTCTTTGAAAACTTTTTTAAATAAATAAATTAATTTTAATAAGTTTTAATTTTAACTTATTCCTAGATGTTTTTTTCTTTGGTCTACCCAAGTTCTAATTAGATTATCAAAAATCAAACCTATAAATGCTACACAGATTCCTAGTGTTAGTCCTATACCTGCACCTTTTTTGTCTGATAATGCTTTCAAAATATATTGTCCTAAATCTTCTGTTCCAATAAAAGCACCTATAATCACCATAAATAGAGCAAATACTATTGTTTGATTTAATCCAAGCATCATATGAGGAAAAGCTAAAGGAAACTCTATTTTAAATAATCTTTGGAATTTTGTTACACCTGACATTGTTGCAGCATCATGTAAAGCAGTTGGAACACTTCTAAGACCCTCAATAGTATATCTTGTTGCAGGTATAGTTGCATAAACAATCACTGCAATTAAAACTGAAGTATCAGTTATTCCAAATAGCATCATCACAGGTATTAAATATACAAAAGACGGAAAGGTTTGAAAAATATCACAAACACCTAGCATAAAGCTTGCTGAATTTTTATTTTGAAAACACAATGTTCCAACTGTAAAACCAATTATGCAAGATATAATAACTCCAAAAGTTGCCATGTATGTTGTCACTAAAGCTCTATCCCACCAAGGGCTTAAGGCTATAAACAACGTTAATCCACAAACAACTAAAGCAGAACGAATACCTCCTATTATATATCCTGCCCCAACAACTAAAACTAATGTAGCTACAGCAGGCATTCTTAAATATAAAGCTCTCATTGGCTGAAGCACATCTACAATCAACCAAGTATTAAATGCTTTTATGTATACAAAAAATGTATCAAAAATCCAATCAACACCTTTATTCCAAAAATCGGCTGTTGATATTCCTTTATTGTGTGGAACTTCAAAAAGATAATTATATCCTTCTTTAAAATAAAAAGATCCTAAATATGCAAATAGAATTCCTAATACTATTGCTACTGTGAAAAAGAATGTATTTTTATGACGTTGAAAAAAAGTCAAGTTACCAAAATAATCAATTTGTTTATTAGCCCAAGCTAATGACATTTTATCTAGCAATATAGCAATCAAACTAATACATAAGCCCGCTTCTAATGCCAGCCCAATGTTCAGCTGATTTAATGCTAGCAACAAATTAAATCCTAATCCTTTTGCTCCAATAAATGCTGAAATTACTGCCATAGAAAAACAAACCATGATGACTTGGTTAACTCCAATTAAAATATCTCTTCTGGCAGTAGGAATTAATACTTTTATCATTAATTGCCAATTATTACATCCACTCATCCTGCCTGCCTCAATAACTTCTGGAGGTATTCCTCTAAGTCCTAACAAAGTTAATAATATCATTGGTGGCACCGCAACAACCATAGTTATAATTACCGCTGCATGATCACCAACTCCAAAAAGTACAATTGCTGGAACTAAAACTGCATACTGAGGCATTGTCTGCATTACTAAAAGTATTGGATATAAGGCTTTCTCAACTCTTTTACTTCTAAATGCTGCAATACCTAAACTTAAACCAAAAACAAATGATAATGGTGCAGCAACCAATATAAATGAAAGTGTTTGCATTGAAGGTTTCCATTGACCAAAAATGGAAATGTAAATCATCACTAATGCAGCAAATAATGCCAGTCCTTTACCATTAAGCTTATAAGCTAATATCGTTGCTCCTGCTGCTACGATCGTCCATGGCAATCCTGGTAGTTCTGCCCAAGGATTTGCATCAATCCAATCCCAACTAGAAAAGGCAACAATAGTATTAAGTCCACCTAATAAAATCTCTCTTATTAAATCAATAAGAAAAGTCATAAAAGACGTTACATTTCGAGTAATTTGCAACACTAATGGTCGAGTTTTAAATTCTTGAGTATCTTCGTTCCAAAACTCCATTGGCATCCATTCATTCATTAAGAAAAATAAGGAGTCGTTTATCCAAATAGGCAGCCATCCTAGAAGTGGAGGCAATCTCCAAAAAACGTCAAAAGCGTAATATCTTACTTCTTTGCCAAATAAAACATATGAGCTTTGGTTTGGATCTTTAATAAATTCTGCCTGTCCTCTTATAAATTTATAAGTTTCAGGAACATCAATTGCAAAACATAGTGCAAAAAATACAATTAATAAAAATAACCACTGAAATAACTTAGGATATTTCTTTATTAATTCCATATTCTAACTATTGTTTTTCCGTCCTCCAAAGACTGTATTGATTATTTTTGATGGATTAATAGAGCCTACAATTTGATTATTGCTATCTATTACAGCTACTGTTTTTTCTTGAGTTAGAATTTTTTCAGCAACATTTTCTATAATCTCATCTTTTGAAACTTTTAAATCACTTAAATTATTGTTAGTGGTTGCATCCATAACATCTTCGATTAGTAAAACTTTTTCTCTAGGAACTTCTTCGGTAAATTTTCTCACATACTCTGTCGCTGGATTTAAAACAATATTGGCTGGTGTATCTAATTGCTCAATAATACCATCTTTCATAATTGCAATTCGATCAGCTAGCTTTAAGGCTTCATCAAAATCATGGGTAATAAACATAATTGTTTTCTGTAATTTTTCTTGAAGTCTTAAAAATTCATCTTGCATTTCTTTTCGAATTAAAGGATCTAATGCAGAAAAAGGTTCGTCTAAAAACCATATGTCTGGCTCTACAGCTAATGATCTAGCAATACCTACTCTTTGTTGTTGACCTCCAGAAAGTTCTCTTGGAAAATAGTTTTCTCTTCCATCAAGACCAACAAGCTTAACCATATCCATTGCCTTGCTGATACTATCCTCAGTTTTTATTCCCTTAATTTGAAGAGGAAATGCAATATTCTCAACGACTGTTTTATGGGGCAGAAGTGCAAAGCTTTGGAAAACCATCCCCATCTTATTTCTTCTAAGATCAATTAATTCATTGTTATTTAATTGAAGTAAGTCTTGACCCTCTATAAAAATTTTTCCACCTGTTGCATCTGTTAATCTTGAAATACATCTTAATAAAGTTGATTTACCTGAGCCAGATAATCCCATCACAACTAACATTTCACCTTTAGAAACTTCAAAAGAAGCATTATTCACACCGACAATGCATCCTTTATCTTGAAAAGTTTTTGCATCTACATTGCCATTTGCTTCTTCGAGCATTTTTTCAGCATTTTCACCAAAAATTTTATAAACACCTTCACATTTGATTATTGAGTCAGACATAAACTGTAAATAGGTTATACGAAATTAGAATAAAATAAAATCGATATAATTTAATTTTCCTCCTTAAAAATTTTTAATAAAATAAACTCTTGTATCAATCCCTGTGCTTAAAAAACTTAAAGCCTCCCCACTAACAGTAATTGTTTCATCTACACCAACATTTTTTCCACTTACTACAAATCCCGCAAAACATTTGTTCTTCTCAGAGTCCCATTTAACAAACGTTTCATTAATTTTATTACCATTTATCGTATATAATTCATGAGCTCTAAAATTTAGAAAATTAGCCCCCATAATTGCACGTTGTGGAATAAGTTTAGTGGCATTACAAACTTTTTCATACACTTCATCAGTTAGTCTAAAATGATCAGTTCCATCAAAAGATACTAAAATTCCCGAGGGAAGACTTGAAATTAATTTATCTAGTTTTCTTGCGTTAGCTATTCTCTCTTCCTCAATTTTCATTTTTGCAACCAACTCATCTCCCTCACCAAAAATACTATTCAATATTGCAAAAGATAATATTACAATTATCATCATAATCACCAGCCCACCAAATTGCTTTGTAATTTCTGACAATTCTTTTATTTTATTAAAATAATTTTCTTTTGACATTTATTCTTGCAGCTTTCCATTTGCCCATATTCCTGTTTTTTGTTTTCCATCAGACCAAGTAAAAGTTCCTTCCCCATTCATAAAACCATTGGCCCATTGTCCTTCATAAGTTGAACCATCAGGAAAACTTAAAGTTCCTAAACCACTCCAAATACTATCTTTAAATTCACCTTTATAGATATATCCATTTGGCCAAGTTTCGGTTCCTTGACCATGTTTTTTTGTACCTACCCATTCACCTTCATAAGTTGTTTTATCTGTATATACCCATTTACCATAACCATTTTCACAATTTCCTTCTTTACATCCAGTACTTCGAGCTAAAGCTGAAGATGTAATTATTAAACTTAAAATTATGCTGATTAGATATTTTTTCATTTTAATACTTTACACAAAATCATTAAAAAAATTAGACTTTTTTCTCCTTTTTACTGCATGAATAAAATGAAATATCTTTTTCTGAGTTCTCACTTTTAATATTTCTAGTAATTTCATGAATTAATTCACCTGATTTTCTATCTATAATAGCTGACTCTGAGTAATTTTTTTCTTTATCAATTGATTTAAATAAAACTACGTTTTTATTTACAATTTTGACATTTAGCTTCTCTGATTTTGAAAGGAACAATGACAACCCTTTTATAAAAAGTTTTTCTGGTTTAATAGCTTCGATCTCAAATTTATCTAAACCTTTTTCGTTTAAATCTTTAGCTAAAAAAGTTTGATAATTATATTCTGAATTTTTAATTATTTTTTTATCTAAATCACATTTAAAACTTAAATTAATACTTTCTTGAATATTTATATCTTGCGCTAATGATAAATTAACAAAAAATAAACCCACAAACGAAAATAATAAATATTTAAATGTAAAATTAATCTTTTTTATATTCACGTATAAATAGAACCTTAAAAAAAAATCCCCCCCAACAATGTTGGGAGAGATCTATTAATTAAATTGCTTTTAACCTTACTTAGTAAAAGCTTGCCAAACACTCTTGTTGTCAGCTAACCATTTTTTGGCTGCATCTTCATGAGTCATTTTGTCAGTGTCAACTAAAGCTGCCATTGCACCAATTTGACTTGTTGAGAATGACATTTTTTTGAACGCTGCAGCTGCTGCTGGGTGAGTTTTTGGAAAATCACCATTTACAGCTTTTTTCAAATAACCATCTGGCGAACCACATTTACCATCTCCACCGTCTTCTGGTCTACAACCAGCTGTGTATGGAGGAAAGTCTATAAATGTAAAACCAGCACCATCTGTAAAGTTTGGTGTCCAGTTAAAGATAATTGTTCCTCTTCCTTCTTTTTCAGCTGCTGATAATTCTGCCCAAAGTGCGTCTGCACTTCCAGCAAATTTAACCATCCAAAGATCTCCTAAACCTAAAGCATCAACCCTTTGAGGTATTAAATCTCCATGCCAAGTTTGTGGACCTTCTAGCATTCTTCCTTTTCCACCTGAGTCAGGTGTTACGAAATTTTTTGCACAATCAGGATTTTTTAAAGCAGTCCAATCTGGTAATCCTGGGCATAATCCTTTTTCAGCAACCCAGTTAGGATAACCCATATCCTCAAGAGTTCTTGCTTCGTGATCACCCCAATCAAGCAAACCACCTTTATCTAGAGCTGTAGTAAATGATTTACCAAAAGCAGATTCCCATACCTCATGCGATATAGATACGTCACCAATTCTAATTGACTCGTATACTGCTTGTGAATCAGCATTCACATAGCTAACATTGTTTCCCATGTTTTCAAAAATTCCACCAATAACATAAGCCATAACAATTTGACTTGACCAGTTATGTGTTGGGATTACGATGGGTTTTTTACTGTCTGCGGCATTTGAAATTCCTGAGAAACTTACAACAGAAATAACCAAAGCACACAATAGCGAAGTTATTTTTTTCATTTTTTCCCCTTCATTAATATTAATTAAGAAAGTATGTTATGAATTAAAGATATAGTCAACTCGTTTTGATTATAATAAGCTTAAAAAATTATATATAAATATTGATCAAATGTTGGGAACTAGTAATGAAATCAGGAATCCAGGATTAAGAGCTCTACCACCAGGAGTTGAAAGATATTTTGTCACTGGTGGTGGTTTATCTGTAATAGAAGTATTTCCTGAAGATAAAATTGAAATTATAAATGATGATGGAAAACAAATTAGTGAAATAATTGTTTTTGATGCAAAAGGAAAACATAATTTATCAATTTTAGGTTTAAAAGAAAATGCGAATGCTGATTTCTCAAAAAAAACAATTGCAAAAGATGAAAAGATTTTAAAGATTTTTAAGAAAAGAAATCTAGATCTTAATAAAGCAAAATCCTCAATTATATTTAATGAAGATTGTTTAATGGGAGAAAAAATAACTTTATTATCAAAAGATAAATGTATTGTTTTAATTGCAGCCCCTGGTGATACTTTGAATGTTCACGAACAAAACCCTCCTACTGATTTAACAATTTTTGTTTATAGGGCGAAATTTTCAGAAACAGATGAACAATTTGTATTACCAGATCCGCTAAGCGATCCAATAGTTGAGCGGCTTGTTAAAAGAAGAACCGCAGAAACTTACGAAGTTAAAGCAGGAGAATATATCCAAATTATAGACACAAGTGGAAGACAGTGCTCAGATTTTTTAGCTTTTGACGCACATAAACTTAATGATGGTATTGAGAGTATAATTGACGACAAAGCAACCAGAACATTTATGGGTAGTGCTTATCCTGGTCCAGGTTTGTTTTCAAAATTTTATGATGGAGATCATGAAGCAATGGTTGAGGTTGTAAGAGATACTGTTGGAAGACATGACACTTTTAATTTAGCCTGTACTTCAAAGTACTATGAAGATCTTGGATATATGGGTCATATCAATTGTACCGATAACTTTAATAAAGGATTAGAAAAATATGACATCAGTGCCCGAAAAAGTTGGTCAGCAATAAATCTTTTTTTTAATACAGCGATTGATGCAAATAATGTTGCAACATTTGACGAGCCGTGGTCTAGACCAGGTGATTATGTTTTATTTAGAGCTTTAAAGGATTTAACATGCGTGTCATCAGCATGCCCTTGTGATGTAGATGCTGCAAATGGCTGGAACCCTACTGATATATTTGTTAGAACTTATGGAAAAAACAACAAGTACTCAAAAGCAATTGCATTTCGAATGAAGACAGATTCAGAACCAAAACTTACTCAAGAAACTGGTTTCCATGAAAAAACATCAGAATTGACAAGAAACTTTGTTGAATACAAAGGTTTTTGGTTAGCTAATAATTTTACTAATTCGGGCACAATAAAAGAATATAACGCTTGCAGAGAAAGTGCGATAGCAACCGATCTTTCTCCTCTTCGCAAATTTGAAATACTCGGTCCTGATGCTGAAAATTTAATGCAATACACTTTAACTAGAAATGTTAAAAAATTATCAGTAGGTCAAGTTGTCTACACTGCGATGTGTTACGAAAACGGATGCATGTTAGATGATGGTACTCTATTTAAATTTGGACAAGATAATTTTAGATGGATTGGTGGAGATGAATACAGTGGTGAATGGTTAAAAGAACAAGCTAGAAAGAAGAATTATAAAGTTTGGATAAAATCTGCAACAGATCATATACACAATATTGCTGTTCAAGGACCTAATAGTAGAAAAATCTTAGAAAAATTTGTATGGACTGCTCCTATCCAACCATCAATAACTGAACTTGGATGGTTTAGATTCAATATTGCAAGAATAGAACATGAAACCGGTACTCCTATTGTAATCTCAAGAACAGGTTACACTGGTGAACTTGGTTATGAAATTTGGTGTCATCCAAAAGATGCTAATGAAGTTTGGGATAAAGTTTGGGAAGCTGGAAAAGAATTTAATATAACACCATTAGGCTTGGAAGCTCTAGATATGGTTCGTATTGAAGCTGGATTAATTTTTTATGGTTATGAATTTGATGATCAAACAGATCCTTTTGAAGCTGGTATTGGTTTTACAGTCCCACTTAAAACTAAAGAAGATGATTTTATAGGTAAAGAAGAATTAATTAAAAGAAAAGCCAATCCACAAAAAAAATTAGTTGGATTAGAACTGGTTGGTCACGAGCCAGCTATTCATGGCGATTGTGTTCATGTTGGTCGTGCACAAATTGGTATAATTACTAGCGGAATATTATCCCCAAAACTTGGAAAAAATATAGCTTTATGTCGGATAGATATAAAATATTCTGAAATTGGAACTGATGTTGAGATCGGGAAACTAGATGGTCATCAAAAAAGAATTGGGGCAAAAGTTGTGTCTTTTCCTTTTTATGATCCAACAAAATCGAGGGTTAGAGCGTAAATGAAAGGTACAAAAGATTTATTAGAATTTTGGGAGGATCAAGTAAGACACTCTCATAGTTCTAGTAATTATTTTTTTCGAAAATCTCCATCACATTATCATATGATGTTATTAGTAATGAATTCATATAAGGAAGGTGAAAAATTATCTGTAGAGGAACTTAAAACAAAATTGTTTAAAACTTCTAGACCTAAATCTGCATTAATAATCAATGAAGCATGTGAAAATAATTTTTTCTATCTAGAAAAAACATCCTCAGATCAAAGAAAAAAAAATATTAAACCAACAGAAACATTTATAAAAGAATTTGACGAATATATGGAAAAATTAAAAAATTTAGAACTTTAAGTATAGTTTATTAATCTTTAATAAAAGAACAATTTTATTTTCTACTTAAAACTTCTTTTACTGTATCGCCCATAACTGAAGGATTTTTAGAAATTGTTAAACCACATTCTTTTAAAAGTTCTACCTTCTCAACAGCACTCTCACCATAAGCTGATACAATTGCACCAGCATGACCCATTACTCTTCCTTTTGGAGCAGTTAATCCTGCAATGTAGCCTACTACGGGTTTCTTCATATTTTCTTTTGCAAACTCTCCTGCCGCAACTTCCTGTGGCCCACCTATTTCACCAATCATTAAAATCACATCTGTCTCATCATCAGTTTCAAATTTTTCTATAATGTCTCTAAAGGAACTACCGTTGATTGGATCACCTCCAATACCAACGCTTGTTGAGACACCTATATTTAGATTTTTTAATTGTTGAGCTGCTTCATATCCTAAAGTTCCAGATCTGCTAATAATTCCAACTCTACCTTCCTTATAAATATGCCCTGGCATAATTCCCAACATTGATTTACCTGGGCTTATTATTCCAGCACAATTCGGACCAACTAAAGTCATTTTTTCTTTTCTTGAATATCTTCGCATATACCTTTTAATTCTAATCATGTCATGTGAAGGAATTCCATCAACAATAGCAACACAAGTTTTTATTCCCGCATCTGCTGCCTCCATTGCAGAATCGGCTGCAAAAGCTGGTGGGACAAATAATATCGAAGCAGTCGCTCCAGTATGTTTAACTGCATCTTTAACTGTATTGAATACAGGTCTATCTAAATGTTTTTGACCACCCTTTCCAGGTGTTACGCCTCCAACAACATTAGATCCATACTTTATCATTTCATCAGCATGAAATGTTCCCATTTTTCCAGTAAACCCTTGGATTAAAATTTTTGTATCTTTTTGAATTACTACTGCCATTTGATTATTTTAGTGCCGCAACTGCTTTATTTGCTGCATCCTCCAATGTATTCGCTTCAATATAATTTAAGTTACTATCTTGAAGAATCTTATTTCCCTTTTCAACATTTGTTCCGGCTAATCTAATTACTAACGGTACCTTAATTTCTATTTTTTCAAGTGCTTGAACTATTCCTTCTGCAACCCAATCACATCTATTAATACCTGCAAAAATATTAACAAGAATTACTTTTACTTTTTTATCCATAGTAATTAGTCTAAAAGCTTTTACTATTTTTTCTGGTGTTGCTCCTCCGCCAACATCAAGAAAATTCGCAGGCTCTCCTCCAGCTAGTTTAATCATATCCATAGACGCCATAGCTAGACCAGCACCATTAATTATATTTCCAATATTTCCTTCTAAACTAACATAATTTAATCCTCTATCAGAAGCATAAACCTCTTTCTCGTCTTCTTGTGTTTTGTCCCTTAATTCAGAAACTTTATCTCTTCTAAACATTGCATTGTTATCAAAACTCATTTTACAATCTAAAGCTAAGATTTGTTTTTGTTTTGAAATAACTAATGGGTTTACCTCAACCATTGTTGCATCTAGTTCACTAAATGCTTTAGCACATCCAATAATTGTTTCTGAGGCCCTTCTAATCAATTCTGGCTCAATACCTAATCCAAATGCAAGTTCTCTAGCTTGAAAATTTTGAAAACCCACTGCAACCTCTATTTTTGATCTTATAATTGTCTCGGGTTTTTCATTGGCAATTTCTTCAACACTCATTCCTCCTTCCGTTGAGGCTACTACCATTATGCTTTCTGAGCTTCTATCAAAAACTAAACCTAAATATAATTCTTTTTCAATATCTGTTGCTTCCTCAATATAAATTCTATTTATAATTTTCCCATCAGGTCCCGTTTGATTTGTAACAAGTTTTTTTCCTAACAACTTATCTGTAGCCTGAGCAACTTCTAAAGGTGAATTACAAATAATAATTCCACCTGCTTTTCCTCTGGCACCTGAATGAATTTGTGCTTTAACAACCCATTTTGATCCACCAATTTCTCTAGCCTTATTTTCTGCAGTCTCTGGGCTATAAACAATTCCACCTCTTGGTATTGTTACTCCAAAATTTGATAAAATTTCTTTTGCTTGGTATTCGTGTATATCCATAATTATTAGTTATTAATTAATTTATCAATGTTAACAATATTTTCAGCCATCCTAGCAGATGCAGCATCTATCATTCTACCATCAAGTTGAGCAGCTCCTTTTCCTTCTTTAGCTGCTTTATCTAATTCTTCTAAAATTCTTTTAGCTTTATTTACCTCTGTCTTGGGTGGAGAAAAAACATCATTAGCTAATTCAATTTGAGATGGATGTATTGCCCACTTACCTTCTATTCCAATAGCTGCACCACGTTTTGCTGCAGCAATGTAAGCTTCAGGATCATTGAAATCTCCAAATGGTCCATCGATTGCTCTTAATCCGTAAGCTCTACAAGTCATAACTAATTCTGATAATCCGTGATGCCACTGATCTCCTGGATAATCAGGGTTTAAACCACCAATCACAACTGTTCTAGCTCTTAAACTAGCTGCATAATCTGCAACACCAAAATGCAATGCTTCCAGTCTCTCACTTGATTTTGCAATTTCTTTAATATTTGACATTCCTAAGGCAGTTTCAATTAAACACTCTATACCAATTTTATTTTTTAATTTTTTGTTAGTCTCTATTTGTGTCAACAAACAATCAACCATATAAACATCGCTGCCGGTTCCAGCTTTAGGAACTAAAATGGTATCAATATTTTCACCAGCTTGTTCAACAATTTCTACTAAATCGCTATACATATAATGTGTATCAAGACTATTAATTCTAACTGAAATTGTTTTTCCATTATCTCTCCAATTCATTTCATTAAGAGCTTTTATAATATTTGCTCTTGCTGATATTTTATCATTTGGAGAAACTGCATCTTCTAAATCTAAAAAAATATAATCTGCTGACGAATTTAAAGCCTTCTCAAACATTTTTGGCGAAGAGCCTGGAACAGCCAACTCACTTCTTTGAAGTCTGGATCTTGCCGGTTTATAGTATTTATGGCTCATAATTGCTAAAATTAAGTTAATTTAATATTTATTAAAATAATATTAAATACAAATAATTTAATTGTATTAAATATATATATAAATTTTAGTACTATAAATAATACTTTCATCATAATCTTATTTTGTTAATACTCAGTCATATATGTCAACTTTACCAAATAAAGCTAAAGTAGTTATTATTGGCGGTGGAATTCATGGTTTAAGCACCGCTTGGAAACTTTCTGAAACATATAAAAATCCAGGTGATATTGTTGTATTAGAAAAAAAAGATATAGCTGCAGGAGCAAGTGGAATTGCATGTGGTGTAGTAAGAAATAATTATTTTCAACCAGCTATGAGAGAGCTAATGGCTCATTCAGTTTCAGTTTGGGAAAGTGATCCCAAAGCATTTAAATATAATGCAGTAGGATATTTACAAATTTCCCCAGAAGTTATGCATGAAGATGTTGCAACTATTTATGAGCAACAAAAAGCTATTGGTTACGACTCAGAATTTATAGAAGGTGAAAAAGATTGTACAGATTACATGAAAGGCATGTTTGATGATTGGCAAGCTCAAGGTATCACTTCAGTTCTTCATGAAAAAAAAGGTGGTTACGCATTTAACAAAGACTCTATTAAAGCTCTAGAAAATAAATCGACTTCAAATGGTGTTCAAGTGATGAAAGGTGTAACAGTTACAGGTTTTAAAAGAGGAAGTAACAGTAAAGCAGTAACAGGAGTTGAAACTGATAAAGGAACTATAGAGTGTGAACAAGTAGTAGTTGGTTCAGGACCTTGGGTAAGAGATTTTTGGAATATGCTAGAACTTCCTAAAACAGCACACATTAAAGATAAAGATGGTAAAATGCATGAAGCTGATATGTGGACATACTGGATGCTTCAAGAAGGTGTGATTGGTGTTGATGCAGATTTTTTAAAAATGAATAATGGGCAACAACCTCCTGTAATTCATGTAGATTCAACTGCACCATTATATTCAGATAAATCAAAAAAATTAATCACAGATAAAATTTGGGGAATTTATTACAAGCCAGACATCGAAGGATTAGGTGTTCAAGGTGGAACTTCTCCTTACATAGTTGATAAACATTTTGATCAAGTAAATGTAGATCCATATGGAATTGAATCTCCAGAATTCCAAACTACAGAAGCTTTCAATGATATGTGGTGCTCGGCTTTAGCTCATTGTCAAAAAAGATTTGAAGGTAAGTCTGATCTTTATAGAAAAGGTCCATCAGGAGGTCTTGGATGTATGACGCCAGACTCTTTTCCAATCTTTGATAGATTTTTAGAAAACGTTTACATGATTGCTGATGCAAACCACGGATATAAAATGATTGGTGTTGGTGAACTTGTTGCAAAAGAAATTCTTGGAACTGAAAGTGATTTACTTAAACCTTTTAGATTCAACCGTTACGAGAAAGGTGAACTTCACCCTACTTCGAACAGCCCATTTCCTTGGAGTTAATTTTTTAATCTAATACTTATAAAATTTATATATAATTATTATAGTCAACAAAAATTAGACACAAATTAATTTTTCAGCTAACGTTTCCTTAATAAAAATTTATTCTTAAGGGGGAACACAATGACTGACCTAGAAAAACATGTAAATCAACCAGGTAGATCCAAATTAGTCAAGCAAGTTAGATCAAAAATAAATGAACTTGGTATCGAATATATTTTTTTTCAATTCATATCTGTAACTGGAAGAGTTGTTGGAAAAGGTATTCCCACTGACCACTGGGAAAGAACTTGTGAAAAAGGTTTTCAATTAGTTTATGGTGCAACTGCGAACTTATTTACTGACCGTCATGGTAATTATATTGGTTATGGGCCAGAAGCAAAAGAACTGGTTGGTATTCCAGATCCAGAAACTTTCTGTCAATTACCTTGGGACAAAAAAGTTGCAAGAGTATTTGTCACTTGTTTTAGAAACAGAGAAGAAAGAGAAAACCCAGGTGCTCATTTAACTTCTGATTGTCGTGGTAATTTAAGAATTCACGCTCAAGAATTTAAGAAAAAACATGGTTATCAATTACGAGTTGGAACTGAACCAGAAATGATGTGGTTAACAAAAAATGAAGATGGTACTCCAACTGGTAAAGGTTTCTCTAAACCTTATTGTTATCATATAGATCAATTTGAATCGTTAAGACCAGTGTTCATGAAGGTTTTTGAATATGCTAGAGCAATGGGATTTGACATGATTCAAGGAGATCATGAAGATGCTCCAGGACAACTAGAATTAAACTGGATGTATGATGATGTTTTAAGAAATGCAGACAGGCTTTCTACTTACAGACAAATTTGTGCACAAGTTGCTAGAGAATTTAATTTAATAGCTTGCTTTATGACCAAACCTTTTATGGGTGTGTCTGCAAGTGGTTGTCATACAAACATGTCTTTATGGAAGGGTGGAAAAGATAAGATTAATAAATTATCTCATAAATCATTACCTGCTATGGATGAAGTATTTACTTACGTTGAAGGTGGAACAAACACATTTATGCCAGATACTAAAGATGTTCAGCTACCTGGTAAAGTTGGCTTAAAAGCAATTGGTGGAGTAATGAAACATTTAGGTGCTTTAACTGCAATTGGATCATCTACAGTAAATTCTTATAGAAGATTATGGGACACTGGTTTTTGGGCTCCTGTTTATGCTGATTGGGGATATCAAAACAGAACTTGTGGATTAAGAGTATCTGCACCTGGAAGATTTGAATATCGATCAGTTGACTCAATGCATAATCCATATTTAATGGGCTCTGGACTATTAAAATGTTTTGATGATGGACTTACAAATAATATCGATCCAGGGAAACCTGAGTCTAGAAGTATGTATGAGGCTCAAGCAGCTGGTAAAGAAGTTAAAAAATTACCTTTAAGTCTTGGTGAAGCATTAGATCGTTTAGCTGAAGATAAAGTTATTAAATCAGCTATGCCAGATGAAATGTATAAAGTTTTTCATTGGTATAAAAATGATGAATGGGAAAGATTTTTAGGCGCAACAACTCAGTGGGATCTGGATACTTATCTTGATTGCCTACCATAGGTCTTTAATAAAATAGAAGGGGTAAAACATATGTGTGGAATTGCAGGTTTAATTCATAGAGGAAAATCTTCTAATGTTGGAAGCGAACTACAAGGTATGCTTCAAGCATTAAAACATAGAGGTGAAGATTCAACTGGATATGCACTATACGGTGATACAGATGGAGAGAACTTTATCATGCGATTTAAAGTTGGAGAGAATGTTGGAGAGGGAAGCTCTTCAATTATGGAAGATGTGTCTGTTTATGACGAAAGAAAAAAAATAGTTGATCAATACCTTTCGGAAATGGGAGCAAGAGTAATTAAAGAAGAAAGAACTTTGCCATACTCTTTAAGATATGAGATTAAATATGATGCAAAAGACCTACTAGAGTTTTCACAGAAAATAGAAAGTATTCCAGGAGTTGAAATTCTTTCAATGGGTAAATCATTGGAAGTTATTAAAGATCTAGGTAATGCAAAAATGGTTTGTGATAGATATTCATTAGACAAGCTTGTTGGAACTCACGCTATCGGTCATGCTAGAATGGCTACAGAGTCAGGTGTGGATATTAAATCTGCTCACCCTTTTTGGGGTTATCCTTTTAGTGATGTTTCAGTAGTTCATAATGGCCAGTTAACTAATTACTGGAACAACAGAAGAATGTTAGAAAATAAAGGAATGAGATTTATGTCTGAATGCGACTCTGAATTAATTGCAGTTTATATTGCTCAAAAAATGAGAGAAGGTGCAAGTCTTGAAGAAGGAATGAAATCATCGCTAACAGGTCTTGATGGGGTATTTACTTATTTTGTTGCAACAAAAGATTCATTAGGAATGGCAAAAGACACTATGGCTGCAAAACCATTGGTTCTTTACGAATCTGATGATTTAGTTGCAATGGGCTCAGAAGAAATAGCGATCAGATCAGTTCTTCCACAAGAAATTGATACATATGATCCATTTGATGGAGAGGTAAAAGTATGGCAAATCTAAAAACGAGCGAGAAGAAATCAAAAGCCCAGTCAATGGGTATGCACACTGAAGTTTTAACAGGGAGAACTCAACAGAAGTTTTTTAACCCTGATGAGGCTGAAAACTTCTATTACTTTGGTACTTATGATGTTGATTTTAACAAGAGAACAGATCTTGATGTTAAAGAAATGTCAGCCCCAGAAGCTAATAAAGAAATCGATAATTTAATGAGCCAAGGTTATGGAACAATTGTAATCAAAAACCCACAGGGAAAACATAGTTTAGGTGTTGGAATTTTAAATAAATTAAACTTAATTTTTGAAGGAAGTTTAGGTTACTTTGGTATGGGTTCATGCGATGGCCCTACCGTTAGAATTAACGGCAGAGTTGGTTGGTCTTGTGCTGAAAATTTAATGGCAGGTAAAGTTGTTATTGAAAAAAATGCAGGATCTTGTTTTGGTGCAGCTATTAGAGGTGGAGATTTGATCTGCAAAGGTAGTGTTGGTGCAAGAACTGGTATTGATATGAAAGGTGGAACTATTATTATTGGTGGTGATGCCGGTGCATTTACAGGCTTTATGATGCAAAGAGGAAGAATAATTATTCTAGGAGATGTTGGAATAAATTTGGGTGACTCTATGTACGATGGGACAATTTTTATTGGTGGCAGCATTGGATCTTATGGTAGTGATGCTGTTGATGCAGAACTTACTAAAAGTGACCAAGATTGGCTTACAAGAAAATTAAAAGTTGCAGAAATTGGTGAAAATTTTGATGTCAGTAAAATGAAAAAAATTGTAGCTGGTAAAAAACTTTGGAATTACGATAATTTAGAACCTACAGAGAAGAAAGGAGCAATTTAATGCCTAAAAAAAAATCTAAAAAGAAAAATGGTAATGGAAGTGTTGGTGGAAAAGCTGATGTTCATGCCCATGAAGAAGGAAAAAGAAACAAAAGTTTATTAGGTCATAATGCTATTTTTACTCCTGAGGTTATAGATGATATTCATATTAAAGCTCAGTTAGGAAGATACAGAATGCGTGGAATGGCATTAATGAAAAAAATTCCTACATTTGATGATCTAGTTTTTTTACCAGGAACACTTACCAGATTTGTAATTGAAGGTTACAGAGAAAAATGTGAAACTAAAACTGTAATTGGTCCAAGATGTGAAAATCCAATTGAGTTAGACATTCCTGTTTATATTACTGGTATGAGTTTTGGAGCACTTTCTTATGAAGCAAAAACTGCATTAGCAAGAGGAGCTACTATGGCTGGTAGTGCTACTTGTTCTGGTGAAGGTGGAATGATACCTGATGAAAGAAGATATTCTGAAAAATGGTATTACCAATGTATTCAATCAAGATATGGATTTAATCCTCATCATGCTCAGCTTGCAGATGGAATTGAAGTTTTCATCGGTCAAGGTCAAAAAGTTGGAATGGGTGGACACCTAATGGGTCAAAAAGTAACTGACCAAGTAGCTGAAATGAGATCACTACCATCAGGTATTGACCAAAGATCACCTGCTCGTCATCCTGACTGGTTAGGTCCAGATGATTTAGCTCTAAAAGTTGAAGAGTTAAGACAATTAACAAAAAATAAAGTTCCAATTCAGTTAAAACTTGGAGCATCAAAAGTTTATGACGATGTTCGTATGGCTGCAAAATGTGATCCTGACTCTATCTATTTAGATGGAATGGAAGGTTCTACTGGAGCTGGACCTCACATTGCTGCTGCAAACACTGGTATTCCTGGAATTGCTGCCATTAGAGAAGCTAGAAGAGCGATTGATGATGTTGGTAAAACTGGAAAAGTAACTTTAATTTATGCTGGTGGTGTAAGAGATGGTGCTGATATGGCTAAAGCTCTAGCTTTAGGTGCTGATGCAATTGCAATTGGTACTGGATCTATGATTGCTTTGAACTGCAACAAAGACATCCCAGAAGCTAATTTTGAAAAAGAAATGGGTGTAAAAGCTGGTGAGTGTTACCACTGCCATACTGGTCGTTGTCCAGTTGGTGTAGCAACACAGGATCCTAAACTAAGAGCTAGATTAAATCCTGATGATGCTGCACTAAGAGTTTACAACTATCTTCATTCAATGACTTTAGAAGCTCAACTTTTAGCAAGAGCATGTGGTAAAACTAATATTCATTCTTTAGAACCTGAAGATTTAGCTGCATTAACTACAGAAGCATCTGCTTTAGCAAAAGTTCCATTAGCGGGAACTAACTACACAGTTGGTGTTGATAACTATCACAAAATATAGAGGTAACTATGGCTAAGAAAAAAACAAATGTAAAAAAAAAAGTAAAAAGCAAAGTTAAAAAAGAAAAAAAACTTAAACTTGGTACTTTTAAAGAAACAGCAAGAGAAAAACTAATTGGCCAACATATTGGTTACAGATATGATGTGAATTTACTTCCTGACTATAAAAGAATTACCCCATTTCTTAAAAAATATGTAGAGGCAATGGGTTGGGATGATCTTAATTGGTTAGAAGATGTTCATATGGGTTATGAAGAAGGAAGACCAGCAGTCTTTTGCAGAAACGCAAATGGTTGGGTTACAATACCAAAATCTATTAAACTTCCAAATAATCAACAAGATAGAGATATGATTGCAAGGGAACTTTTAGTTAAGTTTCAAATGTCCCCAAAGCATCCACTTGTTGATTTGAAAAAAGCTTACTTAAAGTTTTAAATCACAATCTAGAGTTGATTATTTTTTAAAAACCTAGTGTTCATAGCATGTTTTTAATGATTGTTTTATTTGTCACACCTTTAAAAATTTCATAAAGTTTCTTAAACTAATATGGGAGAGAGATTATGGACGATCAGTTAGGTGCTCTTACAACCATATTTACAGAATTTTACTACTGGGTAACAGTGGTACTGATGTTTTTAATTCACGTCGGTTTCTGTATGTATGAAGTTGGAGCTTCTCGATACAAACATCACCAACATACTCTTATGAAAAATACAATGCTGATACCATTGGTTACAGTAACTTGGTTTTTCTTTGGTTGGTGGATATACTGGGCATTTCCAACAGGACCTGGAATTGCACCTTCAATAATGAATGAAAGTGCTGCATTGATAACAGATGAAAGTACTTTTAGTGCTAAGTGGTATGCACCTAATACAGAATTTATGGCGATCAATTTAGGCGATCACATAAGTGGAGTATTCTGGGCTGCCTTCTTACTATTTTCATGGACAGCTGCTTCTATTGTTTCAGGAGCAATCATTGAAAGAATTACAACTTTTGCATTTGGAATTTTAGCAATAGCAATTGGATCTGTATTTTGGACAATTGATGCTGCTTGGGGATGGCACTTTGATGGATGGATGCTTAAAATTTTAGGATACCATGATGCTTATGCTTCTGGTGTAATTCACGCAATTGCGGGTGGATTTGCTTTAGGTGTTCTAGTGGTTTTAGGACCAAGAATTGGGAAATTTTCATCAAGTGGTGAACCAAGAAATATAGGACCAAGAAATCCTTGGCTAGTTACAGTTGGATTATTTTTAATTTATACTGGTTTCTGGGGATTTTATGCGGCATGTAATATACCAATATTTGATCTTGGGCCTGAATATGGAATGGAAGGTGTAACCTATTGGACGGCTACAAACATATATGTAACCCCTACTACACTGAGTGGTATTACCTTTAACTTCCTGATGTCGTTATCAGGTGGATTATTGGCCGGATATGTGATCGCTAAAGGTGATCCTTTCTGGACTTACTCAAGTGGACTAGCAGGTATCATCTGTGCTTCAGCTGGAAATGATTTATATCATCCAATTCAAGCAATGATCATTGGTATGATCGGTGTTGTAATTGCATACAAACTACATTACTGGGTTGAACGTAAGTTCAAAATTGATGATGCAGTTGGTGCAGTAGCAGTACATGGTTATGCTGGCTTTGTTGGTCTTGTGATTTGTGGGTTTGTTTTAAATGGCTATCCTTCATCTGGATACAGTGTAGGAGCTATGTGGGACGGATCAACTTACGCATCAATCAATCCATTGGGGCAATTCTTAGGAGCAATAATAATGTTCGGAGTATTAGGAATGCTACCAGGCTATATCATAGCTAAAGTACTAAGCGGAATGGGTAAATTAAGAATCCCACGTGAAGTAGAAATAGCTGGATTAGACTATGAAATGATGGAATCTGCTAAAGATGATGAAAAAGCAGTTTCATCTGCAACTAGGTAAAGGAGAAAAATATGGCTACAGTTACAAACTGGATAGATCATTTAAGTGCTAAGGAGGTTGTTGGTGCAGTTTACCCAGGAGCCGGATCCACTGAAACTTTACTGGTTATTCTTGGGATAGTGATCTGGATTGGTTGGCATGTTATTACTAACAAATCTGAAAGTGAAGAACTTTCAAGGTTAGCTAGAAAACGACATGGTGCTAATGATCATAAAAGCAATATTACCGATTGGTAATATAAAATAAAAATTTGGGCGCTACTTAATTGTGGCGCCCTTTTTTTTGGATTAAAAATATGGATGATAGAGAAAAAAATGAAGAATTAAGACCCACCAAAATGAGAGGTGTGGTTTTTCCAAAAGCTAAATATGGTGTGATAGCGGCTATTATCATCATTGTGGTAGTTAATCTTATCTACTATAAAGATTTTTTTAAATCTTTAATTAATTAAATCTAAAACTTATGTGTGGAATTGTTGGCATTTATTTAAAAACAAAAAAATACGAAAAACATTTAGGTAAATTCTTGTCTGGGATGTTAGATGGTATGGCAACTAGGGGTCCAGATAGTGCCGGATTTGCAGTCTATACAAAAGAAAATAAAAAAAACTTTAAGTATTCTATTTGTCTTAATGAACTTAAGGAAAATGATTTTAAAAAGAAAATATCAAAGTTTATTAAAAAAATTAAACTAACTTATTATGCTGATCACGTAATTTTAGAAACCAAAGAAAAACCAGCTAAAATCTTAGATTTATTAAAAATAGAAATTCCAGAAGTATCATTAGTTGGCTATGGAAAAAGTATCAATATTTTCAAACAAACTGGTAATCCAAAGGATGTTGTAAAAAAATTTAAACTTTCTTCTTTTTCAGGGACACATGGAATTGGTCATACTAGAATGGCTACAGAAAGTGCAATAACTACACAAGGTTCTCACCCATATTCTACATCAGAGGACGAGTGTTTAGTTCATAATGGATCTTTATCAAATCACAATAATATAAGAAGATCTTTAATAAAAGATGGTCAAAATTTTAATTCTGAAAATGATACCGAGGTTGCAGCTGGATATATTTCAAATCAAATATCAAAAGGTGAAGATTTAGAAAAAACATTAAAGAATAGCTTAAATGACTTAGACGGTTTTTATACTTTTATTGCAGGTACAAAAGATGGCTTTGCGTTGTTAAGAGATGAAATTGCATGCAAGCCTGCTGTTGTTGCTGAGACTAAAGATTATGTTGCGGTTGCATCTGAGTTTCAAGCAATGGCACATCTTCCAAATGTTAATTCAGCAAAAATTTACGAACCAAAACCTGGGGTAGTTTATCATTGGTAGTATATGAATTTTGATTTAAATAAAAAAACTTTAAGAGAGGTAAATCAACATCTTCAAAATTTTGATAGAAAAAAAAACACTCGAAAATTTGAAATTTCAAATCCTCAAGGACAACATGCAATATGTGCTGGCTTAAAAGATGACATAGACATTACAATCAAAGGTCATACTGGATATTACTGTGCTGGTATGAATCAAAAAGCAACCGTTACAGTTCATGGAAATGTTGGAACTGGGGTTGCTGAGAATATGATGTCGGGTAAAATTATTGTCAAAGGTAATGCTTCACAATCAGCTGGTGCAACAGGTCATGGAGGCGCTCTGATTATTGAAGGTGATGCAAGTTCTAGATGTGGAATATCAATGAAAGGAATTGATATAGTTGTTAAAGGTTCTGTTGGACATATGTCTGCTTTTATGGCTCAAAAAGGTAATTTAGTTGTAATGGGTGATGCTGACGCAGATCTTGGGGACTCAATATATGAAGCTAAAATATTTGTAAAAGGCAAAGTAAAAAATTTAGGTGCTGATTGCGTAGAAAAAAAAAATGGATAAAAAGAATATTGATGAATTAACTAAACTATTTAAAAAGTTAAATATTTCAGAAGATCCTAAAAAATTTAAAAGGTATGGTTCTTCAAGAAATTTATATAATTTTAAAATTGATAATGTAGGTGCATATTAAATGAAAAAAAATCTTAAAGAATTTAAAACGTTTCCAAGCTCTACTATAAAAGAAATTCAAAGAGCCGCTAATGAAGGTATATATCAAATTAGAGGATTAGGTGCTAAACGTAAAGTGCCTGACTTTGATGATCTAGTTTTTTTAGGAGCATCAATGTCGAGATATCCATTGGAAGGTTATAGAGAAACTTGTAACACTTCAGTTATTTTAGGGGATAGATTTGCAAAAAAACCAATCAAATTAGATATTCCAATTACAATCGCTGGAATGAGTTTTGGCGCGCTGGGTGCTAATGCAAAAGAAGCTCTTGGTAGAGGAGCATCTGCAATGGGAACCTCTACAACTACTGGTGACGGTGGTATGACACAAGAAGAAAGAGGTTCCTCTAAATACTTAGTTTATCAATTACTACCTTCTAGATATGGCATGAATCCTGATGATTTGAGAAAAGCTGACGCTATTGAAGTTGTGGTTGGACAAGGTGCAAAACCTGGTGGTGGAGGGATGTTACTTGGTCAAAAAATTAACAAAAGAGTTGCTGGAATGAGAACTTTACCTGAAGGAATAGATCAAAGAAGCGCTTGTAGACACCCTGACTGGACGGGACCTGATGATTTAGAAATTAAAATTCAAGAACTTAGAGAGATTACTAATTGGGAAAAACCAATTTATATTAAAGTAGGAGCAGCAAGACCTTATTACGATACAACACTAGCTGTTAAAGCTGGCGCAGATGTAGTTGTGCTCGATGGAATGCAAGGTGGTACAGCTGCTACCCAAGATGTCTTTATTGAGCATGTAGGAATTCCAACATTAGGTGCTTTAAGAGAAGCAGTAGATGCTCTTAAAGAATTGAATATGCATAGAAAAGTTCAGTTAATAGTTTCAGGTGGCATTAGAAGTGGTGCTGATGTTGCAAAAGCAATGGCGATGGGCGCAGATGCAGTATCAATTGGTTCTGCTGCAATGATGGCTTTGAATTGTAATGCAGATTTATATGTTGAAGATTATAAAAAATTAGGAACAGAACCTGGTTACTGTCATCACTGTCATACCGGAAAATGTCCAGTTGGGGTTGCAACGCAAGATCCTGAATTAGAAAAAAGATTAAACCCTATAGAAGCTGGTAAAAGGATTAAAAATTACTTAACAACTTTAACCTTAGAGTTGCAAACTTTAGCCAGAGCTAATGGTAAATCAGATGTAAGAAATTTAGAACCAGAAGATTTAGCTGCTTTAACAGTAGAAGCTGCTGCAATGGCAAGAGTACCTTTAGCTGGTACTGATTGGATTCCAGGAAAAAAATAATTGATTAAAACTTTTTAAACCAGTAGGATTAATCATGCCAAAAAATCTTTCCCAAATTGCGAAACAAAAAAAAATTAAATATTTTCTAATTAGTTTTGTAGATCTATTTGGGGTTCTAAGATCTAAACTAGTTCCAGCGCAAGCTATAGGTGAAATGCAAAAAAATGGTGCAGGATTTGCAGGATTTGCTACGTGGCTAGATATGACACCAGCTGACAGTGATATGTTTGGTGTACCTGATCCAGATAGCTTAATTCAATTACCTTGGAATAAAGAAATTGGATGGCTAGCATCTGACTTATACATGGATGGAAAACCCGTAAAGGCATCACCAAGAGTAATGCTTAAAGCACAAATTAAAAAGATGTCTCAAAAAAAATTACAAATGAAGTCAGGTGTTGAGTGTGAATATTTTTTAATATCAGAAGACGGTTCATCAATAGCTGACAAAAGAGATATACAATCTAAACCTTGCTATGATCAATCAGCTTTAATGAGAAGATATGAGTTAATTAAAGAAATTTGTGACTGCATGATTGTTATGGGATGGAAGCCTTATCAAAATGATCATGAAGATGCTAACGGTCAATTTGAAATGAATTGGGATTACACAGACTCTTTAATTACCGCAGATAGACATGTTTTTTTCAAATATATGGTTAAAAGTCTTGCTGAAAAACATGGCCTAAGAGCAACCTTTATGCCCAAACCTTTCCATAATTTAACTGGAAATGGCTGTCATGCACACGTTTCTGTTTGGAATGGAAAAAACAACAAATTCTTAGATAAAAAAGATACGCTTGGCTTAAGTAAGTTAGCATATAACTTTTTAGGCGGAGTCATGAACAATACTCAGGCTTTATCTGCATTTTTTAACCCAACAATTAATAGCTATAGAAGAATTAACGCTCCTCCAACAAAATCTGGTGCAACTTGGTCACCAAGTAGTATTTCTTATACTGGTAATAATCGAACTCACATGATTAGAATTCCTGATCAAGGAAGATTTGAATTAAGACTTATGGATGGTTCTGCAAATCCATATTTACTTCAAGCAGGAATTATTGCTGCAGGACTAGAAGGAATTAATAAAAAAATAAACCCTGGAAAACCATTACATTGCAATATGTACAAAGATTTTAAAAAGTATCCTAAACTAAAGAAACTACCTAATGATATTTCACAAGCAATTAAAATGCTACAAAAAAGCAAATCTCTTTCTGAAGCTTTTGGAAAAGATGTTATTGAAAGTTATATAAAATTAAAAAATTCTGAAATTAAAGATTTTAAAAGCAAATCTTCATTTAATAAAAAAAAACCAGTCACGAAATGGGAAAAAGATAATACTTTAGACTGTTAGATTATGACAATTTTATCTAACGGTCATCAATGGAAATACTCTGAATTTATTGATAATAAAAATTATTCATTTGATAAAGATAAGATATTAAAATCAATATCTAAAGATGATATAGATGATGCATATAATATCATTTCTAAATGGGAAGGATACTCTCCCACTCCTTTACTATCCTTAAATAAATTATCTAAAGAGCTAAATCTCAAAAATATTTTTTATAAAGATGAAAACAAAAGGTTTGATCTTAAATCTTTCAAAGCGCTAGGCGGAGCTTATGCTGTTGAGAAAGTTACCAAAGGAAATAAAGATATTGTTGTTGCAACCGCAACTGCTGGAAACCATGGAAGATCAGTTGCATGGGGTGCTAGAAGATTGGGCTTAAAGTGTAAAATTTTTATAAGCGAGTTTGTTAGTGAGGCAAGAGGTCAAGCTATGTCTGATCTTGGTGCAGATGTTATTAAAGTAAAAGGAAATTATGAACAATCTTTAATTGAATGTATTAAACAATCTACAGAAAATAATTGGCAAATAGTTCAGGATGTTGCTTGGAAAGATTACATGGTGGTTCCTAAATATACTATGGCTGGCTATTCAGTGATGATGAGAGAAATTATTGATCAAATAAACAATGAAAAAATTACGCACGTAATACTACAGGCTGGTGTTGGTGGAATGGCTGGAGCTATGGTTTCAGGTATTGCAAGATATTTAGATAATGTTCCAGTTACAATAGTAGTTGAACCTGATAGTGCAGCTTGTGTTTTAGAAAGTATTAAAACTGGAAAAATAGAAAAAATTGATATTAAAAGAGAAAGTTTAATGGGTGGTATGTCTTGTGGTGAAGTATCGCTAGTTCCCTGGGAAATACTTAAGAATTCAGTAAAACATTGTATTAGTTTACCAGATGATGATATTGCAAAGACAATGAGGCTATTGGGAAATTCTACCTTTAGTGAACATCGGATCATAGCAGGTGAAAATTCAGCACCTGGTGTGATAGGTTTAATTGCTAGTTACGAGGATCAAATTATTAAACAAAAATTACAATTAGATGAGAACTCTAATATTTTGATAATTGGTTGTGAGGGTGACACTGATAAAGAAATGTATCAAAAACTTATAAATCAGTAAAAAAATTTAATGAAAAAAATTATTAAAAAAAAGGTTGATAATTTAGATTTTTATAAAATCTTTAAACCAGAATTAACTCCAAAAAGAATGATGGAATTAGGAGTATTTGGTGGTGCATATTTTGGATTAAATATTAAAGAATATCCAAAAGTATGGTTCAAAAATGCAAAATTAAGTAAAACTTTTGATGTAAGCTTAAATAGATTTAAAGTTGTGTCAGGACTTTCAAGAGAACATTGGATTGAAAAGGGATGGATATTTAAAGAGGACCCTCTAGGTTGGTTTCAATGGTATTGTAGATTTGCTAATGGAAGAAGAATTTCAGCAATGGATGAGATACAAATTAAAAGATGGAAGAATTTTAGAAGACATGTTTTAGCAATAGAAAAAAACTGTGAAAAAGGTGACCTTGGATGCAGAAAAAGACAGAGGCAAGCTATATTGCAATGGGCTTATGATCCTTATAGATAAAAAAAATTTAAGATATAAAAAATCAAACATCACCAATAAAATGGTGAATAATTATTCTGTTTTGTTGCTCTAAACGATGCTCAAATAAATATAAACCCTGCCAAGTTCCAAGCAATAATTCACTATCTTTAATACTAAGAGAGATTTGATTATTAGTTAATGCCGATTTGATATGTGCAGGCATATCATCTTTACCCTCAGTAGTGTGTACATACAATTTATTATCCATAGGTACTAATTTATCAAAATAATTTATTAAATCTGTTTGAACATCTGGATCAGCATTTTCTTGTACAATTAAAGATGCGCTAGTGTGTTGAATGCTTAGATTAAGCATTCCACTTTTAAAATTATTTTTGTTGATCCACTGAATTGTCTGATCAGTGAATTCGTATAATCTTTGACCGGCAGTATTTATTTTAAGATTAAAGAATTCTTGTTTCATCAATTTTTTTCCACAGATGTTAACTCATATAATCGACTAATAGTTCGTTTGAATGGATTTTGTAATAATCTTGATGAAGTAAATTGATCTATATTTTGTTCAGCAGTTACTGCCAGAGGTATATTTTTATCATATATAACATCAATTAAAGTAATAAAACGTTGTTGTTGATTAGAGTTAATATCATTAAATTGTGGGATATGATCAATTGTAATAAATTTACAATTTTTAATTATTTCTAAGTAATCTTCTGCACCCAAATTTCGATTACATAAATCATCAAAAGTAAATCTAGCAATTCCTTCATAAAAATTTTCTATTTTTAAATCTCTCCCCTTTACTTTAATTGTTTTGGATAAGTGATTTTTCTCTTTTGTAATAGTTCTAAAAAATTTGTTTATTTTAAAATTAGTCTCTTGATTAAGTGGATAAAAATATCTTTGTTTCAGGTTGTCATTTGATTTTCTATAATCATCCTCTATTTTAAGTTCACACTCAATAGATTGCTTTTCCATAATTTTTATAAAAGGTTTAAACTGATCTCTTTGGAGACCATCTTTATAAAGTTCAGATATTTTTATATTTGAAGTTAAAATTATTTTAATATCTTCTTTAAAGATTTGCTCAAATAGTTTTCCCAAGATCATTGCATCAACAATGTTAGTTACTTGAAACTCATCAAAATAAATTAGTTTGGTTTGTGATTTTAAATTTTTTACAAATTGGTTGATTACATTTTGTTCATTTTTTTCTTTTCTTTCATGTACAAAATTATGAAAGCTTAGTATAAACTCATTAAAGTGTTGTCTTAATTTTTTTTCCTCTAATAAATCAAAAAAAAAATTTAAGATCATGGTTTTTCCAACACCAACACCCCCATATAAATAAAAAGCTGGTTTTGAATTTTTTTTTGAAAAAATTTTATTCAAAATTGATTTATTAAAATTTAAATCATAATAACTTTTTAATTCATTAATAATGGATAATTGATAAGAATTTATTTCTAAATTATTTTTTTTACAAAAATTTTTAAAAAGATTATCTAAATTCATTTCTTTGTTTTAAAATCAATACCATATTCTGACCTTGGACCTTTTCTTAATCCAAAAGGTCCAGATATAAATAATGTCAAAGGTTTTGTTCCAGGTTTAAGGTCAACTCTATGTAAATTATTTGCAGATCTAAAACCAATATACCCAGGGGGTCTCCAATATTTACCTGTTGTTAAAGTTTCCCAGTATCCTCCTCTTAATATAATTGTTATATAGGGAAAAGTGTGGTTATGAACTCCATCTCCATGATCATCAGCCAACATTTCATGTATTAGAATGTTAAATGGGAACCATTTTGGTCGATGTCTTAATAAAACATAATATCTATTCATCCAAGGCTTAGCTTCATCATATCTTGAATGAGAAGGTCCCCTATCTAAAACTACTTTTTTTCTTCCTACTTTATCTAAAAAATTTAAGAACATTCTTAATTGTACTGAACAATAGATCCATTTTTAATTATAAATAAATTCTTATTAAAAATAAATGGTTCAGACAATAGGCTATTTGAAACTTTAATAGTATTAATTGGATTTCCAGTTACTAAATCGACTACTATCATTTTACCGTCATTATTTGTCAAATATAAATTAGTCTTTCCTATGACAAACCCAATTGGTTTTATATTTTTACGTTTTTTAACTTTGTAATTATTATAAATATTTGTTACCCGAATAATATTACCAGTGTTTTTTTCTAATACATATAAGTAACCTTCATTAGATATTGTAAAAATTAGATTACCTGTAACAGAGGGCATTATATTTGAATTAATTTCATTAATCCAATTTGTAACTCCAGTTTTGACATCAACTGAATAAAATTCATCTTTATTATTTGAAAAATAAACAGATTTTCCATCTGAAACTAATTTTGATGTTTTAAAATTATAAGATTCATTAATTATATTGCTACTTTGAGTTGGAAGTTGCCAAGCTATTAAGCCAGTTTCTATATCAACTGAAGTAATATCTCCTATGGAATTACTAAAAATAATTAAATCCTCAATAATAATAAGGGAGTTTTTAGAGTTCGATATTGCAAAAGAATCTTCAGTTTGAAAATTCCAAAACTCAGACCCATCATCCACACTAAAAGATCTTATGGTATTTTTATAATCGATAACAAAAAATTTATTACGTTCCCTCTTTATTTCTGAATTAAAAGAATAACTTCCGTTTTTTGACCAATTTAGTTCCCCAGATTTAATATTTATTGAATAATACTTTGCAATACTATCTGCTATTAATAAATTTTGATCATCTAATGAAAAGTATAATTTGGGGCTTAGTCTTTTTTCTGACTTTGAATAATGATTTTTTTTCCAAATAACTTTATTATTGTTATCATATCTAATAATAGTTCCTTTTTTATCAAAAAATATAAGTCCATCATTTAAAAAAATCGGTTTGTAATTTAAGTGACTGGGATTTTCAATTTTAGAAAATTTATAAGAACCACTTTTTTGATTAAGTCCACTATAATTTTGAGCACCAAAATTATTTTTATAATCTACAATATAATTGTTTAGCTTAAGTTTAGACAAATCAAGCTTTAAGTCAGGGTTTAACTCAGTAATTATTTTTTTTTCTTTATCAAATAGCTTCTTTATATTTTTTTGATTTTCGATTTTTTCCTCTTTATCGTTCCAAATACGAGAAGTCTCACTAATAGAACAATTCGATAAAAATACTAATGTAGAAACAAATAAAATTAATCTAATCACTCAAATCTCTATTCAATCTTTTTTGTGCTTGAAGCTTTATGTCTGGATTAGCGTCCCCTAAATTAGCAATTTGATTGAAAAATTCTTTAGATTTTTGTTTTTGATCTTTAGAATAGAAATACTCAGCCATTAAATATAAAGCATGGGATTTCCATACACTTTTAGAATTAATCAATGGATTTAAAATTTTCAGTAGTTCACTTTCTTGAGCCTGATCGGAGTTAAATAATGCTTTTTTATAAATAACTAAGTTTTTAATTTCTTCATCGAGCGAAGTTTTTTTAATCACAGTATCAAAATAACTGTTTATTTCACTTTGATTAGAAATTAGATTGTTATCGATTATAAAATAGAGAGATAAAGGTGAATACGTTGGGTCTTGTTCATTAATAATTTCAACTAAATTTCGAACTGTTATTTCTTTTGCACTTTCAGAATGGGTTAAAGTAGTTGAATTAAATTTATTAGAGATTTCCTTTTTCTTATTAGTTTTATAGCTGTCAAAACCATAAGTGCCTGCAAGAATAATAATCAAAATTACTATTGTTGAGATAATTTTATTTTTATTATTAACAAAAAAGTTTCTTACTTTTTCATTTCTTGTGTTGCTATTTATGATTGAAATATCTTCTTCCATAACTAAATCATGTTCCTTAAAACATATTGGAGTATGCCTCCATTTTTATAGTATTCTAATTCATTTTTAGTATCAATTCTGCATAAAGTTTTAACCTTTTTGATATCCCCTGAAGCATATTTTATCTCAATTGTTACTTCATCAGATGGATTAATACCTTTTTCAACATCAAGAACACTAATTAATTCTGAACCAATTAAGTTTAGATTTTTTCTATTTACATCATTTGTAAATTGCAGAGGTAGAATTCCCATTCCTATTAAATTTGACCTATGAATACGCTCAAAACTTTCGGCGATAACTGCTTTAACTCCTAATAATTTTGTTCCCTTAGCTGCCCAATCTCTTGAGGATCCAGTTCCATACTCTTTACCACCTATGACAACTAAATCAGTACCTCTTTTTTTATATTCTACAACCGCATCATAAACAGGTAATACTTTTTCTTCAGGATAAATCTTGGTAAATCCACCTTCTGTTCCTGGTGCCATCTCATTTTTAATTCTAATATTTGCAAAAGTTCCTCTCATCATTACTTCATGATTTCCTCTTCTTGATCCATAAGAATTATAATCTTTGGGTAGTATTTGGTGTTCCATAAAATATTCTCCAGTTGGACTTTCTTTTTGAATATTCCCTGCTGGCGAAATGTGATCTGTTGTAACCATATCTCCTAAGATTAATAAAGGTCTTGCATCTTTAATTTCCTTAAATCCTTCTGGTTCATCTGATAAGTTATCAAAGAAAGGAGGTTTTTTTACATATGTTGATCCTTCATCCCAACTGTAAATACTGCTTTCTTCCGTTTTAATTTTTTGCCATTGGCTGGGTCCCTCTGAAACATTTGAATATCTTTGAATAAACATTTCAGCGTTTAAAGATTGTTTTAAAGTGTCTTCAATTTCTTTATTAGATGGCCAGATGTCTTTTAAGTAAATATCATTGCCATCTTTATCTTTTCCAAGAGCGTCTTTATATAAATCAACTTCCATGTGTCCAGCTAATGCGTAAGCTACAACTAATGGAGGGGAGGCTAAATAATTTGCTTTAATATGAGGAGATATTCTTCCTTCAAAATTTCTATTTCCAGATAAAACGGAAACTGCATAAATATTTTCTTTTTGAATTGCATCTACTATATTTCCAGGCAATGGTCCTGAATTTCCAATACATGTTGTACAACCATAGCCCACAAGATTAAAACCTAGTTTATCAAGATAAGTGTTTAATCCAGCTTTTGCTAAATAATCAGTTACTACCTGAGAACCTGGTGCTAAAGATGTTTTAACCCAAGGTTTTACTTCTAATCCTAATTCAACAGCTTTTTTTGCAAGTAACCCAGCTCCAATTAAAACATTTGGATTTGAGGTGTTGGTGCAAGAAGTAATTGCAGCAATTAAAATTGAACCATCCCTAATTTCATAATCTGTATTTGAAACTTTTGAAACTGAGTGATCTTTCTTATTTGTTGCATCTTCTAAAACTTTTTTAAATGAAGTTGGTGCATCTGTTAATAAAACTTTATCTTGAGGTCTTTTAGGTCCAGAAATTGTTGGAACTACTGTAGACATATCTAAAGAGATAGTATCAGTAAATTCTATTTCATCACTTGCCCATAAACCTTGTTCTTTTGCATAGTGTTCAACTACATCAACCGTATGCTGATCTCTTCCAGAGAATTTTAGATATTTTAATGTTTCATCATCAATTGGAAAAAAACCACATGTTGCGCCATATTCTGGAGCCATGTTTGCAATTGTTGCTCTATCAGCAAGAGTTAAGTTTTTTAAACCTTCGCCATAAAATTCAACAAATTTTCCAACTACTCCTTTATCTCTTAACATCTTAACAACTGTTAAAACTAAATCAGTTGCTGTTGTTCCCTCTGGCATTTTATTTGTAACTTCAAAACCTACAACTTCAGGAATTAGCATTGAAATTGGTTGACCCAACATACCCGCTTCAGCCTCTATTCCTCCAACACCCCAACCTAATACTGACAACCCATTAACCATTGTGGTATGGCTATCAGTACCAACTAAAGTGTCTGGAAATAAATATTTATCTCCTTCAAATTCTTCTGACCAAACTACTTTTGATAAATATTCCAAGTTTACTTGATGACAAATTCCAGTTCCAGGTGGAACTATTCTAAAATTATTAAATGCTTGTTGCCCCCATTTTAAAAAAGAATATCTTTCTCCATTTCTTTGAAATTCTATATCAACATTATTTTCAAAAGAATCTGATTTTGCAGATTGATCTACTTGAACAGAGTGATCGATTACAAGATCAACAGCTGATAATGGGTTAATAGTATTCGGGTCTTTATTTTTGTCTTTTACAGCTTCTCTCATCGCTGCCAAATCAGCTACAGCTGGAATACCTGTATAATCTTGTAGCAAAACTCTAGCTGGTCGATATGCAATTTCAGTATTTGATTTTTTTGATTTTAACCACTCTTTGATCGATTCAATTTGGTTTTTATTTACTGACAAATCATCTTCATATCTTAGTAGATTTTCTAAGAGAACTTTTAAAGATTTTGGTAATTTTGATATACCCTCAAGACCATTTTGCTCAGCATTTTTTAGAGAATAAAATTTATAATTTTTGTCTCCAACAGAAATATTAGCTAAAGATTTATAAGAATTTTTTGTTCCCGGAGTCATGTTATAAATAAAAAGTTATTATGCTTAATAAAAGAAGCAGTGACATAGCATAATTAAAATAATTAATAAATTTCTGATTTGTCGCGTATTTCCTAAGAAATTTACCTAAAAATGTCCAGAGGGTGATGCTAGTGACAGAAACCAGTAAAGCTAAAATAATAATTTGAGTCGTGTAATTTACAAAATTTTCACCTGGATTTATGTATGTAGAAACAACAATTATTGAAGCAATTACAGCTTTAGGGTTTAAAAATTGAAAAATAAATGTCTCTATAAACCTTACAGGATTTATATTTTTATTTTCTTGATTTTGTGATCCTGAAAATGAAATTTTATATGCTAAATAAATTAAAAATATTGTTCCTAAATACTTTAATACTACTTGAATTAATGGATAAAGTTTAAATATATTAACTAACCCTAAAGCCACACATAATAAAAGAAAAGGGAAACCAAAGGTAACACCAAGTATATGTGGCAGTGTTCTTTTTATCCCAAAATTGAAACCAGAGTAAAACGCAACAAAATTATTTGGGCCTGGAGTGAATGCAGCTACAATTCCAAATAATGTTATAGATAAAATTTCTGGATGCATTTATTAAGCGATTGGCAATCCATTCTCAGATTTTTGAGAAGGATGAACTAATATTACTTTTCCTTCTTTATCAATTGATCCTAAAATTAGAACTTGTGAAACTACACCAGCAATATTTTTTTCAGCAAAATTGCACACTCCAATCACTTGTTTGCCCTTCAAATTTTCCTCTGTATAGTAATGCGTAATCTGAGCTGATGATTGTTTAATTCCAATTTCCTCACCAAAATCAACTTCTACCACTAACGATGGTTTTCTAGCTTTTTCATTTTTTTTAACTGAGATTACTGTTCCAACTCGAATATCTACTTTGTCAAAATCATCAAAGGTAATTTGTTCTTTCATATAATTAATATATAATAGATGAAAAATATGAGTACAGAAAATAATTCAGACCTTTTATTTAATAAGTCTGTTAAAATTTTAACAGACTTAATTGGTTTTAAAACTATATCTGGAGAGGATAATACTGCTTTAATTGACTACTGTGATGATATCTTAAAAAAACTAGGTGCTACTTCTTTTAGAACCTACGATGATGAAAAAAAAAGAGTAAATCTATTTGCAACACTTAAAGCTAAAAATTCAAACAATAAAAAACCAATAATTTTATCAGGCCATACTGATGTTGTTCCAGTTTCAAAAGGTTGGAGCTCAGATCCATTTATTGCAACAATTAAAGAAGATAAGTTATTTGGAAGAGGTTCTTGTGATATGAAGGGATTTATTGCATGCGCTTTAGCTTATGCACCTATCTACTCAAAATCCAATTTAGATAGAGATATTCATTTTTCTTTTACGTTTGATGAGGAAACAGCATGTATAGGAGCTCCTATATTAATTGAAGAATTGAAAAGAAGAAATATTAAGGATGGTATTTGTATTGTTGGAGAACCAACTAATATGAAAATTATTGATGCCCACAAAGGGTGTTACGAATATACAACTTATTTTAAAGGTTTGGCAGGACACAGTTCTGCGCCTCACAAAGGTGTAAGTGCTGTTGAATACGCATCAAGATATGTAAATAAATTAATTGAATTAAGAGAAAAACTTAAGGAAAGAGAACCTAAAGACTCTATTTTTGACCCACCTCACTCTACACTATCAATTGGTGGTATATTTGGTGGTATTGCTCACAATGTAATAGCAGATAAATGTCATGTTAATTGGGAAACAAGACCTGTAGTGAAAGAAGATGGAATATTTTTAAATCAAGAAATAGATAAATATGCAAATGAAGTATTACTTCCAGATATGAAAAAAATTTTTATAAATGCTTCAATTGAAAAAAATATCATCGGTGAAATAGTTGGATTTGATAGAGAAGATAAGTCAGATGCTTGTGAATTTATCTCAAGCCTAACAGGTGACAATTCTAGACAAGTAGTTTCTTTTGGAACTGAAGCAGGTTTATTTCAAGAAATTGGAATTAGTACTGTTGTTTGTGGTCCTGGATCAATTGAACAAGCTCATAAAATTGATGAGTTTATAGTTTTAGATGAATTAAAAAAATGTTTAAAGCTTCTTGATGGAATTAAAGAAAGTTCTAATTTAAATTAACTCCAACCACCTACTGCTTTTACTTCCAAAAATTCCTCTAGACCATGTGCACCTGCTTCACGACCTATTCCTGAATGTTTGAAACCACCAAAGGGTGCGTCAACAGCAATCCCAGCTCCATTTACATCAACCATTCCAGATCTCAATTTTCTAGCAACTCTTTGAACTTTTTCTGTATCTTGCGTTTGGATATAGTTTGTCAATCCATAAGCAGTATCATTTGCAATTTTGATCGCATCTTCTTCTGTTTCAAATGGGATAACAGATAGAACAGGTCCAAAAATTTCTGTTCTTGCTACCTCCATATCATTATTAACGTCAGCAAATACTGTTGGTTTAACAAAATAACCTTTATCTAAACCTTCTGGTTTACCTGTTCCTCCAGCAACTAATTTTGCACCTTCGTCTATACCCTTTTGTATTAAGGTTTGTATTTTAGAATATTGAGCCTCTGAAATAACTGGACCAATATGTTCACCTTCTTTTTTAGGATCGCCAACTTCAAAACTTTCAGTATATTTTTTTAATCTTTCAATAGCCTCGTTATACATAGATTTTTCTACTAGCATTCTAGTTGGTGCATTACAGGATTGTCCTGAATTTCTAAAACATCTAAGAGCACCTCTTTCGATAGCCTCTGGATCAGCATCTTTAAAAATTATGTTTGCTCCTTTGCCACCCAGCTCTAAACTTACTCTTTTAAAATCTTTAGCAGCATTTTGTGAAATTAGAGCTCCTGCTCTTGTTGATCCTGTAAAAGAAATCATATTAATATCTTGATGACTTGTTAAAGCATCACCTGTTGTTGCTCCATCACCATTAACTAAATTAAATACTCCTTTTGGAAATTTTACTTCATCAATAATTTCAGCAAGTATCATTGAAGATAGAGGCGCTAACTCTGATGGTTTTAAAACCATAGTACACCCTGATGCGATTGCTGGCATTACTTTTAAACACACTTGATTCATTGGCCAATTCCATGGTGTAATTAATGCACAAACACCTTTGGGTTCATAAATTAGTCTTTGATTAGGAGCATGTTCACCTAATGGTTTTTCAAATTCAAAATTTTTTAAATATCTTATAAAAGATTTAATATGGCTTGCCCCAGTACCTGCTTGCAACTTTGTTGCGAAATCTTTGGGTGCACCCATTTCTAGAGTTATAGTCTCTGCAATATCTGACCATCTTTTTTTATAATTTTCATATAGTTTTTCTAATAATCCAATTCTTTCCTCTTTAGATGAAAAGGCCCAAGACTGATAGGCATCTTTAGCTGCATTAACAGCCATATCAACATCAGCTTTATTTCCTAAAGTGATAACTGCACAATTATCCTCAGTTGCAGGATCAATTACTTTAATTTCTTCAGAGCTATTTGGCTTAACCCACTGCCCATTTATATAAAAATCTTTTTTATCTAACATGTTTTGAAACTATCCTTTCTTTATGTTTTTGCAAATAAATTAGTCAATTCGTAAACTATTGTTGCAGCAGCTAAAGAGGTTACTTCTGCATGATCGTATGCAGGTGAAACTTCAACCACATCTGCAGAAACTAGATTTAATCCTGAAAGACCTCTTAAAACATTAACCATTTCTCTAGTAGTCATACCAGCAATTTCGGGTGTACCTGTTCCTGGTGCAAAAGCAGGATCAAGTACATCAATATCAATTGATAAATAAAGAGGATTATCTCCTACTCTTTTTTTAATTCTTTCTGCAATTTTATCTGTCCCTTCTGTTTGAAATTCATCACAATGAATTATCTTAAAACCAAAACTTTCATCATTTTTAATATCATCTCTACTATAAAGTGGCCCTCTAATACCAACATGCATTGAAGCATCATCTAAAAACAATCCCTCTTCTCTTGCTCTTCTAAAAGGTGTTCCGTGTGTATAAGGAGCTCCAAAATAAGTATCCCAAGTATCTAAATGTGCATCAAAATGTACTAGGGAAACTGGTCCATTACATTTTTTATTAATTGCTCTTAATAGAGGTACAGCAATTGTATGATCGCCCCCTAAACTAATTATACCTCCTACTTTATTTAATAAGTCTGTTGCTCCAGCTTCTATTTGTTTTATTGCTTCATCAATACTAAATGGGTTGCAAGTAATGTCACCTGCATCTGCTACTTGTTGAACTTTAAAAGGCTCCACATCATAACTAGGATGATAGTTAGTTCTTAAGTGTCTTGATGCTTGTCGAATACTTTGTGGTCCAAATCTTGCTCCTGGTCTGTAACTTGTACCAGCATCAAATGGAACTCCTACAATTGCAACATCACAACTTTCAACATCTCTTAATTCTGGCAATCTTGCAAAAGTTGACGGACCAGCAAATCTTGGAACTTTTGTTCCACTAACAGGTTGAATTGGATTTTTATTACGTTCTTTTTTCATTTATTAACAAAATGTACCACATTCTTTTTAAATCGAATATCATCTAAATTATGTTTATGAAGATTTTTAAGCTAGTTTTAATATCATTTTTTTTGATAACTTCAGCAAACTCCAATTCTATTTATAATATTATCAAAATACCAAATTTAGAAATCTATGAATTAAAAACTCCCAATAAACTAAAATATTTTTACGCTACAAAACCATTTAGACTAGGGGTTCAAAAAAATATTGTCTGTAATAACTCTCATAAGAAGACTTACGATAAAAAATATCAAATAATATCTAAAAATTTAAGTCTCTATTCAAAAGAATTTTTAAGAAAAATTAATCTTAAATATATTGTTATGTGTGAAAACCTATCTATTTCAGGAATAAATACAGCTGGGATTCCAGATCATGTAATGAAAACATTAATTATAGATCTAAAATTTAATGAAAAATATTTTGAAAGAGTAATACACCATGAGTTATTTCATATCATTAATGATGGTTTTAAGGATTTATTTGATGAAGATGAATGGAAAAAATTTAATGAACCAAATTTTAAATATGCAGATTGTTCTACTTGCTCAAAAAAATTAGGACTTGATACTTATAAAAATACTAATGGTTTTTTTACTGAATATTCAATGACAACTCCATCGGAAGATATGGCTGAAGTATTTTCACATTTAATAACTGGAAAATATAAAAATTCAGATGATAAAATTCTTAATAAAAAAATAAAATTTATAAAAGATATATTGAATGCAGTTGATAATAATTTTGTATTTTAGATATGATAAAAAAAATTAAAGCCTCACTTCATGAAAAATTAATTTTAATTTTTTTAATTCTACTTGGAATTTTTGCTTTAAGTTTTACTATTATAATAAAAAACAAATGTTTATTTGTAAAAAATTTTGATCCAAATAAATTTAACTTTGAAAAACCAAATAATATTGTTGTCCTTAATGCTGAATGTGGAAATGTTATAATAGAAATTTATCCTGAAATATCTCCAAACGGAGTTGAAAGATTTAAAAAATTAATTAGTTTAAAAGCATATGATAATGTAGCTTTTCATAGAGTGATCAAAGATAAACTTGTTCAGGCTGGTGACCTTGAGTTTGGTAAAAAAGACCAATTAGATTATGGAAAGATCGGAACTGGTAAATCAGGTCTTGGTACAATCAAATCAGAAGTTAATACTGAGTTTAATTTTATAAAAGGTACAGTTGGTTTAGCAAGAACTTTAAAATATGACACTGAAGATAGTCAATTTTTTATCATTCTTGATGATGAGCCCTTGTTTGAAAGTGAATACACTCCAATAGGAAAAGTGCTTTATGGCATTAATGTATTAGAAAAAATTAAATACTCTCATAGATCTGAATATGTCCTTAGACCTGATTTTATAAATACAGTTAAAATGTTTAAGTAAAAAATTAATTAATTAATTAAAGGCTTACCGGTTGCAAGCGTATGTTTAATTCTATCTTGGGTTTTTTGAGTCTCAATCAACCTCATAAAAGCATCTAATTCTAATTTATACAAATCATCCTCTGACAATATCTTATCTATTGTAGTATCTCCTCCACTTAAAACATGAGCCAGTTCTTGAGCTACTAATAAACCATGATCAAGGATAACCTTTTCATTGTATAGTTTTTCTAAAATTTTATTCATCTCTTCTTTAACCGCTTTTCCAGGAAGTTTAAATTCTGTCTCTGAGGGGGATTTAAAATCTTTATTATTATTTAAAATTTCTCTTGATACTTCTAAAAGACTATTTCTATTCATTACCTTTTTATCTTCCGGTTTTAAATATTTCATGGGCTCAGCTTCAACTGGTGAAGTTGCGGTTTTTCCATAACCAATAATATCAAATACTTTTAAAGGTGCATAATGAGGATCATTTCTAGCTTCTTCTGTATCAAGCCATCTTGCTAACATTTCCTTACATCCACCACCTGCAGGAATTAATCCAACAATAGTTTCAACTAAACCGACCACAATGTTTGTATGTGATGCTACAAAATTGCTTTGCACCATAACCTCAAAGCCACCTCCAAGAGTTAAACCTGAGGGAGCAGATACTACGGGATGATCAGAATACTTGAGATGTTTGCATGTTTCTTGAAAGTATCCGACAAATTTTTCTATAGATTTAAAGTCACCTTTGTTTGCAAATTCCATTGTATAGCTTAAATTTACTCCAGCGGAAAACTGCATGCTCTCATTAATTATTATCAAAGGTTTATCAGTTGCTTTTTTTAAAGCATCCATTGAGTCATAATCAAGAGCATTTGCTTTAGTAGTAAATTCAACAATATTGTAATCATTAAATCTATAAATAGAAGCTGAGCTATTACCATCAATATTTGATGCTGTTTTTTTAACTTTCCCTAAAGTTTCAATTTCAGTGTACTTTTGTCTTACCCCATGAAACTTTTCATTTTTTGTTTCAGCTAATTTTTTTAAAAATTTATTCTCTTCATAATTTTTGAACTTACTAAAGAAATTTGCAACACCAATTTCCTCTAACATTTCAAATGGTCCTTTACTCCAATTAAATCCAAGTCTCATTGCCTCATCAATGTCATTAAATTCATCTGTAATTCCTGGAACTAAAGAAGAAGCATAATTAATAATTTTTGAGATAACTGACCATGCGTATTCGCCATATTTATCATCTCTATTGATTAATGCTTTAAGGTCTACTTTTTCAGACTTAATGTTAATTTTTTGTGTTGGACGATATTCTCCAGTTTCTAAATTAATTGCCTCAAGAATTTTTTTATTATCAACTTTATTCATTCTATAGAAACCACCCTTACCTTTACGTCCTGTATAACCAGTTTCTATTAATTTTTTTACTAGAGGTATTTCTTTAGCAACTTCTTGGAATTCATCTGTCTCATGCAATTCTTTTATAAAGCTTTTAAGAACATCAGCCATTAAATCTATTCCGATTAAATCATATAATCCAAATACTCCAGTTTTAGGGATACCCATTGGTCTTCCAAAAATAGCATCAGCTTCTTCTATGGATAATTTCATTTTAAAAGCTTCTGTCATAGCGACTTGCATTGCAAAAACTCCTATTCTGTTTCCCAAGAAACCAGGGGTATCATTGCAAACAATTGCACCTTTGCCTAAGCTAATTTCACAGAATTTCTTTAGTGAATTTATTTTATTCAAATCATTATTTTCACTTTTAACAATTTCAAGCAAATCCATGTATCTAACAGGGTTGAAAAAATGAGTAATACAAAAATCTTTTTTATCTTCAGTGGATAATTTTTCTGAAAGAATGCTAATTGGAATTGAAGATGTATTAGATGATATTATAGATCCAGCTTTTCTTTCTTTAAAAATTTTATCATAAATATTATGTTTAATATCTATTCTTTCAACAACAGCTTCGACAACCCAATCTGCTTCACTAACAACATCAAAATTATCATTAATGTTTCCAACATCAATATTGTCAATTTTTGATTTATCAATTAACAGAGGAGGTCTTGATTTTTTAATTCTCTCCCTAGCTTTCTCACTTATGTCTGTGGTAAGATCTAATAAAATAACAGGAACATTTGCATTACATAAATGAGCTGCAATCCCACTTCCCATTGTGCCTGAACCAATAACTACAACTTTTTTGATATCCATAAAATTAGAATGTTCTTATATTAAAATTAAATCAAACTTAAAATAAATAAATCGTCTCAATATTAACTTTGCTGGATTTTTAATTTTTCAATATCTATATGACATCGAATTGCATTTCCATTATCTCCAAATTGCCATGGTGGAGTTTCATTTTTACATTTATCACCAATAATTCTTGGACACCTTCCTTGAAAAGAACAGCCAATTTCAGGAGGTTTTTCCTCAACTATGTCTTCTGCAACTAGTTTTGGTTTTATATCTGGGTCTGGCTCTAATACAGCACCTATTAAAACCTCTGTGTAAGGGTGAGAGGGAAATTGATAAACATCTTTTGATGGACCAATTTCACATAATCTTCCTTGATATAAAACAGCTACTCTATCACTGATTGCTTTTACAACTGCAAGATCATGAGAAACAAATACATAAGTGGTGCCTAACTCTTCTTTTAATTTTTGTAATAAATCTAATACAGCAGCTTGTACTGACACGTCTAAAGCTGAAGTTACTTCATCACATAAAATAATATCTGGTCTTGCTGCAAAAGCTCTTGCAACAGCTATTCTCTGTTTCTCTCCTCCAGATAATTGTCTTGGGTATCTACTCATATAAAAAGCACCAAGTCTTACTTTTTCAAGTAATTCTGCAATGCTTGATTTAAGTTTACTACCTGTCAAACCAAAATATAGTTTTAAAGGTTGGGAGAGAATTTGTTCAACTGTATGATTTGGATTTAATGACTCGTCTGGATTTTGAAAGATTAATTGAATAGATCTCAAATCATCTGAATTTCTTTTTTTTAGATCGCTAGATAACAATTTTTCTTTATTAAATTTTATATGCCCATCTTTGGTTTTTAATAACCCAGCAATAGATTTTAAAATTGTAGACTTTCCACTTCCAGACTCTCCTACTAATGCAATAGTCTCTCCTTTATTAATATTTATATTTATATCTTTTACTGTTGGATTTGTATCAGTCACTTTATTCAAGAATTGATCTATAATACCTTGTTTTGCGTAAGATATAGAAACGTCTTTTAAGTCTAAAATTTCATCTATAGTTATTTCTTTTTGTGAATGATTTTTTGTTTTTTGTTCACTAGTTTTAGAAATGAATTCAGAATGATTAAAACATCTTACACTTGTATCCATTTCAGATAAATATTCTAACTCAGGAACTTGAGTTTTACATTTTTCATTTGAAAAATTACATCTATCATAAAAACTACAACCATTCTCAATGTTTCCTGGTTGTGGTTGGCTACCTGGCATTGAGTCGGGAAGACCTGCTAGAGAAAGTTTTGGAATTGAATTTAATAATCCATATGTATATGGGTGAATAGGTTCTTTTAAAATTTTTCTTACTGGTCCTTCTAGGACAATTTCACCTGCATACATTACAATCACTCTGTCACAAACTTGAGCAATTGCTCCAAGATCATGACTTACATAAACCATGGATGTTCCTGTATCTTTTGCTATATCTTTTAAAAGTTCTAAAACATGTGCTTGAGTTGTTACATCCAATCCAGTAGTCGGCTCATCTAACAACAATAACTCTGGATTACCAGCTAAAGCCATAGCAACTGCAACTCGTTGTTGTTGTCCTCCTGAAAGTTCATGAGGATATCTAAGTGCCATTATTTTTGGAGAAGGAAGTCTAACTTGATTTAATAATTCTGAAATTTTTTGCTCTCTTTCAGTTTTGCTATAATCAGTATGAAGTCTAAGAGCTTCTTCAATTTGATAACCAATTTTAAGATTTGGAGTTAGTGCTTGCCCAGCATTTTGTGGAATCATTGCAATTTTTCTACCTCTTATGTCCTCTAATTCCTTATTATTTAGACTAAGTAGATTTTGAGATTTAAATAAACATTCACCTCCAGTAGTAAAAAGGCCGTGTTTAATATACCCCATCATCGCAAGAGCTAATGTACTTTTTCCTGATCCAGACTCTCCTACTATACCTACGGTTTCACCTTTTCTAATATTGGTAGTTATATTTCTAAGTATTGATATTTGTTTGCCTTTTTGACTTTTAAAACCAATAGATAAGTCTTTAATTTCTTGAATATTAGTTTTCATATTTTAAACAGGAGCTTTTGTTGATCTATCAATTCCTAAAGCCTTAGCAAAAGCATCAGCGGTTAAATTTATTCCAATAATTAATGAGCTTAACCCAACAATAGGTGCTATGACTGCCCACCATGCAAAAGACATTAATCCTCTAGCATTTGATATCATCAATCCCCAATCAGGAGTTGGAGGGCTTACCCCAAATCCTAAAAAAGATAATGAGCTAAATCCAAGAAGCATCCAAGACCATCTCATTGCTCCTTCAACTAAAATAGCATCTCTCACATTTGGTAATATTTCATTCCAAATAATTGAAAGATTACTGTGGCCTCTAGCTTTTGCGGAAACAATAAAGTCTTTAGCTATTACATCGTGAGTAGCAGCTCTTGCAACACGAACTATTCCTTTTCCATAAAAAAACCCAAGAGCAGGTATTAATACTTCAGTAGTTGTTCCAAGAAGTGAAACTATTAAAAGCATAGCTAATATCCAAGGTATTGATAAAAATGCATCTACTATTCTCATTACAATGTCATCAATTCTTCCTCCTACTAGACCACAAAAAATTCCTAAAAGACCTCCCCAAAGTAGAGCGATAATTGACCCAAAAAAAGTTATGGTTAAAGCAGTTCTTCCTCCTAAAATTGTTCTGGTAAAAACATCTCTACCTAAACTATCAGTTCCAAACCAAAATTCTGATGATGGTGCATTTAACATTAACGAAGGATTGATTGCCTTATAGTCATAAGGTGCAAACCATGGACTAGTTAAAGCTAAAGATATATGAAAAACCAAAATTGTTAACCCTATAAATCCAGATGGTTTTGAAACCATTGTAGATATTATATCTAAAGCTTTAGCTAAAGAACTTTTAGGTTTTTCATTAAATATATTTTTAGAGTTTTCCATTTTTTATTTTCTAGTTTGCAATGTCTTTAATCTTGGGTTTAACATTAACGTTAATAAATCAGCTATAAAATTTATACTAACGTAAATAGATGCAAGAATGATACCTAAAGCTTGAACGACCGGTAAATCTCTATTAGATATGGACTCAATTACCAATCTACCTAGTCCTGGATAATTAAATACCACTTCAGTTACAACTACCCCACCTAATAACCAAGCAATAGTTAAAGCGACAACATTAATTGCTGGCAATAATGCGTTTGGTAATACATGTTTGAAAACCATTTTCCAATATGGCACTCCTTTTAATATTGCCATTTGAATATAATCACTTGCCATTACTTGAATAACACTTGAACGAACCATTCGAGCCATATGAGCAGTCATTATCATTGCTATTGCTATCACTGGTAAAATGATGTTAGGAAGTAATTCAAAAAAAGTAACGTCAGTTGGTACAATTACTATGCCTGGTAACCACTCTAACCATATTGCTACTATTAAAATCAGTAAAGTTGCACTTATAAATTCTGGAATAGTCATTGAAAATATCGCAACTGTTGAAATGATAATATCTGGCATTCTGTCTCTCCAAAGAGCTGTAATTATTCCTAATATTAAAGCTAATGGAATACCAATAATTATTGCTGCAGAAGCAAGAACCAATGAGTTTTTTACTCTTGGTCCTAAGACTTCATTAATTTGCATTTGTCCACTTAATGAATAGCCAAAATCACCTTGAATGACATTAAATGCCCAAGATAAATATCGTTCATAAGCAGGGACATCTAATCCTAATCTTTTTACACATGCAGCTAAAGCTTCGCCAAAAGCTTCTCTTTCCAGATAAGAAGTGCAAGCATCACCTGGTAATATTTCAACACCAATAAAAGTAATTAAAGATACAATAAATAATGTAATTAACCCTAATACAAATCTTTTAAAAATTAAAAAAAACATATTTCAGCTAATAAACCCAAATAAAAAATTAATTATTGATAAATGAAGTAAATTTTACAGGCCTATTTAAAGGCCTGTAAAATATTATTTTATATTAATCTACTTTAACTTTATGCCACTGAACTGAAAAAACCTCAACTTCATCAAGGTTTTTTACTCTAGAATTAGTAACTACTAATTTAGAAACGTGGTAAGGAATCATAGTACCAGATTCTTCCCATAAAGTTTTTTGTGCATTTCTATAAGCTGTTCTTCTTTTATTAAAGTTTAGCTCAGCTCTAGCGCTAGCTAGATTTTTATCAAAGTCAGAACTTTTATAATAAGACTCATTCCATTTTGCACTACTGTGATAAACTTCATGAAGTACACTATCAGCAGATCTTTCATTCCAACGCGTCATAGCAACATCTTTTTTCATCCAAGTTTCTTTCCAGTAACTTTTTGATGGAGTCATTTTAATATCAACTTTGATACCTGCTTTAGCCACTTGTTGTTGAATTACTTCAGCAATAGTTGGCCAAGTTGGTTCTTTAGTAGATACATGAATTACCATTTCTATTCCATCAGGATATCCAGCTTCAGCTAAAAGTTTTTTTGCTTTCTTGATGTTTTGAGGACACTTCATTTTAAGTCTATATTGATCAGCTGGTGAAACAGGTGTATCACATGACACAATTGCTTCTCCACCCATAACAGTATCAACTAGCTCTTGTCTATCAACAGCTAAACGAACAGCTTTTCTAACATTTGGATCATTAAAAGGAGCTCGTTCAGTATTCATAACCATTCCTCTCCAGTTACCTGTTGGTATTACTGCAGTTTTGAATTTAGAATTACCATCAAAGATTTTTTTTTGACTAAATTGTACATATCTATTCATATCAATTTGGCCAGTTAATAGAGCTTGTACTCTAGCTTCTCCATCAGGTATAGCTATTACATGAACTTCAGCAAGTCCAGGTGCACCTTCCCAATAATTTGGATTAGCTTTTAAAATTGTAGTTCCTTCTGCATCAAATTTTTCAACTATAAAAGGTCCTGTTCCAATTCCAGTTTTGCCAATAGTATCTCCAGATCCTGAAGGTATCATTCTTAATCTGTAATCAGTTAAATTAAGAGGAAAATCAGCAAAAGAAGTGCTTAATTTCATTTTAACTGTATGTGAGTCAATTACCTCAATATCAGTTACAACACTTAAGCTTTTTTTTGCAGGTGAGCCAATTTCTGGGTCTTTAACTCTCATTAAAGAATATTTTACATCTTCAGCATCAAAATCTGATCCATCATGAAATTTAACTCCTTTACGAAGATTAAAAGTCCACTCTGTTGCGTCTGCATTTGCTGACCATTTTGTGGCCAATTCTTCAGATACTACTCCTTTAAGATTTTTTCTTACCAAACGATTTTGAGTCATTATTACAACTTGAAATAATCGACCCTTAGTTATTGCGTCCAGGTTTGTATCTTTTCCAAATCCAAGATCGTGTGAAAGTTTAAAAGTTCCACTTGATGCATTGGCAAATGAAAACGATATTATTACTGATAACAGTGAAGCTGATATCAATTTTAAAATGTTTTTCATTATTAATTCCTTTTTGTTTATTTTATAAAAGCTAACATTTTACAAAATTTAGAACAATACTAATGTAATTTTCAATTATAGATTGTACTCATTTTGGGTTTATAATGTATGATATTGATGGATTAATATTATCATTTAATTTAATAAAAAATTCTATGCACAAATCTTTAAGAAATATTAGGTTTTCTATCAAACCTCAGAGAGAGCAAGGTGACAGACCTGTTGAGTTAGCAAGGACTATGAGCATTCATCCTTTGACTTATCAAGAACTACCTTATGACCCAGAGTATTCACATTATGCTGGAAGACTAACAACTGAAAAATTATCTAATGCTACTCCAGATGAGCAGTACTGGAAAACGAAACAAGAAATTATTCTTCGACATACAGGAGAGCATCCATATGAAATTTCAGGACCAGACGCTCTTAAATTATTACAAAGAATTTTTCCAAGAGATATTTCGAAAGTTAAAAAAGGAAGATGTTCCTATCAGTTTGCCTGTTACCATGATGGTGGAATAATTACTGATGGTTTGCTTTTAAGAATTGATGATAATTGTTTTTGGTTTGCTCAAGCTGATGGAGACATGCTCTCATGGTATAAAGCCAATTCTGAAGGACTTGATGTTAAAATTAAAGAACCAAATGTATTTGTTAGTCAAATTCAAGGACCTAAATCAATGGAACTTCTTAATCATTTAATTGATGAACCGATAGCAAATACATGGAAATATTTTGACTGGGTCGAGATTACCATGGCTAATGAAAAGGTAATAATTAGTCGAACTGGTTTTACAAATGAACTTGGTTGGGAAATTTATTTTCGTCCTGAAAATAATATTGAAAAATTAGGTGATCTTATTCTTGAAGAAGGAAAAAAAATGGGAATGATTATTACAGCAACACCTTCATTTAGAGGTAGAAGAATTGAAGCTGGGTTATTATCTGCAGGACAGGATTTTTCAAATGAAACAAATCCTTTTTCTGTAGGTCTTGGTCGTTTTGTAGATTTAGAAAAAGATAACTTTATAGGTAAAAAAGCTCTGATAAATGCAGATAAAGAATGTCGAAGTTGGGGTATTAGAGTAGTTGATGGAATAGCAAAAAAAGGAAGGTTTATTAAATTTAATAATCAATATATTGGAAAAGTAACTTCAAGTACATGGTCTCCGTACCAAGTTTGTGGGGTTGGTATTGTGTTATTAGACAATTCAGACTTAGGGCCTGAAACAATAGTTGATGTTGAGTGCACTGATGAAAAAATTCACAAAGCTGAACTTTGCAAATTACCGATGTATGATCCAAGAGGTGAAATAGTAAGAGGTATAGATAAAAAAATACCCATAAAAGCTGAACCTTGGTCAGGAATAAAAAGCTAATTAATTTTAGGAATACTCAATTTGTTTTGAACGTTATGTTTTTTTAATAAACTTTCTACATAACCCTCTTTAATAAGTTTTGAAATAAAATCATTTAAAAAATCTAATATTTCAGGATTACCTTTTTTAATACCAACTGATTGTTTTATATAAGTAAATGGATTTGATATTATTTTAAAATCATCATTTATTTCAAGTTCTTCTAAAAGCTTTGGTTTTAAGCCAGCTAGAACATCTACACTACCTTCTCTAAATAATTTATGTGAGCTATCTATTGTTTTTACTTTAATTAATTCAGCGTTTTTAAAGTTATCTGATAGCCATAAATCATATGCACTTCTTTCAACTACTGCAATCTTAATACCTGAAGAATTAATTTCTTCATTGCTCATAAAGTTGTATTTATTCCTAAAAATAAAATTAGCGTCAATATTCACATATGGATTGCTAAAATTGATAGTTTTACTCCTCTCCTTCTCATAAGCTATATTACCAATATCCCATTTATCATCATCAACTGCATCAGCTAATAACCCTGGTCTCTCAAATTGAACCAATTTACAATTTATATTAAGTTCTTCAGCAAGTTTTTTTCCAATATCTGGAGATACACCATCTGGTAATCCATTTGCATCTTTCGAATTAACAAGTAAAAAATTACTCATATTCAAACCTACACGTAGCTCTCCTGTTGGAGCTATTTTTTTTGATATAAAATCATTCATTAGAAATTTTATTTATAAAATACTATATATTAATTTAAGTTTATTAAATTTAATTAAATGAATGAAATAGAAAAAAAAATAATCGCAATAGGTGGTGTTGGGGTTACACCTGAGTCAGACAAAAATTTAGATCTTTTTATTTTAAGTCAATTAAAGAAAACAAAAAACGATATTGGTTTTTTAGCTACAGCTAGCAAAGATGATGATGAAAAAATAGAAAATTTTTATAAAAAATTTGAAAATAATAATTCTGAACTATCTCATTTTAATCTTACATCAAGTGTAAATAGTTTTTCTGAATGGTTACTCAGTAAAGATTTGGTTTATGTTGGGGGTGGTAATACTTCATTTATGTTAGAAATTTGGAGGAAAAATAATTTTGAACAATTATTTAAAATTGCTTATGAAAAAGGAATAATATTGTCTGGTGTTAGTGCTGGTGCTGTTTGTTGGTTCGATTGGATATTGTCAGATTCTAAGGGACTTGGTTTTAAACCATTAAAAGGGATCAATTTAATAGAAGGAAGTTGTACGCCTCACTCATCTAATATTGAGAGAATTAATGAATTTAAATTAAATATTAAAAATAACAAATTGCCTAATGGGATTGCTATAGATGATGGTGTAGCAGTAGTTTTTATTGACGGAAAACCAACTGAAGTTTATTCTACCGTAGATAATCAAGGTGCTTATTTTTTAGATAAAAATAAAAAAATTAATCTTAAAGAATACATAAAAAATAGATGAACAATATAACTGCAAGTAAAAAAATTCATAGTATCGAAGATGCAAGAAGTTTAGCAAAAAAAAGAATGCCTAAGTTAATGTTTGATTTTGTAGATGGTGCTTCAGGTGATGAAAAACTTTGTGAAATTAATAGTACAGCTTTAGATCAAATTAGACTTGAACCAAAAGTTTTAAGAAATGTTGAAAATAGAAATTTAAAAACAAAATTTTTAGAAATTGAGTTTGATCAGCCATTTGGTTTTTCACCAATGGGTATGTGTAACCTAACCTGGACTGGTGCAGATAAAATGTTAGCTAAAGAAAGTATTGTAAATAATGTGCCTGCATGTGTGTCTATGGCTTCCTCAACATCTTTAGAAAAAATGTATGAATTATCAGAAGGTAGATCTTGGATTCAATTATATAATTTCCAAGAAGATTTTGTAATGGAGCTTTTACAAAGAGCAGAACTTACAGGTTATAAAGTAGCAATACTAACTGTGGATGTTCCAATTCAATTTAGAAGAGCTAAGGATAATAAAAATGGTTTTACAGTCCCTTTTAAAATAGGTCCTAAACAAATGTTCGATTTTGTAACTCATCCTCATTGGTCTTTATCAACTTTACTAGGGGGTATTCCAAAACCAATGAACTATGAAACCTCAAAGAATGGTAACAAATTTGTAAGAAGTGAAAGCAGAGGAGCTACAGATTGGGGAACTCTAAAAAGAGTAAGAGATGCTTGGAAAGGAAAATTAATAATTAAAGGAGTAATGTCACCAGAAGATGCTTTAAAAATTAAAGCTGAAGGGGTTGATGCTATACAAGTATCAAACCATGGTGGAAGACAATTAGATAGTGCGACTGCAGCAATCGAAGCATTACCTTTGATAAGAAATGCATTAGGTAAAGAATTCCCTTTATTGTTTGATAGCGGAGTAAGAGGAGGAAGTGACATAATTAGAGCCTTAGCGCTGGGGGCAAATTATGTAATGCTAGGAAGACCTCTAATGTATGGTATCGGAGCTGATGGTGAAAAAGGATTAAGAAGAATTTTAGATATTATAAAAGATGAATTAAGTACCGCACTAGGTTTAGTTGGTTTAACTGATATAAATGATGTCTCGTCAGAAATTATTGCTAAAAAATTTATTCAAAATATGAAATACTAAAAATATGTCAGAAAAAAAAATAAGAGGTGGCTCCCTTATCGCTAGAGCTTTAAAAGATAAAGGTATTCAGCATGTTTTTACATTATCTGGTGGGTTCTGTAATCCCGCTTTAGAGGGGTTTATGGAGTGCCAAATGGAAGTAATTAATTGTCCTCATGAACAGGTAGCAGGTCATATAGCTGACGGTCATACAAGAATTACAAGAAAACCTGCAGTTTGTCTTGTTGGTCCTGAAGGGTTTGCAAATGCAGTTCCGTCAATGATGGAAGCTTGGGGCGAAAGATCACCTGTAATATTTATAACTGGTTCAAGTAGTTTAAAAAGACAAGGCTCTGGAGGATTTAAAGAAATTGATGATGTTGCAATTGCAGCACCTTTAACAAAATACAGCGCAAGCATAACTGATGGAAATAGAATTAGAGAATTTGTAGATAAAGCATATAAGATTGCAACAAATGGATATCCTGGTGCAGTACATTTAAGTATGCCGGTCGACATTATGTTTTCATCTTTTTCTGAAGATGCAGGACTTGAAGAAAGACCTTTTTCTCATCAAACAAAACCAACTGTAAAAGCTTGGCCTGATCCAATGCAAATTTCAGAAATATTAGAGCTTGCTTGTAATTCAAAAAAACCAGTTTTAATTGGTGGTCATGGAATTTGGTGGTCTAGTTCTGAAAAAAAATTAGAAGAAGCAGGAAATAATTTAAAAATTCCAATATTTAATATTCCTTATCATCAAAAATTACTTGGGGAAGAAGCTAATGCCTACATGGGTTTAGCAGATATACATCAGTATCCACCTTCAAAATTTGCATTACATGAATCTGATTTGGTATTGATGGTTGGGGCTAGATTAGACAATCAAATGAATTTTGGAAACCCACCACTTTTTCCTAAGTCCACTAAACTTGTATGTATTAATGGATCTCATGAAGAAATAGAACTTAATAGAGCTGCAGATATAAATTTATTATGTGATCCAGGAGTTTTTTTTGACACATTAAATAAACTTAAATCAAATAATAAATGGAATTTAAGTAACGAATGGTTTGATCTTAACCGAACCAAAAAACAAGAATGGGTTGATAAAACTTTAGAAGATTTAAGTAAAGAAACGAAAGAGGCTGAAACTAACGGAGGTAAAATGCATCCATTACAATTAGCTTTGGATGTTCAAGATGCTATTGGCGAAAAAGATTGGTTAGTCATTGACGGAGGTAACACTCACTTCTGGTCTGAAATTGCAATAAATATTGCTGGATCAAAAGGAAAAAAAATAGGTGGAATTCTTCACCCTGGAACATTTAGTATGTTGGGTGTTGGTGTTCCATTTGCACTTTCTGCGAAAAATATAAACCCTGACTCTAATGTTATCTTAATAAGTGGAGATGGAGCTTTTTTATCTGGAGGATTATCTATAGAGGCTGCTTTTCAAGAAAATAAACCTATTGTAGTAGTAATTGATAATAATGGTGGTTTAGATTGTATTTCACAACAACAAGAAAGATTATTTGAAAGTGGAAAACATTTTGCAACTGACTTCAGAGATATACCTTTTCACAAAATTTTTGAGGGTTTTGGAGGTCATGGAGAATTAGTTACAAAAAGAGAGCAATTAGCTCCAGCATTGAAAAGAGCAATAGAAAGTGGAAAAACTGCATGCATCAATGTAAAAGCAAAAGGTGTTATTAGCCCAATAGTTGCTGCTGTTAGTGATAAAAGAGATAAAGCATCAATAGAATAAATATATGGCAACTATATCTTCACACTTACTAAATTCAGTAGATGGAACTCATGCGAGTGGTGTTAAAGTAATAATTAATCAAATTAATTCCTCAGGAATTAAAAAAATATTTTTTGAAACTGAAACAGATGATGGAGGAAGAATTTTAAAAGATTTCGAACTTTCAAATGATGACTGTGGATGTGATTATGAAATGGTTTGCAAAACAGCAGATTATTTTTCTAAAAAAAAAATTGTCTCTGAAATAATAATAAAATTTAGAATGGAAGATCCAGAAAAAAAATATCACCTACCAATAATTATATCACCAAACGGTTATTCAATTTGGTGGTCTCAATAATTATTAAATAATTAATTCCTTATGTCAAAAAATATAAAATTAAATATGTCTCGAAGAATAAGAAGAACTCCATATACCAATCGAGTTGAAGAACATGGTGTCTCAGATTTTACAGTAGTAAATCATATGCTTTTACCAAAAGGGTATAAAAATACTGTTGAAGAAGATTACTGGCATTTGAGTAAAGAGGTTCAAATTTGGGACGTCTCTTGTCAAAGACAAGTTCAAATAAGTGGTCCTGATGCCGCTACACTGATTCAAAAATTAACACCTCGTTCAATAAAAAATATGGAAATAGGAAAATGTTTTTATATACCAATGCTAAATGAAAATGCTGGTATGATAAATGATCCTGTTTTACTTAAACTAGATGATGATATGTTTTGGATCTCAATAGCTGATTCTGATATCTTATTATGGGCTAAAGGATATGCTTTGGGATTAAACTTAGACGTAATCATTGAAGAACCTGATGTTTATCCTTTGGCAGTTCAGGGTCCAAAATCAGAAAAGCTTCTAGCTTCAATATTTGGTGAAGAAATAAAAAAAATTAAGTTTTTCAATTTTAGAATAGTTGATTTTGAAGGAACTAAACAAGTTATTGCAAGATCGGGATACAGCAAGCAAGATGGTTTTGAAATTTATTTTAAAGTACATGATAACTATTTTGATAAAGTTGAAATGGGTGAAAAACTTTGGAATACAATTTGGGAAGCTGGTAAAAAATTTAATATTTCACCAGGTTGTCCTAACTTAATTGATAGAATTGAAGGAGGGCTTATGTCTTATGGCAATGATTTTACAGGAGAGAATAATCCCCTTGAATGTAATCTAGAAAAATATTGTAAAGATGATGTGTCACACGACTTTATTGGAAAACAAGCTTTAACAAAAATTAAAAATGAAGGTGTTAAACAAAAAATGATGGGAATTATTTTTGATGGCGATCCATGTCCAGCAACCGGACAACCATTAAAAGTGCTCTCAAAAGATAATAAGAAAATCGGACAGATAACTTCAGGAATTTTTTCTCCTAGAATTAAAAAAAATATTGGTTTATCTATGATTTTGAAAAAATACTGGAATGTTGGAGAAAGTGTATTTATCCAAACTCTTGATGGTGAGAAAAGAAATGGGACGATAACATCTTTGCCATTTCCAGATTAAATAGCTATATATTCTTTATGTTTAAAGCAGTTATAGCAGGTTATTCAAGGTCACCTTTTACAATGGCAAGAAAAGGAGAATTAATTGATGTGAAGCCAGTTAATTTGCTTGCTGAAATTGTAAGCAATCTTGTTTCAAAAACTAAAATTAATAAAAGCGATATAGAAGACATTGTAATTGGATGCGCATTTCAAACTGGAGAACAGTGTTTTAATATTGGTAAACTAGTAACTTTTTTAACTAATATGGATATCAAAACTTCTGGGATGACAGTAGATAGATGGTGTGGATCATCTATGGAAGCTATTCACATAGCTGCAGGAAAAATAGCAATGGGATCTGGAAAAGTTTTTATTTGTGGAGGTGTTGAAAGTATGACTAGAGTAACTACTGGTTTTGATCCTATGCCATATCCATACACTGAAACTGAAAATCCAAATGTTTATTTTACAATGGGCACTACTGCTGAAAATGTTGCGAAACAATATTCTATTTCAAGAACAGAGCAGCAAGAATTTGCAATATCAAGTCATAAAAAAGCATTTGACGCACAGTCAAAAGGTAATTTTAATAATGAAATTGTCTCTATTGGAAATTGTTCTCACGACAGTAATATTAGACCTAATAGCAATCAAGAGAAATTAGATAGTTTAAAATTAGCATTTGATCAAAATGGAACAGTAACTGCTGCTACATCATCGCCTCTTACAGATGGTGCTGCTGCTACTTTAATTTGTGAAGAACAATATGCTAAAGATAATAATTTAGAAATTTTAGCAAGAATTGTGTCTACTGCTGTTCAAGGATGTAAAGCTGATACAATGGGATTAGGACCAATTGGAGCTTCACATAAAGCATTGCAGAGAGCTAAATTAAAAATGAATGATATTGATATTGTAGAATTAAATGAAGCATTTGCATCACAATCATTAGCTTGCATAAAAGATTTACAAATAGATCCTAACAAAATTAACTTAGATGGTGGTGCATTAGCACTGGGCCATCCACTTGGAGCAACTGGTGCAAGAATTACTGGAAAAGCAGCTCAGTTATTAAGAAGAGAAAATAAAAAATACGCGTTAGCTACCCAATGTATTGGTCTTGGAATGGGCATTGCAACAATTATTGAAACTGTAGAATAAATTTTAATATGCAACAATTACCTTTTGATAAAAGATCTGGAAAAATTTGGTTTAATAATGAATTATGTGAGTGGCAAGATGCTAGAGTACATATCATTAGTCATGGAATGCATTATGCTAGCTTAGTTTTTGAAGGCTTAAGAGTATACAATACAAAAATTTTTAAACTAGAAGAACACACTGATAGACTTTTCAATTCTGCAAAAATTTTAGATATGAAAATTCCATACTCAGCTAACGAAATTATGGATGCTACAAAAAAACTTGTTTCTGACCAGGATATTCAAAATGGATATATAAGACCATTTGTTTGGAGGGGTAGTGAAATGATGGGTGTTTCTGCTCAAAATACTAAAATTAATGTTGCAATAGCGATATGGGAATGGCCAACATATTTTGATCCTGAACTAAAGTTAAAAGGCATAAAATTAAATATTTCAAAGTGGCAAAGACCACCACAAAATTCATCACCTTGGGAAAGTAAGGCTGCTGGTTTATATATGATCTGTACACTTTCAAAACACCAAGCAGAAAAAGATGGGTATACAGATTCTTTAATGTTGGATCATGAAGGAAACATAGCAGAAGCAACAAGTGCTAATATTTTTTTTAAAGATAAAAATAATGAATTACACACACCAATACCGGACTCATTTTTAGATGGTATCACTAGAAAAACTGTTATTGATTTAGCAAAATCAAAAAATATTAAAATAAATGAAAGAAAAATATCTCCTAATGAACTCTCAAATTTTAAAGGTTGTTTTATAACAGGTACTGCAGCAGAAATTACACCTGTAGGAAATATTCTAGATAATAATTTTGAAGTCTGTGATTTAATTAAAGATTTATCTGCTAGTTATGAAACTCTTGTTGGTAAAAATAATTAATTTATAAAACTAGATAAGACTTGGAAGCCAAGTTGAAACTACTGGAAATAAAATCATTAAAATTCCATAAATAATTCCAACAACTGTAAATAAAGGAACTTCTTTAAAGGCATTAGCTGGGTTTTCTTTTATTACACCCGCTGCTGTATAAATTCCAACACAGACAGGTGGAGTTATCATTCCAATTCCTGCAAAAGCAACAAACACCACATATAAATGTAAAAGACTTTGATTAAAAGATAATGTGATAGCAGCAAATATTGGAACTGTTAAATAAAATACAGGAACTATTTCAATAAAAGTTCCAAGTATTAAACAAATTATACCTAGCATAATCCAAAATAAATTTACACTTATACCCATTTCAGTAAAGTATGTAATTATTTTTTGAGGCGCTTGCGTATATGTAAGAACAACACTTAAAAAAGTTGCTGTTGCAATAATTGAAAATATAACTGCAGTAATAATTGCCGTTTCTTTAAGGCAATTTTTTAAACCAGAAAAAGTAAGCTCTCTATAAATAAAAAAACCAATTAAAACAGCATAAACACCTGCTATCGCTGCTGACTCTGATGGTGTTAAAATTCCTGCATAGATACCTCCGAGAATTATGACAGGCGTAATAAGAGCTGGTAACGCAGATAAAAAAGCCTTGCCTCTTTCTTTGTAAGAAGCAGCATTAGAAGTTCTAATATGTCTACATTTAAATAAAACTAATAGAACCATTAAAACTAAAAGTATTAATCCAGGTATTACACCAGCTGCAAATGTTTTAGATACCGGAACATTTGTTAATGCGCTGAATAAAATAGCAGCATTAGAAGGAGGTATTAGAGCTTCAAGCAAAGCAGCTGATGCTGCCAAAACTACCACAAATGGTTTTGGATAACCCTGCTCAATCATTTTTGGCATCATAATTGTACCAACAGCAGTTATTGCTGCTAAAATTGATCCACAAAAAGCTGCGAAAAAACCCATTGCTATAACCATAGCTACACCCAATCCTCCAGGCCAATGCCCAACTAAAGTGGTAGTAAATTTAACCAACCTTGTTGCAGCACCACCTTTTAGCATTGCCATACCAGCAAAAATAAATAAAGGCACTGCTATCAAAACATGCTTTGTTAATGCTCCAAATGATACTTGAATTAATACTGACCAAGGAAGATTAAGTCCACCTACTGCAGCAACTGAACTACCTAGGCCAAAAACTAAAAATATAGGAACAGATATAATAAGTGTTATTAAAGATAAAATAAATGCAATTGTAAACATTGAAATAAGTTACTTTTTATACAAATCAAAAAAGTTATCGATTAACAACTCAAGAGAAACTAATCCTAAAATAAGAAATCCAACAGGAAAAGCTAAAAACATCCACCATATAGGAACACTAATTTCTATGTCCAGCATTTGTCCTAAATTATAATATAGGTGTGTTGCATCAAATCCCGCTTTAAAAAAAACACATGCTGATATAAGTGCTATTAAATTTACACTTAAATTTAAAATCTTTTTTGATTTGTCCGAAAGTAACGGAGTTAAAAAATCAACTTGTATATGTTGCCCTTTTTTTAACAAAGGACCTAGTAGAGGAAATACCAGCCAGCTAACTAATACAGGTGGTAGCTCGATAAACCATGCAAATCCTGATCCTGTTATAAATCTTGTGCTTGCACTCAATGTTAATGCAGCCACCATTATAAAAATAATACACATTGCGAGCGTCATAGCTATTGAAGCTAGAAAATTATTGACAACCCGCAAAGTGTTCATATATCTAAAATAAGTTTTTTATTCTTATCTTAATTATTTTTTGCATACTCTTGAGCGGCAAGCAAAGCATCTGCGCCCATCATCTTAGCCATAGCTGGCATCACTTCATCTTTCATAAGCTTATCAAACTTAGCTTTTTCTGCTCCTGAAAGTGTGGTAATAATTCCACCTCTCTCTTGGAATTTTTTAAGAGTACTTTCACCTGCATCCATAATTCTATCAGTTGATAGTTTTCCAACTTCTTTACCAACATCCATTATTATTTTTTGTAAGTCTGCAGGCAATCCATTAAACCATGTAGAATTAGCCATTATATAGGCGTCAGCGTAATATTGATATGGTTTTTGACCATACTTTAAAAATTCCCACCAACTATAGGCTTCTATACTTCCTGGAGGAGTACTCATTGTATTTATCATTCCAGTTTGTAGTGCCGTATATACTTCACCAGTAGGTAAAGAAATACGATTTGCTTTAAGAGCGTCCCACATAGGCTCATCAGTTTTAAGCAATCTTCTTGCCTTTAAACCCTTCATAGCATCTACGCCTGTTAGTTCTCTTTCACTAGAAAAATTCATTACAGGTCCAACAGGGTTATACATAATTAATGTAGAATTAGTTTTCTTTGTCAGCTCCCCCCAAATTTCTTTGCCTTTAGGAGAATTCTGAAAAAATCCTCTTTGTTGTTCCCAAGAATTAAAAAGGCCCGGAAAAGAAGCTACATTGAAATCTTTATTAATTGATGGAAAACTAACTACTCCAAGTATTCCCCCAAGTTCAACTGCTCCAGAAGTTACAGCTCCCATTACTTCTCTTACACCAAAAAGTTGCTTTGATGGATAAACCTCTATTTTTAATCTACCATTAGATCTTTTTGTTACCTCTTCAGCGAAAATTATAGCATGTTTTGCACTATGGTGCTTAGGGCTCCAATGTACAGAAAGACGTCCTACAATCTCAGCAGCATAAACAGAGCTAGATGTAACAATAATTGACACTAAAACAAAAAAGCTAATTAGTGCTTTAGATAAGTTTCTAAATATATTCATTATTTTCTCTCCTAATTATTATTTATAAAATGAAGTCTAATAACTAATTTTTAATAGGTCTATGCTAATGAATAATTTAGAATCAATCAAAAATTGAATTTTGAGAGTTTAACGGTTAATTCCTCTAAGTCTTTCAGATCTTCTTCTCAATAGCTCTGCACTAACTAGAATTAAAGTAGACATTACAATCAAACATGTTGCAACAGCCATTATAGTTGGGCTTAACTGCTCTCTTAATCCTACCCACATTTGAATTGGAATAGTAGTATTTTCTAATCCTGCTAAGAATAACACAACTACAACTTCATCAAATGAAGTCACAAAAGCAAATAGTGCTCCAGAAATTACACCAGGCATAATTAATGGTAGTGTTATTTTCATAAAAGTATTCACAGGATTGCTCCCTAAACTTGCAGCAGCTCGTGTCACACTATGATCAAAACCAGTTAATGTTGCTGTAACCGTAATTACAACAAATGGAGTTCCTAAGATTATATGAGATAATATAATTCCTGTGTGTGTTGCAGCCAAACCTACTTTTGCCATAAAGAAAAATATTGCAGTTCCTGAAATAATCAGCGGAACTATCATTGGTGAAATTAATAACGCCATAAATGCAGCTTTATATGGCATGTATCTACTACTTAAACCTAATGCAGCAACAGTTCCAAGAATAGTTGATCCTATTGTTGCAAAGAAAGCAATAATCAAACTATTTTTAGTAGCAAGTCCCCAAGGATTTTTAGTTCCATAAATCATATCTTCATACCATCTTAAAGAAAAACCTTCAGGATCAAGGGCAAGCATCTTTGCTGAAAAGTGAATATATTGTTCAGCATTAAAAGAAAGTGGTAAAATTACAAACAAAGGTGCTATTAAAAAGAAAAATACCAAACCACAAAAAGTTAAATATGTATAATGCCAAATTCTGTAATTAAGTTGTGTATGATTTGGTAGTGCCATAGTAATTTATCCTAATTTAATATTATCTATTCCCACAAGTTTGTTATAAATCCAATATATAGTTAACACTCCAACTAAAAGCATGGTTCCAAGTGCCGAGGCAAAGGCCCAATCTAATGAACTTTTCATATGGTAAGCAATCGTATTACTTATTAAAGATCCACTAGCACCACCAACTAATGCTGGAGTAATGTAATAACCTATTGCTAAGATGAATACGAGCAAACAACCAGCGCCAATTCCTGGAATTGTTAAAGGAAAATATATTTTAACAAAAGATACAAGAGGTGTTCCTCCTAAAGATTTACCAGCTCGCATTAAACTTGGTGAAATAGTTTTCATCACACTGTACAAAGGCAAAACCATAAATGGCAAAAGTATTTGTGTCATTGCAACAAAAGTTCCAATCACATTATACATTAATTCTGGCCTATTATCATCAGCTGCTAAGCCTATCCAAACAATCAAATCGTTTATAGGTCCTTGTTGTTGAAGCAAAACCATCCAACTAGATGTTCTAACCAATAATGATGTCCAAAAAGGAAGTAGCACACAAATCATCAATAAATTACTATATTTCATCGGTAATGTAGCTAACAAATGTGAAATCGGGTAAGCAAGAATAAAGCAAAAAACAGTTACCCAAAAAGCTACATTTAAAGTTCTTAACCATAAAATTTTATGGATTCTTCTATCTTCATCAACCTGGATTATATTTCTATCTTGGTCAAATTTTCTATCCATGCCTTTTAAGTATTTAGCGTATGTCCATTTAGGAGCTGCATTTTTTAAGGCAACCAAGTAATCACTTTGACCCCATCTTTTATGAACTTTGATAAATTGTTCTTTGTAATTACCTTCTTCAAATTTGTTAATTTTTCTAACTGTTTTTTTTATTAAGCTACTAAAACCAGATTTTTCATAGTTTAATCTTGCTATAATTTTTCCATAAGTTTTGTTTTCTTTAAGGAAAGTTAAATCCTCATAAAGTCCCTGATAAACTGGCTCATCTGGTAATTCACTACCGTCCCATTTTTCCATTGCTTTGAATGTCTTAGGAAGCATATTAGTTATCATTCTGTCGTCAATACTTCTAAATAACATGTCTCCAATTGGGAATACGTAAATAATTAAAATAAATAAAAACAATGGCGCTACTAGTAAAACAGCTTTGAGTTTATTTTTTCTCTCTGCTTTTTTTAAGCTAACTTCTAAAGGTAATCCGTCAGATGATAAAATTTGTTCTTTGCTCATAATAAAAAAGGGCAGTTATAAATAACTGCCCTTTCAATATAGTATAAAAAACTATTCTATAAAACTAAATTATAGACCAGCTTTCATAGCTTCCCATTTCTCGTTGATTTCATCTTGGTTATCTGCCCAGAAATCAGGATTCATAAGAATGTATCTTTTTGTGTTAGCAGGAGCTGTTGGCATATGTGGTACCATGTTAGTCTTACCATCTTTAAACCAAGGCTCTCCGGCTTCCATTACAGCAATTGAAGATTTTCTCCAAGGTGCATATGCAATATACTTAGCACTTCCAGCTAAACCTTCTGAGCTAGTCATTTCTCTAAGTACTTTAAGTGCTTCACCATTAGCATCGTTAGGTCCACCCTTAACCATTGCAAAATATTCATAGTCAAGAATTTGTCCATCCCATACTTGTACAAGTGGAGTTCCTTCCATTTGTGCATTGAAAAATCTACCATTCCAACCAGTAGCCATTACTACTTCACCATTGGCTAGTAGTTCTGGTGGTTGAGCTCCAGCATTCCAGAATACACATCCACCATTTGGATCTGTACAAAGTGCTTTAAGTTTGTTCATAGCTCTATCAATACCACCGTCAACTTCAAGTTTTCTATAAGTTAAGTCAGAACCTTTACCAGGATTAACACCGTCTGCAGTGATAGCAATTTCTAAGTTAGACATAGCATTTTTGTAAATAGCTCTCTTACCAGGAAACTTTTTAGTATCAAAAAAGTCTTTTAGTTTAGTTGGTTTTTTAGAACCGATTGTTGCATCATTGTAAGCAAAGTTCCAAGAGTACAGAATGTTTCCAACTGCACATTTAGAAGGCATACTTGTAAAGAAGTCTTCGCTTGCAGGTGTTCCATCTGGAGCAGGTGCAAAGTCATTATCGAAATCGAATTCAACAAAAATTCCTTCGTCACATCCAATGATAGTGTCTTTTGCATATACATCCATGATATCCCATGTAATTGCTCCGGCTTCTTTTTGGGCCTTAATTTCTGATAATCCACCAGTATAGTCTACCCAATCAACAGGTATTCCAAGTTTAGCAGCTGTAGGATCACCATAACCCAATTTTTGTGACTCTGTATAAGCTCCACCCCAAGACACTACAGTTACTGCAAATGCTGAAGTTGTTACAGAAAGTACAAAAGAAAGAGCAAGTAATAATTTACTTATTTTTTTCATTTATTCTCCTATTTAACGTTAACGTTTAGTTTTTATAAAGTGAAAGTAAAACAATATAGATAGGCTTAGTCAACAGCTGAATCAACGTAATTTGACTTGTGATTTAGATTAAAATTAAAATTCTATTTTGGGTCAAGAGCTCTACAATCAACACTATTCCAGCCAATATTTATCTCTTTACCTTCTTGAATATCTATTCTGTTTGAACTATTTGGAACTTTTAAAATAAATTGCTTATTACCTAATAAATCTAATCTTAATCTTGTGTGATCACCATGGTAAATAACCTCTTCAATTTTACCTTTATGATTATTGTCCATTTTAGTTTCTGGATCAATCAATGCTCTTTCAGGTCTTAAAGATACTGTAGTTTTTTCCCCTTTTGCTTTAATAACAATTGGATTAGCTAAAATCTCTGTACCTGAATTTAATTTAACTTTACACTTATCACCTGATACATCAGATACTTCACCTGCGAATGTATTATTTTCACCAATAAATTCTGCAACAAATGAGTTAACTGGTCTTTCATATAATTCATCAGGGCTGGAAAGTTGCTGAACCTTTCCATCATTAAAAACTGCAATTCTGTTAGACATCGTCAAAGCCTCTGTTTGATCGTGAGTAACGTACACAACTGTTACACCAATACTTTCATGAATATGTTTAATTTCATACTGCATACTTTCTCTTAAATTTTTATCTAATGCTCCAAGAGGTTCGTCCATTAAAACAAGTTGAGGATCAAAAACTAATGATCTTGCAACAGCTACCCTTTGTTGTTGTCCTCCAGATAACTGCATTGGCATTCTTGCTTCGAAGCCTTGTAGTGATACCATTGATAATGCTTTATCAACTTTTTTGTCTGCTTCATCTTTAGGAATTTTTCTAACTCTTAATGGAAATGCTAAATTTTCATATACTGTCATATGAGGAAACAAAGCATAATTTTGGAACACCATTCCAATTCCTCTTTTGTGAGGAGGAATATCTGAGATAACTTTGTTATCTAAATAAATTTGTCCATTAGTTGGTGTTTCAAATCCAGCTAACATCATCAAACAAGTTGTTTTACCAGAACCAGAAGGTCCAAGCATTGTAACAAACTCACCTTCTGCAATATCTAGATCTAAACCTTTTACAACAAGTTGCTTGCCGTCGTAACTTTTGTCTACATTTTCAAATCTTACAAAGTGATCATTGGCCATATTACTTTAAAACATTTGTTAGATTGATAATCAAGCAATTTATTTGATATGTAATTCTTTGCTCATATTACAAAATAATTCACTACCCGTTTCAGTTACTCTTATAGCCTCTGACGCCTCAACACCCCAATCACCAAATTGCATAACTGCAATCATGTGAAAACAGACATTGGGCTCTAAAACAGTCATGTCTCCTTTATATATATTAAGAGTATGTTCTCCCCAATCAGGTGGATAACCAATTCCAATTGAGTAACCTGTTCTAGATTTTTTATCAATTCCATATTTATCAAGTATTTTCCAGAAAGCTTGAGCAACATCATCTGCTGTGTTTCCTGGTTTTACAGCACTAATTCCAGTTTCCAGAGCTTCAATTGTTTTTTTCATCGTATCAATTTTTAATTGATCAGGCTTACCTAATAATACAGTTCTTGCCATAGGCGCATGATACCTTTTGTATACACCTGATAGCTCTATTATTGTTGCCTCACCTTCTACAAATTTATCTTGAGATGCTGTTAAATGTGAAGCAGAGGTTCCTTTGCCAGTTGGAAGTAAAGTGGCAATACTAGAGTATTCACCACCAAATTCTTCAGTTCCGTAAAATAATGTTTTTTGAATTTCCCCAACAGCATCACACTGTCTAACACCAGGATTAATTACTTCGATAGCTTTTTTCATTCCTCTTTCAGATATCTGAGCAGCAGATTTCATAAATCCAATTTCAGTATTTGATTTCACTAATCTTACCCAATTAACTAATCTTTCACTGTCAATAATTTTAGCATTCGGTAACCCTTGTTTTATTTTCTCGTGACAGAAAGCTGTGTAATAATGAGCATCCATTTCCACACCAATACAAAGTTTATCCCATTTTTTTTCTTTAATTATTTGAACTAGATAATCATAAGGATGCTTTGGCCAAGTATGAATATAATTTTCATCATAAACAATAATATTTTCATCTTTTAAATATGACTTTATATATGCTCCACCAGCATCTTGCGCTCTTACAAAACATAGAGGTTCATCGGCGTTGACATGAACAATTGCACATTGCGCATAATAAAAAGACCATGCATCATACCCCGTTAAATAATTTAAATTATTAGTATCGTGTGAAATTAATAGTTCGATGCCTTTTTCTTGCATCATTTTTTGTATTTTTTTTAATCTTGTTTTGTATTCTTCTTTTGTAAAAAGCATCAATTAGTTTGGAACAGCTTTCCAAATCCTTTCACAGAATTATTTTTATTTATTTTTACAAGTGTGTCCCAAATCAAAGCCTGGTTGCTAGATAAAACAGTAGTATTTAATTTTTTTTCTAACTCATCGATTATTGCTAAAACTGGCAAAGCTGTACACGAAACGAACAAAGCTTCCGCGCCATTCATATCTATCTTAGATAAAACTTCAGATAAATAATTTTGATCAACTTTACCAATGTCATAATCTGCTTCTATATCAAAATAAGCGTTTGAGGTAATTTCAAAACCTTCACTTTTGAAATATTCTAAAACCTCATCATTAAGTTTTTTACTGTAAGGAGTAAACAGGCAAACTTTATTAATATTCAATTTTTTTAGAGCTTTGATTGCTGCTGAACTAGGCGTAGTAACATCTGCCATAGGTTTTGCTAATTTTATCTTTTGTTCTATCGATTTATATCCTGCAGCTATAGTTCCTGAGGTGCATCCATAAACTACACAATCTATGTCTTGGTCTGGTAAAATATCTTTTGTAACCTCAGTCACTTTGTTTGACATCTTAATGAGATTTTCTCTAGTTAATGGATTGTAACACTCAATACGGTTTACAAAAAAGTCTATATTACGGTCTTTAATGACATTAATAAAGTCTCTTTCAATCATGAAGTCACTTGCAAGTGCGATGAGGCCAACTCTTGGATTTGATTTAGAAATATACTTAGGATCTATTTTTGTTGAATTCATATTTTAAAAAAGTGAATATATCATAAGTTTTTTAATAATCATTAACATTAAAAATAACGAAATGAATATAAAAGATACCTTTGTTGCATCTTTGGTACCTATATTTTTAGGCTTTGGTTTTGTTATTGCAAAACCTGCTTTTGAATCTTTTCCTCCAATATTGTTAATGGGTTTACGTTTTATGTTTGCAGCCTCTATTTTGATTTGGTGGTTTCCCATACCTTGGGGATATTTAAAAAAAATTTTTATCGTATCTTTTATAGCTAATACACTGCAATACAGTATTACCTATTCTGGTTTAGATTTAATAGATGCCTCTGCAGCAGTTTTAATAGTTCAAACAGAAGTGCCATTTGGTGTAATCCTTGCATACTTCATGCTTAAAGAAAAACCAACCATAAGAGCTTTAATAGGAATTGGTATTGCATTTATTGGGGTTTATATCTTAACTGGATCTCCAAATTTAGATGGAAAAATTATTGGAATTAGTCTTACTATTTTGGGGTCTGCAACATGGGCTCTAGGACAAGTCCTTGTAAAACCATTAAGTAAAGAATTAAACCCATTAGCACTAGTTGCTTGGCTAGCTTTATTTTCTGGTCCAATTTTAATATTCTTATCTGTTATACTAGACGGAAATACTATTAATTATTTATCAAATGCAAAATTTGATCATTGGATTATTGCAATTTATATTGGCTTTATAATGCAACCAATAACTTATGGTTGTTTTTATTATGTATTAAAAAATAATCCACTTTATAAAGTTCTACCAATAGTCACAATGGGTATTCCGCCGACAGGATTATTGGCTGCAATATTTCTTTTAGGGGAAAAACCAACACAAGAATTGTATACTGGTGGAGCATTAATTATAGTTGGAGTAATCTTAATTGTATTTACTAAAAATAAAAAAAAAGAGGTTAAAGAATGAAAATAGGTTTTATTGGTTTGGGAAATGTTGGATGTAAACTTGCAAAGAGTTTGTTAAGAAATAAGTTTGATTTAACGGTAAGAGACTTAGACAAAAATTTAACAAAACAATTTGAAAATTTAGGAGCAAAAGTCGTTCATTCTGCAAAAGAATTAGCAGAACAAGTAGATTTAATAATTACATGTCTACCGTCTCCAAAAATATGCGCTGAAGTAATGGAAGGTGAAGATGGAGTAATTAATGGACTATCTGAAAATAAAATTTGGCTTGAAATGAGTACTACCGATGAAGCTGAGATTAAAAGAATTGGTCAAAAAGTTTTAGATAAAAAAGCTTCACCTCTTGATGGACCTGTAAGTGGTGGTTGCCATAGAGCAGCAACTGGAAATATTGCTATCTTTGTTGGTGGAGAAAGAGATGCATTTGAAAACATTTTACCTGCATTAACTGTTATGGGAAGAAAAGTGTTACATACCGGAGAATTAGGAAGTGCAACTATACTCAAAGTAATTACAAATTATTTAGCCTCAGTTCATCTAGTTGCATTAGGTGAAGCTTGGACTGTTGCTAAAAAATCAAATTTAGATCTTGCTAAAGCTTATAAGGGAATTGCTGTTTCATCTGGAAACTCTTTTGTTCATGAAACAGAAAGTCAGGTTATTCTAAATGGCTCTTATAATATTAATTTTACGATGGACTTAGTATTAAAAGATACAGGACTTTTTGATGATCTTGCAAAGAAACTTAATGCTCCACTAGAAATATCTCCAAAAGTTGTAGAAATATTTAAAGATGGTCAAAAAAAATATGGTTCAAGAGCTTGGTCATCAATGATTGTAAAAAGAATGGAAGATGCAAATAATATAGATTTTAGAGCAACTGGCTTTCCTTCAGAGCTAATTGATAACGAACCTGAAGAAAAAGGATATGAGATTTAATAAATAAATAATATTCCTCAGACCTTTAAGCTTAAACTATTAAATAAAGCTATACATTATTCTATTTCAGGTTGTAGTATAATTTACCGCTGTTGATTTATTATTCTCAATATGTTGTGATCAAAAAATATAAACCGAAGAAAAGAGGAAACATGAAAATAATTAAAAAAATAATACTTTCTGCTTTTGCTGTAATAAGCTTTACATTATTTACTGGTGTAGCTAACGCAGCTTGTGGAAAGATCACAATTGCCAATATGAACTGGGCTTCAGCAAACTTTATGGCTGAAGTTGATAAAGTAATTCTTGAAAAAGGATATGGCTGTGAAGTTGAACTAGTTCCAGGATCAACAATGCCAACATTTACATCTATGCAAGAAAAAGGTGAACCAGATATAGCTCCAGAATTTTGGGCCAATGCTGCTAAAGTTGAATTAGAGGCTGCAGTATCTGAAGGAAAATTGCACTCAATTAACAAAGCACCTATTACTGGACTAGGTGAAGGTTGGTGGGTATTACCTGCAACTTTGGAGAAGCATCCTGAGTTAACAACTGCAGATGCAATTTTAAAAAGACCAGATTTATTTCCACATCCAGAAGATCCTTCAAAAGGTGGTTTCCATATTTGTCCTCCAGGATGGAACTGTGAATTAAGTAACAGAAACCATTTCAGAGCATGGGAAATGGAAGCAAAAGGTTGGATGATAGTTGAAACAGGTTCTGCTGCTGGACTTGATGGTTCAATAGCAAAAGCTGCTGAAAGAGGTGAAAACTGGTTTGGTTACTACTGGTCACCAACTGCTTTAATTGGTAAATATAATATGCAAGCTGTAGATATGGGTGAGTACGCAGGAAAAGATAACTGGGATAACTGTTTATCAAAACCTGAACAAGAATGTGCTAATCCTTTGAAATCTTCATGGGTCAAATCTGAAGTTTATTCTGTTGCAACAGATAACTTTAAAAAAACAGCAGGTAAAGACGGTATGAATTATCTTAAAAACCGAACTTACCCAGGTCCAGTGATGAATGGTATGTTAGTTTGGATGGGAGAAAACCAAGCTGAAGGTGCTGATGCTGCAATTGAATTCCTAAAAACCAAAGAAGATGTTTGGGGTAAATGGGTTTCAGGCAGTGCTAAGAAAAAAATCAAAGCTGCACTTTAATATATAAAATATTAATCGAACCCGTTATTTAAACGGGTTCGATTTTATAGTATAAAATTTAAATAAAATGGAATTTTTCAATAAAATACCTGTAATGGATAGAGATGCTTTAAGAGAGCTAAAAAAAGGTATTGATTTCAGTTTTAAAAATTTTTCAAGAGAGTATGGAGATGCTATAGAGAGTTTCTTTGATCCTCTTTTAACTTTTTTAATTTTTCTAGAAAAATTACTAGTAAATACTCCATGGCCAATAGTTATTGGCGTTTTTGGTTTACTTGCATGGATTGGTTCAAGAAATTATAAATTAGTAATCGGTACTATCTTATGCTTCGTAGTTATTGGTTATTTTGGAATGTGGAAAAATTGTATGGCAACTGTAGCTATTATATCTGTTGCAACATTAGTTTGTATAGTTGTTGGAATACCTATTGGTGTTTTAATGTCAAAATCAGCCAGAGCAGAAAAAACAATATTACCAGTACTTGATATGATGCAAACTATCCCTAGTTTTGTTTACTTAATTCCAATTATAATGTTATTGGGTATTGGAAAAGTACCAGGCTTATTGGCAGTTTGTATTTATGCTTTACCTCCTGTTGTTAGGTTAACAAATTTAGGAATAAGAGAGGTAGATAAAGAAACTTTAGAAGCAGCAGATGCTTTTGGCGCGACACCAATGCAAAAATTAAGATCTGTTCAAATACCACTATCTCTTCCAACAATTTTTGCTGGAGTAAACCAAACGATTATGATGGCTTTAGCAATGGTGGTGATTGCATCTATGATTGGTGTTAGAGGACTTGGTGTTCCAATTTTACAGGCAATTTCAAATCAATACTTAGCTCTAGGTTTAATGAACGGTCTAGCAATTGTTGCTTTAGCGATAATATTTGACAGAATTACCCAGGAATATGGAAACAGAATTCAACGACATCGGGGAACAACTAAAAAATAACTACTAATAATTTATACATGCCTCAACTATTAATACATAGAGGTCTAGCTAAAAAAAGATTATTAGAGAATAGCATTAAATCTTTTAATTATTGTTTTAATAAAAATTATGGGATTGAAACAGATATTCATGCAACAAAAGATAAAGAATTTATTTGTTTTCATGATTTCTCATTAAAAAGAGTTTTTAAAAAAAACTTAAGTGTAAAAAATCTTAACTACTCAAAAATTAATGAGATCAGCACTAAGCTTGGTAAACCAATTCCACTATTAAAAGACATGTTAAAATTATCAAAAAATAAATACCCATTATTTATTGAAATTAAACCACTATTTTCAATATCACTTCTAAAAAAACTTTTAAAAGAGACATCAAAATTCACAAAATGTGTGTTTATAACATTCAAACATAAAAATATTTACAACCTATTGAAGATTAATAGAAATACTAAGGCTGGATTATCTTTTGCACCACCAACAAGTATCAAGAAGATATTAAAAAAAGCAAATGATAAAAAAATTTATTGTCTAATACTAGATAAATCGTATCTAAAAAGTAATGAAATAAAAAATTTAAAAATTAAAACATATTTTTACACAATCAAAACTAAATTAGAATTCAATAAATATAAAAAAGATAATAATTTGATATTTGAAAATTTATAAAATTTTATTTTTTTAAATAGTTTAATCTTCCTATAATTTCATCACGGTCCATATAATAACCTTGCAAATGTCTATGTCCCGAATTTGGATTAAATGCTGTTCTTCCGTGTAATATTCGTCTGTTATTGAATGAATAAATATCACCTGGCCCTAATCGAAAGTTTACTTGAAATCTTTCATCATGTAGCAGATTTCCAAATCTATGATGGGCTTTGTAAACTTTTTCCATAACATCAGGGTGGCAATCAAGTACATCCATTGTTGCTACACTAAACCTAATGTCGTGAAAATCTCCATCTTTGGTTAAACTTATTGCGGGTGCATGAAAATTTCTATGAGATTCTTGTGTGTAATCCATGTCTCTGAATTTTAGAGGAACATTAACTAAAGTTTCAAAGATTTCATTTTCATTATTCTTTAAATAATCTGCAACAGCAAACCCATCAACTGCTGATGAGTCTCCTCCAGTTGCAGAGTTAATTAAACAATGAAGAAATTGGTATCCTGGTGGAAGTTCGAACCACGGTAAATCCATATGATTTCTGAGTGCATGCGCTGTATAAGCTGAATTATTTGGTTTTGGAATATTTATTACTTCAAACGGTGTTTTAAAAAAAGTTTCTCTTATATGGCTTATTCTATTTAAAAGAGGAAAAGCAGATTTTTTTTCAACCGGTGCATTTTTAACAATTGCAATACCCTTGTGATGCAAAAGTTCTAACCATTTAATTAAGCCTTCGTCAGTGTCTAAGATTTCATCATGCTCTATACAAATTAAATCAAATTCGTTCTTAAGATCTTTGTTCCACAAACTGTAAGGAGAAACATATTTAGATTTATTTTTTAATGTATAACAATTCTTTCTAAGCCAGCTTGGATCGTAATAACTGGTGTGATCCCCTTCACTCCATTGAACTTGAAGTGATCCAGACTCATCAATTTTAAAATCTTTTACAGATAAATCTTTTGATATATCTAAAATATTAAACATTCTGTGATGTGAGTCTTTATCATGAGCCGTAGGACAATTGTCTCTAAGCCACATATAATTGAATTTGCTTTCTTCTCCGTCACTCCACTTAATTTTAAGATCTGATCTATCTTTTTCAATTTTTTCTATTTGAGCCATATATAGATGATTATTTACTCACTGAAGTTTGTCAATGCAATTAAAAGTTGAATAAATTATTTCTTTCCTTTAATAAATTTTTCAGTTTTGTTACAAGTTCACTACAAAAAATGTCTAAAATAGAAATTAACAACATCTATAAAATCTTTGGTAATAAGCCTCAATCAATTTTACAAATGGTTAAAGACGGTGCGACTAAGGACGAAGTCTTAGAAAATACGGGGCATACTGTCGGCCTAGATAATGTCTCTTTAAAAATTGAAGAAGGAGAAACCTTTGTTTGTATGGGGTTGTCTGGTTCAGGAAAATCTACTCTAATAAGACACCTTAATAGATTAATAGAACCTACATCAGGAGAAATTTTAGTTGAAGGCACAAATGTTATGTCACTAAATAAGCAAGAATTAATTGAATTTAGAAGACGCAAAATGAGTATGGTGTTTCAAAGATTTGGTCTTTTTCCTCATAAAACTGTAATTCAAAATGTTGCTTACGGGCTTGAAATGAGAAACATATCTCAAGATGAAAGAGATAAAATATCTATGGAAAAAATTGAAGCAGTTGGATTAAATGGTTTTGAAAATCAATATCCAAACCAACTATCAGGAGGAATGCAACAAAGAGTTGGCCTTGCTAGAGCTTTAGCAACAGACTCTGATATTATGTTGATGGATGAAGCCTTTAGTGCTTTAGATCCTTTAATAAGAAGTGATATGCAAAAACAATTACTTTCTCTTCAGTCAGAATTAAAAAAAACAATAGTCTTTATAACGCATGATTTAGATGAGTCGTTAAGACTTGGTAATCATATTGCAATTTTAAATGCTGGTAAATTAGTTCAAGTTGGAACTCCAGTTGATATCGTAATGAATCCAGCAGACGATTATGTTGCTGCGTTTGTAAAAGATGTAAATAGAGCAAAGGTACTGAAGGCAAAAGTGATTATGACCGATGCTAAAGAAGGAAAGCCTTCTGGAGATAATAGATTGAAAGTACATGAAGATGAATTTTTAGAGGAATTTTTACCTAAGATTGTTTTAAAAGATGTTGTTGTAGAAGTTGTAGATTCAGCTGGTGATATAAAAGGATATATAACTAACAAAGAGTTACAAACTTCTCTAGTTAAATCATAAAATATTAAAAGATTTAATAAAAAATTAGTGAAATTTAAATGACTGATCTAAAGAATAAAAAGATTATAATTTCAGCAGGATCATCTGGGATAGGTTTAGCAACAGCTAAAATTTGTTTGGCGCGTGGCGCCTATGTTTATCTTTGTGATATAGACGATAAATCGCTTAAGAAATTAAATAAACATCCTTTAAAAAATAAAAGATTGTTTGCTTATCATTGTGATGCTTCTATTGAAGATCAAGTTTCTGATTTTTTTGAAAAAGTTAAAAAGAAAACTAAAAAAATTGATGCTTTAATTAATAATGTTGGAATAGCTGGCCCTACTGGATCTCTTGAAAAATTAAAATCTAAAGACTGGGAAAATACAATACATGTGGATGTTAACAGTCATTTTTATTTTACAAAAAAAGCTATACCTCTGCTTAAAAAATCTAAAAATGGTTCGATAGTAAACATATCATCAACAGCAGGAATATTAGGTTTTCCACTGCGTTCGCCATATGCAGCAAGTAAATGGGCAATAATTGGGGTTACAAAAACATTAGCAATGGAGCTTGGTAAGTTTAATATTAGAGTCAATGCAGTATGCCCTGGAACAATTAAAGGTAATAGAATGAAAAGAGTGATAAAAGATAAAGCAAAATTCACCAAGGTTTCAACAAAAAAAATTGAAAAAGATTTTGTTTCCATGAGTTCAATGAAGCAATGGATCTTAGAAGAAGATATTGGAAAAATGTGCTCTTTTTTAATCTCTGACGACTCAAGTAGGGTTTCAGGACAAGTAATTTCTGTTGATGGTCACACAGAGAGAAATGATTAACTTATCTTAATTTTTTTTCGTATTTTTTTCTAAGTTTTTGAAGTTCTACTAAATATTCATCTCTAATATTTGAAATTTTTGTAATTGATTTTCCTTTAGATTGTTTTTTTGTGCCTTCAACTAACCTATTAATTAATTTATTTGATAATTTCGGTGCTTTTAATTTTGTCCAAGGAAGTTTTAAAGCTGGTCCAAACTGTTCTAGCATGTGTCTCATTCCAGCTTTTCCTCCTGCTAAATGGAATGTTAGAAATGTGCCCATTAAAGACCATCTCAAACCAGGTCCATCCTCAATTGCTCTATCCAAATCTTTAGTTGTTGCGTGTCCTTCATTAATTATATGAAGTCCCTCTCTCCATAATGCTTCTTGTAATCTATCTGATAAATAACCAGGCAACTCGTGTTTAACCATTATTGGATTCATGGAAATTGATTTATAGAATTTATCAGCTAGTTTTAAATATTTCTTTGTAGTTTTTTTTCCAGGCACAATTTCAACTGCAGGCAACAAATAGACTGGGTTAAATGGATGTCCGATAAGAGTTCTTTCAGGATTTAAACATTCTGAATAAATCCTAGTCGGCAATAAACCTGAAGAACTTGATGCAATAATTGCATTAGGTTTTGCATATTTACCAATATTGGTCATTAATTTAGTTTTTAAAGCATAATTTTCACTTGCGCATTCTTGAATAAAATCTGCTTCTCTTAAGGTCTCCTCAATTGAAGTAAAATATTTAAAATTTTTTAGGTTAATTGTTTTTTTATTAAAAAGTTTTTTTACATACGGCCATGTTCTTTTAATTTCAGCTATTAAATTTTTTTTTAATCTTAAATCTCTATCGAAAGCATAAACAATTTTGTTATGTGCTAAACAACGTATAATCCAACCAGCTCCTATTACACCGGTGCCTATTATTGCAACTTTTTTAATTTTCTTCATTTTTAATTTAGTAATTCTTTGATGTTTTTATCTAGCTTTTTTTCAAAATTTTTATCATTACCTGGATTGGCTGCACAATGACCAAAAGATGAATCAATCGGTCTTAACGATGAATGGGGTATAAATTTACTTTCATATTCATTATCTTTAGTTCTAAAGTATAGATCTTGATTACATGGCATCAAAATTGTTTTTGCCTTTATCGATTTAAGTGCTTTAATATAATTATTATTATAGATTGGCCCTTTACTAATATCGTTTAGTTGCCACGTTTTTAGTTTAGATAATAAATTATTTGCATCCCAATTTTTAGCATGATCATTTGCCCAATCTTTTAATAATTCCTCAGAATTTTTATAACCCAGTTTTTTGTATAGTTTTTTTCTATAAAAATTTTGAGAAAAAGCCCATCCTGCATAAACACGACCAAAAGCTTTTAAACCAGAAATCGGTTGTTTTTTATAGTTGCCTTTATTCCAATTTTTATCGGCAGTAAGTGCAGCTTTAACCCCTTCTAAGAAAACATGATTGTGAATTGAAGTTTTAGATGAAGCACAAAATGGAAGAATAGCTTTTACCATATTTGGATACTGAGCAGCCCATTGATATGATTGGCAACCAGCCATTGACCAGCCAGTTACCAGTGCTATTTTTTTTATTTTTAATTTTTCTGTAATAAGCTTATGCTGGCAATAAATATTATCCCACAATGTAAGAGTTGGAAATTTTGAGCCTGATTGATTGTTATTAGAATTATTTGGTGATGATGAAAAACCATTTCCAAACATATTTATAGATATAATAAAATACTTGTTTGGATTTATTGCTCTATTTTTCCCTATAAATCCTTCATTCCTAATATGACTTCCTGTATAAAATGTTGGAAGAACAATTACATTTGAACCATTTTTGTTTAATATACCATAAGTTTTATAAACTAATTCTGCTGATTTAAAAACTTTACCAGATAAAAGTTTTATATTTCCTAATTTAAACTTTTCATAATTCTTCATGAATTAGTAAAGTCTTAAATACTCTTTCACTTCCCAATCTGTCACTGCCTGATGATATCTTTCCCATTCATCATTCTTATAGGCAAGTAATGATTTTTTCATAACAGATCCTATTACCTCATCTGACAAAGTATCATTTTTAAGAGCTTCTAACGCCATTAGTAAATTTCTTGGTAATCTTTTAATTCCTAGTTTTTTAAATTCTTTCTCAGTCATATTGTAGAGATCTTGGTCTGTAGCTTTACCCGGGTGAATTTTTTTCTTAATTCCTTCAACTGCAGCTGAAAGCGTCATTGAAAAGGCCAAATACACATTCATTGTCATATCTGCAGCTCTATTTTCAATACAATATCTGTTTTGTGGTAATCTAAACTGAGCAGATCTATTATTGTGCCCATAAGTGATATTTGTTGGCGCCCAAGTAACAGTACCCCCTTCAAATCCACCAACTCTTGGCACTAATCCATTATAGGAATTTACAGTTGAACATGTAATTGAAGTTATTGCTTCAGCATGTTTCATTAGTCCACCTACCGCAAACAAAGATTCTTTAGACCACTTATTTCCACCGTCAAAAATATTTTTTCCTTTTTTATCAATCATTGAAAAGTTTATATGTGCTCCTGATCTCCAATCACCAATTGTTGGTTTGGGCATAAATGTAATGAACATATTATGTTTTTTAGCAACTTCTTTTAAAAGAATACGAAGAAAAACTAATCTATCAGCCATCTCTAAAAGATTTGTGTAATGAAAATCTAATTCAAATTGTGAATAAGCACCTTCAGCAACTACATCATGAAGCTTCCATCCTAATCCATTAAGAATATCTATTAACTCTTTTAGAAAATGCATTGAGTCTAGCGAGTGTTCAACATCATATCCAAAAGCCTGACGTCTTGGTCTAATTCCTTTTATTGGATCTGTATCAATTGCTTTTACTGGTTGCCCATTTTCATCATATTTCATTGCTATAAATTCAGGCTCTACACCGGCCATACCTTTATATCCAGCATCTTGAGCTTTTTGCATATTACGTTTTAAAGCTTGTCTTGGACAAACATTATATGGTTTATCCTCCCAATAAAGATCCGCAAAAATAATTGCTGTAGTGTTATCCCAAGGACAAATATAAATAGCATCTAAATCTGGCAGCATAACCTGATCTGAGTCTGCGGGTGTAAGTTCTGGAACAAAAGATATTGAGTGAACAGCAAACTGAGGTCCTTTTCCTAAACATAAAGGTTCAAAGTCAGTCATTGGAACAGGTTTTGATTTTGGAATTCCGTGGAGATCAATCCAGCTTGATAAAACATACTTAACGCCAGCATTTTTTAATTTTTTATGAACAGAAGGTATTTTTTTTCTATTTCGCTCTACTGCATCTTTAAAATTTTCATAATAAATCTTCTCATTTTGGCTCATATCAATCTCCTTTGATCATTTTATTATTGTGGCATATCTTCAGGATCTATTCCAGGAACAAATGTTATGCCCGCTTGTTGTTTCCAATCATGAGGATAAGCAGCATAAAATATCACGCATTTCTCATCACATTCATAAGCTATATGATTGTCTTTAGGTATATAAAGAACATCTCCCGGATTACAAATATAAGACTTTCCATCACATGTTAGTCTAAAAGTTCCTTCCATACAGTAAATAATTTCATCACAAGTTAAATCCCACGGAACAGAAACTTTATTTAAAAAATTTAACCCTCCACACATTGTGTTACTTACTTTGCTGGTTACAAATGGTTTAATATAACTCTTTCCAGGTTCCAATGTATGAAGTCTATTTTCAATATCTTTAAATTTATATAGTTGAGGTGTTTTTGACATTCTTATTTCCTTTCAGTTTATACTTTTATTGGTTCGTTTAATTCAACTTTGTATCCATCGGGATCTTCACAAAATGCTATTACTCTAGTTCCATGTTTCATAGGGCCTGGTTTACGAGTAATATTAACACCTAGTTTTTCAAGATCCTCACAGGCTTTGTAAACATCAGGGGTTTCAATACAAACATGTCCCCAACCGTTTCCTTTGTCGTAGTCTTCTTTTTGATCCCAATTACAAGTTAACTCTAAACAAGGAGACTCTGTTTCAAGTCCATATCCTATAAATGCATTTGTAAATTTTCCATCTGGATAATCTGTTTTTCTTAAAACTTTCATACCTAAAGTTTTGCAGTAAAAATTAAAAGATGCTTCTAGATCTTTAACTCTTATCATTGTGTGAGCAAGTCGATACCCATCTAGATTAATTTCTTTAGACATTTTTTTTCCTTTTTATTGATTTAGAAGATTTCATTGTAGCATCAACTATAAGTTTTTGAAATGCTTGAACACCTTTTTCCCAAACTGGAGATAAAAGACCACCTTCTTTTGCAGCTGGAGAATATCTGCCTTCTTGAAGTCTTTCACACATTTCATGATCTTCTTTATGAACACTCCACCATATATTTCTCACCGTTTTAATTTCTTTTTCACTCATAACCTTACCATCAGTAGTATAGATTATTCTTTTTTGTGAAGTTATGCCTGGGCTTATTGGTATATTTAAATAAACACCAATTTGATTAGGAAAATATGTTCCAATTATAAAATTTGGAAAAAGAGATAAATATTTTGAAGTTACGGATAGTGCATCACTATTATTAGTATCTTCTTCATCAACATCAACGCCACTTCCGTAACACATGCCGTCAACAATCGTATAATGATCCTTTAAAGGTTGATTAGTAGTAGTTTTATGAACAAATTGTACATGATATGGTTCTATAAAATTTTCAATTAGAAATTTCCAGTTAGTATTTATTTTTCCAAAATCTAGAGTTGTTGCATATTTTAATTTTGTTAAATCAATATCATCAAATTTTTTAATAAGTGGTTTCGCATATTCTTCAAATTTTTTTGCTCTTCCATTAAAATTAACAAAAATCCAATCATGCCAAATATGAACTTTAATTGATTTTAATCCATGATCAGAGAAATTAAATCCTTTAGGTTTGTGTTGATTGGTTCCACCCACATGTGGAGCTGCTTTTAATTTACCATCAAGATCATAACTCCAAGCATGATATGGACAACGGATAATTTTTCCTACATTTTTTTTTTCATTTACAAGTTTTAAACATCGATGACTACAAACATTGTGAAAAGCAGAAATTTCATTTCCATTTCTCACAAGTAAAATAGGTTTATTTGCAATAAAAACTGGAATTACATCACCAGATTTTTTAAGTTCATGAGAAAAACCTACAAACAGCCATCCATTGGATAATACAGTTTCACATTCCTTTTTCCAAAAATCTTCATCAATATAAGATGTGGGTGGCAATCCAAATATAATATTTGAATTTTTAGGTTTTTTAATTTTTACTAAATTTTTTTCTTTAGACATTAGCTTGTCACTAAAGGGTTATTTATATTGAAAAGCGTATTTTAGAATAATAATATTTACAATATAATTTTTCAAAAGAGCACTGGTATGAATAATTTTAAACAGGAAGATTTTAGAGGCTACAAACTGTCAACTGTACCAGAGATTGATAAACGATTGGCCCAAACAAATTCTAAAACACCATGCGGGGAATATCTAAGACGTTATTGGCATCCTGTTGCCCTAACATCTGAGGTAAGTGAGATACCAAAGGAAATTCGTATTTTAGGTGAAGATCTTGTTATATTTAAATCAACTAAAGGTAAGATAGGATTGGTTCATAAAGCTTGTCCTCACAGAAGAGCTTCAATGGCTTATGGAAAAACTGAGGATGAAGGTATTAGGTGCTGTTATCATGGTTGGCTTTTTTCTACTAATGGTGAAATACTTGAAACACCTGGAGAGAATATAGACTCGAAACAAGCAAAAAAATTAAGAGATACTTTTAAGCTTGGGGCATACCCAGTAATAGAATTTAATGGTTTAGTTTTTTCATATCTTGGTCCAATGGAAAAAATTCCTGAATTTCCACATTATGATTCATTTGAAATACCTGGAAATATTTCTAGTCCTTATCGCATAGATTATAATTGTAATTGGATACAAGTGCTTGATGCAATTATGGACCCTCTTCATACTTCATTTTTACATGGTCAAAGCTCTGGTATACAATTTTCTGAAGGGTTTGCTGAAGTTGGAGAAATAGATTTTTTTGAAAGAGGTATTCAATACCTTGGATGCAATACAAGACGGATAAATGATAACGTTTGGGTTAGAGTAAATGAATTAATTTTACCAAATTTTACACAAGCAGGAGCTGCTTTTGCTGCTGATGGTACAAAAAGTAAGTACTTTGGCAGAAGCTCTTTTACTAGATGGGTTGTTCCTGTTGATGATCATCATTGTGTTGCTTTAGCTTGGGCAAATTTTGGTGATAGAGGAGATCCGATTGAATACAATAATCAAGAAGGGTATGAAAGAATTGAAGCTGGTGAAATTTCCAATAGAACACAAGAAGAAAAGCAAAAGAATCCAGGTGATGCGGAAGCTGTTGAAGGAATGGGATCAATTAGTAGTCATAAAGGTGAACATTTAATGCCAACTGACAAAGGTGTTATGATTTACAGAAGAAGGATAAGAAAACTGTCAAAAGATTTAGAAGAAGGTAAAGATCCTCCTCAACCTCAAAAAGTAAAAGGACAAGTTGTAAGAACTAATGGACAGGATACAATATTAAAAGCACCAAAAAAAAATAATAATGATAAAGAATATGTTAAATCAATCTGTTCATCTGTGATGAATATGCAATTTAATTTAGAAGATATGCCATTAAAAGAACGAGACAAAAGTATTATAAACAATCTTCAAGAGATGGAAGCAAGAGGCAATTTTGAATAAAGATAAAAAGATTAAAATTCATGTTAAAAATAATCATTGGGCACCTGGGTCGTTCCCAACTGATGCCGAAGGTGAGAAAAATTTTACTATTACAAAAGAACATTTAAATGAAGCTCTTAAAGGTTTTCCTGAAATAAAGGATAAATTGGAAATATTTGTTGATTGGGATGAGGAAAATTTTGAAAAATCAATGTCAAATTCTGATATTTTGTTAGCTTGGAATTTTCCTACAAAAAACCTTAAAAAGATTTCACCTTATCTAAAATGGATACATGTTGTATCAGCAGGTGTTGAGCATTTGCTGCCATTGGACTGGATGTTTGATGATTTAGTTTTGACAAATAGCAGTGGTGTTCATGCTAAAAAAGCTGGTGAGTATGGATTAATGGCTATTTTAATGTTGCAAAACCATATGACTAAAATTGTTACAAACCAAAAAAAGAAGGAGTTTGTATCTCTTTTCAGTAATCCAATTGCAGGAAAAACCGTGGTTGTAGTTGGAACAGGTTCCTTAGGATCTTCGATGGCAAAACATGTTAAGTCATTAGGGGCAAATGTTATTGGAGTTAATAAAAGAGGAAGAGCTGTTGAAGGATGTAATGAAGTAATCACAATAGAAAATATTAATAATGTTTTACCTAATGCTGATTTTTTATACTTAGCGGTTCCTGAAACTCCAGATACAAAAAATCTTATTAATAAAGAAAAACTTAATATGCTTAAACCTACTTGTGGAATAGTAAACGTTGGAAGACAATCAGTAATGGATTATGAAGTATTGAGTGAAAAACTAAATAATAATGAAATAGCAGGTGCAATACTTGATGTTTTTACGCATGAGCCTCTTGATAAGTCTTCAAATCTTTGGGATACACCGAACTTAATATTAACCCCTCATGTTTCATCTGATGATAATGGAAGTTATGTTAAGTTAACTCTTGATATATTTGTAAAAAATTTAAAATTATTCATAGAAAATAAAGAATTATTAAATCAGATTGATAAAAAACTAGGTTATTAAAAAAATTATTTAGTATCAACCGAACTAAGAACTTTTACTTCTATGGGTCTACTCAATAAATCAATTATTTTAGATCTATAATTTTTATAATGTGTTGTGTTTCTATGGAAATCTAATGATTTAGTGTCTTTATATATTTCAAATAAATGAAAAGACTTACTTTTACCTTCAGTATTTTTTTCCTCATAAAAATTATAAACTTCATTCCCTTCCTCTAATCTTGTTGGATTTGTCATGGATAATAAAATTTCTTTAACCTGGTTATATTTATCCTCCTTAGGATAAAAACTTGCTAGGACTGTTATTTTTGACATTAATTATGTTTAATTAATTTTAATTTTTCTCTTGTTTCAGCTGGTGTCATAGTTGAATAACCTAGTTCATCTACTATTCTTATAGCTTTTTCTACTAACTGAGCATTGGTTGCTAATTTTCCTTTTGATAAATATAAATTATCTTCAAGTCCAACTCTTGGGTTACCACCCATTAAAACAGTTTGAGCAACAAATGGCATTTCATTTTTTGAAATTGCAAAACCAGACCAAACACCTTCTTTTGGCATAATATCTTTCATTGCTTGCATTGCTAAAGTTGTTGCTGGTGCTCCCCATGGAATTCCTAAACACATTTGAAACATAGGTGGATCACTTAATAAACCCTCTTTATATAGCTGAGCTCCAAACCACATATTACCTAAATCAAATGCTTCTATTTCAGGTTTTACACCTATCTCTTTTAATTTTTTTGCAGCTTTTCTTAAATCATTTGGTGTATTAACTGTAATTACTGAGCTGTCACCAAAGTTTAATGTTCCAGCATCTAATGTACAAATTTCAGGCAGAAACTGTTCAGCATTTGCAATTCTTTCCATAACATTTGCCATATCAGTCATAGGACCAAAATCTAAGGGATTATCACCTTGTCCAATGTCTAGATCACCGCCCATCCCTGTAGTTAAATTTAGAATTACATCAGTACCACTAGATCTTACTCTATCTACAACTTCCTTATATAACTCTAATCTTCTACTTGGAGTTCCGTCTTCTTCTCGAACATGAATATGAGCAATTGCAGCTCCTGCTTTAGCAGCTTCAATTGAAGCTGTTGCAATTTGTTCTGGAGTTTTTGGTAAATCTGGGTGTTTACTAGCAGTATCACCTGAACCAGTTACAGCGCATGATATAAATACTTTATTATTCATTTTAAAAATAAAAAATATACTCTAGATTAATAAAAATGAAAATAAATCAATTAAAACAAGATTTAGCAGCAGCATTTAGATGGACAGCTAGACTTAATATGAACGAGGGAATAGCTAATCATTTTAGTGTTTGTCTTCCTAATTCAAACGATTTTTATGTTAATGGTTCTGGGTTACACTTTAGCTCAATTAAAGCTAGTGACATGGTTTTAGTAGAACAGAACAAAATTGATGAGATTAAAAAAAATCCTGAACTAGTTGATCCAACAGCATTAAACATTCACGGAACAATCCATAGAAAAGTCCCTCACGCTAGGTGCATACTTCATGTTCATTCAAAATATGCTACAGCACTATCAGCCTTAAAAAACCCTGTATTACAACCAATAGATCAAAATACTATGCGGTTTTATAATCGTGTTTCAATTTATAATGATTTTGGAGGACTAGGCTTTGAAGAAGAGTCAAATAAAATGGCATCAGCTATAGGAAACAATCGTTCTATGCTTCTAGCAAACCATGGAATATTAACTTTAGGTCAAACTGTCGCTGAAGCATTTGATGAATTATATTATTTTGAAAAAGCCTGCGAAACATATTTAACAGCTCTTTCTACTAACAAAGAATTAAATATAGTAAGTTCTGAAGTTGCTGAAAAAACAGCTCAAGAATGGGAAAATTATCCAGTGAACATGGGTGAACAACATTTAAAAGAAATAAAAAAAATACTTGATAAAGAGGATATAAGTTACAGAGAATAATATGAGAAAACTAATAATTATTTTTATTTTTTTCTCAACACCCATATTTGCTGGAAAAGTTGAACGATTAGGTTTTTACAATATACAAGAACTTCTAGAAGATGATAATTTAACTTATAAAATTATTAAAAGTTGTGTTTCTTTAAATTCTGCAATAACAGAAATAACCAGAGAAGATCATCCTGAGTTATCAAAAAGCTTTTTTGCAACAGCAAATTATTTATATCCATTTGGAATCCTGACATTAGCAAAGATAAAAAAAGTCAACTACCAAGATGTTGAAAAAGAATACTCAAATAGTGTGGGCGTTCAGGTATCTGATTATATGGATTTTATGAAAGAAAATGGAGTTGCCAATCAAAGCTTTATTAAAGGAACTTTTATTGGAGATGATCTCAATTTTTGTAATGAGATTAGATCAGCTATAGAAATCACTATTGCAGAAACTAAAAAATTAAAATCAAAAGATTAAATCTATTTATTCAGATTTTTTTTTAAATTTTGGTATTTTAGATTTCTTTTTTTCTTTTTTTTTAAATTTAGGAATTTTTGATTTTTTAGACTCTTTTTTACCTTTAGTTTCTTCTACTATAAATTCTTCTAAAGCTGGCATAATTTCATTACACTTTTCTAAAGTACAAAAATATGTTGCTCCTGTTTTATTATTGTAAAGATAAGCTCCACAATTATTTTGTTTTTTCAAAGTACAATTTGCTGGCTCTAAAATATAATCTGCAAAAACTCTCGAAGGGATCATTAGAATAAAAATAAAAATAAAAATTAATTTTTTCATATAGAAATAATTTTTTGTCAAAAAATAATCTTATTCAACTCTTAATAGAATATTTTTTTAATATATACTTAACATAATTTAGATCATTTTTTTCATTTAAAACAAACGAAAATTTAACCTATAAAAATTATATATAAAAATTAATAATATTTAAACCGTAGAAAAAGTTTTTCTTACATGAGAAGGTATCATTATTAATTTAATCAAAGGAGGGGTAAATGAAAATAACTAAAATGATCTATGTTATTATGTTTTCTTCACTTCTTGGAATCTTTAGCACAGCTAATTCAGGTGAATTATGCACAGAGTGTCTAAAAAAAGTTCCTCAAGAAATGAGAGATTATGTTTATAACATGGACTTTATGGATAAAGACCAACCTTTAGGACCTGCGGTAATGAAGGGATGGAAAAGTCCCAGAAAACCACCGTGGACTATTGGTTATGCAAGTACTTATGCTGGAAATACATGGCGTAAAGGTGCAATGGAACGTTTGATGGAAGTTGTTTATCCAAAATGGAAAGCACTTGGTATGGTTGATGAAATCGTAATTACTCAATCAAACTTGGACGATTCATTACAAATCCAACAAATGAGACAAATGATAGATGGGGGTAAAGTTGATGCAATTATTATATGTTGCTCTAATATAACTGCTCTTAACACTACTATTAAGTATGGTTGGGAAAAAGGTATACCTACATTATCATTTACTGGCTTTACAACATCTCCATATTCAATCAATACATCTGTTAATTACAGATTAGTTGGTTATTATGTTGGTGCTTGGATGGCTGAGCTTATTGGTGAAAAAGGTAATGTTATAGTTATCGAAGGAATACCAGGATATTCTGCTTCGGACCAACAAAACAAAGGGGTATTAGCTGCATTGTCAGAATTCCCTGATGTAAATGTTGTTGGACAATTAGCACATAACTGGACTTCGCAAGTTGCTCAAAAAGAACTATCACAATGGTTATCAACAAATACAAAAAAAGTTGATGGTATTGCGGTACAGTCTTCAGGAGAAACTGGAACGTTACAAGCTTTACTTCAGTCTGGTCTTGATCCAATTCCACCAATTGCTTTAGGTGGAGAACTTGGAGCATTATGTTATTGGAGACAAAACCCTGGATATATTGATGAAGCAATATATGCATGGCCTCCAGGAGATGAAGTTGAACTTGGTATGGATGTAATGATTAGAACTTTGCAAGGTCAAAGTCCTATGATTCAGTCTATATTAGTTGGTCCAGCTACAAAAAATTTCGATGAAATCAGTCAAATCTTAAATGAAGATTGTGATCGAAATTCTACTGGTTGGGATAATCCTGGAATGGACAAGTGGGCTCCTAAAGAATACGTAGAAGCATTCTTTGAGAATCCAAGCGATCCTACAAAATACGATCCAAAATCTCACTAATACTTATAACTAAGTATGAGTGCTGAAAAAAATATAGAAGACAACACCTCTAAAGAGGTGTTGTCTGATAAGTCAAAAACTGTCCAAGGTGATATTTACGTCCAAGATGTTCACAAATATTTTGGTGTAACCAAAGCCTTGAACGGAGTAAATTTCAATGCAAATTTTGGTGAAATTCACGCGATAGTTGGAGGAAATGGCTGTGGTAAAAGCACATTGGCAAAAACAATGTCTGGAGTTTTGCCAGTAGATAAAGGTAAAGTTTCAATACTTGGTCAAACTCCTACTTCCCCAGTAATGGCTAGAAACATGGGAATCGCAACAGTTTTTCAAGAAGTAATGATAGCTGAAGAGTCATCAGTAGTAGACAACTTATTTGTTGGATCAGATGATTTTTGGTACAAAAATTTAACCCAAAGAGAAAAAGTACTTAAAGCTCAAGAAATTATGGAAGATCTTGTTGGTGAATACGTTGATCCATATACTCAGGCATTTAATTTATCTCTTCCAATAAAAGCATGGATAACAATTGCAAGAGCTTTCTTAAGAGATAATACAAAAGTGTTAATTCTAGATGAGTCCTCTGCTGCTCTTGATTTTGATTCCACTGAAAGATTATTTAAAAAAATGAGAGAGTTACGTGACAGAGGAGTTGCAATTTTTATTGTAACTCACCGAATTGCTGAGCTAGTAAGAATAAGTGATAAAGCAACTGTTATGAGAGATGGTAAAGATGTTGGGGTGTTAGAAAAAAAAGATCTTAATGAAAAAAATTTAATAGGCTTAATGACCGGTAGAGAAGAAACTGGAGAGAAATCTACATCAATAGCTATGCAAACTAAAACAGATAAAGTTGTAATGAGAGCAGAAAATTTAGTTGTTTGGCCAGATAGCAAACCTGTCAATTTTGAAGTCAAAAAAGGAGAAATTGTAGGCATAACAGGTCTTGATGGTAATGGACAAGATGATTTTGTTAAGATTTTAGCAGGTGTACAAGAATCTCATGGTGGGACTATTGAAATTTTAGACTCTAGTGAAAAATTTTTAAAATATAATTCATTAGAAAGTGCAAAAGAAAATGGAATATCATTTGTTTCTGGTGATAGAAAAAAAGAAGGAATACTTCCTAACTTAAGTATTTATGAAAATTTAGTTGTACCTCTTTACAAAAAAACTAGTAGAGCAGGATTCTTAGGTTTTATTAATTGGATGGAACTAAATGGAATTTATGATTGGGAGGTAGAAAGATTAAATATTAAAACTGGTCCAAGTGATAATCTAATAGGTTCACTAAGTGGAGGAAACCAACAGAAAGTGATGATAGCAAGATCATTTGCACAGCATCCAAAAGTTCTTATCTTAAATGATCCTGCAAGGGGCATTGATATAAGCACTAAAAGAGACCTATATGTTCATTTAAGAAAATATGTTGAGGAAGGTAACACAGTTGTTTTCTTATCAAGTGAACTAGAAGAATTTATTGGGCTATGTCCAAAAGTTATAGTTTTCAGAAATGGGACAATATTTGATATTTTTGAAAATGATAAAATTAATGCTGATACTTTACTTGAAGGAATGTTTGGTCAAACAGCTGGAGTTGGTGAAACAACTATTTCAGCTAAATCTAATGTTTCAACAATAATTAAAAATAAAGCTGAAAATAAAACTAAACCTGAAGAAAGAAAGATTGTCAAAATAGTAAATTTTGATGATGAAAATAATAATAAGAGTAATAATAAAATAAAAGTTAAAACTTTTTGATGAAAATAGAAAATAAACATAAATATTATAGTGATGAAGATGAAATTAATTTTGAAAAATTAAATAATTTTAGAAAATTTAATTCTAACCTTAAAAATAACATTCAATCAAATAATCATAATATTAAATATGCTAATTCTGATAAAAATTATTTTAATAATATTTTAAAGATTGATCAAAAAGCCCCTAAATATAATGAAAATGATAAGGGAAAAGAGATAAACTATTATAACCCATCAGACTTTCAAAAATTTGATCAACTAGATAATTTTTCTGAACATAATAATGAGGAAAAAATACAAAAAAAAATTAGTCTCAAATCAAACTATTCATCGAAAGACCATGAAGAGTTCAATAAAATAATTCCAAAAAGAAATTTAGATCAAGAAAAAAATAACGAACTAAACGAAAAAATTCGAGTTATCGATTATAGCAAAATAAATGGAAGTGAAAAAAAATTAAAAAATAAATTTGGAATTGATAAAATAAAAATTGTTTATTTTGATTAAAAAAAAATGGAAATAATAGAAAAATTAAAAACCTATAGATCTAGTGTAGATACTTCTTCAAATAAGTATCTAATGGTTCCTATTTTTATTTTTTTTGCTTTATTAATTTTTGCTTTAATTAGAAGTCCAATACTTATCTCGCAATCAGGCATAGGAAGTGCGATAATGCTTACTGCTCCTTTAATTTTAACCACTTATGCTCTAACATTTATAGCTATGGCCGGAAGAGGTGGGGTTGATTTGTCTATTGGTCCTTTCATGGGTTTCATAAATGTAAGTAGTATTCAACTATATGCCGCTGGATATTTGCAAACTCCAATTGGCTGGTTTGTTTATGCAATAGCAATGGGATTAATTTGGCAACTTTTCTATGCTTTAATTGTTTGTTTTGTTAGAGTTTCACCGATCATTGTATCTCTAGCTGGATATTTAGCATTTGCTGGAATAAATATTGTTATTTTACCAAGACCAGGTGGAATAGCTCCTGACTGGTTGCTTCCATGGGGAGAAGGATTTACAATTCTAAATCCTATATTTCTTCTAATGATATTGGCAACAATATTATTTTATATAATTACTCATACGGCTTTTTGGGGTCATCTAAAATTAATGGGTTCAGATGAACGTGCAGCTTTTACAAGCGGTGTAAAAATTCACCTTGTAAGAATAGTTGCTCATATGATAGCAGGAATTTTTGCAGCTCTTTCTGCAATATGTTTTACGGCTCTTGTTGGATCTGGAGATCCACTACAAGGAACTAAATATACATTACTAGGTATTACTGCTTTAGTTCTAGGTGGTGCAAGTTTGGCTGGTGGGCGTGGAGGTGCGTTTGGAGCAATTTTAGGTGCATTAAACTTATACCTTATAAATTATATCTTGGTTACTTTTAGATTTGAAAGACTTCAAAGCTTTGTTTCAGACTTATCTTATGGAGCAGTTTTGGTTATAGCATTATTAGTTAGTCTTATTCTTCCTTATGTCACAAGAGTAACAAAGGGTTTATCGGTAATGGTTTTTTTCATTTTAATGGCATTTGCAGGATTATTTGTAGTATTACATCAAGTGTATGATCAACCAATTATTATAGAGAAAGTTGTTGAAACTGATGAAAAATCTCAAAATGATGTAAGAG